>DGQT01000031.1 GCA_002390845.1 Chitinophagaceae bacterium UBA4407 | reverse complement strand
TTCTTCCGAACACCTGTGGTCGCTGACCAACAAAGATTCGCTTCGGGCTTCGTTGTGGTAAAATTTATGCCGCTGTTGGTCGCTGACCAACAGCATCCGCTATGGTATTCGCTTCAATAAAGCCCCATTCATCATCCAACCGTACAAGTGAGTGATGCAAGAAAAGCTAAATAGTAATACAAGAGCCTGTAACAAAAATATCCCTCTGCTTGCTGATCTACAACCAACATGGGCGGAAAAAAAAGTATTTAATAACCTATAACTTATTTTGTACAAATAACTGTATACTGAAAATCAGCACTATAATGATTGGTAAAAGTTAGGTAGCTTTTTCCATTTGCTGTATTCACTATACCAGTATCTTTTCCTACTGAATATGTAACAATAACAGTGTCTTTCATCTGCTGCCATGTAAATGAATCTTCATCTCCTGGCACACCTGCAACAACATAAGTAGTTCCGTTTTTATAGAGATAGCACGAATCTGTTCCTGAAAAATAATATTTTCCTGATGCGCCTGCTTTCAGTTCATATTTATTGTTTGCAAGGCAGGGGTGATCGGTTGAATTATATTGGCTACTCAGTCCATTATTTTTTTCTATCGCACTTTGAACAGACCATATGCCTGTGGCATCAATGTATGCCGGTGGTTGAGGTGTATTATTTCCATTTTTAGAGCAGGCAAGCAAGAGTAAAAAACACCAACAATAAGCAATTCTGAATCCCATTTTAAAAGTTTAAAGTATTGATTGAAGATAATATTTAATTCCAAATTAATTCTTTTCATTTTAAAAAAATACTGCTGTATTAAATATGCAAGCATCTTCAACGCCCTGGTTCTTGTGCCCCCAAATAAAATGAAGGATGCCCTGGTGTCGCCCATCGCGCCGGAATATAACATAATGAAATTTAGTGAGCATAAACACATGTTTAAGTTTCTTGAAGACACGCCCCTCTGCATAGAGAACACCTTCGCTTAAATCTTCGCTGATGTAAAAGCCCAATAAAGTACTGAACGTACAAGTGAGTGACACAACTAAAGCTTCATAGCAATACCAGAGCTAATAACATAAAAAATTACGATACGTTACTTTTTAAAAAAGTGTTTATTGGGTAACAAGAAACTGTAAAGTAACAACAGTAGATTTTATTACCGGCTCAGCAGTAAGTTTATTGCTTTCCATTCCTCAACATTATCTGTAATAATTTTAAGTATGGCTACAAAGGGAATAAATAAAACCATACCTGCAACACCCCAGATAATACCTCCGGCAATAATAGCAACCAGCATTGCCAGTGTACTTACATTTAGTTGTGTGCCCACAACTTTAGGGAAAATAATATTGGCTTCCAGGTATTGAACAAAACCAAATATAGCTACAATAGCTACAGGGTACCAGATATTGCCGGTATCTATCCATGCAACTGTGATGGGCAATAAAGCGCTGATAAAAATTCCGATATATGGTATAATGGTCATTATGGCGCAAAGCATTCCGAATAATAAAGCATGGTTTACACCTAATGCAAAAAGGCCAATGCTGTTAAGTATGCCAACAATAAGATAAACCAAAACCATTCCTTTGATATAGTTAAAATAAGTATGAACAGTTTGCCGCAAAATAACATCGAGCTGTTGGTTATATTTTACCGGGGTTATTAATCTAAGGTATTGAACCAGCACTTTGCGGTGATACATAATGAGCGCAGTATAAACGGGTGTAAGAAAAAGAATGAATAGTGTGTTTACCGCGTTTTGAAAAACAGCACCCAGCATACTACTGATAACTGAGAAAAATTCTTCACTGCTGATATGATCCATGCTAATGCTTACCCCGGCAATATTAATGAGCCATTTTTGAACGCCTGGCAGTGCAGCTTTTAACCCGTTAATGATCTCCGGCGATTCACCGGCAAGTATTTTTATCTGCCACAATAATATAACAAACAGCAAAACAAAAAGGATGGTTACAATGAAAAGGCATGCGGTAATAGAAAGCGCCTTGTTCCATCCATGTGCCTCCAGCCATTTGCATACAGGGTACATTACTATAGCAATCAGCAAACCGAAAAACAAAGGAATAAAAAGCGTTTTTCCAAAATACATGATAAGTGCAGTAAAAAATATTAGCTGCATGATTCTGAGAACAGAAGCGGTTGTTTGATGATTATTTTGCATAAGATTTATAAATAGCAAATTGAAAAAAGAAAACCGGTTGCAATATGATTAAGGATAGAAGATTGGCTGATTATAATCACCTTTTGAAAAATAATGTAAATATTCTTTGATAAAAAAATTGCCGGTTTTTTTTTCGCCCGGTTAAATATAAAATATTTAACTGACGTCATATTATTGGCTGACTACAGTCATAAATCTGCAACAAGGCCGTACATAGCTTTGGAAATTCAGGAATTTATTTCTTTAAATAAAACTATAGTTATGGAACCAGGAAAATTTTGCCAGAGTTGCAGTATGCCAGTGGACAAGCCTGAGCTTTGCGGTACAGAAAAAGATGGATCGAAAAGTAATGAATATTGTATTTACTGCTATCAGAACGGAGCTTTCATTAACCCGGATATGAAGTTGGATGAAATGAAAGTAACAGTGGTTACCCAAATGAAAAAAATGAACATTGCTGATAATATCATTAATATGACTGTTGGTAGTTTACCTGCTTTAAAAAGATGGAAGGTGTAAATTGTTGCAACATAATTATGGATTATTGATCTGCATTTGAAAAGAGTGATGATTATTGAATGTGTGCGGATTCTTGCTGAATAGTATTACTGAACGTACAAGTGAGTGCCCCTTCGGCTCCGCTCAGGGCAGGCTGCCACGCCTTTTGCTGCCATGAAAGAGGAACTTTGAACCGAGCGTGGCAAGAAAAGCTGAATCACGGTTCTGAAGCCGGTATCATATTGTTGCAATTTTTTCTTACTCAAACAGTTTGTTCGCGCACTTGTGTTGCAGCCCCTACGTGTGTTATTGATATTGTATAAAAGAAGGGCTGGGAAATAGTTTTAAAACTTCTTCGGGTGTCATTATATTTCTGCCTTGCGCTGTACCCCTGTCAATCTTATAAAATAATTTAAAACCCGTGAACTGTACAGGTTCATTTGCAATCGCTGACTTATAACTGTCAATCTTTTTTGCAGCAGAACCAAAGCCATCCATATCCATCACAATTTGCACTTCGGGGCAGGTGGTTATTTTCTTGTAATCAGTTACCATTTGTTTTGTAAAACGGTGCACAACAAGAATTTTTGGGTCTAGGTTGTATTCCTTTACAATTTCAGCAAGATAAGTTGATGCATAGTTAATATCTTCTGCAGAAAAAGTTCCTATTTCCGCGCAGGGCACGGCCCCGCTTTTCATGGAGTATTCGGGATCAATAGCAAGGTGCACACCCGGTAATTTAAGGTATGGTAACAAAGCGGGCAATTCTTCCTGCAAAGTGCTATGCCCAACCTGCACATCCAGTATTACAATTCCATTGATTTTTGCAGCCAGTTCTATAGTTTTATCAATCTGGGCAAATGGCATTCGTAACCTGTATTTGCTGCCTTTTCCTGGTGTTCCTTGTGCAGTTACGGCAATATATTCAAGAGCAGGCTGAACGGGTGTAAGCGTATCGGCGAGCTGCCATTTTTTTACTTCTTTTTGCAGCTTATGCAGCATACTGTCAGGCGGTAACTCACCTAGTATGCCCATTGTACCCTCGTAAAAATTACCATAGTAAGCCACAATCCTTTTAAAAGGAAGCAGTGCGCCTGCTTTGGGATAGACCGTTTTAACCGGCCATTTATTTGATGGCTTATTGTGGGCAAGTCTTAGCAAAGCTGCATTATACAATGCGGTATCCAACTGCAGGGAATCTTTAGTGGTATCTGTAACAGAAACTGCATGCATAGTCTGTTTTATGCTTTGTTTATTATTGTCATTTTTGCAGCAGTAAGCATACAGCAAAAACAAAAAAAGGATAGATAACTCCGGGTGTAAATCAGTTTTTATGATCGGCATTTTTTATTCAAAGAACACACAATGTAAACATATATAGCATGATGGCTGTCAGTTATAAAGTTTACAGGTGTTATTTTTACGCATTTAAATATTTCGTATAGCCATACAATACTGCCGCAAACGAAATTATTTTCAAAATACAATTTTTAACCAGGCTTTTGAATCATTACCAGGCATCCTTGCGTCGCACACTTCGGCTGTCATATCTTTATTGAGCAAAGCGAAAATGAAAGCGAAGGCATATTTTGTACGTTCGGAATATCCATTAACCTTAGTTCAATTCATATTCTGCAGATGAACGGATTGCGACGCAACGATGCTCAATTGCAGTACTATTGCCGGTATTCAGGTAAAGCTACTTTTGATTAATAACCCGCCTAACATACCATGCTTTATTCTTAAATAGTAAACCATAACAAACCGGGTTCTTAAATACTGCGTTGCTTTTGATCTAACGAGCTAATAATGGATGTTAATTGTTCTATTGTACAGGGGGCTGCAATATATTCTGCCATATTTCCCATGTTTCAGTACGTTATGCCATGAGGTGTTGCCCGGGCAAAGAAGCACAATCTGATATATCTCACTACTAAAGGTGACAACCGTCATTTAAAGTTGATAAAGGTTGCAGTTATTTTGAATAAAAATAACCCATGTTTGGAATACTTGAAAATAATGAGATTGAAGCATTGCTTTACGGGCAATTGATAGGGCGTATCGGATGTTGCGCTGATGATATTACCTATATTGTGCCCATCAGTTACGCATATGATGGTGCCTGCATTTACGCCCATACATACGAAGGAATGAAAATGCAAATGATGCGAAAAAGACCACAGGTTTGTTTTCAGGTAGATGATATGAACAATATGGCCAACTGGAAAAGTGTAATAGCCTGGGGCGAATTTGAAGAACTTGAAAATGCAACAGACCGCACATACGCATTAGAGAAATTAATAGACCGCTCCATTCCTTTTATCAGCAGTGAAACAACATATCTTTCACCAGATTGGCCTTTCAGGTCAAAAAATATTAATGAAATTGATGGCATTGTATTTCGTATAAAGCTCACAAAAAAAACCGGGCGCTTTGAAAAAAGCATTGCGAAATCCTTCTTTAGTACTTAAAAATGCGGGCAATTTATGAACCTGCTGTACAGCGCATAAAAGAATTGCTGTGGTAGGGGCTAACAACGAAATAAAAGTTGAATAACAGTAAAAGAGCCGGGTTCATAATAAATTATGTATGCGTAAAAATATTTTATGAAAGGCTTCGAAAATGAAATTTACCGCTACCTGCTTTTTGTTTCTGTAGGCATAAGTATTATCATGTTGCTGGTTGCTGTATGGTGGCCCCGCATAGCAAGAGTTTTATTTTTTTTACTGTTTGCCTGGGCCGCGTTTACCAATTGGCAAACATCTCAACAAACGCCGGTTGTTTACGTGGAATATGCTGATCTTGTATGGAGCAACCTGTATAAAGATTTCATCAACGGATGGTTTGCAAAGCATGTAGAACTGGTGGTAGGTTTTATAGCCATTTGCCAGGGTATGATTGCCATATCCATGTTGTTAAAAGGAATCATATTCAGGATGGGCGCTATTGGCGCAATTGTTTTTCTGGCAGCTATTATTCCGTTCGGCGTAGGCTCGGGTTTTCCCACTACTTTAATTATGTGTGTCGCTTTGATCATTATACTCAGGAAGCATGCTGATGATTATATATGGCAGGCAAACAAAACAGCCGTTGCTTAACTTGTTGCAATATCAGCACCGGGCTCATAAAAATTCATTGGCTGATGAATCTCATCTTTTACACTGACCATCGTCTTTACTTTACGGTGCATTGATAAATACTTTTGCACTGCAAACAATATTTCTGTAAAATAACCCTGCTGGCCTGATAAATACCACCCCGCCATTCTTTATGGCGGGGTATTTTACATTGATACTTTTGGTAGATTATTCTATTTGCAACTATGACCACTGTCAACATAATTACTGACTAAAGTTATTGATTTTACTTTTTTACCCGGGTATCTTTACCTATTGCTAAAACACCAGAAAAATACCAATGAAATATATTTCTTTTGATAACCACACCAAACTAAAACCGGATCGTATGCCAGCGTTACAATTAAAGCAATTGCAGTTCGAAGCTGACACGGGGAAACGCTTACTGGCTTTTATGATGGATGAAAATGTACGAATGAAAAACAGGATTTCTGAAATTCTTAAAGCTGATTTTGATAAAAACCTGTTAGACGAACTGGAAAATTTTCATAGCCGTTTTATAAAAGAAGATGAGCTTATTTCGTTAATGCGCAACGATGCCGCAGAAATGGATAAGCTGTTGCTGCGGGAAATATTTAAAGATGGAAAAGTAATTCGGGAAGTAAAAATCAAGCTCAAAAAGATGCGTGATAACCTGTTGGATGCAGAAAGAAAATTTGGCAAATTAAAAGCAGAGTTTAACGGTTATCTATCAGAAAATATATAAGAATAAAATCACCAATTCAGGTTTTAACAGCCGTTTTTGTTACCGGCAGCAGTTCCGTGATTTTACTTTTCTTGCGTCGCACAATTGTACGTTCAGATCAGAACTCAGCTATTGGCTGCAGGTTTATTTTGCTGCTGCAGGCTTCTGCAGTAAAAGAGAGCGATTCCGGAATAAATTCGTTACAGGCTGCCATCCTGAAACAAGTTCAGGGCTGGCTGCTTAAATGCTGCCACGAAAGCGGAACTGTGAACCGGGCGTGGCAAGAAAAGCGAGATTGAAATACTACGGCCGGGAAACAAATCAATATCAAGTAACTGATGGTAGAAACAGATGATCGATACCGCAATTATTAAAAAAATAAATATGAAAAAAGTACAATGGATTGGCTTTGCATTTTTGCTGATTGCTGCAGGATGCAGTTCATCAAAAATAACCACATCATGGAAAGCTGAAGGTGCCACCCCTAAAAAATATAGTAAGATCATGGTGCTGGCGCTGATAAGGGAAGCAGACCGGACTATACAACAAAATATGGAAAATCACTTTGTGGGCGATTTAAAAGACCTTGGTTATAATGCAGTATCGTCTCTGCAGGATTACGGCCCCAAAGCTTTTGATAAAATGGATGAGGAAGCGGCTATACTAAAATTGAAAAACAGTGGAGTAGATGCGGTAATTACCATTGTGTTGCTGGATAAACAAAAGGAAAGAAAGTATGTGCCGGGTAATATGCACTACTCACCTTATAACCACTTTTACGACCGTTTTTGGGGCTACAGAAATACATTGTATAACCGGATTTATGAACCAGGCTATTATGTAACCGATACCAAATATTTCTGGGAGAGTAATTTATATGAAATGGACACACAAAAATTGGTATACTCAGTACAAACGCAGTCTTTCGATCCTGCTACTTCGGAAATAATGGGGCATGAATATGGCCTTATGATTGTAAAAAATATGGTAAAGCAACATGTATTGCAGCATAGCGTAGTAGATACACCTGAACGTTAAGCTTTCGGCAAATTAAATCTATTGGATTGAATACAATTAAAGAGAGGGAATTTGTATAAGGTAGTGTTGTGAGGAGGTTGCTGCTGTAATCTGTAGTTTTTTAATTAATCAGGTATTCCAGCTTTTTCTGGTTGATAATAATAATGTTTCTCCCGTCTTTTATATCAATCAGTTGCTCGCTTCTAAAGTCGCTGAGTGTTCGTATAAGGGATTCGGTAGCTGTACCGGCTATAGTGGCTAAGTTTTCACGGCTGATATCAATAACAAATTCTTCTTCAGTTCGCTGGTATTTTTTCTGGAGTATGAGTAATGCCTGTGCTACTTTTTTGCGCAATGAATTATAAGCAATCCCCAGTAACTGCTGCTCTTTTGCAGAAACATTCTTTGCCAGTATCCGAATAAATTTTTGTGCTACTTCCTTATTATTATTGATCAGTTGTTCAAAATCGTATTTGGGTATTACAGCCAGTTCTGTATCCTCTAAAGCTTCTGCTGTATCCTGATAAACGGTTTCTTCCAGTAGCGCTACATAACCAATAAAATCGCCCTCACTGAATAAACCTGTTACCAATTCTTTACCAGCCTCATTGGTTTTATAGGCTTTAACTTTCCCTTTAATAACATAATACAGCCGTTGGGGATGGTTGTTTTCAGAATATATTAATTGTTTTTTTTTGTAGTTATTTGTATTGCTACCTTCAATAAGCGATTGTAAAGGGTTTGTGCCTAAAGAAGCCTGCATTAAATGTTGCAACCCTTCTATGCCTGAAGAAAGTTCCTCTTTCAGCATATCCAGTTTTTTCAGCCGACTTTCAACAGCACTTAACAATTCTGCACCTGAAAATGGTTTGGTAATGTAGTCATCGGCACCAAGTTCCATACCTTTTCGTAAATCACTGCGTTCTGTTTTAGCGGTAAGGAAAATGAAAGGTGTATTTTTTATTGCCTCGTTTCTATGTATGGCATGCAGTACGCCATAGCCATCGAGTACAGGCATCATAATATCGCAGATAATTAAATCAGGGGTATACGCAATTGCCTTTTCCACACCGGTTTTTCCATTCTCTGCAACGATTACTTTGTAATTAGAGAGTTCGAGTATCTCCGCTGTGTTTTCGCGGATATTATCGTTGTCTTCAATAAGTAAAATCTTTTTCATACAAGCGTTTGTGTATTAAATGTAATGATAAATTCAGTGCCTTGTTCCAATTCGCTTTTGCACTCTACTGTGCCATTCATCAGTTCTGCATATTTTGAAACGATATGCAAACCCAGCCCGGTGCCCTGAATGTTACCGGCATTGGCCCCACGGAAAAAGCGTTCCATCAGGTGCTGCTGATCTTCCCTGGAGATACCCATACCATGGTCTTTTACAGAGAGTGTAAAGCACCCATTGGTATTAATTGTTTTAATTTCAATAAGGCTGTTTTCGGGAGAAAATTTTATAGCGTTAGAAACAAGGTTCAATATGATATGTTTCAACAAAGACAGGTCTAGCAGCATAGTTGTGTTTCCCTTATGCTGGTAACGGATTTCCTGTTCTTTTTTTAAAATGCTTTTTATCTCTTCTGTTATTGCAGTAACCTGGTCACTGATATTAAATTCAGAAAGCCTTACCTGTATCTTACCTTCTTCAATCTTGCCCAGACTCAAAAAGTCATTCAGTATATCTGTAAGCATGTTTACAGAAGAAATAATTCGTTGCAGGTGTTTTTCACGTTTTGGTTGTTCTTCAGCAGTTGCATATTTTTCTATTAAATAGGCAGAAGAAAGTACTGTACTCAGTGGTGTTCGGAATTCATGCGATGCCATTGAAACGAATCTTGACTTTAGCTCGCCCAGTTCTTTTTCTTTTTCCAGTGCCTTTTGTAAATTAGACTCTGCTTTTTTTCTTTCAGAAATATCAATAGCAATACCCATAAAGCCTGAAATGGTTCCGCTGCTATCCCTTATGGCTGTGATTGTTAACGATACTGGAAAGCTGGCCCCATTTTTCTTTATGTATGTATACTGTTCTTCTTCATGGGTATTACGCCTGGATTTTTCTACCAGCACCTGAAAGCCATCTGTAATTGTTATACCAAATTCATTAAACAGTTCTTTTCGCTTCCTTATGATATCGTTTTTATCATGTAGTAATACAGGTGTGGTTTTACCAACAATCTCTTCTTCATTGTATTCTAAAGCAAGAGCCGCCTCAGGATTAAAAAGTTTTATAATACCTTTTTCATCAGTAGCAATGATTAAGGCCCCGGCATTATCAATCAAAGCTTTTTGGTATAATAACACTTCTTCAAGTTTGCTTTTTGATATTTCCAGTTGCTGTAGCGCATTTTTCAGGTCTTTTGTGCGGTGCGCCACCTTGGCTTCTAATTCATTGTTCAGCTTTATTATTTCGACTTCAGCTTTTTTTCGGACAGAGATATTATTTATAAAAGTT
Organism: Chitinophagaceae bacterium UBA4407; assembly: GCA_002390845.1. Lineage (GTDB taxonomy): Bacteria > Bacteroidota > Bacteroidia > Chitinophagales > Chitinophagaceae > Limnovirga. Next base: position 622 of record DGQT01000031.1, on the reverse strand, counting down.
ATTACAAATTGCTCTTTTTTATAATGAAAATAACTCAGGCTGATCTCGGCAGGGAATTCTGTTCCATCTCTTTTTACCGCAAACAACTCTTGCCCAATACCCATAGGCCTGCTTTTTGGATTTTTAAAATACACATGATGGTAAACCTTATGGGTAGTATGATAACGTGAAGGAATCAACAGATTTATGGAATGTCCTATCAGTTGATCTTCAGTATAGTCAAATTCTTTTAATGCAAACGGATTTGCAGCAGTAATTATTCCTTTAAAATTAACTATTATAATGCCCGTTGTTGCATAGTTAAAAATCGCCTCAAAGTGGTTTGAGCTTTCATTCCCGGTTATAGAATCATGTTGCTGCATAAATTAACCTTGTGCTTTTTGTTAGTCAAAGTACTAAACTCTTTAAAGATATACAAGTTGCAACTGATTGCAGCAGTACCTGGCAAGATAATACCAGATTGTTTTATACTGCCCAATTCATAGAAAGCCCATTAAAATAAAGCAGGCTGCATAATGCACAAGCATATTCAAATGATAGAGGAAATGCCGGTATTTTTATTTTCGCTTTGTTCAATAAAGCTATGACAGCCGAAGAGTGCGACGCAACGAAAGTTTCATAG
>DGQT01000030.1 GCA_002390845.1 Chitinophagaceae bacterium UBA4407 | reverse complement strand
CTTACCCGTCAGCGGCTGCATGATACCCAGCAACTTACCCGTATTAAAAACAAAATTATCCGCACCCTCGAAAGCTGCAATTTTAAGATCATGTCTGTAATCTCCAATATTTCTACAAAAACAGAAGCGATTTTTTTTTGATACCAGCTTCCTGTTCCCTGGTTGAGCATCGTTGCGTCGCATTACGTTCATCGTTCGGATTATGAATTGAGCTTTGCCTGCAATTTATTAACGAGATTATACTGATGCCAGAAGCTATACAGATGAAGTGATTGCGACGCAACGAAGATGCTATGTAAAACAAAAGCCGGTATCAAAAAATCTCTGTTTACAGAAAAGCATAGAGAGCAAATGAAAAAGCTGGATGAAGTGGAAGGCATTGCTATGGAAAGTGCAGAAGTGATCATGGCAGAAATGGGCTTAAGTATCGGATCATTTAACACTGAAGACAGTGCGGTAAAATATGCGGGCTTTGCACCGGGAGTGCATGAAAGCTCAGATAAAAAAGTTATAGTCAAATGTCATCCCGGCAATAAATACCTGCGCACTGCCATGGTGCAGGTGGCATGGGCTGCTGTAAAAGCCAAAAATGGATACTGGTGGGCTGTATATCAAAATCTGAAGAAAAGCCGCGGTTCCAAAAAAGCAATTATAGCAGTAGCCCGCAGACTGGTAAAAGTTATTTACAAAATACTTGTGCATAATCATCAGTATGAAAAATGGGGTGCTGCAAAGTATTATGACAACAAAACCAAAGTCATGGCTTATAAAAAGGTGGCTTAACAATATTAAAGGGCCGTCACACTTGTAATGTTCAGCATTGTTGTACAATTTGCCTAATCCTTTTGGAGCACGCAGGCATAAGATGGAAACAGTCTTGCAGAGGAAGTTTCACTTTTATAACAAAACACTATTATCCGCTCAAACAAATTATACCATATCAACTATTGCCTCAATTTTATTCTTCAGAGGAAGTGTGCGACGCAACTAAGCTTCATAGTATTCCTTCTGCCAGATTCAAAAATGTTTTACTTCTTCGCTGTAAACATGGTCCATGGATAAGCTTTCATATCCATTAAATATTTACTCATCCATTCGTATTCGGGGTGCGCTTTATAGAAAGTTGCGCCCACAAAATCTTCGCCGCAGGGGTGGCCCATGTGCGCATAGAACTTCATATCTTTTGCAAGATCGGCGGTGGTAACTTTTCCCTGCACAGCGCCCATGGGATAGAACGGCGGATTGCTCCACTCTACGCAACCAAGCGGGTCTTCATCAATATGGCCGCAGATAACGCAGCGGTTGTTGGCATTTTTTCCCTGCAATGCATCCATGTGGTCGGCTTCAATCTGCATGCCCGTTTGGGCATCGAGCTTTCCTTTTAAATCAACGATCACGAGTTGCTCCATGCGTTTTTTACGGGCATTGGGCGAGGTGGTAGAATCGTTTACATTAAAAGTTGTTTCTTCTTTAATGAGTTTGGGATCGCTGGGGAAATTACTGCCGATCATCGCCGTATCCTTACTGCGCCAAACGCGGTAATCTTTTAAACCAAGTTCAAGTTTTGCAACTTCATTTGTTTTGGTATCGCCAATGAGCCAGTCGTTCGCATAACCGCCGTTGTTGCCTTCCACAAAAATCTTTATTACATCGTCAATACTGTTGCTGTACTGCGCTGCTTTGCGTGCACGAACAAATTCAGGAATGCCTGCAGTATCAAAAAGATTGAACTGTGTAATGGTGGTTTCGGTAATGAGTATTCCGTTGGCAGTAATTAAAAAATCGTCGCCGCTGTGGATGTAACCGGGCATACAATCCATTAAAATATGATTGCCTTTTTCGGGAACAATATCGGCCACTACATTCCAGTGCTGGCCCACTATATACGATGTCCAGTTGTTGTGGCCCATTACAATTTTTCCATCTTTGGTATAACTGCCTGTTGCAATAAAAGCGCTGCAATTGCCTGGGGCTTTATTGTCGCCGCTGTGCGCAACAGCAGCGTTCATTAAAGAAGGTATATAATAGTACTCAAGTTCTTCCCATGCGTTGTAAGCGGTAATATCAAGACTATCGTAATCTTTATGTTGTGCTTGCAGGCCTGCAACAATGCCATTGATCTCATCTTTGTATTCGCGGTCTAATTTATCCCACAAAAAGTTTTGTGCACTTTGCCTATAAAAAGCCCAGTCCTTTTTTGTTTCATGTGCTGCAAAATAAGCCATCATCTGCAGGCAGGTATCAATTTCATTTGCCAGCAAATAACCATGCTGGTAACCTATTTCGGAAGGTGAGCCTTCGAGATGAATATTGATCCAGCCGGCAGTATCTTTTCTTGTAGCTTTTGCAAGTGGGTCAGTTTTTTGTTCGGGTGTTGTATTGCATGCAGCTATTAACAGGATTAAAAACACAGCAAACGAGAATTGCAGTTTCATAATAATTATTTTGGTGCTATGAATTTATGAAGAATTAATTTGATGATTTGGTGATGTTGTAATTTGATGATGTGATAATAAAATACATTCTTAATTAGCCGGTCCTCATATCTAGATTCAACATTCTTGCGTCGCACTCTTGTACGTTCGGATTATATATTGAGCTAAGGCTTATTAATTCAAACTCTCTATCATTGCAGCGCTAATATTTTCAAGCCCTTGTTTAAATACAATATCGTCCGTCCAGCCGAAGCCAATACGCATATAACTATCGGGCATTTCAAACCAATGGCCCGGACCAACCATCGTTTGATATTTGTTCAAGAGTGTATTGTAAAACTTTGCGGTATCAATGTTTAAGTCCTCTTTAAAACGCGCAAAACAAATAACACCACCTTGTGGCAACACGGCTTCCATTCTTGTTTCTTTATGCAGCCATTCTTTAAGCAATTGAAAATTGAGCATTGCTTTTTGATTAATGCTTGTGGCAAACTTTTCTTTGGCGACATAAAACTGGTAAGCCACTTCTTCATCCAATGCAGAGTTGCTGATATAGATCATTTCTTTAGCAGCAAGAAAACGTTCCAGCAAAATTTCATCTTGTGTAATCAGCCAGCCTATTCTTAAACCAGGTAAACCAAAAGCTTTTGATAGAGATGAAACACTGATTACATTTTTGCTCTTTGTTGCAGTAACAGGATATGGTGTTTTAAAACAGGTGTCGCGGTAAGTTTCATCAATAAGCAAATAAATACTGTGTTGTTCTGCAATGAGAATAATTTCATTGATCTCAGCTTCACTCATCAACATTCCTGTTGGGTTGTGTGGGCTTGTAATGCTGATGAGTTTTGTATTTGGCTGTATTGCTGCTGCTATTTTTTGTGAGTCTAATTTCCACGATTGTTCAAACTGTAAATCGATAAATGAAATACTACAACCGATGGTTCTCGGCACTTCAATGTTAGTAGCATAGTTTGGCCTTACTACAATTAAATGATCTTCTGCAGTAAGCAAGGAAGTGTTGATGATGAACAATGCACCTGCTGCACCATTGGTTAGCAACACATTTTCTTTATTAAGATTGTTGCAATCTTTTACAATAAGTTGTCGCAATTCTGCTTTACCACGGTGACCAATGTATTCTAATTTAAGATCGTTGAGTGAGAGATTTAATTCACTCATCTTTATATCTGTAACAGAACTTTCTGACAGGTTGTATTTTATATTATCGTAACCAATTTCTTCAGGTGATTCTTTTTCTATCGGCATTCTTTTGTAAAGCATAGCAAAATAATTATCTGCTAATGTAACAATAAGCAGCGATGCAGGAATTTGAAAGGATGCATTTAAAATTGTAGATGAAGTATTTCCGCTTGTATCAGATTTCTAACGCAGAGAACATGAATAAGGACTTGCCTGCCGGCAGGAAGGGTTATCGCAGAGATGCTCAACGTAAACTTAGCGTTCTCTTATTCTCTGCGCTAAAAAAAGGGTTGTTACAATTTTAAATGCATCCATTTTAAATGATTGTATTACCAGAACCAGTTTGCGGAGCAGCCCGGAGCCGCTCAATGCATTGCCGTACAAGAGTGCGACGCAAGAATTGCTCAATACATGTTATACAGATTGGCTCAAAAAACAAATTTTCAATCTAAAGTTGTTCCAAAGTTTTTGAAGCTTTAATATCTCTTGTATTTTTTTGTACCGCTATTGCTGCAAACATGCTGAGAACGAAAGCCATTGCATAAAAACCTTTTTCGCTTTTTTGAAGATCGGCATTCCATAAACCAACAGTGAGCAACACGATTGATAAAATGGTGCTGAACCACGCAATGCCATAATAAAGATTGGTTACAGGGATGCTTTCTAATTGATCGCGTACTGCTTTTTGTACAGAGATGGCCGAGAAGAGGCCAAACATTAATACCGTAAAATAATAACCTTTTTCGTTCAGTTGCATATCGGCATTCCAAAGGCCGATATTAAATGCTATTGTGCCAATAAAAAATGCAGCCCATGATGCTGCAATGAAAGCTGCCGAGGGTTGTAATTGTTTTTGTTCCATGATTATTTTTTGTGGATCAAAAATATTTTCAACGTTGCTGTTACTTTTTGACATTTATCAAAAAATGAAAATGCAAATGTTAAAACCTGCTGCGTATCCTGCTTAATGTTTCCTGGCTTATGCCTAAGTAAGAAGCGATGAAACCCAATGGTACCCTTTCCAGTATATGTGGTGTTTGCTGCAACAGATTTTCGTAAAGTTCTTTGGCAGTTTTAAAATGTGCATTCACATATCTTTCTTCAAGCTTTATATAATATTTTTCGTAAACAATTCTTACCAGTCTTTCAATTTCGTGATGGGCATTAAACAAAGTTTTTAAACGTTCTTTTGAAATAGCCCATAAAATACTGCCTTCGAGTAATTGAATATTTTCTATTGCAGCCTGCTGTGTTATAAAGCTGTGAAAAGAGGTTACAAAATCATTCTCAAAACCAAACCAGTGCGTTATTTCTTTTCCATCAAGATTATAAAAACCACGAAGCGCTCCCTTCTCTAAAAAATATAAATGCCTGCAAACATTGCCCTGCGTAAGAAGGTATTCATTTTTTGATAATGAGATCTTTTCAAAGCAATCCTGTAAAGCATTCTGCGCTTCTGTACTTAATGGATGATAGTTGGAAATATGTGCCAGCAAATGTTCCATGTTTGTTCTTTAAAACAGCAATATAAAGCCATTATTTTACCCGGCATTAGTAATGCTGTTTAGCGACTGTTGCGTCGCACTCTTGTACGACATAGCTTTATTGAGCAAAGCGAAGATAAAGCGACTGCATGTCTTTTACTGTTAGACCGGAAGTCAGCAAGCCAGTAAGTCCGAAACTAAATGCAGTTGTATTTCTTTCCGACTTTCGGCCTTCCGGTCTTTCGGACTTGCTGCACAATTTTCCGAACGTACAAGTGAGTGACACAACTAAAGCTTCATAGTAATTCAACTGCCGGTCATCTAAAAATATACATCTTCAATTAAAAAATATTCAGCGGGCTGATTGTAATGCAGGTTTATAGAGAGCACATTGAACTGTATGTATTTCCATTCGGGGTGCAGGTACTGGTATTGTTCGGCGGCATTTTTCAGGTTATTCATTTTTTCACGGCCAATACTTTCTTCGGGGTTACCAAACCTGTTTGATGTTCTTGTTTTTACTTCAAAAAAATGCAGCCTGTTTCCCTTGCCTGCAATAATATCCACCTCCCAATGTTTAAAACGCCAGTTGCGTTCCAGTAAAGTATAACCATGCTGTACCAAATATACAGCAGCCATTTCTTCGCCTTTGTCGCCCAACTGCTTATTGTAACTGTTGCTCATATAAATGCATGATTGATTAATTATGATACTTCGTTAGCCTGTTTGTAAATACAGAAAATATCAATGTAATATTGCAGCCTGCAAAAACAGAGAAGCATGTTACAAGATAAAGTTTTTAAACTAAAAGGCAAAGTGATGCATTATGTATGGGGCGGATATTCTTTCATCCCCGAATGGATGGGCGAAGAAAACCTGCAGCATAAGCCTTATGCAGAATACTGGATGGGGGCACATACACTGGCACCTTCAGTTTTGATTACTGGCGAAGATGAAATTTCTTTAAGGGATGCAATCAATGAAAACCCGGTTCTGTTTATTGGCCAAAAAGTATTCAGTCAATTTGGCGAACTGCCTTATTTGTTTAAAGTGCAGGATGTAAAAGAAATGCTTTCCATCCAGGTGCACCCTTCTAAAACAGAAGCTGAGAAAGGTTTTGCTGCAGAAGAAGCGGCGGGCATACCAGCCAACGCACCCAACAGGAATTATAAAGACAAAAACCACAAACCAGAAGTACTGGTTGCGTTAAGCGAGTTCTGGTTACTACATGGTTTTTTGGAGCAACCCAAACTGGAAAACGTATTGCAGTCTGTTCCTGAATTTCAAAACTTTATTGCAATATTTCAAGAACAGGGTTATAAAGAATTGTACAGGCATGTAATGGAAATGCCGCAACAGCAAATAGATGAATTATTGCTGCCACTGGTGCAAAGGGAACTGCAGCGCAAACAAAACAATGAACTAACCAAAGAACAGCCTGGCTGGTGGGTGGCAAAATTATTTGAATCACAAAATGGTATCGGTGAGATTGACAGAGGCGTTTTCTCGATTTACTTTTTCAATATTGTAAAAGTGCTTCCCGGCCAGGCAGTGTTCCAGGGCGCAGGCATTCCCCATGCATATCTTGAAGGACAAACTATGGAACTAATGGCCAACAGCGACAACGTTTTGCGTGGCGGCCTAACACCCAAACATATTGATATACCTGAACTGATAAAGCACACTACTTTCGAAGGCATTATCCCCAACATTATGAAAGGGGTAGACCTTGGTAACGGTGAAAGGAATTATCCCTGCCCGGTACCCGATTTCGGCATCAGTAAGATTGAGCTTGCAGTGGCACAGACTCACGGTGCAACTTCAACTTCGCTGGAAATTATTACTGTGATGGAAGGCGAATTACAGGTAAATAATTTGCTTTTAAAGAAAGGAGAGACCTGTGCTATATTGCCGGGTGAAACTTACAGGTTATCAACACCCGGCAATGTACTGGCGTATAAAGCTTTTGTGCCATAGTAATTAAGCCCTATTTTTGCCGTTACGAACATAATTTCAATATGAAACTCAATAAGCAAACAATCATTTTTCTTTTTATAATGGTGGCCATTACCACAACAGTTAAAGTTATTTGTGCGCCCCAGTTAAGTTTAAGCGGTTTCTCTGCGGGGCTTGCTGTTGCGCTGTTTGCAGGCTTTAGCGAGAAAGATGCCAAAAAAGCATTTCTTGTTCCGCTTGTAACTTTATTTGTCAGCGATGTGCTGATACAACTTTTATTTATGGCGCACCTGTTTCCATTTGCGGGTTTTTATGGTAATCAATGGATCAACTACATACTTATTGCTGCGCTGGCGGGTGTAGGCATGTTATTGCGTCGTGGTAAGCTTGTTGGTATGCTTGCGGCGTCGGTTCTTGGCCCTGCTTTGTTTTTTCTTGCATCAAATTATATTGTGTGGGCTACACAGGCAGAAATCATTGGCTACACAAAAGACTTCAGCGGGTTGATGGAATGTTTTACTGCGGGATTGCCTTTTTACAGGAACAGTGTAATAGCAACAATAATCTTTCTTCCGTCTTTTGTAGCATTGTATCAGTGGATCGTTAAAGGAAAATTGTCTTTAGCTACTGCTTAATAAAATACTTTTAAATAAAAAGCCCGCAGCTTGCTGCGGGCTTTTTATTTTATTCCTGGTTTTCATAACCCGAATCAACAACCAGGTTGGTTCCATCGGCAGCGCTTGTTGCGAGTTCATCGCAACGGTTGTTCAAAGCATTGTCTGCATGACCTTTTACCCAATGAAATTTTATTGTGTATTCTTTCGAAATCTTATAATAGCGCAGCCAAAGGTCTTTATTTTTTTTACCGCCCTTAAAATCGGTGCGTACCCAGTTGTCGAGCCATCGTTTCTCTACACTGTCAACAATATATTTACTATCAGTATAAATGGTAAGCGAAATATTTTTTTTTGTGAGCGACTCAAGTGCCGCAATCACGCCCATTAATTCCATGCGGTTATTGGTAGTTAAACGGTAGCCGGCAGAGAGTTCTTTTCTTTTGTCGCCCCACATTAAAATAACTCCGTACCCTCCGGGGCCTGGGTTACCTCGTGACGAACCATCTGTATAAATAATCAGTTGATGACCTTGTTGCATAAATATTTTTGCCCGTCTGTTGATTTATTATGAAGCTTCTGTTGTGTCACTCACTTGTACGGTTGATTCTTCAGTCGACAGTCGACCGACGTTCCGAACGTACAAGTGAGAGACCACGAGTTCCGCTTCGCTCGTCGGGGTAAACTGCCGCGCCTTTGATAGCTCCCATAAAAGAGGAACTTTGAACCGAGCGTGGCAACCGGTGATGCCATTGATTCTACTGCCTGGTTACAAATAATATTCTCCTTTCAGATAGGTTACCACATTGCCACTCATTAAAACCCTGTCGGCTTTTAATTCACATTCAAGAAATCCTTTGCGTTTAGAAATCTGTACCGCTTTCAAAAAGGTTTTATTTAATTCTTTTGCCCAGTAAGGAACCATAATCGTATGTGCAGAGCCTGTTACAGGATCTTCGTCAATACCGCTCTGCGGATAAAAACAACGTGATACAAAATCTGCTTCATTGCCTTTGGCGGTGGCTATTACACCACGAGCCTCTACCTGTGCCAGTGTTTTAAAATCAGGTGCCAAAGCCTCAACATCCTGCTGCGATGGCAGCACCACCATATAATCGAACGATGTTTTAAAAACCGGGCATGGCGCAATACCCAAGCCTTCAAACATTCCTGCAGGTATTTCATCGATGGGCTGTGGCGGGTTGGCAGGAAAATCAAGTGTGTACCTGCCCGGTTCGCTGCGGGTAACTTTTAAGATGCCGCTTAAAGAATTGAAAAGAATGGTATCGTTTGTATAGCCCAGCTCTGTATAAAAAATATGGGCGCTGGCAAGTGTTGCATGGCCACACAATTTTACTTCGGTGCCCGGTGTAAACCAGCGTATGTGGTAATGTTCGCCTTCTTTAACAAAGAAAACGGTTTCTGATAAATTGTTTTCTGCTGCAAGTTTTTGCATTACTTCTGTTGGCAGCCATTCTTGCAAAGGGCATACTGCAGCGGGGTTTCCACCGAAGAGTTTATTGGTAAAAGCATCTGCTTTATAAACAGGAAGCGTTGTTTTCATAATAGAACTTTTGTAATGGTTGCAATATACAACAAGCTGTTTTGTGTCGTAAGGAGTTATGATGATTCTCCCAAAAACGAAAGGGTAATATTTTATTGATGAACCTGGCATTTTGTTCCTCAATGTATTGCTGTGCAAGTGTGCAACGCAACGATGCTGCCATGAAAATATATGCCTGGCCAACAGTATTTCTTTGTCTTTAAAATTTGCATACACTGATCTCTACTGATATTTGTGCAGAAATTTTAGATTTACATTTTAAAACAGCTTATGGGAAAAGGTAGATTGGAAGCATTCAGCGATGGCGTAATTGCGATCATCATTACCATTATGGTTCTTGAAATTAAAGTGCCGCATGAAGGTAGCCTTGAATCGCTTAAACCGCTGTTCCCGGTTTTTTTAAGTTACGTGCTAAGCTTTGTGAATGTTGGCATTTACTGGAACAACCACCACCACATGCTGCATGCCGCACATCATGTTGATGGTAAGGTTTTGTGGGCCAATATACACCTGCTGTTCTGGCTTTCGTTAATACCTTTTGGCACAGCTTGGATGGGCGAAAACCATTTTACAGCCTGGACGGTTGCTGTATACACGATCATCCTTTTTATGTGTGGGCTATCGTATTATATACTTGCCCAAATGCTGGTACGGCTGCATGGAAAAAATTCAACACTTGCATTAGCACTTGGCCGCGACAAAAAAGGAATTATCTCCATCGTAATTTATTTTATAGGCATACCCCTTTCATTTTATAATTCGTGGATCAGTTTATCGCTGGTGGCAATTGTAGCAGCAATGTGGTTTATACCCGACACCCGGATTGAAAAAAAACTGACGCTTGAGGAACACGAGAAAAAATAAAATCGAAAATATATTTGTTGATAGTTTTTTCTGAGCCGTACATAAGAATTACTATGAGGCTTTTCTTGCGTCGCACACTTGTACACAATATGATTGTTCAGCAACTGCCGGTGCAGCAACCTGTGATTTTATACTTTTTAAAGTGCAGGGTTTATTAATACATTTTATAATCATGTTGTATTTATAACTTAATTTGTTGCCAGTTAAAATCACTTCAAAACTCAAACCGCCATATGAAAAAGTTAAGCGTATTGCTACCCGTTTTTTTGATTTGTCTTTCAGCATTTTCGCAGAATACCAAAACGCAAATCGCCATAATACCAGAGCCTGTAAAGCTGGTGCAGCAAACGGGTTCATTTAAGCTGCCACAAAATGTAGTAATAGAAGCACCCGATAATGCAGCGCTTAAACAAACACTTCATTTTTTGCAACAACGTTTGTCTGTACCAACCGGTTCACATGTTACAGTAAGCAGCAAAACGGCAGCAGCAAATATAAAGCTGGTTTTAAACACAACACCCAACAAGGAAATTGGTGATGAAGGTTACCAGTTATTGGTTAATTCAAAAACAATTACAATAAAAGCAAATCAACCGGCAGGATTATTTTATGGCGTTCAAACGCTTGTACAGTTATTCCCGGCAGCGATTGAAAGTTCTGTAGTAGTAAAGCAGGTACAATGGCAGGCACCCTGTGTTGAAATCACTGACTATCCCCGCTTTGGCTGGAGGGGATTGATGTTCGATGTATCGCGTCATTTCTTTACTAAGAAAGAAGTTGAAGATTATATTGACCAGATGGCGCGTTACAAATTCAATCTTTTTCACTGGCACCTTACAGACGATGAAGGCTGGCGCATAGAAATAAAAAGCCTGCCCAACCTTACAAAAAAAGGTGCATGGAATGTACAGCGAACCGGTTACTTTGGAAATTTTGCACCAATAGAGCCCGGCGAGCCACGCAATTATGGTGGATTTTATACACAGGAAGATATTAAAGATGTTATCCAATATGCGAAAGACCGGTTTGTAAATATTTTACCTGAAATAGAAGCGCCCGGCCATAGTCTTGCTACAATTGCTTCATACCCCGAGCTTTCTTGTACACCCGGAGCAGAAAATTACCAGGTTCGTTCAGGCGAAACCAATTTTATGGATTGGTCTCATGGCGCACCACCAATAGCCATGATTGATAATACCCTTTGCCCTGCCAATGAAAAAGTATATGATTTTCTTGATAAAGTAATTACAGAAGTAGCAGCGCTCTTCCCTTTCGAATATATACATGTTGGCGGCGATGAATGCCCAAAAAATTTCTGGGAAAAAAGCGATGCAGTTAAGGCATTAATGCAGAGAGAGGGTTTAAAAACAATGCAGGAAGTGCAAAGCTATTTTGAAAAAAGGCTGGAAAATATTGTTGAAAGCAAGGGCAAAAAATTTATGGGCTGGGATGAGATACTTGAAGGCGGGCTTGCACCCAATGCTGCCGTTATGAGCTGGCGTGGTATGCAAGGGGGCATTGATGCAGCTAAGTTGGGGCACCAGGTGGTAATGAGCCCAACCACATTTACTTATATTGATTATATGCAGAGCGACCCCATAATGGAACCGCATGTTTATGCAACGTTGCGTTTAAATAAAGCTTACGAGTTTGAACCGGTACCCGATGGTGTTGATCCCAAATATATAAAAGGTGGCCAGGCAAACTTATGGACAGAGCAGGTTTACAATGTGCGTCACCTTCAATACATGACTTGGCCGAGAGCATTTGCAACAGCAGAGTGCGTATGGTCGCCAAAAGAAAATAAGAACTGGGATAATTTTGTAACTAGAGTTGAACAGCATTTTAAACGCTTTGATATCGAAGAGGTAAAATATGCGCCCAGTATGTACGATCCCATTTTTACTGCAAAGCGGGATGCTGACGGTAAACTTAGTATTGAAATGGAAACAGAAATAAAAGGGCTAGATATTTATTACAGTTTCGATAATAGTTTCCCCGACCGGTTTTATCCCAAATATACTATGCCACTTATCCCGCCACGCGATGCGGTAATGATGAAAGTAATTACCTACCGTGGAAAAGAACCTATTGGCCGTATGATTTATATGCCCATAGAAGAAATGAAAAAGAGGGCCGATAATAAAGATGAATAAAAATTATGTACCCGGCATAGAATTACTATTAAGCTTCTCTTGCGTCGCACATTTCAGGGGTTCGGAACATTGGTGAGCGTGTTTCGATTTCGCTCACATATTTGCATCAGGCTCCGGTGCATGGCGTTTGAGTTAAGCAACTATTGCAAACAATAAAGGTTGCAGCATATTGCCGAATAAATACCTGAAAGTACAAGTGAGTGACACAACCGAAGCTTAATAGCAGCAATAAGTTTAGTACAAAATACCTTTACTTTTTATTTCAATTATTCTCAATTTTATTTTAACAGCATTGTACCCTAAGTTCGGGAGTAAGTTTAAGCTTTTTTTAATGCAGTCTTTTAGCAATAAAATATTGCTGAACCCAAAAAACCAACAATCGCTATTTTGTATTGAATAATAAAACTTTAGCGGTACTTACACAAAAGTCAACACAGTTAATGTGAAAATCTATTTCTTATAACAGGTGTATAATGTGATAAATAAAATATCATTAAAATGAGATAAATCATTTTTTTTTATAATATCATTTTTTATTTTTACGACCTAGAACTAATAAAAATCAATTTCAAACTGTAGCAATCTCTGCTGCGCCTATCCCTATATGTACATGTACCCCCTCTAATTTTAAACCATAAATCAACCAAAATGAAAATGTTATTCACCCGTATTGCAACGGCATTTCCCGCGCATTATGCTGCATTGCTTTTTTGCAGTATGCTTTGCTTAATCAATTCAGTTGAAGCACAACCAGAACTTACTTTTACACCAATTGTTCAAGGTCTTTCGAGGCCTGTGGAAGTTGAAAACGCAAATGATGGTTCTGGCCGCCTCTTTATTGTAGAACAGGATGGCCGTATCAGAATTTACAAAGATGGAGCCTTATTGAGCACCCCATTTCTGGACATCACCAATTTATGTTCTGATGGAAAATACAAAGGATTGATTAGTGTTGCCTTTTCACCGAACTACAAAAAAAACAGAACTTTTTTTGTTTATTACCTTGATTACAACAACGCTGCTACGCTGGCAAAGTATAAAACCAGCAAGAACAATCCTGATCTTGCAGTGAAAGCCTCTGGAAAAGTACTGTTTGCGCTACCGCCTGTGGATACCGGTGATACCAAAATAAGCATGGGTAATATGCATTTTGGATCTGATAAAAAACTTTACATGACAATCAGTGATGGTAGTTACATAGATAAGGTAACCAATCTTTCCCAGGCTACTGATGTACTCTATGGAAAAATGATTCGTTTAGATGTTAACAGGAATGATTCGCCTTATTACAGGATACCTCCCGATAACCCGTTTATAGGTAACCCCGATGTACGGCCCGAAATATTTGCGATTGGTTTGCGTAATATGTGGCGCTGGAGTTTTGATAAGGCCACCAACGACATGTGGATGGCAGACGATGGCAACTCAAACAGGGATGAAGTAGATCATGTAACGTTTACAGACTGCAGGGGTGCCAATTTTGGCTGGAAGTGTTATGAAGGCAATGAGATATACGATACAACGGGTTGCAGCCCTATTGGTAATTATAAATTTCCTGTTTATGATTATGCCCATGACAGCATTGATGGCGGTTTTGCCATTATTGGGGGTTATGTTTACAGGGGCACACAATACCCCTCATTACAGGGTTATTATATTTGTTCGGATTTTATTACATCGAATGGCTGGAAGATTAAACCCAATGGTGCAGGCGGTGTAGATACATATTTGCAGCACGATTTCCCTGATAGCATTTGTGGCTATGGGCAGGGCGAAGACGGGGAATTGTATGCGGCAGATTTAAATGGTACAGTTTTCAAGATAGGTGTTGCACCAGCCTTGTCTAAGCCAGCTACATCCTCTACGGTGTCGGCTGTTGTAGCAGATAATAAAGCTGCTAGTAAAATTTATCCAACAGTAGTAGATAACAGTATGGTAGTACTGGAACTGAATGATGTGTATAATTCTATGCGTGTATTCGATATGCGTGGCCGCGAGGTAATGCGGCAAAAACTTAATGGCGAAAAAGGAAGAGTGACGGTTACACTTCCAAAACTGCAGGCTGGTATGTATATTATTCATCTTGATGGAGCCGGGCATAATATGGAACAGAAGATTTATGTTTCTCAATAAACCGTAAGGTTATTGAAACTGAATCTAAAAAAAATACAGTTTACTTTCAACGATTTAGTATAATCAGTCAATGCCGGATTCAGACTACGGAATTAGTAGCTATCCGGCATTGGCTGTTTATGCTCAATATAAATGTTCTGCAAAAGTGTGCGACGCAAGTAAAGCTTAATAGAAATGAAAAAGCCGGGTAACAAAAAGTTATTTCAATATCCTGCATTGTGTTATGTGCGGTAAAGTAAGATTCTTTAGAATGCCTATCTTTAATAAAATATTTGAGATTATGAAAAAGATACTCACTGCATTTTCGCTACTTTTTTTATTGCACACAGCATACGGTCAAACTGTTGCCAACAGTTTTAATGGCAGCCCCTTTGCAGAAGCATACGACATTAATGGCAAACCATTTACATCAACAAATAATACAAATATTGATGGTACGCCCATGCTCTCAGAAAGCTGGGGCAAGGGATTTGTAAAACTTAAAAGTGGTAAACAGCTTGCTGTTGATGCATTGCAGTTCAGCCTTCTTGACAACGAACTGCATTTCAAAAAAGACAATACCGAATTTATTTTCGCCGATGCTGTTTCAGAATTTAAAATCTCTTACACCCAGGACGATCTTGATATAAACGCTATGTTCAGGAATGGTTATCCTGATATGGGCAAAAACACAGGTGCTACTTTTTACCAGGTTTTGGCAGATGGCAATAAACTACAGCTACTGAAATATTCTACAAAAAGCATTCAGGATAATTATAGCTATGGCGGGCCGGTTAGAAAGATATATAAAGAAACAAACGAGTATTTTGTTTACGACATGAAAAATGCCGCCATCAAAAGTATAAGTTTAGAAAAAGCTTCCCTTATAAGAGCCGTTCCGGATTTTGAAAGCAGTATTAATCAATTTAAATCAAAGCTTCGTTCAGAAAAGGAAATGGTTGCTGTTTTTAATCAGATTAACATACAATAAATGTGTGCATTTCAAAAAACAGGATAATAAATTCTGGTACTCCATTTTAAAGTATCGGGTTCAGATTGCCTGTCTGTTTCCAAAGATTCAAATGGAATTGCGGGTGATACCCTCTTATAATCGCTTATATAATTCTCAACCTCTTTAAAAGCCTGCCTTACACTGTAATCGCCTCCGTTAACAGGGTCGGTAACTAAAATTTTTCCGGGTGCCATACGCTTAATAAAAGCACCTTGCCCCGGTTTAATTTCAGTATTTATTGGTATTGCAACCATGGCCTCGTAATAATTGCTGTCTGTAGTTCGCACATTCATCATAGGATAATGTGTCTCTTTAGCCCCTGCGGAGGCAATATTTTTTTTCAGCGTATTTAAAAGTTCATATATCGCGGCTGTACCGGGGTACTCTTTAAAGGTTTTTTTGGTTGTTATTAGTAAAGTGTCGGTAACTTTTATTTGTTCAATATCATAGCCATAAATATTTTTCTTGCTGCCCATAAATTGTTTGAACGCTAAAAGCACATCGCTCATATTGTCTTCAATTTGTCCGGCATAAATATATTTCTGTAACCTGATAAAGGGATTCAATCCCGTTACAAGTGTACACTCCCATTGAATTGCAACAGAATCTATAAGCAACGGCAGTATTTTAATGGTACTGATCGCATTCATACCCGGGCTGCTTACCTGTATGGCGGTCATGTCGTATGAACGCTGCAAAATTTTAAAATTGTAACCTTTATATGTAAAAACACTACCTGTATCCGTTTTTGTGCTGTTCGAATCTTTACCTGAATCGGGCCACCATTTTTGCCAGTTATTTTCATCCGATAAAAACCTGTAAGCGCCCCCTTGTGTGCAGCTTACACTCACTTCCTGGCCAACATCCAGGTTGCCTGGAATGAATATATAGATGCAGGCAACACCTAAAACAAATACAACTACAAGTGCGGCAAACCATTTTCTCATACTGCTAAAAATTGTAAGAAGTGCAAAATAGTGAATAGTAACCCAACTTAACCTTTCATAAATTTTTTATAGAAGTATTTGCAAATACAGGATTTTTTTCCGGCAACAGATTATTGGGCATCGTTCCTTGTGTCACTCACTTGTACTTTCAGAACCTTTGGCAACAGCAGGCTTACAATATTCATCCTGGTTTATTGTGCAACCATTGTACAGCAGATTTTAAAACCTGGTTTGTATTGGGTGTATTTCAAATTTTCGCTTCGGTAAAAGTTTAATAGCAGTACAGGCGATGAACGTAATGCGACGCAACGATGATGCCACAGGGTACTTTTGCTGGTTTCAAAAAAATATTGTTTATGCCTTCAGGTGAAAATTTGAAATGTAAACAATAGCATATTGCAGCAAACATTAATTTCTTTTATTTGCATCATGATAAATTCTGTAAGCAGCTTCAACAATATTTTTTTTATAGGCGTAGCAGGTACAGGTATGAGCGCTATTGCACAATGGCTTGCCGGTGAAGGTAAAACTGTAAGTGGCAGCGACCGCTATTTTAAACCCGGCGAATACAACGAAACAAAAGAAAAATTAGAAGCCGCAGGCATACAATGCTTTTTGCAGGATGGTTCAGGTATAACAGAAGCAACAGAATTGGTTGTGGTATCCACAGCGATTGAAGACACAGTGTTTGAAGTACAGAAAGCAAAGCAACTTAATATACCAATTATAAAACGTTCTGAGCTTTTAGCATTGATTGCAAAAAGCAAAAGAACCATTGCAGTAGGCGGCACATCAGGCAAGAGTACCACAACAGCAATGCTTTTTAATATACTTGAATTTGCAGGGTTACAGCCCGGCATTATCTGCGGGGCAGGTTTAACCAGCATTATTAAAGAAGGAAAAATTGGCAACGCCAAAACAGGAAAAGGTGCATGGCTGGTAATTGAAGCTGATGAAAGTGATGGCTCTATTGTTCAGTACGAACCTGAAGTTGGGTTGTTGCTGAATGTAGATAAAGACCATAAAGAGATTGATGTGCTGATGGATATTTTCGCAACCTTTAAAAAGAATACAAAAGAACTGTTTGTAGTAAACCATTCGCACCCGCTGGCAAAACAGTTATCGCAAAATATTCAACACGATTTTTCTACAGATCTGCACACTGCTGCCGGCTTTACTGCAACTGATTTTAAACAAACGGGATTAACCACTTATTTCAAAATAAACAGCGTTGAATTTAAATTGAACCAGGTTGGCAAACACAATATGGAAAACGCTTTGGCAGCAACTGCAGTTGCCAGCCAGCTTGGTGTTGATCTAACCGTTTGTGCACAGGCTTTACAACAGTACGAAGGCATTTACCGCAGGCACCAGGTATTGGGCTACAAAAAAGGTGTTTGGCTTATTGATGATTATGCCCACAACCCGGCAAAATGTGCAGCATCAATTGAAGCATGCAAGTATATTGCACCAAAAGTAATTGCATGGTTTCAGCCACATGGATACACACCCACAAAGTTTTTACGAAACGATTTTGTTCAGGAGATGGCTGCAGTATTAAGGCCTGAAGATGAGATTTGGATGAGTGAGATTTTTTATGCAGGCGGCACGGCTGTAAAAGATATTTCAGCAAATGATTTGATCAATGATCTGAAAGCTTTGGGTAAACATGCTTTCTTTATAGAGAACCGTGATGATTTTTTTGCTGTAGCAAACCCCCATTTTACGGATGATTGTGTTTTGCTTTTAATGGGTGCAAGAGACCCTTCGCTGGAACAGTTTGCACAAACAGTTTGGGCGGATTTACAAGCCGCAGACTAAACGAATTTTCATAAAATGCAGCGGCCGTTGAAAACTGAGTAATGATATTCAGCAAAAGTGTGCGACGCAAGAAAAGTTCGATTCATATTCTATTGCTGGGTTCAAAATATGTTCAATTAAAGCAGTTCTATAAAGGCAGTTTTACCTGAGTCGGCTGAATATTAAAACTCTTGCGGTGAAATTTGCACAAGCCAAATTTATCAATGGCGCTGCGGTGTTCAGCAGTTCCGTAACCTTTATTTTTTTTCCAGTTGTATTGTGGAAATTCCTCATGCAGTTGGCGCATGTAATCATCGCGGTAAGTTTTTGCAAGAATACTGGCAGCCGCAATACTTGCATAAATGCTGTCGCCTTTTATAATACAATGGTGCGGAATTTTTTTATACGCTGTAAAACGGTTGCCATCAATCAGCAACAATTCGGGCTGTAGTTTTAATGCATCCAGAGCATTGTGCATGGCTTTAAAAGATGCTTTTAATATATTAATGCGGTCGATCTCGTCGTTACCAATCATTGCAACTGCAAACGCAACAGCATGTGTTTCGATGAACAATTTTAAAGTATTCCTGTTTTGCTCTGTAACCTGTTTACTGTCGTTTAATAAAGGATGGTAAAAATCTTTTGAAAGTATTACAGCCGCCGCAAATACAGGACCTGCATAACATCCGCGTCCGGCTTCATCGCAACCGGCTTCTATGAATTGTTGCTGGTAAAATGGCTTTAGCATATTATGAAATGCGAATATCAAACTAACCGTAATTTTTTTAAAACTTTTTACAAAAAACATTTGTTCATATTCTGCTGATAACTTTGCACACGGTTATTTGTAAATAGCATAAAATATTTTAGTAAAAGCAACTGCATTCTTAAAGAACAAAAAGATGGATATTGATAAACATAGTAAAATTATTGCCAATTGGCTGCTCATTGGTGTAGGCATGCTGGTAGTGCAGGTATTGTTGGGTGGTATTACGCGGCTTACAGGTTCAGGGCTTTCTATTACAGAATGGGATCCGTTGATGGGCGCATTGCCGCCGCTTAACGAAACGCAATGGCAGCAGGCGTTTTCAGGTTATCAGAAAATTGCGCAGTATAAATATTTAAATCATGATTTTACACTCAGCGATTTTAAATTCATTTATTTCTGGGAGTGGTTTCATCGCCTGTGGGCAAGGTTAATGGGAATGGTTTTTCTTATTCCGTTTTTCTGGTTTCTTATTAAGGGCTATTTTAAAAAATGGATGATCACACCGTTGATCATGCTTTTTGTTTTAGGCGGAATGCAGGGTTTAATTGGCTGGCTCATGGTTAAAAGCGGGCTTAATGAAGAGAACCTTTATGTAAATCATTTTCGCCTGGCCATTCATTTTATGGCAGCCATGTTACTGATAGGTTACACACTTATTTTTGCATTGAGTTTAATGATACCGGCACAGGAAAAAGTTTTGAATAACAAGTTAAGAAAGTTTGCTTTTTATATTCTTGCGTTAGTGCTGGTACAATTGGTGTATGGTTGTTTTATGGCTGGCTTAAAAGCAGCGAATACCGCACCCACATGGCCAACGATTAATGGAGCTTTTATTCCAGATAATCTTTTTAAAGATGGGTTTACAGAAAGCATTTTACACAACCCCATTACTATTCATTTTATTCACCGTACACTGGCATATATTATTTTCGTATTGGTTATAATCTGGTGGTGGCAGGCACGAAAAGAAATGCGTTCAGCAGCTTTTAATAAAGCAAAAAAGTGGCCACTGATTTTGGTTGTATCGCAGGTAGTGCTTGGTATTGCTACCGTACTCAGCAGCACTTCAATTGTTGCAGGTAACTTTGGGGTATTTGAATGGCTTGCAGAACTGCACCAGTTAACAGGAATGTTGGTGCTACTTTCGATGCTTACAGTTATTTATATTTTAAGACCAACTGCACAATAATAAATACAATTTATGAGCCCGGCAATTGAAATGCTATGAAGCTTTAGTTGCGTCGCACACTTGTGCTTTTTGATTCTTCGGTCGACCGTTGACCGTCGACTGTCGACCGCTGTTCAGAACGTATAAGTGTGCGACGCAACAGTTGATGCCATAACACCTGAAAGCACGGCTCAAAAAAAACTGTATTCAGCGCTGTATGGTAAAACTTATATCTTTAAATAAATTCTTTACAGATGGGTAAGTTTTTTATTGACGCAGATATTTCAAAAGCCAAAACACTCTCTACAGAATACTACACCAGCGCTGAACGTTTGGAAATATCCAAAGAAAAAATCTTTGCTCCATCCTGGCAATTTATTGGTGATACCGATCGTGTAAAAGATGGTGGCAGTGCATACCCATTTATATTGCTGGAGCATTATTTAAATGAACCTTTGCTTTTAACAAGAGATAAAAACGGACAGTTGTATTGCATGAGCAATGTTTGCACGCATCGCGGTAATCTGGTTGTTTATGAAGCCTGCAAGTTAAACCAGTTGCGTTGTAAATATCATGGAAGATTGTTCGGACTTGATGGAAGTTTTGTTTCAATGCCGGAGTTTAAAGAAGTGCAAAACTTTCCAACTGAAGAAGATAACCTTAAGCAACTGCCTTTATTTAAATGGGGTAAATTATTATTCACCAACCTGCAACCTGGTTTTGCAGTTTCAGATTTTTTTGCTGACATGATGCAACGGATGGAATGGTTTAATGTTGATGCGTTGCATTACAGGGAAGATTTATCGCAGCAGTTTAATGTTAAAGCAAACTGGGCATTGTATTGCGAAAATTACCTGGAAGGTTTTCATATTCCCTTTGTGCATGCGGGTTTAAATGCAGTGTTGGATTTTGGTGAATACACTACCGAAATTTTCAAATATTCAAACCTGCAACTGGGCATTGGAAAAAAAGGCGATGTATGTTTTGATCTTCCTGAAACTTCGCCTGATTTTGGTAAAGAAGTGGCAGCATATTATTTCTGGGTATTTCCGAATATGATGTTTAATTTTTATCCATGGGGTTTGTCTGTAAATATTGTTGAGCCTGTAAGTGAGGGTGAGTGTAAAGTCTCTTTTATCACTTATGTCTCAGATGAAAGCAAACTCAATACCGGCGCAGGTTCTGGGCTCGATTCCGTTGAGCTGGAAGATGAAGAAGTAGTGCAGAATGTTCAGAAGGGAATACGCTCAAGATTTTATAATCATGGGCGCTATTCGGTAACAAGGGAACAAGGAACGCATCATTTTCATTCTTTGATTGCAGCGTTTATGGATTAGTTTTTTGTAAGGAATAAACCAGGTAATCACCGCTTTTGGTTTCGTAAATAAAACCATTCTTTTCAAGTAGTTTTAATGAGCGTAGATTCTTTTCGTGAAAGTCTGCAACAACCAAGCTCAGTTGTATTGTTGCAAAACCATAGTCAATAACTTTTTCAACTGCTTCCTGCATAATTCCTTTGCCCTGAAATTGAGGATGTAACATATATCCAATTTCAGCTTTCTTGTTTTCTGCATCAATATTCCAAAAACAAATTGTTCCAACCAGGGTGTTATTTTCTTTAAGCGTTATGGCCCACATGATCGATTCATTCGCTTCAATATTATTATTTATTTTCTCAATAAATTTTATCGCATCATCAACCGTTTCGGCTTTGGGTATATCAATAAATTCTAAAATATTTTCATTTGAACGAAGAAAAAATATTTCATTCTGATCTGTAATATTCATGCGGCGTAATATTAAACGCTCTGTTGTAAGTGTTGGAAAAGGAATGAAATTCAGGTTCATTGCTTTGTAATTTTTTTTAAAAGTACCCCATTTTTCTCTTTACAGATTCGCCGTTTATTCTTCCAGCCATTGTAAGCAGTGCACAAATATTTATGATCTTACCTGCATTGCTACTATTATGCTTTGGTTGTGTCACTCACTTTTACGTATGGTTCGCCAGTGGGCAATATGCAACCTGTATTACAGGTACCGATTAATCTGCTGCAGCTAACGGGTTACACGTTTAAAATGCTTTATTCAAATGAAGTTGTTGCACAATGCCGCATATTGGTATAACCGTACAAGTGAGTGACACAACCACAGCCGCTTATAGCAGTATTGCTCACCATAAAAATCTCTTTTTTACAAACAGCCATCCTAAATCCGTTAAGTGAAACCCGGGTTTCATAAAGTTAAAAAGCTGTTTCATGTAATCTGAAAAAGGGGCAAATAATAAAGGGTATTTTTATTTTTAATGAAACATGTGTTACTGATAACCATCCTGGTGGGTTCGTTTTTTTTGAGCTTTTCACAAAATTTTGACCCCGGTGATATTCCTGCAGACAGTTGGGAGAAAACGCTTCGCAACGGTAAAGGAACGATCTCTGCTTTATGGTACGATATTAATCCATTTATATACCGCAACGGAAAGGGTATTGCCGGCGTGGAGTACGAGATTATGGAGTCTTTTGTAAGTTACCTGCGAAAAAAATATAAGATTGAACTTACTGTAAACTGGGTAGATGCAAAATCATTTGAAAACATATATCCTTACATAGCTAAAACAAAAAAGAGTGCAGTTTTTGGCTGGAGTTATTTTTCAATAACAGACGAAAGAAAAAAAGAAGTAAAGTTTACACCTGCCTATATGCCAGATGTAAATATTATTGTTACCGATGCAAGCCAGCCTCTTTATGAAAGCAATGAGGCATTTATTAAAAACCTTAACGGAAAAACAGCTTACACCATGGCAACTACCATGATGGAGCAGGATATTTATACAATCCGTAATAATTTTTATAAAGGCCTTAAAGTAAATAATGAATTTGATGATTATGCAGTAATGGAAAAAATTTCTGAAAATACCAACTCATTCGGGTATGTGCCGCTTTCGATATATGTAATGGGTTTGCAAAAAGGTATAAAGGTAAAAAGGCAGGTAGTGCTTACCAGCAGAAGAGAAGGTTTCGCAGGAATTTATCCTAAAGCCAGCGATTGGGACGAGCCTGTAAATGAATATTTCAACAGCCCTGCATTTGCTTCTTTTTCTGCCGGTATTGTAAAGAAATATTTAGGGAGCCAGGTTACCGATCTCATCTTTAAAGCATCGCTGCCGGATAGTTTGCGCACTGCCCAAAACGATAACGAAATGCTTACGCTGGAAAAGGAGATTGTTTCAAAAACACTTGTTGCGTCTGCCTTGCAAATGCAGCAGGATAAGGTAATTCAAAACTCGGTTATTGCTGGTATTACTATTGCCGTTTTAATTATTGTAATTCTGTATGGCAGATATAAAGTGAAGCAAAAATTTGTAAAATTATTACAGCAGAGAAATGATATTATCTTAAAGCAAAAGGAAGAAATTGAGGTTATCAATAAAAAATTAGAAACCAAAGTATTGCTTGCGCAGATGAACCCGCACCTTGTTTTTAACTCAATGAACGCCATTCAATATTTTGTAACGATGGATGATAAAAAGAATGCATTGGGTTATATCACCGCTTTTTCCCGGCACCTTCGGTTAATATTATCAAATGCATCTTCACTCACCATATCTGTTGATAAGGAAATAAAAATGCTGCAACAGTACCTGGAGCTGGAGCAGATAAGGTTTCAGTATAAATTTACGTATGCGCTGCTGCCACCAAAAGAGCCATCAGCATTGCTTGCTGAAATACCTTCTATGCTGATATACCCTTTTGCCGAGTTGGCCCTGTACCAGCATGTACTTACCAACGATAGCGGAAAGGGGTTTATAAAAATTACTTTCGAAAGAGTTGAAAGCGATATGAAAGTAGTGATTGAGTATAACAGCAATGTAAAGAACTTTGAACCCGGTACTATGGATAAATTAAACAATACAGCAGGTTCTGAGGCATTTAAGTTGGTGTTGTCTCATATAGAGTTACTTAATTATAATAAAGCAAGAAAGATTGCAGTACAAAGCGTGGTTCTCGAAAATATATTTACAACGATCCTTGTTCCGGGTGTATTTTAAATTATGAATGCATTAAAAAATATATGGGATACAGTTTCTTACACCGGCGTACACCGGGAGCTCACCAGCGAGATGAAAAAAAAGGTGGTTCTTACCAACAGGTTTGCCTTTTTTGCTGCAATTTTTGCATTTGTAACAGGGTTTGCGTTCATTAAAATACCCTTTATATATGCAATTTTTATTTTGTCGCTTTTTGTGTACCTGTTTTCCATTATTCTTAACCGTTTAAGAGCGTATAATGCAGCCCGCTGGTTGCTGGTTGTATCAGCACCATTGTTTAATATTATTGTTGCGGGGTTGCTTACTGATAGCCCTAATATCAGCAACCGTTTTACCTTAATTGTTCTCATACTCTGCCCGGTAATATTCTTCCAGGTAACAGAACCCGTAAAGATGTGGATAGGCGTTGCCTGGATACTTTTATGTTTTTTAGTGTTTGACTATGTAACAGGTTTAATTCCCCGGTACCCGGAAATAAAATTTGACAACCAATTTGATAATGCCGAACTGGTTGTTTACCGGGGGGCCGTTACAATAATCTTTTTTGTGCTTGCATTCTTATACCTGATGCAGTTAAACCTTAAAAATGAAAAAAGACTTGCAGAAAGCCTGTTGCATACAAAAAATAAAAACAATATTATTCAGGAAAAAAACCGGTTGCTTGAACAGCAAAATGCGTCGATTAAAATGCAGCAGGCAGAAATTGAAATTATAAACGGAGTGCTGCGCTCAAGGGCGCTAAGAGCACAAATGGATCCGCATTTTCTTTTCAATGCACTAAACTCAATTCAACATTTTATAATGCAGAAAGAAACCAAAGCTGCATTAAGTTATATGTCTAAGTTCTCAAAGCTTATACGCCAGGTTTTAGAAAATTCCGTTAACGAAACTGTTACTGTTGCAGATGAAATAAAAGCGCTGGCTTACTACCTTGATCTTGAGCAACTGCGTTTTGAAAATACATTTACGTACACAATAGAGATCGATGAAACAATTGACCGGCAAAATACAGAAATACCCGGCATGCTGCTACAGCCTTATGTAGAAAATGCCGTATTGCACGGCCTTGTAAAAATGAATACACCCGGTGTGCTTAAAATTAAAATGCTCAACCAGTATGAATACCTGCTTTTTGTTATTGAAGACAATGGTATTGGACGAAAAGCAGCTGCGGGCTTAAAAGAAACTACGTTTGGCGGGCATATATCCCGTGCTGCAGAAATCAATTATAACAGGATAGCCATGATGCAGCACAACGCACATATTATTACACTTGATCTTACAGACGATGCCGGAAAAAATGCCGGTACAAGAGTAGAGATAAAAATTCCGTATAACACCTAAATTTACCTTTATGTACAAAGCAATCATTGTAGAAGATGAACTGCATAGCAGAGAATTATTAAAAAATATGGTGGCAATGTATTGCCCCGAAGTTACTGTTGCAGCAGCAGCTTCATCAGTAGAAGAAGGTGTTGCTGCAATTCATACCTGCAAACCAGACCTTGTTTTTCTTGACATCGAAATGCAAACAGGTACAGGTTTCGACCTGCTGTTACAGTTTCCACAACCTTTCTTCGAAGTAATATTTACAACAGCTTACGATCATTATGCTGTAAAGGCAATTAAATTCAGCGCCGTAGATTACCTGCTTAAACCGATTGATTCCGATGAGTTAAAAGAAGCCGTAGATAAGCTTATAAAAAAGAAGAACAATAATATTGCACCACTTGCTTTGCTGTCGTTAATGGAAAGCCTGCGCAAACCTTCCCATGCACCTCAAACAATAACACTTTCCACTTCCGACGGGCTGGAGTTTATCCTTCTTGCAGATGTTATATATGTAGAAGCCAATGGTGCATACAGCATTTTCTTTTTAAAGGGAGACAGGAAAATTATGGTAAGTAAAAATTTAAAAGAATACGAACTCCTGCTCAGCGATCATCACTTTATGCGCATCCATAACTCGCATATTGTAAACATAAACGAGGTAAGGCGTATACTAAGAACCGATGGCGGCTATGCAATAATGAGCAATGGTGCGCAACTGATTATATCTCCTAAAAAGAAAGATGAATTTTTAAAGGTGCTTGCAGAACACAACATTAATTCCTGAGTACAGGTATGCTTTTTTTCTTACTACGCTCTTCAGAAAATATGTGCTGCTTATAACCAATTTTTTACTTTACAATTAAAGATGCACTAAAAAAATAAAGAATTATTAGCCAGGCAGTATTGCATCTATTAAGCTTTTGTTGCGTCGCACTCTTTTACGTTCCGGTTAAACAGCAGCAGGCTGCGGGCTCCGGTTCCTGCACAAAATGCAATCATCGATATCCGCGACCGGAAAGCTGCACTTTATTCTTCAGTACAACAGTGCGACGCAAGGAACGATGATAAAATAATTAACTGCCGGGCTAAAAAAATATGCAAAAATTATGGTCATTAAAATATGCTTTTTAATAATAATGCCACAGTTTTATAAGCAGCCAGAACAGTAAATGCAAATCCTGAAAGCGCAAAAAATAAGCATTATGTTTAAGAGATTAAACGCCTGCGCCTGAATATTTATAAGCCAATAATTGTTACATTGAGTGCGATGATTACACAGCAAAAATTCTTTTTAAAATTGCCTGGAGGAATTTAAAATTTGATAAACAGGCTGCTCATATTATTAATACCCATATTGGTTGGCGTAACATGCTTTGCCCAGGAGTACACTTTTAAGCATCTTACCAATGCAGATGGATTGCTGAGTGAACTGCGGCTGTCAATGGCTGAAGACAGGTTTGGCCGTTTATGGATCAGCAGCGATGAAGGTCTTACCGTTTTCGATGGATATGAAATGAATTATTATACAAAAGAAAACGGATCCGGCCTCTTATTTAATTTTCTTGACCAGGTATTTTGCGACAGCAAAGGAACGATATGGATAAGCGGCCAGGATGGATTGCAATATAAAAAAGAAAATGAAAAACTTTTTAAAGAGTTAACCTATGCCGACAGCAGTATAAAACGAGCTTTGATATGCGGCCAAACAAGTGAAGGTAACCTGCTGCTGGCATCGGGAAAATACTGCTATCTTATAAAGGATGATAAAAGTGTAACGATTCTTGAAAAATTATCAAAAGTGGTTGAAACACGATCTTCACCAGTGGATGTACGACAACTTAAGAACGATGAATGGCTTTTTTGTTTGCCTCAGAATATTGTTCTGGCAAACATTAAGCAACAAAAAATAATAAAATCGTTCAGTTACACCGATCCTATAGGTGTTTGCAAAATTAACGACACAGGTTTTATAACAGGGAGTTATTCAAAAGACACCATTGCCATAGTAAATACGAATACGGGAAAGATTACGCCAATAAATAACTGGAAGAGTAATTCGGGAATGCCCATGGGCGGCTATATGAGCGGTATTACCGCAATCGGTAATGGCAGGTACGCTGTTGGGTCAAGGTATTTTGGATTATATATTATTGATGTCAAAGACAGCAGTTATGAGCATGTTGTAAGCAATCCTGCAATTGCATCTTCGTTAAGAAGTAATTTTCTGCAAAGCCTGTTTTATACAAGTGACGGCACTTTGTTTATTAATGCACCTGGTCTTTCTTATACAAGGGTAAAGCCCCAGCCTTTTAAAAGCCTTACCGTATTTACCAATGAAAAAGGAATCGTGTTTAAGGGTTCTGCTATGTGTTTTACTGAAGATGCGGATAAAAATTTTTTGTGGATTGGCACCAATAAGTACCTGGTAAAATGGAACCGGGAAACAGGGCTATGTAATTATTACACGTATTTATCCGATAAGGCCGGGGCACAGAAATTAAGAACGATCCGGAGGGTGGCTACTGACGCTAAAAACCGTATATGGGCAGTAGGTTTTGGTGCCGGGTTTGGAATGCTGAAGCCCGATGGAACTTTTAAATATTTTGTAGCAGACAGTGCCGGAAAAAGTGCAGCATTACCGGGCAACGAAATTTATGGTCTTACTAAAACCAGGGACAATCAGTTTCTTATATCCAGCAGCGGAGGGTTTTGCTTTTTTGATCCGCTTACAGAAAAATTTCAAACGTTTTACGAACATCCGAAATTAAAATCTATAGCAGGAAGTATAACACTTTATGCAACAACAGATATGCAGGATAATATCTGGATCGGCAACCGTACTGGTTTGTATTGCTATAATAAAAAGCTGGATAGCCTTATAAAAATAAAACTCCCCAAAAGTGCAAGTACTAAATTTATATTCACCATTGCACAGGATAGCAGCGGAAATATTTATGCTGCTGGTCGCCATGGCGTTTACGTAGTTCCAAAAGATAGCTATTCCGTAGAACGTAACATTACAAAAAACGATGGTTTACAAGGTGAATATATTTTAGGCCTGCTTGGTGATAGCGATGATAATATATGGATATCCGGAAACCGCGGATTAGCCCGGTATAATTATAAAAAGAATTCATTGGAAGCATTTGGTGCAGGAGAAGGTGTACTGCAGGGTAACCACAAAATTGCAGCGTATTACAAATCACCGGAAAATGAAATATTCATAGGTGGCGAAGACGGGTTTAATTATTTTTTTCCTGATAAAGTAAGCCCTCAGCAATACCCGCTGAAAGTATTTAATACCAGTATTCAGATAGCCGATTCATTAATAATGATTTCTGGTAAAGTTGATCTTTCATTGCCAGGCGAATACAGTACTGTTGCCATTAATTATCTTACTGTTGATTTTAATATGGCCGGTTTTATACAATACAGGTATAAACTCATTGGCTTCGATACGGGTTATGTATATGCCGGACGCCAGCGGCAGGCGCGTTATACCAACCTTCCGGCCGGTAATTATTCTTTTGTTGCAGAAGCTTCTTTATCGGGCAATACCTGGTATGCAAGTAACCAGCCGCTGGAATTTACCATTGCTCAGGTATTTTGGAAACAATGGTGGTTTATTTTATTAATTGCTGTACTTGCCATTACTGCTGTTTACAGTATTTACAGGTTCAGGGTACAGCAGATAAGAAGTAAGGTAAAGCTGCGTTCCGATTACGAAATAAAACTCAACGAACTGGAAAATAGTGTACTGCGTACTCAAATGAACCCTCATTTTATTTTTAATTCCCTTAATACCATCAATGCTTTTATAAGCAGCAACGACCGGCATCAGGCCCATCAGTATATCAGCAAGTTTTCAAAACTTGTAAGGCTTACACTTGATCATTCAAGGGAAAAGCGAATAACACTTAATGAAGAAGTGCGTATTGTTACATTGTACATGCAGCTTGAAAAAATCCGGTTTAGCAACTGTTTCGATTATGAAATAGACACCGGTGGTATCGATACCGAAATCTTTGAAGTGCCGCCGATGATTATACAACCTTTTATAGAAAATGCCATACTGCATGGCCTGTTACCTAAAAAAACAGATGGGTTTATTAAAATCAGCATGTACAATAAAATCACGCATATTTTATGCATAATAGAAGATAATGGAATTGGCCGCCATGCATCTGCTACACTTAAGGCAAAATCCTTTTTCGAAAGAAAATCGCATGGCATGGATATAACCATAAAAAGAATTGATTTATTCAATAGCACATACCATCAAACACTGCCACTTAAGATTATTGATTTATACGATCATAACAACGAACCCGCAGGTACCAGGGTAGAAATTGCACTGGCATGCGAATAGCATTATCTCCCTTATTAAAGTGTAATAATGTTTTTTTATTTGTATTCATATTTCACATGCCACAAGAATGCTGAAGGGTTTTATGAACCAGTCTGCATTGCTGCTATTTAGCTTCCCTTGCGTCGCACACTTGTACTTTCTGATTTTTTTTTCTGCAAAACACATAACGCTTAGCCGTTCAATAAAACAACCTTTCAACTGCTCAACCGGGCAACTTCTTATCTTCGCAGAAAGCAGGCAAATATGATAGCGATAGACAATAAACTCATCAGCGACGAAATAATAGAAGAACAATTTGTTTGCGACCTGAATAAATGTAAAGGCGGCTGTTGCGAAGATGGCGATGCAGGCGCTCCGTTAGAAGTAGGGGAACTTGATGAGTTGATCAATAACTACGAAATAATAAAACCATACCTGACCCCCAATGGAATTGCAGCTATTGAAAAGCAGGGCAAATACACTTACGACAGGGAATTCGGATGGGTTACACCAACCATAAAAGGCGAGATGTGCGCTTATGCATACAAGGATGAAAATAAAATCATCAAGTGCGGAATTGAACAGGCGTATTATGATGGCAAACTGGAATGGAAAAAACCCATCAGTTGCCATTTGTTTCCCATACGAATTCAAAAAAGTAAAGAAGATCCCGATCTTGAATATGTAAATTACCAGCCGCGTGAAGACCTGTGTAAAGCCGCATGCAACCTGGGTAAAAAATTAAAAGTGCCAGTATATATTTTTCTGAAAGAGTCTATCATCCGTAAGTATGGAGAAGATTTTTATGACGCACTTGCTGCAACCGCGGCACATGTGAATGAATCAGGAAGCTGAACATTATAAGGAGCGTAAAGGTTTACAAAAAAAGCGACGGGCTGCATCAGAAAGTTGAATGGAATTACAGAAAGTACAAGTGTGCGACGCAACAGACGATCAGAAATGGTTTATAGCCGGCTCAAAAAAAACTGTATTAATTAATTTTATTAAATGAGATTTTTTATATGAAAGAAGCTGCTGCATCGTTTATTGCAAAAAGTACCATCAAGGCTGCCGACATGGAGCACAGGCGCAAGATCAATTTCAACATAGCGAAATACAATGCTGCAGTACCTGCAGGCAAGCAGCAGTTTGCAGATAACATGCTGGCACGTGAGAGAGCAAAAAATGCAAAATGGCGTGCCATTGAAAATTTAGATACCAACCTGGAACAATTTGAAAAAACAATTTCGGCACGCGGCGCAAAAGTAATCTGGGCTTCAACTGCAGAGGAAGCATTGAATGAAATTGGAAAAATTTGCAAGGAAAAAGGCTGTAAAACTTTAGTAAAAAGTAAGAGCATGGTTACAGAAGAAATTCATCTGAACCATTATCTTGAAAAGAACGGAATTGAAAGTGTGGAAACAGATTTGGGCGAATATATTCAGCAGCTTGATGGTGAACCACCTTACCATATTGTAACACCGGCCATGCATAAAAGCAAGGAAGATGTGGCTAAATTATTTGCAGAAAAACTTGGCGTACCGCCCGGTTTATCGCCAGAACAATTAACACTTGTAGCAAGAGAAAAGCTTCGCCAGAAATATATACAGGCCGAAGTTGGTGTAACCGGCGCCAACTTTATTATTGCTGATACAGGTTCCATTGCCATCACCGAAAACGAAGGCAATGCAAGGTTAAGTTGTGGCTGGCCAAAAACACATATTGCAGTGGTAGGTATTGAGAAAATGATCCCATCAATAAATGATCTTGCGTTGTTCTGGCCATTGCTTGCAACTTATGGTACGGGGCAGCGTGTAACTGTGTATAATACTATTGTAAGCGGCCCCCGACAGCCCGGCGAAACCGATGGTCCTGAAGAAATGTATGTGATACTCTTAGATAATGGACGCACCAATTTACTTGCCAACCCAAAAGCCCGGGAAGCCTTGTACTGCATTCGTTGCGGTGCTTGTTTAAATGCATGCCCCGTGTATAAAAACATAGGCGGCCACAGCTATGAAACCACTTACAGCGGCCCTATTGGTAGTGTAATTACGCCGCATTTGCAAAACATGCATGAGTACAAGCACCTGAGTTATGCATCGTCGCTTTGTGGCAATTGTACCGAGGTCTGCCCGGTAAAAATTAACCTGCACGAATTGCTTTTAGAGAACCGTCACGAAGCTGTTGTAAAGGGTGAAAGTACTTTAAGCGAACGCCTTGCGTGGAAAGCGTGGCGGCAGAGCAGCCTTAACCGCAGCATGATGAATATGGGTAACGGCAAGCTGAAAAACTGGGTGGTAAATAAAATCTTTAAAGGTTGGACAACCCACCGCAGCGAACTTAATTTCAGCGAAAAAACATTTAACCAAATGTGGAAAGAGCAGAAAGGCGAATAGGGAATTTTATGAGCCGGGCAATGATTTATAAATGAAGCTTTTCTTGCCACGCTCGGTTCACAGTTCCTTTTTCATGGCAGCAAAAAGCTTGGCAGCTTGTCCTGAGCGGAGCCGAAGGATCGCACACTTTTACGTTCTGAATATAAATGAGCAGGAAACAGCCAGCGAAGATTATCAGCACTATTTTGTAGATTTGATAAAATGATCTTGTATGAAACAGGTAGAGATTGATAAAAAATTTAATTCGCAGGAAGAATATTTTCTTTTTGAAGAAGGTAGCGAATTAAAGCATGAATTAATAAACGGAAACCTTTTTGAAATGAGTGGCGTATCAAAATTTCACAATTACATCACACGCAGGCTTACTATTCTGCTGGATATGCTTTTAAAAAATACAAACACAGAACTTTTTCTGGAAGGGTATAAAGTACTTACACCTGATGGAAATTTCTTTTATCCCGATGTAATTGTTTCCAGCCCGAATGCTCAAAAATATTATACAGGCGAACCAATATTATTAATTGAAGTACTGTCAGACTCAACAAGAACATACGATTTAACTGATAAATTTATACAGTATAAAAAAATCCCATCATTAAACTATTATCTCTGTATTGAACCAGAGCAACAGGTGGTAATATTTTATTTCAAAAATGAAAACAGTGAATGGCTTACTGAAACTTACACTAAAGATGAAGATGCCATCAATCTTCCACACCTGAACATTTCATTTACATTAAAGGATATTTATCATCCTTAATGCTGCTGATCTATACAACATATGTCAGTAAACGGCTTCAATATTCAGTTGATACTTTATTTAAGCAAATAAGCGGTTTACCTTTTGAATTAACTACGGATATAAATTTATATCAGCAATCTGATGCTGATTGCAGGATCAATTATTCTGATGCTAAAATTAATGAAGCTGAACTTTGGATTCAGCCGCACAGTTTATTATTTGAAAATGATATTCAACCACAAATAATTGAATGTTTTGAATGGAATAATTTGAAAGCTTTCTTTAAAACAGCTGGTGATATTCCTTTTGATATTTTTGCTGCAACCTTTTATTTGATTTCCCGCTACGAAGAATATTTACAACACACCAAAGATGAATATGGAAGATACTCACATACTAATAGTTTAGCCTTTAAGAAAGATTTTCTGCACCTTCCTTTGATAAATCTCTGGCAAAAAGAACTATTAAAACTGCTTCAACAAAAATTCCCCCAATTCCCAATTCCCAATTCACAATTCCGGTTTTTGCCTACTTATGATATTGACATTGCTTACAGTTATTTGCATAAACCTTTACTGAATAATATTGGCGGTTTTTGCAAAGAGCTCTTTACAGGTAAATGGAAACAGCTTGCAGAAAGGGTAGGAGTAGTGACGGGTTTTATAAAAGATCCTTTTGTGAACTACGATTTATTGGATGCTTTGCATGAGATGTACAACCTGCATCCTGTTTATTTTTTCCTGGTTGCAGAGAAAAGGAAACTGTACGATAAAAATATTTCGCCACATAACAAATACATGCAACGTCTGATTCGCTGGTACGCAAAAAAATACCTTACAGGCATTCATCCATCCTGGCAAAGTGGAGATGATGCAGCAATATTAAAAAATGAAATTTTATTGTTTGAGAGAATTATAAACAAGAAAATCACAAGAAGCCGGCAGCATTATATAAGAATGCACCTTCCTGCTACTTACCGTT
Source organism: Chitinophagaceae bacterium UBA4407 (assembly GCA_002390845.1). Classification (GTDB taxonomy): domain Bacteria; phylum Bacteroidota; class Bacteroidia; order Chitinophagales; family Chitinophagaceae; genus Limnovirga. Next base: position 468 of record DGQT01000030.1, on the reverse strand, counting down.
TATTAATTGAGTGCGGCATTACGGATGAATATTCTATTGGCTATGGCAGTATCAATGGTTTCAGGGCATCGGTGGCTTCGCCGTTTTACTGGTACGATCTTGAGAAAGATGAACAAACCAATCTGATAATTCATCCATTTTGTTATATGGAGGCAAACTCTTTTTTTGAACAACATTACTCCGCACAACAAGCCGCTGAAGAACTACAGCAATACCATGATATTGTAAAATCTGTAAACGGTGAACTGATTACTATTTTTCACAATCACTTTATTACAGAACAAAAGGAATGGATTGAATGGAGAAATATGTATATAGATTTTTTAAGAAAGAATGTTAACGTAATTGCCGGAAAAACTGGTTAGAAATTTTTATAATATAAGCCCTGAAAAGATAAAGCGGAACTGCGCCTGAGTGTTGAGTAGAATTGTTGCAGTTGCAGTGTGCGACGCAACGAAAGTTTCATTC
>DGQT01000077.1 GCA_002390845.1 Chitinophagaceae bacterium UBA4407 | reverse complement strand
AGTGTGCGGAAACCCATTTGTAAACTGCTGAGGAATGCGGCGAGTGTGGTGGGCCCGTTAATGACAACATTGTACTCCCGCCGGATGCTTTCGAAGAGACCGGGTGTGCGGAGTACTTCTGCATAGAGGCTTTCGAAGGGCAGAAAGAGTATGGCGAAATCGGTGCTGTTGGGTGCATCGATGTATTTGCTGCTGATATCCTGTGCGCAGTTGCGGATGCCGCGGATGAATGTGCGGCGGTGCTCTTCTATGAGTTCGGGGCTGCCATGATCGTAGGCATCGGTTAACAGTTCAAATGCTTCTTTGGGAAACTTGCTGTCGATGGGCAGCCATACAATACTGCTGTCGCTGCCGCTTCTTCCGGGGAGTTTTACGGCAAACTCTACGAGTGCATTGCTGCCTTGTTTTGTTTTTACATTCTTGCTGTACTGCTCTGGTATGAGGAGCTGTTCCAGCAGGCTTTCGAGCTGGTACTCGCCGAGTACGCCACGTGTTTTTACATTGGTGAGTACACGTTTGAGGTCGCCAACGCCGGTAGCGAGTTGCTGCATATCGCCAAGCCCTTTGTGTACGGCTTCGAGGCGTTCGCTAACGAGTTTGAAAGATTCGCCGAGGCGGGCTTCTAAAGTTTGTTGTAGTTTTTCATCAACAGTGATGCGCATCTGCTCGAGCTTTTGTTCATTGCTTTGCTGCATTTCTGCGATCTTCTTTTCTAGGGTCTGGCGCATGTCGGCCAGGCTGTTGCCGGTTGCCGTGTTTTGTTCGCTTTGTTTATTGAGCAGCGCAAAGAAATTGTCTTTCTGCAGGCTGTTGAATTCTGCAATGCTTTGTGCAAGGTCTTTCTTGAAAGTATCTAAAGCCTGTTTTATTTCTGTTCGGGTATCTTTTGTGTTGTTGGTGTTGCTGTCGCTGAAGGCGGTGAGTTTATGATCTATGGTTGCTGTTAAGTGATTGAGTTTTTCTTCGAAAGATTGTAATGATTGCCGGAGCTCATTCCTGGCGAGTGCGCTTTGTTCGAATGTTTCTTTTCGGTTGGAGGCTATTTCTGTTTTTACGGATTGTTCGATGCGTTGAACTTCTTTTATCAGGTTGTCATTGGGTTTGAATGACCTTATCAGAATGATAATCACTAATAGGGCGATAATAATTAAGATGATTAACTCTGGTGTCATGTTTTGGTAGAGCAACCGATTGGGTTGAGTAAGTAAGATATAAAAATGTTTTTACTTTTTTCGTTTTTTCCAAGTTGATGTTTACTTTTTTGTCTTGACACAAAAAAGTAACCGGAATGGGAGGTTGCGTAAAAAAAGTCAAGAAAGAAAAGAATTGCTCAGTGCATCTATATTTTTTTATTTGCCTTCGCGAATCTCCTTCGTCGATTTCAGCACATTTCTTTCTTTCCCCTTGATTTAGCTTTTGTAGTACTGTGAATTGGGCAATAGAACTTTGTTGGGCATGCTCCGGATTTTAAAGGTTGCACTTTATGCAAAAGAGTAGGCTTTTCTTACCAACTGACTTATTTAATTTGAGAACGCAATGTGTGGCGTTGGCCTGGACCAATGCGCGGAGCGATTATGTGGTCCTTGATTTTTTGGTTCTTTTGCATCAAGGCAAAAGAACGAAAGAAAAAATTATATGCAGCGTATTTACTTTTTTGTCTTGACACAAAAAGGCAACCGGAATGGGAGGTTGCGTAAAAAAAATCAAGAAAGAAAAGATACACAACACTTTTCTTTCTATCGCCTTGATTGGGCTTTGGTAGTACTGTGAATTGGGCAGTGGACCTTTGTTGTGCACGTTCCGGATTTTAATCTTCGCTCTTTATGTAAAAGACCTTGATCAATATTGTAACGATTTATTTGACTTGAGAACGCAATGTGTGGCGTTGGCCCGGACCAATGCGCGGAGCGATCATGTGGTCCTTGATTTTTTGGTTCTTTTGCATCAAGGCAAAAGAACGAAAGAAAAAATTATATGCAGCGTATTTACTTTTTTGTCTTGACACAAAAAGGCAACCGGAATGGGAGGTTGCGTAAAAAAAGTCAAGAAAGAAATGATGTACAGCCCATTTCTTTCTTTCGCCCTGATTGGGCTTTTGTTGTACTGTGAATTGGGCAATAGAGCTTTGATGATGCACGTTTACGACTTAATTTTCGTTTAAATGATTTCAAATCCTGGTTCAGACAATCTTTGATTCGGTAAAGCCCAATAGTTGTAATTTGCTTTGGCTCATAAAATAAAAAATATACCGTCATGTTAAAAAGTAAACTGCTTTTTGTATTGCTATTGTGCGTGGTTGTTATTGCGAATGCGCAGCAACACAATTTCGATAATGATTATGTAAAACCCACCGACACTTTTGTGCAACAAAAGATTGACCAATGGCAGGACCTGAAGTTTGGATTGTTTATGCATTGGGGTACGTACAGCCAATGGGGCGTTGTTGAAAGCTGGAGCATTTGCCCCGAAGACGAAGGCTGGACACAGCGCCGCGGGCCTTATGCAGCGGGTTACAATGAATATGTAAAAGCTTACGAAAACCTGCAGACCACTTTTAACCCCACGCATTTTAATCCTGATAAATGGGCTGCCGCTGCAAAAGATGCAGGAATGAAATATGTAGTGTTCACTACAAAACATCATGACGGTTTTTGCATGTTCGATACAAAGCAAACAGATTATAAAATTACTGCGGCTAAAACACCTTTCTCTTCAAACCCAAGAAGTAATGTTGCCAAAGAAATATTTGATGCATTCAGGAAAGATGATTTTATGGTAGGGGCTTATTTTTCAAAACCGGACTGGCATAGCCCTGATTACTGGTGGCCGTATTTTCCGCCAAAAGACAGGAATGTAAATTATGATCCCAAAAAATACCCTGAGCGCTGGAATGCCTTTAAAGATTACACTTACAACCAGATAAAAGAACTGATGACCGGCTATGGCAAGATAGATGTATTGTGGCTGGATGGTGGTTGGGTAAGGCCGCTGTCGAGCGTTGATACAACCGTTGAATGGCAACGTGGAATTAAAGATGACCAGGATATTGATATGGCCCGCATTGCAAAAATGGGCCGCAGTTACCAGCCCGGTTTAATGGTGGTTGACAGAACCGTAAGCGGCGAATTTGAAAACTATGTAACACCCGAACAAACCATTCCCAAAGAAGCATTAAGCTATCCGTGGGAGAGCTGTATTACCATGGGCAATTCGTGGAGTTATGTACCCAACGATACTTACAAACCAACCAATGAACTGGTGCACATGTTGCTGAGAATTATTTCAAGAGGTGGCAACTTTTTATTGAACATCGGCCCCTCGCCTGATGGTGATTTCAGCGATACTGCCTACAGCCGTTTAGAGGAAATTGGTGCATGGATGAAGGTGCACAGCGAAGCTGTTTATGCAACCATTCCCTTAGCACCTTACGAAGATGGCAATGTGTTGTACCTGCAATCGAAAGATAAAAAAACGGTTTATGTTTATGTGTTGAGCGATAAAACAGATGACGTTGTTTTGCCCGCTTCACTCAATTTAAAAAATATTGCATTGAATAAAAAGAGCAAGGTCATTTACATGGATGCGCCTGCTGAAAAAATTAAATTTCAATCTGCTGATGGTGCAACTGTAATCAATATTCCTGCGAAGTTGCAAAACAATGTGGCGGGCAAGTATGCAGTGTCTTTTAAGATCATCCTTTAAAAGATAAGCCCATCGTTTGTAAGGAAAAATAACCCATAATTTGTGTAGCGTAATTTTGAGCCGGGCAGTTGTATTTTATGGCATCACCTCTTGCGTCGCACACTTGTACAGCCTGCCCCGCTTAAGGCGGGGTTAAGAATACAATTAAGCACATGCAGGCAACGCGGATAAACAAATTTTATTTATTTTCAAACACGTTCGGGCAACGTTTATACATTATGAAGTATCTGTAATTGTAAAAAATTGAATCACTATTAAATTGTTTTTATGAAAAGGGTGCCTGCCATATTAAGTTGTGTAATGATATTTTGTGGATGCCACAAAGAGTCAGTACCAGCACTGCCGGCGGAAAACATCGGCCAAAAACTGGTTAAGATTACCAACACATTGGTCTTAAATGAAAATTTGCTGTCAACCGATTCAATCAATTTTGACTACGATGCAGCCGGAAAAATAATTGCAGAAGGCAAGATGCATTATTACCGGGATGCACAGGAAAGAATTACAAGAATTACGCAACCATTATGGGGTGTTGATGATTTCAGCAGTTATGTCTTCTACTCCGATGCACTATCCGGTAAGGTTTCCTATGTTGCTTACGGTTCCTCAAGACTGGGTTCCTCAAGACTGGGTTATACAGACAGTGTTTCTTACCTGCACGACAGCCAGGGCAGGGTAAGCAAAATGATGGATTATTATTTTTTTGATGACAGGGACTCTTTTGTGCTGATCGCTTATTACCTGTTAGAGTATGATGAAAAAAGCAACCTGCAGCAAATAACCAGGTATGCGTTAGATGGCAACAGGTTTATTCTCTGTGCCCTAAGCCAATATGACGAATATGACACTAAGGTAAACCCATTGTATTCTGATGATGAGGTTCGGCTGCTTGAAAATTTTTGGGGATTGGGTAATGTATCTGCCAACAATGTAAGGTTTACCGAGCACAATAATTTCCATGAGGAATACAAGTACCGCGATGATGGAAAGCCCATCTCCTGCAGTATTACAAAAGACGGAAAAGAGATATACCGGGCGGGTTATTTTTATAAATAACTTTTTTTGAGGGGGGGATAATAATCTTGTAACTGTTAACCTACGCTACAGTAAAAGTTCAATAGTATTGTTGCAGTACAAGTGTGCGACGCAAGAATGCTTAATTGATGGGCTACAGTTGGGCTAAAAAAATTATCCTTCTTTTTTTGTATCTGTTTTTTTCTTTTTGCGAAACATCCTTAACACATCTACACCAATTTTTACCTTGCCGGATACACCGTTCTTTGCTCTTAGGAAAATACTCGGGCCTACTTTTGCATCGGCACCTTTGGGTTGTATGCCGGGGTTTTTATCTGGATCTTTAAGATTGCTTAGAGGGATTTGTATACTAATGTCGGTGCCTTCTTTAAAACCATAAACGCCTTCTACATACATAGTGATGGCGCTGGATGCTATTTCCATTCTGCTGATCTGAACCTGGTTGCCTTTAATAACAAGTTTATCTTTTAATTCGGCAAACGTGATGTTTGTTAAGTCGCGGTTTTTGAAAAAGTTTTTTTGTATTTCCTGGATGGGTTCGTAATTGATGAGCGCACCGTTTTTTACAGAAAAATCTACGTTGCCATACATTGAATTATCTACTAAGTGCCCTTTGTTACTTAGCCCTGCTTTTATGGTTGCGGTGGTATTCATTTTACCGCGCAGGTTGGCGTAACTGATACCATCCTGGCCAAAATTATTAAAGGCATAAAAAACTTTTCTTACATCTACATTCTGCAAATTGAGTTTTGCCGTGGCCTCGTGATAATCAGGATTTACCTGGTGAATTTTTCCTGAAACAGATAAGCTGCCTCCGGCATGCCGCAGAAAAGCTTTTTGTATTTCCCAGTCGTCTTGCTGAAAAAGCAATTGGGCTTCGGCGTTTTCTGCTGTAAACTTTTCTAACTGCACTTTGGGGGCTTTAAGGTTTAAAAGCATATCGCCTTTTTCCAGCATATCATCGATCTTTAATGCGGTAGCGGCCAGTTTGCTTGCCCCTTTTCTACTGGTGGTATTTTTCCTGGTAGTAAAGGCTGTCTTAAAATCGCCGAGGTTAAGTGACGGACAAAATACATTGCAGGCAATATAGGTTTTACCGGAATCTTTCTGGGCCAGTTTGTTTACACCCAATCCACTAATGTTTATTTCGAAGTGGTTTTGCTTTACATCGCAGGTAAGGCGGTCTACCGCAATATTATTTTCTGAAATTGAAATACTGCCGTTGCAGTTTGTGAAACTGATATTTCTTGGCTGGTACAGCAATGTGCCATTCTCAATTTTTATGTTGGCTGTAAGTTTTGATAACAATGAAGGGTCGGGTATTACAGGGCCGTTATATTGTAATGCAAGGTGCGCTGTTCCACCAGTAAGTTTTATACTGTTTAATGCAAGCTGTTGATCAAGCTGTTCAAAATTGCAATTCGAATTAAAAGTAAACTGCATCATGGGGTTGCTTAAATCCCATACGCGAAGACTGTCTGCGGTTAAGAGAATATCACCCCATTTGGCTTTAAGGTTATTGATAATAATTGCTGTGTTTTCGTCGCCGGTTTCAAGGGAATCGCTTACATAATTATTAAATGTACCTGAGAAACTGCAATCATTGAAATTAACAATCGGAGTGCTGATATCATTACCAGATGTGATCCATTTTGCATGGATCTGCGGATCGCCCCGTTTTGCAAGAGGGCCAGTTACATCTGCTTCAAGAATATCCAATGGCTTTTCCAGATTGAGGAGCGCCAGTTTTTGCCTGATTCTTTCTGTAAGAATTTGCCCTGCCTGCATATAGCCCACATTTTTGGTTACGATATGCAGTTGAAACCATGATGAATCTTTTAAGTGGAATGCCCCTTCTAAATCATAAGGATGATGGTTAATGCTGATACCTGACTTACCGAATGTAATATCCTGCGTAACTGCATTAACTACCAGGTTCCAGTTTTTTGCTTCGATAAGCTGGTTTTGCAGGTAACTTCCCTTTTTTAAATTAAACCCAAGGCCTTTTACAAAGCATTCTTCATCAAGTTTTACATATAGCAAGGAGTCTTTTTTATCTACCGTGGCTATCACCTTTTTTAAATCAAATGCGTAAAGCTTATCTCTAAGTGCCTCTGCTATGGAAACGGCCGTATTGCTGATTTCAATTTTACGAATAGTTGAACCGGGTTGATTGCTGCTTTTTGAACTACTTTTTTTTGCAAGGGCCCATGCATTGCTGTAGCCTGTTGAATCTGTGAATATGTTCAGACTTGCATTGTTCACAACAAGTTTGGCAATATCCGGATTACTTGAAAAGAGTTGAAAAACGTTTATCCTGAAAGCAATTTCCTGTGCCTCTACTATGGGTTTATGATATAGCGAATCCAGCAAGCTTACATTATAAAGGTTTACAGATGCATATGGAAACGTAGTTAGGAGAGAAACATCAATATCTTTTATTACGGGGCTACCATTAATAGAATTACCAATCTTTTCTTTAATAGTTGCAATAATGTTGTCTTTATTAAAATGTATATATGCAGCGGCGGCCAGGAAGAGTACAAAAATGAGTACAATAAATACCCCAAAACCTTTAAGGACGCGTTTTACATATTTGTTGGTTAGTGTTTTTCTGAGCATTTTAATAAGAAAAAAATCCCCGAACATGCCGGGGATGAAAGTTTAAAATTTTGTGTCTATTATATAAGGCAGCATGGTACGCCAAGTTGGCCAGTCGTGGTTAATATCCGGCCCCCATACTTCAAGTTCGTGCCAGATACCTTTATCCCACAACACCTGCGAAAACCTTTTGTTCGCTTCAGGATCTTCATAAGAACCGCTGCCTGTATAAATATGAATATGGTGCGATGATTTTATTTTATCGTGATACCATTGATCATTAAGGTTGGGTATATAATGAATGGGGCTATTGAAATATACCTGATCATCCCAATATCCCTTTGTGTATTCGGTAAGGTCGTAAACACCACTCATGCTGATAACCCCGTTAATAAGATCGGGCTTCTTAAGAAACAAGTTCATTGCATGCAATGCACCGAACGATGCGCCACTTGTAAAAATCATAGTTTCCTGGCTGGTGCTGTTCCTGATAAAAGGAATTACCTCATTAAATACATATTCATTAAACTGGTTCTGCCGAATGGCTTTATGCTCAGGAAGCATTTCATTATTCATCCAGCTTTCTGTGTTAATACTGTTAATGCTGAATACCCGCATCTTACCAGAATCAATTAAAGGTGCCAATGCATCCATCATCTGGAAACGCTCATACTCTAAATAATCTGCTGCGGCAGTAGGAATCAGCAGCAATGCAAAACCATAATGACCATAAGAAGCAATGGGCATTTCTTTACCTAAAGACGGGCTGTACCACGATGTAAGTTCTCTTCGCATATTTATCTATGTTATTGTTTGTATTATTTGCTTCAACCTTTCAACTAATCAACTTTTCCTAAAGGCATGCCTTTTTTATTTCGCCCCATAAATCGCGGTAACACTGTGCCGCATAACCGCTGTTGGCAAATTCAAAAACAGGTTGCTGATGGGTACCCATTTTTTCTACATCACTCAGGTAAGGAATGTAGTTCTTGAAAAATATTTTATCCTTGTAAAATTGCTGCATTACCTCATGGTGCAGGTTTTTACGATGATCAACCATACTAAAAAAACATTTTACCTGGCTCGTATCCAGGTTATTCTCCTTAAAATAATTTATTACGGTTTCGTAAGAACGTATCGATAATGTTGTAGGTATATTCGGCATCAACACCCAGTCGGCGGCATTAAAAACATTATCGTGCAGCAACGAAATACCCGGCGGGCAATCGAGCAATACAAGATCAAATTGTTTAAGACCGCTCAGCAGGCTTTTCAGTTTCTTTTTGCTCTGTTTCATGCCATCCAGTTCCAAATCGGCATTACGGGCCGAAAGATCTGCCGGTATTACCCAAAGGTTTTCAAACGCCGAATCCTGCACTGCATCTTTTACCTGCATTGCATCAGTAAGCAATTTTTTACTTTCGTTTTTTGTGGCTGGCGTTACATTCAGGTAAAACGAAGAAGATCCCTGTGGGTCAAGATCCCAAACAAGGGTTTTTAATCCGCTGGCTGCTGCAAGGTAAGCCAGGTTTACGGTAGCGGCGGTTTTGCCTACGCCGCCTTTAAGATTGTAAAGTGCTATAGATACCATAAATTAAATATACAAAAGTTTTAGTGGTGGCAAATTTTATATAGAGGAAAGTTTTAGGGAACGGATAATGGTATTTTTTTGAGCCGGGCAGATGAATATGAATGAGGCTTTCGTTGCGTCGCACACTGGATCGCCAACAATTCTATTCAGCAATTCCGGTGCAGTCTGCTTGTTGTTTTCCATAGTTTGCTTTTAAAAAAACAGGTGTAGAAGTTGCCGGCATTTTCTTTTACCCTTACAGAATTGCATTCAAAAACACAAAACATACCTTCGCTTTCGCTTTGTTTAATAAAGTTATGGCGTACAAGTGTGCGATCCCGAAATGAATCCGCATTGGCGTCAAGCTAATTTTTGTTTTAACAACTTTTAAATGCAAAGCTCTTAATGCTCATTGCCGCATGGCATTGTCCCTGCAACGGCGCTACACCCGCTTCTTTGCTGCGATATGGCTTGCGCCATCGCAGCAATTCCGGCTTTGCCGGAACCGAACCGGATGAGGCGCCTTATGCAGGGAGGGTATTATAACGCACGATGGAAACGGCAGTATAAAATGCTGGAAACCCTGTACAGATTTATGTTTCAGTTTATAATACTAAATTTTAGCTTGACGCTTATGCGAAATGAATTCGGTCCCGAAAGCTTTCGGGATGCCACCCTTCGCTTAAATGTCGCCATGAAAGAGGAACTTCGAACCGAGCGTGGCAAGAAAAGCCTCATTTGTATTCTGTTGCCTGGTACAAAATGATATTAACTTTTATTGTCCACCATTTTAGTTTGTAAAACTTCTTTATTATGAAATTTGACTTAGAAAAATCGCTGGAAATACTTGAAAGAACACCCACTGTTATAAGGGCATTGTTATCTGCTGCATCGAAAGAATGGGTTATGAATAACGAAGGCGCCGAAACTTTTTCACCTTACGATGTAGTGGGTCATTTAATACAGGGCGAAAAAACAGACTGGCCCGAAAGAATAAAGGTGATATTGGAATACGGCACAACAAAAACATTTATGCCTTATGACCGGTTTGCGATGTTCACCGAAAGTGCCGGAAAACCGATTGCAGAATTGTTAAATGAGTTTGAGCAATTACGAAAGGTGAATATTGAATGGTTGCGTTCGCTAAATTTATCGGAGACAGATTTTATGAAGAAGGGCAATCATCCAACCTTTGGTGAAGTTACTCTGGGGCAACTGGTTGCTACATGGGTGGTGCACGATCTTACACACTTATCTCAAATAACCCGTGTGATGGCAAAACAATATAAAGAGGAGATTGGCCCCTGGGTGCAGTTTTTCAGGCTTATGAACTATTAGATTTAACTGACTGTAAAAAAATAATTTTAAGTGATTTTGTTAGTGTAATGCCTGCATGTATTGTTGAATATATTCATTCTTTTTCTTTAGCCGGTACTGCATTACAAAACGCGGATGTGGCAAACCCTTTATAGCATCAAACCACTTGTATTTTTCGTTAAGCCGGTTCAAATATTTCAGGTTCTCCCCTTCGCCGATACAAAAACAAACATGGCGGTTAATACCAAACATTAATTGTTTTTTGATGCAATCCACAACGAAAGGCTCAATACTTTTCAGCAGCAATGTATCATCATAATAATTCAGGTTTTTACCATTCTTTACAAAACCCAGCGGACTGACAGCAGAAATATAAAACCGGGTATAGAATTTTTCTGCACCACCAAAGGCTTCAATCATTTCATAAATAAATGCGGAAGACAATTCCTGCTTTTTATGAAAATTATTTTCAATGCCGCAATCATTTTGTAAACGAATCGGATCAGTGAAAGGAATACCGGTTACTCCGCCACCAAATCTTCCGGGATTTATACCCAATAATAAATATCGTTGATTATTATCGTTGTAGAATTTGTTGTAAAAAGCAGTGCAGGCTTTTTTAACTTCGGTATCACTATGCACATTCAGTACATCAACAGCCTTAGGTAATTTAAAAGGGAGTTGAAGGTTAAAAAGAAAATGCTGTATTTCTTCTGAAAATTTCATTGGGTAAATCTTAATAATAACGCCTGCTGTTAATGCCAATCAAAAAGTCAATAGTAACAGCATCCCCATGCAAACTTGTGCCGCCTTTATTACCATAATTAATAAAATTATACCGCGACTGAAGTGCAATAAATGAACGTGATTTAAAAAAATAATTGAAACGCAGGCCCGTATTAATATTGAAAGAATTTATTGACAACGGCTTCAGGTAATCATTATTCGTGTTGTAATCAGACGAGTTGGCAACATCAAAACCATCATAACCTGCACCCGCCAGCCAACCCAACTCATAACTTGTTTTATGAATAAAGTATTTTGAGTAATCAAGACCGATATAGCCGCCAAAAAAATGATCAATGTTATAAATAGTATTCTGACGTAAAATATCATAACTGTTCTTCGAATTTATGAATTTAAACTGAAGGGTTAAATCCAGTTCATCAGTTTTACTTCTGCCACCAAAAGATATACCCAGTGAAGGGTGCGTGCCAAGTACTTTAAGATCACTTGTTGGCTTCCAGGCACCTATTATAAATGCAGATGTAAAGCTGGAACTGTTTCTGTCATTAATATCACCTTGCTTTAGCAATGCATATAGTTGCGGGTATTTTTCTTTATTGGCCCGAAGTTCACGTTCAGGACTTTTTATATTGCCTGCAAGTACATCACATAAAAAAGTTTCATCCGAAGAAAGCCTTTTTTTCTTTAGCAGGTCTGTTGCCCATTGCTGAATAAAAAGGATCAATTTATACTCATAAGCGTTATAAACCTGTGCACCCTGTTTCTTAAGCAACGGCAGCATTAAGGCATAACTATTTAGTTTATCAATAAAATTACTGTCAATTGTTTTAGGCATTAAGATAGATGGCCGTTCAATATTAAGCAGCGTTCTTAAATAAAATACTTCCTGCACTTCCGGGCAGGATGCATCAATAAAAGTTATTGCTTTTTCTAAAGAGTCAAGGCTATGTTGCCGGTATAAATCAGGTATTACAGACGATGCGTTAATTAATACTTCGCGGCAGGTAGGTTTCTTTTGCGATAGAAGCTCCTCAACTGTTTGCGCCCTTAACTGAAATGTAAAGAGTAACAGAAAAGTACAAATCGTAGAAATTTTCATACAACAACAATAAAATTTTCATGGCGAATAGAATAACAATATAATGTTAATTGTAATCAAAGAAATGTTGGGCAAAATCTTGATGATTAATAATCAACACTATTTTTGGCGTGCCACTAAATTTTTATTGTTCTGTTTTGAGACGGGCTAAAGAATATGAATGAAGCTTTCGTTGCCACGCTCGTTTCACAGTTTCGTTTTCATGGCGACATTTAAGCGAAGTGTGGCATCCCGAAAGCTTTCGGGACCGAATTCATTTCGGGATCGCACTCTTCGGCTGCTATCGCTTTATTAAGCAAAGCAAAAATAAAAGCTACGGCGTACATTATACATCCGGATCAATGCTAAAAAGCATTATCAAAGACAGTTGTCTTTTAGCCAATATCTTCAACAGGGATTTTCGTAATAAACCAGTTGTAAAGTGAATCTTCATTTTTTTGAAAATCATTTGCACTATCTAAACTGTAACCAACCAACCCGTCATTTGACATGATAAGATAAATGGTGTATGAATCTACAACTCCCTGGCTTCCCTCAAAATGATATGTTTTACAGATTTTCAGATCGCGGGGATCATAAGCTTTTGAATTGGAAGTTTTAAATCCTTCGTGGGTCATTTTAAATTCGTTATCCTGTTTGCTGTTAAGCAAAGACTCCAGAATTGCATCAAGTGCTGGTTTTCTTAGTGTGTTTTGCATGGCTTTTTATTTAATTGTTTTCTTAGAGACTTAATGAATGCAACAAATTCAATACTTGATTTTCTTATTGCACTGTTAAGCTTTTTTCTTTAAAATGTTGAGTTTAAGAAGTAGACTTAAAAAAACCAGCGAAGTAAAAAAGCGGAAACATAAAATCTCCTAAACAAAAGTTAAGCATAGCAGCTTGATTTTCGTCAAAAGTTATAGTGTACAAGAGAACCGTTACTAATTTTTCATGTTGTTCAATAAAACTATAGCATAGAAAAGTGCCTTCAGTATGGCTCATAAAAAAAGCAGTTGTGAGAACACAACCGCTTAACCATAACTAACTGCTTGTTAGTAAAACAGCGTTTATATAAATTTAATACTCATCGCTTAAACCAAATACAGGCTTCCTTGTGCGCCATTTGCCATTGGTAAAATCAGGTATGCGCTGTAAAGTTCCGCCTTCTGCGATTGACTTTTCGCTTAACGGAGTAATGGCATACCAGGTAGCCAGATCGTACACATCAAGCGGGAAAGGCCTGTCGCGTTTAATACTTTCAATAAAAGCGTTATCCACAAAATAATCCATACCGCCGTGGCCTGCACCTTCTGCTTCTTTAGAATATCGTTTCCACAATGGGTGGTCATATTCTTCAAGCCATTTCTGCGGGCTTTCCCATGCATCATCGGGGCTTTTGCCGTCGATATAAATATGGCCTTTGTCAAAACCACCACCACTATAATCCATCCATAAACCATTGGTGCCCTGAACACGGAAGCCAAGATTGTAAGGCCGGGGCGAAGAAGTGTCGTGCGTTAACAAGATCGTTTGTCCGTTGGTAGTTTGAATTTGTGTGGAAACAACATCGCCCAGTTTATAATGAATCTTTGCATTAGGATGATCAGGTCCGCCATAAGGGCTGTTGGCTACATACCTGTTCAGGCCCATCGACTTTGTAGAAACAGAAGAAAGTGCTGTAAGCCTGTTGCCACGGTTAAGATCGATCATGGTTGCAACCGGCCCAAGGCCATGTGTTGGGTACAGTTCACCATTTCTTTTTTGATGGTGCACCGTTCTCCAGTGTGCTTCGCTAAAACCTTTATCGCCAAACTCAACACCGGGGCCTGCGTTTGGTGTGCCATCGTTAAACAATACACCACGAAGATCATGTTCGTAGCCGCCCTGCAGGTGCAGCAGATCGCCGAATAAACCTTTTTGCACCATGTTAAGTACCGCCATTACATCGCGGCGGTAACAAACATTTTCCATCATCATGATGGGCACTTTTGTTTTTTCGTAGGTATTTACAAAATCCCAGCAATCTTGTAAGTGAATAGCACCACAAACCTCCATACCTACAATCTTGCCGGCATTCATTGCATCAATACCGTGATCCCTATGCCATTGCCAGGGTGATGCAACAATAACCGCATCAATATCGGTACGCTTCAAAAGATTACGATAATCATAATCGCCATTGGTATATTCTACGGGGGCTTTTTTGCCATGTTCGGCTACTAATTTCTGCGCCATTGCCATCATACGCTTATCAGGGTCGGCCATTGCTATAACCTCTACATCATTGCGTTTCAGCATTTCGCCAAGATGACTTTGTCCGCGAAAACCTGTAGCAATCATGCCTATGCGGACTGTTGATTTTTTTTCGGCAGCAAATACTTTCATGGGGGTACTCATAACAGAAAATGCTGCGCCTGTAATGGCCGCATCTTTTATAAACTTCCTGCGATTTGAATTTTCGAGCATGCTATTTATTTGTAAGTAAACTTATGCATTGATCGGGTATTAAATGTACGCAAACGTTTGAGCAATACAATGAAATTATTTTTAGCACAATAATTTTTAATGACGATACGCTATTTGGAATGCACGGCATTAAGCATTGTTTGATTTTGTAAACACGCTTACAATATGCTGAACAGTAAACAGAAAGTAAAAGTGAGTGACACAACCGGTGCTGATAGTAGTAATACGGTTGGTGAACAAAACGATTTATTTCAAATAGCGTATAGTGATAGAATTTTTTAGTGTGCACCGCTGATTTGTAACAGCGCTTGCTTAACTTTCCAGGCTTAGCCCGTTCGGCCAACCCGATCACGCATTACATTTGCAGCTTTATGGGCCAGAAAAAATTAATACGCTTTCAGGAGATTGAAACCTTTTCCAATGTACTGCAATACCCAAAAGATATGCAGGGCAAGTGGAAAAATTATTTTAAGAATAATAATCCCATAACGCTGGAACTGGCCTGTGGCAAAGGCGAGTATGCCGTTGGCTTAGGCAGGTTATACCCGCAGCAAAACTTTATTGGTATAGATGTAAAAGGGAACCGTATCTGGCGGGGCGCTAAAACTGCACTGGAGGAAGGCTTGAATAATGTTGCCTTCCTGCGTTCGAAGATTGATAAGATTGGGGATTATTTTGAACCCGGTGAAGTAAGTGAAATATGGATCACCTTTCCAGATCCTCAACTGCGGTTTTCCAAAATGAAGAAAAGGCTTACCCATCCGCGTTTTTTAAGGGTGTACCAGCAGTTTTTACAAACCGGCGGATTGATTCATTTAAAAACTGATAGCCCCGACCTGTACCATTTTACCGAATCAGTCATCAACCTTTACGGGCTTCAGTTGTTAATAGATTACGATGATATTTATCAGCAGCAAAACCTTTCTGAAGTGTTGCGCATAAAAACGCATTACGAAGGGTTGGATATTGCCCAAAGCAACCGCGTTCATTACCTGCAGTTTCAATTGAACCAGGAAATGCCCGTGGAAAAAGATCACATATTAAAAAGTCTTTTCAGTGAAACCCAGCCTGGCTGAACATACCGATTTTTACTTTAACGAAAGTGGCCTTATGGTGCTTACAGAAGCCTACCATGTGGAGCGTGGCTATTGCTGCGGCAATGGCTGCCTGCACTGCCCTTATCACTATGAGTGTGTACCCGAGCCACGGAAATCTGCATTGCTGCAGGAACAAACTCAACAACTCCCATCAACAGCTTCTTCGGAATAATTGCTAACTTTCATTGATGAAAAAAGCTGCAAAAAAGAAACATTCAAAAGAAAAAATCACGGTAAAAGACGAATCAAAAAAGTTTACTTTTTTTGAAGATGTGTGGGCTGTGGCAAGGCAAATTCCCAAAGGCCGCGTTACTTCTTATGGCGCTATTGCCAATTATCTTGGTGCTAAAATGAGTGCCCGCATGGTGGGTTGGGCAATGAATGCGGTAAATAATATAAACCCAAAAGTTCCTGCACACCGTGTAGTAAACAGGAATGGCATGCTGAGTGCAAAAATGCATTTTGGAACGCCCACAAGAATGCAGGAGTTGCTGGAAAAAGAAGGCATTAAAACAGAGAACGATACAATAGTGGACTTCGAAAAATATTTCTGGAATCCTTTAACAGAATTAGGATTATAGAATTTTTTTGAACCGGCCATTTAAATGGAGGAACATTGAAACGTGAGTTTGCTAACCGCCTAATATTTCGTGGCCAAGTTTATCTCTTTTTGTTTCGAGGTATTTTACGTTGTGGGGATTCGATTTAACTTCAATAGGCACAATATCTACAATCTCTAAACCATAACCTTTTAACCCTGCCCGTTTCTTTGGGTTATTGCTCATTAACCTCAACTTGGTTGCACCCAGGTAACGCAGTATTTGAGCACCTACGCCATAGTCTCGCTCATCCATACCAAACCCTAAATGCAGGTTGGCTTCTACCGTATCCATACCTTCTTCCTGAAGCTTGTATGCTTTTAATTTATTGTACAGCCCAATGCCACGGCCCTCCTGGTTCATGTAAAGAATAATACCTTTGCCTTCGTCTTCAACCATTTGCATGGCTTTGTGAAGCTGCTCGCCGCAATCGCAACGGAAACTGCCCAAAATATCGCCTGTAAAACAACTGCTGTGAACACGGGTAAGTACCGGTTCATTTTTTTTCCATTCACCTTTTACAAGCGCAAGGTGCTCGGCCCCCGTAGTTTTTTCCTTAAAAGCAACCAATTTAAAATGGCCGTATTTTGTAGGCATATCTACCCGTACTTCTTCGTTTATAAGCGAGTCTGTTTTTAACCGGTATTCAATAAGGTCTTTAATGCTAATGATCTTAAGGTCGAATTTTTTTGCGATCGCTTTCAATTCAGGAAGCCTTGCCATGGTTCCATCTTCATTCATAATTTCTACCAGTACACCGGCAGATTCAAAACCCGCAAGCCGCGAAAGATCTATAGTAGCTTCGGTGTGGCCGGTTCTTCTCAGCACTCCACCCTTCATAGCACGCAACGGAAAAATATGTCCGGGCCTTCCAAGGTCTGTTGGCTTGGTGGCCGGGTCTATTAAAGCCAGTATGGTTTTAGAACGGTCGTGAGCGCTGATACCCGAAGTGCAGCCATGCCCCAACAAATCCACACTTACGGTAAATGCCGTTTCGTGAAGCGCCGTATTGTTGTTAACCATAGGCGCAAGAAGCAGTTCGTCTGCCCTTTCCTCGGTAATGGGCGCACAAATTAAACCACGGCCATATTTGCTCATAAAGTTGATTACTTCGGGTGTTGCATTACGGGCCGCAGCAACAAAATCGCCTTCGTTTTCACGGTCTTCATCATCTACCACAATCACCAGTTTCCCCTGCTTTATGTCTTCAATCGCACTTTCAATGGTATCCAGCATAAAATATATTTAAACAGCAAAATTACAGTTTATCGGGTTGTTTTGTTCGCAGCCGGGTTTCGAGTTCTGTAATATGACAGACAATTCACCGCTATTTAAGGCGAAAAATATTTTTATGAGCCAAACTGTGCTGCTGCTATGAAACCCTGTTGCGTCGCACTCTTCAGGGGTTCTGTTCCTTATTGAACATTGTGCAACAACCGTACTGTATGTTGTTACCCATTATTAATAAGCTGTTTAGACTTTATTTGCAACACCGCCCAGGAAACGGGACGATGCCATTTTTACAACAGATGAACGGATTGCGACGCAACCAAGATGCTATGAAAGTTGCTGCTGGTATTCCAATCATTCATTTTTAAAAAGCTTTTAATTAATGCAATGAACATCCTCTTTTAAATTCTTACAGGATGCTTAGTTTTGTTTCTATGAAAACATTCGATGAGCAACTGGAGCATTTGGTAATTGAGGCACTTGCAGAAGATGTTGGTGAAGGCGATCACTCAACGCTTAGCTGTATACCTTCCGAAAAAAAGGGGAAAGCTGTTTTAAAAATAAAGCAGGATGGCATTCTTGCAGGTATGGCGGTTGCACAAAAAATATTTTCGATTGTTGAACCAGACAGCAGTTTTACTGCATTTAAAAAAGATGGCGATGTAATGGTTTACGGCGAAAAAGCTTTTGAAGTAGAAGCAAGCATTCATACCATTCTAAAATGCGAAAGGCTTGTATTAAACTGTATGCAGCGCATGAGTGGTATTGCTACATTAACGCACACATATGCAGATAAGCTGAAAGGTTATCACACAAAAATTCTTGACACCAGGAAAACCACGCCCAACTTTCGCCTGCTCGAAAAAGAAGCGGTGCATATTGGCGGTGGCACAAATCACCGTTTTGGTTTGTACGATATGATCATGCTGAAAGACAATCATATTGATTATTGTGGCGGGCTTGAAGCCGCTATTAATAAAGCTTATGAATATGTACAAACAAAAAAGCCAGGCTTAAAAATTGAAGTGGAAACAAGGAGTCTTGATGATGTAAAAACAGTTTGCACCATGGCAAAGGGAAAGGTATTCCGCATTATGCTGGACAATTTTACACCCGAACAGGTTGCTGCAGCATTGCCAATGATCAATAAAGATTTTGAAACCGAGGCAAGCGGCGGTATTAACCTGGATAACATTATAGCTTATGCTGCTACCGGTGTTGATTATGTAAGTGTGGGTGGGTTAATTCACCAGGCAAAAAGTTTGGACCTGAGTTTAAAAGCAACATTGTAAAAAAGAAATAAAACCAGTAAAAATATCTTCAGTGCTTTCTAAAAATCCTTCAATCTTTTAGCCAGTGAGTAAAAAAAATAAACCTGATACGCGTGGATTTGTATTCAGCACTAACCCGGATTTTAATTTTGAAACAGGCGATAATACACCACAGCAAACAGTTGCTCCTGCCCAGCAGAAATTAAAAATTCGGCTCGAAACAAAACACCGTGGCGGCAAAGCTGTTACATTAATTATTGGTTTTATTGGAACTGATGATGATCTTGAAACGTTGGGCAAAAGTTTAAAAAATTACTGTGGTACAGGTGGTAGTGTAAAAGATGGCGAGATAATTATACAGGGCGATCAGCGGGATAAAGTGCTGCAATGGCTGCTAAAGAACGAGTATAAACAATCGAAGAAAATTTAAACAGACTTCTAAATAAACTTATGTACTTCCTCGATGCAATTGGTGGCCTTTTTTATTTTTATGTTTTGCTTTTTGCGGCAGCACTTTTTATACTGTTTATTGGAATTAAGATGCTTTATAATTCAGTGCAGCAAAAAGACAATGACTTAATGCGCAAGGCTAAATTTGTTTTACTGTTCGCCGTTATCGCTATGCTCTGTATTGCTGTGGTAAGCTTTTTTGTAACCGGCAAAATACCTATAGATTAACAACCCCCTATTCTTTCCATAGTTTAAAAAGCAGCAGCGCCTTTAAGTATTTTCACCTGTAGCTTCAGATGTTTCATTCATTGAATAAGTTAATGCGCCGCTTGGGCATTGACGCACCTGGTCAACAATACGTTCTGTTGAAGCGCCTTCAATATTAATCCACGGCCTTGCTGTTGGATCAAATACTTCGTGCAAATTCTTCCAGCAAATCTTTGAATGGATGCACATTTCGGGTTTCCAAACCACTGTTACTGCTCCGTTAATGTATTTATGTGTTGTTACTGGCATAATAATTTTAATTACTGGTTTGCAATAAAGAGTGCATTTTTAAATTTTCCCTCCGGTAAAAGCTCCATTCATGTATAGCAGATAAACGTAATGCGACGCAACGATGATGCCACAAAGTACAACTGCCGGTTTCCCAAAAAAAATCATTAATTGAACGCCGTTATTTTGATTTTGCTAAATTTTCTTTTGCCCTGAATACAACAATTCGCTTGATTAACGCCAGGGGCATTGGCTTGTCGAGCGGAAACTGAACCGAACCTTTTCCTTGTTTATATTTTGAAAGATCTTTTGCAAATTTTGTGTGGCCTGTTGGCGTTGCATAAAAACCAATATGTTGTTTAAATGCGGCAAAATACACCAGTGGTCTGCCGTTTGTTTTGTAGGCAGGCATACCATAAGACATACTTTCTGTTGCTTCGGGTGCATTTGCTTTTATTGTTTCCCGAACCTGGTTTAAAACGATTTGAACCTCAGCAGGGAAGGACTTGATGTATGCTTCTACTTCTACGTTTTTCATTTTTTATTCCTTTTAAAATCAGGGATGAAGTTAATAACAAAAAGCTGTTTTTATATTGTAGAAAAATGCAGAATATTTTTTTTGAGACAATCTGTATTGCTGCTATTAAGCTTCGGTTGTGTCACTCACTTTTACGTTCGGTTCGCTGGTCGGCAATGTGCAGTGAACGTACCTTCGTATCTCTTTTATTGCTTAGCCTATATTTCCTAACTTCGCAGCCTTTAAAAATTTGTCCGGCTGATAAACCGGTTTCAGTGAACAATAAGGATTGGCTATGAGTGCAAAATATAAAGAATTTTCAGGTTTAAACCTGCCCGCAATAGAACAGGAAGTTTTAGCAAACTGGAGCAAAGAACGTGCATTTGAAAAAAGTGTAGAGCTGCGCGAAGGTGCTACTCCATTCGTATTTTACGAAGGCCCGCCCAGCGCCAATGGCATGCCCGGCATTCACCACGTAATTTCCCGTACGCTTAAAGATATGGTGTGCCGCTACAAAACCATGCAGGGTTTTCAGGTAAAACGTAAAGGCGGCTGGGATACGCATGGTTTGCCCATTGAACTCGGTGTTGAAAAAGAACTTGGCATTACGAAAGAAGATATTGGCAAAAAGATTTCGGTAGAAGAATACAACCAAAAATGTCGTGAAGCTGTATTGCGCTATAAAAATAAATGGGACGAAATAACCATGAAAATGGGTTATTGGGTTGATCTGGACCATCCTTACATTACTTACGAAAACAATTACATTGAAACGCTTTGGTGGATATTGAGCGAACTTTATAAAAAAGGATTGCTTTATGAAAGTGTAAGTATTCAGCCTTATTCCCCCGCTGCCGGTACAGGGTTAAGTTCGCACGAACTCAACCAGCCGGGCACATATAAAGATGTAAAGGATACCAGTGCGGTAGCCATGTTCAGACTGTGTGTTTCCGATACTATAATGAAAGGAGGTAAGGCAGTTAGTACATTGGCAATGTTTAATGACATATTAAATAAGGACAATAACAACCAAGATGTTTTTTTCCTTGCATGGACAACTACCCCATGGACATTACCTTCGAATCTTGGGTTGACTGTTGGGCCAAATATTGATTATGTTTTGGTAAAAACTTTTAATCCTTATACACACCTGCCGGTAAATGTAATTCTTGCCAAAGCCTTGCTGGGCAAGTACTTCAAACCAGAGGGAGAGAACGGGGATTTTGAAGCCTATTCAGAAACTGTAAAAATACTTCCCTGGAAAATATTAGCAGAGTTTAAAGGAAAAGACCTTGAAGAATGTCGATATGAACAATTATTACCGTACGAAGCAAACAAAGAAACCGGAGGCAATTCTTTTCGTGTAATTACTGGCGATTTTGTTACAACAGAAGATGGTACAGGTATCGTTCATACCGCTCCTGCCTTTGGAGCAGATGACTTTAAGGTGGGCCAAAAATATAACCTGGGAATTTTAACCATGGTGGATCGTCAGGGCAAATTTCTTGACGGCCTTGGCGAATTCAGCAACCGTTACGTAAAAAACTACAAAGACGACCCCAATTACGTGGATGTAAATGTTGATATCTGCGTAAAACTTAAAAAGGAAAACCGCGCTTTTAAAGTAGAAAAATACGAACACAGTTACCCGCACTGCTGGCGCACCGATAAACCCATTTTGTATTACCCGCTTGATGCATGGTTTATAAGAACCACTGCAAAAAAAGACAGGATGGTAGAACTTAATAAAACCATTAACTGGAAACCAAAGTCAACCGGCGAAGGCCGTTTTGGTAACTGGCTGGAAAATATGGTTGACTGGAATTTAAGCCGAAGCCGGTTTTGGGGTACACCTTTGCCGGTTTGGCGAACAGAAGATGGCAACGAAGAAATATGCATTGGTTCGATAGCAGAATTGAATGACGGAATTCGAAAAGCCGGCGAAATATTGGGCGGTGATGTAAATAAAAATTACCTGCACAAAGGCATCCTGGACCTTCACAAACCTTATGTAGATGATATAATTCTCGTCAGTGCATCAGGCAAACAAATGAAACGCGTTCCCGACCTGATCGATGTTTGGTTCGACAGTGGTGCCATGCCCTACGCCCAATGGCATTATCCTTTTGAAAATAAAGACCTGATAGATAAAGGAAAAGCTTTTCCTGCGGATTTCATTTGCGAAGGTGTGGACCAAACCCGCGGCTGGTTTTATACGCTTCATACTCTTGCTGTATTATTGTTCGATAGTGTGGCATATAAAAATGTAGTGAGCAATGGGCTTGTTCTTGATAAGGATGGTAACAAAATGAGCAAGCGGCTGGGCAACGTGGTAAATCCCTTTGAGACAATTGAGAAATTTGGTGCAGATGCCACACGCTGGTACCTTATTACAAACGCTTCTCCCTGGGACAACCTGAAATTTGATCTGGATGGTATTAAAGAAGTACAAAGAAAATTCTTTGGTACTTTATACAATACTTATCAGTTCTTTTTGCTTTATGCCAATGTAGATGGGTTCTCTTTTAAGGAAGATTATATACCGGTTGAGCAAAGGCCGGAAATTGACCGCTGGATTTTATCTTCCTTAAACTCGCTTATAAAAAAGGTAACCGTTTCGCTGGATGATTACGAACCAACATTAGCCGGTCGTGCTGTGGAAGAATTTTTAGACGAACACCTAAGTAACTGGTATGTACGGCTATGCCGCCGCCGTTTCTGGAAGGGTGATTACGAGCACGATAAAATCTGCGCCTATCAAACTTTGTACGAGTGCCTGGAAACGATTGTTCGTTTAATTGCGCCCATTTCTCCTTTTTTCAGCGATGCAGTTTTCAAAAACCTGAATGCAGTAACCCGCCGTTTTACAGTTGATTCAGTACATCACGCTGATTTTCCTGTTGCGAATGAAAAAGCCATAGATGCTGCCTTGGAAGAAAGAATGCAACTGGCGCAGAATGTTTCCTCTCTTGTTTTATCGCTTCGGAAAAAGGTAAATATCCGGGTACGGCAGCCATTGCAAAAAGTACTGATACCCGTAATGGATGCCACCATGAAAGAGCAGTTGCAAAAAATCGAAGAACTGATTAAGGCAGAAGTAAATGTAAAAGATCTGGAATATATAACTGAAACAGAGGGCCTGATAAAAAAGAAGATCAAAGCCAATTTCAAGAAACTGGGCGCAAAATTAGGTGCCGGTATGAAGCAGGCCGCTGCGATTATTGCGGATTTCAACCAACACCAGATTGGTCAATTGGAAAAAGACGGTTTTTTTGAATTGCAACTGGAAACCGGAAATTGCAAGCTCGAAAGCACGGATGTTGAGATAACAGCAGAAGATATTCCCGGCTGGAGTGTAGCCTCCAGAGGAAACATTACTGTAGCGCTGGACATCACCATTTCTGATGTTCTGAAAATGGAAGGCGATGCAAGGGAGTTTGTAAATCGCATACAAAATATCCGAAAAGAGAATGGTTTTGAATTAACAGACCGTATATTCGTGGCATTGCTTGAAAACGACCAGCTCAGGTCGTCCATTAATGAATTTAAAAACTATATTTGCGCGGAAATTTTGGCAGACGACCTGGATTGGGTACCCGAAATGGAGGACGGTATCAAAATTGAGGTGAACGATATTCCATTAAAAGTGCGAGTAAATAAAAAAGGGTAAAAAATGGCTACAAAAAAACCAGTGGCGAAAAAAGTTGCTGCAAAAAAAGCAGCTCCGGTAAAAAAAGCTGCTAAACCTGCAGCAAAAAAACCGGTTACTCCAGTAAAAAAGACCGCTCCCAAAAAAGTTGCTCCTAAAAAGGCTGCTCCTAAAAAAACTGTTCCGGTAAAACCGGCTTCAAAAGTTTTGCCAGCGAAAACAACAGTAAAGCCTGTTGCGAAAGCAGCTAAGGCATCAAAACCAGCCGCCGCACCAGTTAAAAAAGAAATACAAAAAAAACATTCAAATCCCGTGTCAAAAAAAAATCAGGAAATAAAAGCTCCGGAAGTTAAGTCAGTTGCAAAAGCAGTACCGGTAAAGCCGGTTAAACCAGAGCCCGTTAAAGAGGTAAAAGTTCCAAAGACTACCGTAAAAACAAGTGTTCCCTATCAGCCAGGCTATACGCCGCTTGAAAAAAGAACAGATTCAGCAAAGCCCAATGAACCTTTGGTAAGATACAGCGATGCCGATCTGGCCGAGTTTAGAGATTTGATTAACAAAAAAATGGAAGCTGCAAAAAAAGAACTCAACTACCTCCAAGGCCTGATAACCCGCAAAGATGATATGGGCAGCGACGATAACGACAACCGATATCTTACTATGGAAGATGGCAGTATGAGTATGGAACGGGAGCAATTGAGCCAAATGGCCAGTCGGCAGATTACTTACATAGATCATCTCGAAAAAGCCATCATCCGTATTGAAAATAAGACTTACGGTATTTGCCGTGTAACCGGTAAATTAATTGAAAAAGCCCGTTTACGTGCTGTGCCCCACGCTACACTAAGCTTGGAGGCAAAACTCGGTTTGGTAAAATCAAATGAGCAATAAAATCTCTGAAAGCAAAATATAAAAGCTGCCTTCCGGTAGCTTTTTTTGTTTTATAAAGTGACTAATACAAATTTGAATACCAGCTACAAACTCCTGTGGCATCGCCACTTGCGTCGCAATCCGTTCATCGTTCCACTTTTAATTGGGCAAAGCGAAGATTACGGAGTAATTAAAAATAAATAAACAAGTTCGTGCCTTTTTTAGTCCAGATTAAATTTATCGCCGCTGGTATAAATACTCATCTGAACATCACTGAATTTTATCAGCCCCTTGGAATCGATTTGCAAACCCTTAGGTTTTGAAAAACGCATCACCTGGCTCTCCCCGGTAACAGTAATTGTTTTGTTGTGAACAATAATTGCAGTGGCTTCATCAATGCCAATGCATTCATATTTGGGAAAAGCAGCAAGTGCAGAAATCAGGCGGTTGTATCTGCTTCTTACTACAAAATGCTGATCGATAATTGCGGAATCTAAAAGACCCAACCCTTCACTGAATTCAATATTTTTTTGCCAGAGTTTATCGAATGTTGCACTGTAACTTGTATCGCCCAGTAATTGGTTTCCTGTAATCATATTCTTGCTCATTACTGCTGCACCTGCACTTGTTCCAGCCACCGTTGCGCCATTGTTATATGCGTAATGAATAGCATCGTAAATAGGTGTATGCAGCACTATTTTCATAAACCGGCTTTGATCGCCGCCTGTAATAAAAATGAGTTTTGCATGTTTCAGTGAATCGAGCCATACGCCGTTATTTGCTTTATCAGGTGTAAAATTCAAATTTGCAATTGTATTGGAACATGCTTTTTCCAGGTCATCTTTTATATAAAAGAAAGAAGTATCGGGTTCGGCACCAGACATTGGAAGGATAGCAATGTGATCTTTACTGTTAAGCTTTGCAGTTTCAATTAATTTACTAACGAGCTGCGGTGTACGGTTGCCACCGCCAATGATGAACAAGTTTCCCTTGCCGGTATTCTGACTGCTGGCATAAAAGCATATAAACAGGCACGCAATTGCAATTGACCAATGTTTCATTTTGTAAGATTTGAATGAAAGGTATAAAATTCCGTTCGTTATTCGTTTTGCTCAATATAGCTTCTGCAGATAAAGTGAGTGACACAACGAAAGCTTAATAGTATTACTTAAGCTGGCTATAAAACTTTGCCTTTACATATTCCACCAGTAAGTAAATTTTAACACCAGCGCACGGTTGCGTACAGAAAGTGGTGCCGGGTAGTAATTATCGGTGTACACAAGAAACAGGTCGCTGGCTGGTTTGTAACGCCATTGAAGCCTTGTATTAAGATTAATATTTTTTTGCTGATCGTTATACTGCACAAAAGTGGTAAAGAATAATTTGTTGGTAAAAGTAACATCGATACGTGGGCCGATTAACCAAAAATTGGTGGTACCCCACGGTTGCGGAAGCTTAATATTATTATAACTGGTACTTAAGTTGATACTTACATAAGGCTGAAAACGGTAACCAATTTCGCCGGAAATATTTAGTCTTTTGCCATCGGCGTAATAACCACCGTAACGCGTAGAAAATAAAAATGTAAATAGCTTCTGAGGCTTTGAAATATAATCGGTGCCCCATGCATTCCAGGAATGTTTGCTACCGGTTGCCAGTGTATCTTTTCCTGAATTGGTGGGGTCAAACGGCTTTAATAACTCCACATAATCCCGCCCAACCCATGCATCAAATAAGCTTTGATCACGAAAATTCAATTTATAAAGAAGAATGGTTTCATTATCTGTTCTGTGCAGCGATTCATTAAAATAATAAGTGGGGCTGATAGTTGGACCGTGGCTTAACACTTTACCACTTTTTGGAAAGAATAAATAGCTTACTAATGGGTTTACTTTAATATAATTGTTGCGTGGCACATAGCCAACTTCGGCATTATAACTTTTACCAACATATTCATGCTGCCACGAAGCGATCCATTTTTTGGTGGTGTATTGCAGGTTGGCCGCTTGTGCAAAGTCGCCTGAAGATTTACCGGGACTAAAAGATTTTACCATCATAGCCTTGCCCGTCCATTTATTATTGGCCGAAGCAAGGTTATATTCCAAACCAAAATTTCGGTTGTATAAATTATAAACAGGTTTGCCTGAATCCTGCCCCGGACGATAATCGATTGATTGTTTATTAACAAGCATGAAACGAATATTTGACCGGGCAAACACCCTTCGCTGCAAGGCCAGCACTGCAAAATTTTGTGCAGGCAAACCTGTTTCGCTTACACTTTTTGTTTGCATATCCATTAAGCCAATACGCCAGTTTTTGTCTATGCTGCCACTTAACCGTGCACCATAGTTTATAGGAACACCTAAACCAATGCGTCGCGAAAAAAAAGGGCGTATGTTGGTATATCCAAAATTGGCAAAGAGATCGGCATTTTCTAAAAAGAACTGACGGCGTTCGGGGAAAAACAATTCAAAGCGATCGAGGTTGGTTACCTGCCGGTCAACCTCTACCTGTGAGAAATCAGGATTTACAGTAAGGTCTAAATTGAGTGATGAGGTAACAGCAACTTTTGCATCGGCACCAATATCTTTCCGGTAATCTGTTTTTGTTCTGTTTGCATAATCCTTGTTTAACCCGCCTAGTACATAAGGAATTACTGAAATATTAGAACCTGCGTCTGGGGGCGTTGCATCCCATATAAGGTTACCCGTATAGGCAAGCGATGCGGTAGGAAATTGCCTTGGCACCGGCGCCCAGGCCGATTTTTCAGCAACCTTAATATCAAGCCTGCTAAAGTTAATGCCCCAGTTGGTAATTCCCTTTTTATAGCGAATACTTTTGAAAGGAATAGCAGCCTCAAATATCCATTGATCCGGAAAGTTTCTTACAGCCGAAGTCCATTTATTATCCCAACTAAGGTCTGCACTGCCACCATTGTATAAAGTACCATCCCACTGGGCTCCGGCCGCGTTTGCACCAAATGTAAAACCATTGGTGCGGTCATCAAATGGGTCGATAAAAAAAATAAAATTATCGTTTTTGCCAAACACAAAATCGCGCCGTAACGATTCTATCATGTAAGGGCCTGACTTATTTAAATAACAAATAGCAATAATGTAAAGGTTTACACTGTCATATGTCATGCGCACCTCTGTGCGTACTTTGGCATGGCTGGTATCCATCGGCAACACCATAAAAAAATTATCTGCCGCCTCAGCATTATGCCAGGATTCTTCTGCCATTGCACCGTCTATTATTATTGGCGATGTGGCTTTTTTAATATGCAATTGAAAAGCGCTGTTCTTTTTTTGTGCCATTAAAAAACAGCTAATAAAGCAAAAAGCGGGAAACAAAAAATATCTCAAAACGGAGCTTTTTAAATTGGTTATAAAGGCTTACAAGTTATGTATTGTTGCGAAATAGAAATCAACAAAATAGACAATTGAATTTATTTTGGGCCGCGCGAAGGGAATACTATTGAGCATTCTTGCGTCGCACTCTTATACGTTCTGATACTTTATTCAGCAATTTGCCGGCTTTATAACTTTTCGAAGTTTTAATTGTAAGCCAATGGGCGCAGGCTGTTTTGGTCAATAGAAATCTCTCAGCACAAGTGAGTGACACAACAGAAGCTTCATAGCAGTACTGTAGCTAAGTAAATAATTTTTCTATTTTTAGTTTTTCTTAAGTACTAAAGCTGTTCTGTTTGTGAGGTACACGTTTATATTTTGATTTTCATCTGTTGTATAATCAATAGAATCGTCTATACGGTTAAAGCCTCCAAATTCTGGCCTGTCTGAATTAAGTATTATGCGGTAGGTACTTTTTTCAGGTACCTGTAATTTATACCCGAAAATGGAATTGCCGGTGCTGAAATTGAAAATGAAAATAAGGTTGTTCTTTACAAATGCAATTACCTTATTGGCACCATCCATGTTAACCTGTTTCGCATCTGCAGCAGAAAGAATATTGTTTGCTTTAATGGTATCGATCATGGCCCTGTCCCAGTTAAGCAGGTATTGATATTTGAGTTCTTTGTTATCTGCAAGCGACCACTGCCTTCTTGCATACTGGTGGCTCCAGTTATTGCCTTCTCTTGGAAAATCTACCCACTCGGGGTGGCCGAATTCATTGCCGATAAAATTCAGGTAACCTTCGCCGCCAAGGCTTATGGTAAAAAGCCGGATCATTTTGTGCAGGGCTATGCCGCGATCAACGATGAGGTTAGTATCTGTCACAGACATCTGGAAATACATTTCTTTATCCATGAGCCAGAAGGCCAGGGTTTTATCGCCTACCAATGCCTGGTCGTGCGATTCGGCATAACCGATTGTTTTTTCTTTATAACGGCGGTTGCTGAGCACACCCCACATTTCATAAATGTCCCAGTCTTCGTCTGATTTTTCTTTTAGTGTTTTTATCCAGTAATCAGGAATACCCATGGCAAGCCTGTAATCGAATCCAATTCCACCTTCTTCTGGCTTTCTGCATAAACCCGGCATACCGCTTACATCTTCTGCAATTGAAATGGAGTTCTTTTTAAATTCATGTATCACATCGTTGGCCAACTGCATATAAGCAACGGCATCCCAATCTACATTGTAAAAATATTTCTCGTAGTTATCGAACGAAGTGTTTCCGTGATGAAAATAAAGCATAGAAGTAACGCCATCAAAACGGTAGCCATCGAAGTGAAATTCTTCCATCCAGTATCTTACATTGGAAAGAAGGAATTTCTTTACCTCCCATTTTCCATAGTCGAATAATTTAGAATCCCATCCATCGTGGTAGCCCCTTGCCCCACGATGAAAATACTGGCTGTCGCTGCCATCAAATTCGTTAAGCCCTTCTGCAAGATTTTTTACGGCATGAGAATGCACAATATCCATGATGGCTGTAATGCCCATGCTATGCGCTTTATCTACGAGATATTTCAGGTCTTCAGGGTTTCCAAAACGTGACGATGGTGCAAAGAAATTGGAAACATGGTAACCAAAAGAACCATAATAAGGATGCTCCATGATCGCCATTAATTGAATGGCATTGTATCCGCCTTCTTTTATTCTTGGCAAAATATTATCGGCAAATTCCCTGTAGGTTCCAACACCTTCAAATTCCTGCGCCATACCTACATGGCATTCATAAATGATGGGTTGCTGAACATTTGCTTCAGGGTTAAAGTTGCTGTCTGTCCATTCAAACGGACCTGGAAACCAAAGCTGACCAGAAAAATCAAAAGTAGCCGGATCCTGTATTACTTTTCTTATGTAAGCAGGAATTCTATCTATAGAGCCATTACCGGCATGTATATTTACCTTTAATGTACTGCCATGAATGAATGTATTTTTATACTCTTCATAAGGCAGAAATATTTCCCAATCTCCCCGGTAGTTGCGCTCCAGTTTATGCGAAGTTCTGTCCCAACCATTAAAATCGCCTGTTAGGTATAACTGGTGTGCATTCGGGGCCCACTCACGGTAATACCAACCGTTTTTCTCCGTATCGAAGTTGATGCCGTAGTATTCGTGGCCTCTTGCAAAATTGAGTAAACTGCCTTCTGCATCTTCAATTTCTTTGCGAAACCTCTTATAACGTTCAAAGCGTTCACGAACCTCGTAAACGTATGGGTCAAGCCAGGGATCTTCCTGGATAATGAGGGGCTTATCAACTGTATTCACAGAGTTATTTTTATTATGGTTCTAAGATAACATATTTTATTTCTTTTTATTATTGTTTAATTGTTGCTGTTTGTGTATTTGCGGGCACGTATATAAATGAAAAGCAGCCTGCGGTAGTAAAGAAAAAAATACATTTGATGAGCCGGGCTGTATAACGTTGTGGCATCGGCTGTTGCGTCGCACACTTGTACGGCTGGAACAACGGTCGACAGTCGATGGTCAACGGTCGACCGAAGATTCTTCAGTACAAGTGAGTGACACAAGGAACGATGCCATGAAAAACAACTGCCGGTAAACAAATGCTTTTAATTCACTCAGGCAACAGTTGTGGAATAAACTTCCTCGCTTTTTGTATTGGTATTTTTACGTTTAATGATCAACGCGGCAATTAGGCTTACAATTAAACCTACCGGAAGAATTTCCATATAAGTGAGCAATATCACAAACAGCGGGTTTTTATACATTGTTATATATTGCTGCATTTCGGCGGTTTTTTTTGCCATCTCCGTTGCACTTAAACCATCTGCTTTTGCCTTATTTAGAATAGTTGCCGCATACTGTTCCATAAAATCGGGTATAAAAACGTAATAACAAACAAGCCATACCGCAACATAAATGGTGGAAGTAACCAGCGTTATTAAAAATGCTGCTTTAAACGCTTTTCCAAAACTTATTGTGCCGCCGTATTGTTTATCCCTTAATTGTTTAAGTGCAACAAAAATGAGCGAAAAGGCGAGTATCATAGATGCATAGCCAAGCACCATGCTTCCTTCGCTATGCTCTGTGTACTTGCCATACAAGGTAGAGCCTGCTATTACCGATCCAACAATAAGGCCCCCGAGAAGGCCATAACGGAGCACAATTTTTTTCATAGAAAAAAGTTTTAATTGAATAATTTTTTATGGCTGCAAGATGCATTGGCCACCGGTAAAACGCCTCATACTTTCGGGTGATTTTTTAAGGGTGAAGCAATTTATTATACCAAATCAGGATGATTACGGAATGATAGAAAGTTTTTTTGCTTTTTCAACTGCTTGTGTGCGCCGTGTTACTTCCAGTTTATAAAACAAATTTGTTACATGCGTTTTTATAGTGTTTACAGAAACAAACAGAGAGGATGCAATTTCCTGGTTGCTCAACCCTTTTGCTATTAAAGATAATACTTCCAGTTCCCTTGCGCTTAAATCAGTTTCTTCAAATGCTTTTTGGTTAAGTACAAAATGCTGAGGGCCTGCAATAAAAACTTCTTTCTCAACTATTTTTTCTTTTTCTATGATCGTTGTTATTTTTTTTGGGCTAAAAAGTTTTCGGGACAACCAGATGCCTAATAAAGTAAAAAGCAAAGCAATAGTGCCCGCATAAATTTCAAAACTGTGATCAATGATCAGCAACTTGTATTCAAAAAGTTTAAGCAGCAAAAAAAGAATTGCCAGTGAAACCGCGTAAATGATCAGCATTTTATTTTTTCTCAGAAATTGCATCCGGCTTATTTAGCTCTAAAATTCTTCATTTTTTGTTTCATAAAAAAACGCTTTATAAATGTTAGTGTACGGGTGTTTTAGAATATCAACACAATTAACCCAAAATGTAGATTTACCATACAACCAAAAACTATGCGTACTTCTATCTTTTTATTTGCCTGTATTATTTCATTTACTGCCTGTAACCAAAAGCCCGGTGAACAAGCCGTTACCAACACAAACGTATCATACAAAGCTCCTGACGATGAAGCGATAACAAAAGCTGTTGCAGATGCTTATAAAGTGATCAGCTTTAAAAAGGGCGAGCATGCAGATTTTGAAAATATCAAAAACTATTTTATACCAAAAACGCAGTTTATTAATTTCAGAACAGACACTGCTGAGATTTTATCACTCGATGAGTTTATAGGAGCATATAAATCCTTTATTGAAGAAACTCACACAGAAAGTTTTTATGAGAAAGAGTTGTATGGAAGAACCGATCAGTTCGGAAAAATTGCACAGCGCATAAGCACCTACGCCACTTATTTAAACACAATGGACAGCACCGCCGAAAGAGGTGTAAACAGTTTTCAGTTAATTAAAACGCCACAGGGATGGCGTGTTACAAGCATTATCTGGGATGTTGAAAAACCAAGTCTGCAAATTCCGATGGAGTATCTTGATGGGTACAGCACGAAACCATAAAACAAACCTAGCTTCGTTGCAATTATTTATTTGTACTAAACAGTAATGCTACTATTGGGCTTTCGTTGTGTCACTCACTTGTACTGTTGGATTATCTATTCTGCAAAAGATGCTTTACATTTAAAGTATTAAAACCTTCTCAACACTAATGCAGCGAATATTTCTTTTATTAATTGTGCTAATAATGCAAAGCTGCCAAAGAGAAAGTAGTCCTCAACAGTTAATGGATAGATTTTACGGCAATAAAATTTATTTTGATTCACTGGCAACATTACTTCAGGCTGACAGGAAGTTGGATTCTTTGTTTCAAAATGGTCCGGAAAGAGGGATACCTGATATAGAAATTTCTTATCCAAAAGTATATATGCTTTTAAAGAAACTTGGTATTACTGATGCATCTTCCCACCTTCAAATATGCAAAAGATGTCCACCATGGTATTATCTAAAAACAAACTGGCCAAGTGAATTCCCAATTTATTTTATTTATAATTTTAATGATAGCCCGCTTGATTCACTGGAAAATATTAAAGGCTTTTATAAAAAAGATGAATACAATAATGAAACATGGGGTTTAGGTGATAAATGGAAAATGTTCAGGTTAGTAAAACGATCGATGTTAAACAATAGGCATCAAATGATACGTCATGAGAACGTACAAGAGTGCATTGCACCGTCATGCTGAACTTGTTTCAGCATCTCCTGGCAAAACATTTTTCTCAAGCACGACAAGAGACCCTGAAATGAATTCAGGGTGACGTTTGATCTTGCTGCATAAAGTTCGGAACGTACAAGTGAGTGACACAACCGCAGTTTTATAGTAGCAATGCAGCTAAGTTCATAAATATTATTTCAAAAATGTTGTGCTTTGCTTCAATTCTTTCAGTTCAATCTTTTATGACTCCCAAACTTCGGACATAACTGGCTTTGTAAAAGAGGGTCACGGGATTTAAATATATCCCTGTATGATAAGGTAATTTCAAGGCCGCCTCTTGCCTGCGATGCAACTGCAAGTTTATTGATGTTGATGTCGTAACTAATGCCAATATTAAACTTCGATAACCCTAATTGAATAACGGGGATGATTGCATCGTCCAGGCGATATAAAATTCCGGCACTTATGGATTGGTCAATATTTTCATAAGGAGAAATATTATGGTTTACCATAATGCCCGCCTGGAATGTGCTGATGCCGATACGGTTAAATTTTTTCCCGTATTCATCAAAATAATCGCCGTATAAAGTAAGCTCATCCCTGTCGCTGACAAGGGTGGAAAGCCCGATATTAAACGCTAGTTTTTTATTGAGTAATATTTCGCTTCCTTCAAAGGAACCAACGGATGGAGCTGTAAGATGAAACAGCCCGGCACCTGCATAAAAATCTGTGTTCTCATTAAAGGAGGTACTGAAGCTTAACCCAGTTGATAAGTCGAAATAATTGATACTGGTTCTGTTGAAAATTTGCCCTGAGTATGGCAGAATCGTAAAGCTGCCATCGCTTCCGGCAATAAACTGATCGTTTAAAACCAACTTCGATGGATCGAATTTTTGCTGCATCAGCCCGCCTAGAAAAGCAACGGAAACAAAGGAGTTTTGCGATACCGCTTTACTTAAATTTATGGCAGGCATTACATGCGTGGTACTGAATTCAGAAGTGCCTGCAACATCCCGTAAAAGCTGGAGTCCGGGTGTAACGGTAAAATCTGAATTCATGAAACGAACAGGAAATTTTATTTCGGTACTAAGACCAAAAGTCCGGTATGGAATTGTAACACTTTGCCATTGGTTTCTGTACGATGCAGTTAATTGAAAATCGCCTGTAAATATACCAGCCAATGCAGGGTTTCTCAGTAGTGGCTGCTCATAAAACTGCGAGAAGCCAACATCCTGGGCAAAGCATAATAAACTGCTTCTCAGCAAAATAAAAATAAGCATTGCAAACCTGTATATCATTTTCATAAACGGTTTGTTTAACATGAGTTCCGGATAAGCATATCAATCGTTTTTATACCAGCATTTATTCTTTGGTTGATCTTAGTTGCGTCGCAATCCTTTCATCTTTCTGATTATGAATTGGGCTTTTCCTGCTTTTTGTTGCCCAATGATATACAGAAGAACGGATTGCGACGCAAGGAACGCTGCTATAAAATACTGCGGTTGGTATCATCAAAATAATAAATCTTTATTCCGAGCTCACGTTATTTAAGTAACGTTACATTTCCTTTATAAGTGTAAGGCATTCCATTTTCACACACAGCATCAACCGTATAAACATACACGCCTGCATCAGCAAGTTTTCCATTCACCCTTCCATCCCATCCGTATTGTGCATCGTTGGGAGAGAAATTAGCCCTTTCGAACATGATCTTTCCCCAACGGTTAAACACCCTGAAAGACTTAACCGATGCAATTCCTGAAGCCCTTACTATGAACTTTGCATTTATAGCATTACCATTTGGTGTAAATGCGTTTGGAAGAAACACCTGCGAACCCTGGCAAAAAACTTTGATGCAGATTGTATCGCCACCGCTGCATCCATAAACATTGGTTACTTTAACGCTGTAGCAAATATTATTTTTTATAGCAGCGACAGGAGCCGAACAAATAG
Source organism: Chitinophagaceae bacterium UBA4407 (assembly GCA_002390845.1). Classification (GTDB taxonomy): domain Bacteria; phylum Bacteroidota; class Bacteroidia; order Chitinophagales; family Chitinophagaceae; genus Limnovirga. The sequence continues at coordinate 92,460 of DGQT01000077.1, read as the reverse complement.
CATCATTGCAACTAAGATTTATAGATGGTGCCCATTCATAGCTTTGAACAGGCAGAATGTTAGGATCACCGGCATTAGTAATGGATGAGGACAAATTCAGTAAGTAACCTGTGGGCAAGGTTAAGGAATCCTGTAAAAGTTTTACAATTGGATAACCGCCGATTTTTATCAGCGTATCAGTTGAGGAGCTGCAACCTGTTTGCGGAGCAGTGACAATAATGTTGTAAATACCACCATCAGTTATTTGTACATTCTTAATAGTCGCATAGGCGTTATTTACAGGAAACCCTGAGCCAGGGCCGCTCCACGTATATTCTAATATATAATTACCCGGTATAGAACTAAGCGCCTGCAAATTAAGATTGTCGCCAATGCATAAAGGATTTACAGTAATGATCTTTGGCTTTGACGGTGATTGTTTAATTTCTATTGTAAAACTTGTTGCTGGTGAAATGCAGTTATTTTGAATGGCATACACAATATAAGTTCCCTGGTAAGCTAGTGTTGCAGAAGGGAAAGTAATCACTGTATTTCTTGTGGTATCTGCATAAGGTCCAAAAGCGGGCCCTACCCAAACATAATCAATAGGCCATAGTATGGAACCGGTTGGTGATGATGCAGACAGGTTTAATATATGTTCACTGCATACCGGGCCATTATATCCGGCTATTGGTTGTGCCGGTGGATCAGGATCTTTCAACATAAATACATCAGGTATCTGCTGCGAGCTGCAACCCTCTGTTTCAACATATATATTTGAATAAGTTCCCGCTACTAATGGTACTGTGATTTTACCCGTAGCATCCGTACTATCTGCAATTTGATAAGCTGTTTGAAATTTAGTGTAATGCACGATAACAGGATAATTCGGCAACAGATTGTCATTTAAATCAAGCACATTTAAAACAATTGAGCCGGAAGGAATGCCACATATTGAAGGGTTGGTGTAGGATGAGCTTGTAATTTTTACAACCGGGTTTATTACAGCTATTAGTTGCGCTTTTGGGCCTTCGCAACCATAGCTATTTGATTGACTTACAAAATATTTAAACTGTGTTGGGGTATTGGTATTTATGACGGGTGCCGATCCTAGTGGTGCCTGATTTTGATCATACCAGTTTACCGTGTTTCCCGGCAAAGCAGTTATTGACAGGGTTTGAGGTGGCGTATGCATACAAAACGCTGATGTATCTGTTGCCAGTAAAGGTGGTATTGGGTTTACATTTAAGGTTAAGTTTACAGGCGTGCCTTCACAAGGGTTTTGCGAAGGATTTGTAGGTAATACCCGTATTGTAAGTGCTTGACTAGCGATGCCTGTATTTGTAAATGATAAAACTATTACAGCACCTGCGCCTGATACCGTACCCGATGTAACGCCAGAAACACCCACGGGTAATGCTCCTGTTAAAGACCAGGTGTAAACGGTATTTGCTACGGTTGATAGGGGTGTAAAAGTTGCAGTTTCGCCTGAACAAATTGAACGCATTAATGTTGAGAAAGTCAATACCGGACTGGCAATAATTTCTACGCTTGTTGTTGTAGCAAATCCGGGGCAAGGTGCGGATGGAAGTATAGTATATGTTACAGTATAAATACCGGGTGTACTTGCAGAGGGGTTGATCTCACCTGTGGCTGGATTGATTGACAAACCTGGTGAAGATGAAAATGTACCGCCCATTGTCCCGGTTAGGCTAGCCGCTTCCGGTGTATTTATTGCCTGGCAGTAAGGTGCACCGGGATAAGTTATCGTGGCATTCGGAGTGCTGTTAACAGCTACTGTTGCGGTAGTTGTATAATTTGAACAACCGCCTTTTCCCTGTATTGTATAAGAAATAGTATAACTTCCTGCGGTAGCACCCGAAGGGTTTAAGATTCCGTTTGCTGCATCTATTGTTAAGCCTGTTGAAGGTGAAATGGAATAGGTGCCACCAACATCTCCTGTTTGCGTAGCCGGTACAGGTAGATTTGGCGTAGACACTGAATTGATCACATTACAAAGATTGGTAACGTTATAAGCAATGGAAGCTTGCGGTGCTTTGGTAATAGTGATATCTGCTGTTGTAGTAAATCCCGGGCATGGTGCAGAAGGACTGATGGTGTACGTTACCTTATATGTTCCGGGGTTACTTGTTGCAGGAGATATGGCCCCTGTTATTGCATTGATGGCAATGCCTGTAGTCGATGTATACGTTCCACCTAATGTGCCTGTAAATTGCGGATTTACCAATGCGTCTGAGGAGCAGATCGGAGGGTAAGTTATTGAAGCTATAGGTGACCCGCTCACGCTTACATTTACCGATGCTGTATAATTTGTGCAACCGCCTTTCCCTTGAATCGTATAAGAAATTGTATATGTTCCCGCAGTAGCACCTGAAGGATTTAAAGTTCCATTTGCTGCATTTATTGTTAAGCCTGTTGAAGGTGAAATTGAATAGGTGCCCCCTGTGTCACCTGTCAGCGTTACCGGTACCGGTGGATTTGGAGTAGAGGCTGAATTGACCACATTACAAAGATTGGCAGTGCTATAAGCAATAGAAGCCTGTGGTGCTTTTGTAATAGTTATACTTGTATTTGTTGTAAATCCAGGGCATGGAGACGATGCAGCAATTGTATATGTTACAGTATAAGTACCGGTTGTACTTGTTGCAGGTGTTATAACTCCCGTTGCCGGGTTAATGGTTAAACCGGTGGTTGATGTAAAACTCCCGCCTTGTTTGCCAGTAAGCTGAACACTTATTGGTCCATCGGAAGAGCAGACAGGTGGGTATGATATTGAAGCATTTGGTGTGCCTGTAACAGTTACAGTAGTTTTTGTGGTAAAATCAGAACAACCTCCTGTGCCCTTAATAAAATAAGATATCGTATAGGTTCCTGCAACTGCACCTGAAGGATCAATTTCTCCTGTAGACGCATTTACCGGTAAGCCTGTTGAAGGAGCAATGGAATAAGTGCCTCCTGTAGTTCCTGTTTGTATTACCGGTACAGGCGGGTTAGGCGTAGTTACAGAATTTTTTACGTTACAAAGAACAGTTTTATCATAAGCAATTGATGCAAAAGGCCCCGGGTTTACAATTACGGTAATTAATACTCGTGGGCTTTCACCACAACTTGTAACCTGGCTCACATAATAATTGGTGTTACCCGCTGTAACAGTTGGTGGTGTAGGTGCTACAGGACTGCCAATACCTCCCGATGCGCTTGTGTACCAAAGCAAGCCCGATCCGCTGGCTGTTAAAGGAATAGCCGTTTCTCCCTGGCAATAAGGAACCGGGGAAACAACACTTGGTATACCAGGCACCGATGACACTGTTACTGTAATTACTGCTCTTGGCCCTTCACAATTGTTTATGGTCTGGCTTACATAATAATTTGTACTGCCTGCGATAGCAGTTAAAGGTGTTGGCGCAGTAGCTGTTCCAATACCGCCAGTGAGTGTAGTGTACCACATTAGCCCTGTACCTGTAGCAGTAAGCGGTGCTGCAGGTTGCCCTACGCAAAGATCTACGGGAGCTACGCCGGGTGCAGCGGGAGTAGCATACACTGTTACCGTAATCGATACCCTTGGGCTCTCACAATTATTTACAATGGTTTGGGTTACATACCAGGTTTTAGTGCCCGGTATAATTGTAGAAGGCGTTGGCGCTGTAGCCGTACCTGTTCCTCCTGTGAGTGTTGTGTACCATAACAAACCTGTACCTGTAGCCGTAAGCGGCACAGCAGGTTGCCCCTGACAATAAGTTACTGGTGAAGCTGATATACCGGGTTGCGGTGAAACCGGGTTTACGGTAATTGTTTTTTTCTTGCTGTCATCGCCACACGTAGTATTGGAACTGGTTAATGTAACCATATAAGAGCCAGGATTGACGTATGTATGGCAGGGTGGTGTTTGTGCGGTAGATTTTGGAGACCCGTCTCCAAAATCCCATAAATAGCTACTTCCCGTATAGCAATTATTACCGCTGCTGCCATTAGTTGTTGTATTGGTGAAGCAAACAGCATCTGTTATACAAACAGGAGTATCTATAGAAAAATCTGCAATTGGTTTTATTCTGACCACAATCTGGTTTTGTGTATATACTTTAGTATAACACCCGTTAATTACATTTAACACGGCTGTGAAATCTGAATTGGGGCAAGATGATTTTGTATACTTATGTTTAACCCATTGAACGGTATCTGCCATATTTAAAGGGTTTTGCAAGGTTGTATCCGAACCATCACCAAATTTGATTTGAAAGGAAGTTCCTGGACTGTTCTTGAACCAATCACCGATTGTAAAAGCAACAAGGGTATCGGCACACATGTTGGTTGTTGGAAAAAGAGTACTAAAAGTTGCTAAGGGATTTGCACCATTATAAAATTGATAGGTTTCAGTTTTGGAACAGCCATTCGTAGTTATTACTTTAAATTTTATAGTAAAATTCCCTTGCTTTGTGTACGTGTGTGTTGTTTGTTCATTTGCCGCCCACCCTGTTGGTGTAAAATGAGTAGAGCCATCTCCCCAGTCAATATCATAACTTGCATTAGGGCCCGCAAGAGTCGTTTTATTGCTTACTATTAACGTATAAGTTGTATTACCATCACAATTGGTAAATGGTTGACCGGGATTACCAATATCTTCCAGCCCGGGATCTGGCAAAGGATTTATGGTAAGCTTCCCGGTTGTTGTATCTGAACCGCCGTTTGTTGTAACAATTACAACTCCTGTTGTTGCCTTAACCGAAACAGTTGCTGTAATAGTAGTAGCATTAACAACAGTATATTTAGCAGCAGTATCGCTGCCAAGTTTTACACTCTTTATGTTTGTAAAATTTAAACCAGTTAGCGTTAAAACATCGCCCTGGCAAATTGTAGTTGGAGTAAAAGATGTTATTGTTGGGGCCTGTGCAAAAACGGAAATACCTGAACCCAGTAATAAGATTACAATACTAAAAAGAATAAATACAACTATCCTGATCCTTAAAAAAATTCTCATGAGTTTAGTGTTGTTTTAGCATTTTACAGAGGGCAGATTTAGGGCAATATACTAAATTAAAAATTATATTTTATTCCCAACAGCCGTAAGGTAAATTTCAAATGTTTGAATGTTCTAATGAAGTAATTTTTTTTGGACCCGGCACCTATACTTCGTGGCAGCTTCGTTGCGTCACTCACTTGTACGTTCGGAACAGTAATGAGCAAAGAAATTCAAAGTGTACATGTTTGCAAAATGTACGGATTCTTTAGCTGCATTATTTTTTAGAACCTGCGAACTTGTGAACTGCTGCTTCATGTTCAGAACGCACAAGTGTGCGACGCAAGAAAAGCCTCATAGTAATACTGCTGTTGGGCTCAAAAAAATTATGTGCATTTTACCGGCTAAGCAAAAGGCTTAATACTGCATTTTTAACTTTCGCATTTCCGTAACCTTTACACTTCTATTTTCGTTAATCCCATTCAACAGCCAAAGCATTATGAATAAATATTTACACTCTTTTTTAACGATGATTTTTATTTGCATTTCGTTTATTGCACTTGCGGGAAAAGTGTCAGGAAAAGTTACTGACGACAAAGGCAATGTGTTGCCGTATGCATCTATTCTTATAAAAGGCACAAGCAAAGGCACCGCTACGAATAATGCAGGCAGTTATTTTTTACAACTGAATGCAGGTACTTACACCATCGTTTGCCAGTATGTTGGTTTTGCAAGAGTTGAGAAAATGATTACTGTTACCAATAATGATATTGAACTCAACTTTCAACTGATGCCACAACAAACAACAATGAAAGATGTGATTGTAAAAAGTGGTGGCGAAGATCCTGCTTACGAGATCATAAGAAACGCAATAAAAAAGAAACCCGAATACCGTGAACCCTTAGATTCTTTTACCTGCGAGGCTTACATAAAAACGCTGATCAAAACGAGGAAGTTACCTAAAAAAATATTTGGCAAAAAGATTGAAGATAAAGACAGAAAGGAAAGTGGGCTTGACTCTTCGGGCAAGGGCATTTTATATTTATCTGAATCATTAACAAAGATTTCTTTTAAGAAACCCGATAAAACAAAGCTCGAAGTATTATCAGGAAGAGAAAGCGGATCGAATGGTTTTGGCTTTAATTTTCCATCATTCATTAACTTTTACAATGATAATGTAAATGTGTTTATCACGCAGTTTAGTCCACGTGGCTACGTGTCGCCCATTGCAGATGCTGCCTTTAATTTTTACCGGTTTAAATACCTCGGTACTTTTTATGAAGAAGGCAAAGCCATCAACAAAATACAGGTAATACCAAGAAGAAAATTTGAGCCTTTATTTTCCGGCACCATCAATATTACAGAAGATGACTGGCGCATTCACAGTTTGGAATTAGCCCTTAATAAAGAATCGCAACTGGAGGTTTTAGATACCCTAAAAATTAAACAGATAAACGTGCCCATTGGTAACAATGTATGGCGCACGAAAGACCAGGTTGTGTATTTTACCTTCAACCAGTTTGGTATTGATGCTGTAGGTAATTTTTTAAATGTTTACAATAAGTACGAAACAACCCCGGTGTTCAATAAAAAGTATTTTAATAATGTGGTTATTAAATATGACACTGCTGTAAACAAAAAGACAAAAGCTTACTGGGACTCTGTGCGCCCTGTGCAGTTAGAACCCGAGGAGGCAAAAGATTATCATATAAAAGACAGCATGTACCAATACCGAAAAGATTCTGTTTTTTCTAAAACATATATCGATTCTATGCGCAGGTCGCAAGGTAAAGTAAGTCTTAAAAAAATTCTCTGGACCGGTTATACACGTTCGAATTACGACCCTAAAAAGCCTGTGCGTTTTACATGGCAGCCACTGCTGAAAAATGTGCAGTACAATACCGTTGAAGGTGCAGCAATAAATGTTGAAGGAACCATACGAAAATCTTTTATTGCATCTAAGCGCCGCATAAGTTTAACACCGCACTTACGGTATGGGTTAAGCAATACACACTTCAATGCATGGGCTACATTGCAGTTATTGAAACGCTCTTTTGAATATGAAGATGATGGCGGCACAACAAGCCGCACGCAATGGACTTTTGCCGGAGGCAAACGTGTAAGCCAATTGAACAATGAGAATCCTATAGCACCTTTAATGAACAGTATCTATACATTATTCCTGCACGAAAATTATATCAAGACCGATGAAAATTATTTTGCATCGGCAACCTATAACAAGCGCTTTGATAATGACCTGCGCATTATTGCTGACCTGTTATACGAAGACCGCCTGCCACTGAATAATACCACAGATTATTCTTTCTTTAAAAAAGATAAGCAGTTTACGCCAAACTATCCTGCTGAAAAGATTTCTCAACAGTTTGCAAGGCACCAGGCTTTTATAGCAAGTGTTGAATTTCAGTATCAGCCAGGGCAGCAATACATACAATTTCCACGGGAGAAAGTGCCGCTGGGCTCAAAGTATCCAACCTTTGCATTGCAATACCAGAAAGGGTTTCAGGATGTGCTCGGCAGCGATGTAAACTTCGATAAATGGAAATTCAGTGTGTGGGACGATATGAATTTTAGACTCCTTGGAAAGCTAAGTTACCGGGCAAGTATTGGCGGTTTTATTAATAACAAACAAGTTTTTATACAGGATTACCAGCACTTCAATGGCAACCAGTTGATTTTTGCAAGCCGTTATTTAAACAGCTTTCAACTGGCGCCGTATTATGCCAACAGTACTACAGCATCTTTCTATACAACGTTGAATGCTGAACATCATTTTAATGGCTTGTTCACCAATAAAATTCCACTGTTCCGTCGCCTTAACTGGAACCTTGTTGCAGGCTCCAATGCTTTCTTCGTAAATAAAAACAACAACTATGTTGAGGTGTTTGCAGGCCTCGAAAATATTTTAAAAGTATTTCGTGTAGATGTGGTTGCTTCTTACCTTAACGGCAAAAACGGGCAGGTGGGTATTCGCATAGGGTTGGGTGGTTTACTCGGCAGCGCTATCCGTTTTAACTAATATTTTTTTGAGCTGGGCTTGAGTTTTTCATAGCATCACCTGTTGCGTCGCACACTTGTGCTGAACCACATTCCCCGGCATTATGCTACCAACACTATTAAAGCATTTCTTATTGTGAATGTAAAATAAAAACAAAGCCGGATCTATGGAAAAATGCTCCCGGTTATTATACTGCCAAAATTAAAGATCAGGTAACGCCTCTCAAACTTTTTTACCATTAATGCTATTTACAAATACAATTTGTTATCTTTTCTCCATCATTTTCAAACTGCATAAATAACGACTCAGCCCATGAAGAAATACCTGGTTGGTATATTTTATTCACTTCCTGTGCAACTGCTGTTGTTGCACTTTCGCCGCTACCAGTTGCTGCTTGTTTTCTGGTATATACTTTTTGCAACTGTAAGTGGAAATTTTATGCAATCATTCGGTGCCAATTCACTGTACCTGGCCCCGGAATATATGGGTAAAGTAAATGCACTAAGCGCAGCTTTTGTAGGCTTTGCCATTGCCGTGTTTATGATGAGCTGGAATATATCAACCTTTATTATTAATACAAAGCATATCAGGTTTCTGGCAACTACGGCACAACCTTTTTTAAAATACTGTATTAATAATGCGGTGATCCCGCTTTGCTTTCTTTTGTTTTATTTATATAATGCAATCGACTACGACATCAACCAGGAACTCATCAGCACCAGTGATATTGTTCTTTTAGTCGGGGGCTTTTTAGGTGGGTTTATTTTGAGTGTTTTTATTTCGTTTGCCTATTTCTTCAGCGCGGATAAAACAATATACAAGCGCTTTGGGCATGTTATTTTAAAAGCGAACAAACGATATGAAAGATCATCAAAACGGAAGCCACCATTTTATCAGAAAGGGGAAATGCGTATCGACTGGTTTTTGAGCGCAAGCTTTGGTTTGCGAAAACCACGCGATGTAAAACATTACAGCGAAGAGTTCTTAGACACCATTTTTAAACGCCATCATTTTGCCGCAGTACTTGCAATACTGGTTGCATTCATTTTTTTGTTAACGATTGGTTTCTTTTCTGATGATACTGTTTTCCAGATTCCCGCTGCTGCAAGTATTACTGTTCTTTTTGCAATACTGATTGCTGTTGAAACTGCATTTTCGCTCTATCTCGGCAACTGGGTAGTGCCTGTTGTAATTGTGCTTTATTTGTGTATCAACTGGATGTACCAGCAAAATATTATTGACCCTCGTAATAAAGCATACGGACTTAATTATACCAACGAAAATGAACGGCCTGCTTATGAACGCGACAGCATTATAAAAATGGTTTCACTTGAAAATAAGGAAGCCGACAAACTGGTATTTTTAAAAATGCTGGAAAACTGGAAAAGAAAACAAACAAGCGATAAACCGGTATTGTTTATTATTAATACCAGTGGCGGCGGTACAAGAAGTGCAACATTTACAATGAATGTGTTGCAAAAATTAGACAGTGTAACAAACGGCGGCTTAATGCCTCAAACGTTTCTAATGACCGGCGCATCAGGAGGGATGTTTGGCGCTGCATACTTCAGGGAATTGTATTTTCAGAAAACATTAGATGCAAGCGTCAGCCTTCAAAACAGGGCTTATGCCGAAAACATATCCGGCGATTTGCTAAACCCGCTCTTTACATCGCTTATTTCAAGAGACCTTGCGGGGCCTGTAAGAACCTTTGAAGCAAGCGGCCACACTTATGTTCGTGACCGTGGCTATGCGTTTGAGCAAAAGCTCAATGAGAATACGCAAGGTGTTCTTAATAAAACCATCGGTGATTACAAGGAAGCAGAAGAAAAGGCAACAATTCCATTAATGTTTTTCAATTCAACTATTACAAGAGATGGCAGGGAAATGTTTATCAGCACACACCCCGCAAGATTTTTAATGACGGCATTAACCGATACAACCCGGGTAGCTGCCGGTGAACCAGACGCCATTGATTTTACTTCATTCTTTGAAAAACAGCAGCCACTTAATCTTGGCGTTCTTTCTGCACTACGCATGAATGCTACATTCCCTTATGTGCTGCCCAATGTTTGGTTGCCCACCAACCCGGTTATTGATGTAATGGATGCCGGCCTTCGTGATAATTTTGGCCAGGAAACAACACTTCGTTTTATTGATAATTTTAAAGACTGGCTACAGCAAAATACCAGTAAGGTTGTATTAATTCAAATCCGCGACAGGCAGATTGGCGACTGGGATAAACCTTATGAACTGGGAAGTATATCAGGTTCTGTAACAAAACCATTTTTTCTTTTGCAAAATAACTGGTACAGGCTGCAGGATTATTTTCAAACAGACCAGTTGAATTTTCTTGCCCACAGTTACGGACCGCAATTTTATAAGATCTCATTTCAGTATGTTCCCTCCAATATAAATGCGTCTGCGGCACTTAATTTTCATTTAACCGCTTCGGAAAAACTCGACATACAAAATGCATTAAATAATCCTTACAATATGCAATCGTTTAATGCAATTACAACATTGATAAAATAGTGATTTAGAAATTTATTGATTGGAAAAATATTTAGTGCGCAAATTCTATTATTGTCCGAACTGCATTACTACTATTAAACATCGTTGCGTCGCACTCTTCAGCGTTCTGCTCTTTGTTGGGCATTGTGCAAACGCCCTTACTAAATGTTGCTTCCTGTAAAATTTTTAATTCAGACCATAAGCCTTAGCTGCTGTATATTCTGAAAGCACAAGAGTGCGACGCAACGTAAGTCTAATCATTGAACCCAAAGCCCGGCTCATTAATGCTTTTCTTTGTCTTTGCTGTTACTGCCAATTAAACTTTCTATTAAAGCAGTAACAAAAGAAAGCAGTAAACTAAACAGCAGCGCATACCACCAGTTTTCTACGCTAAAACCGGGAACGATTTCTGTGGTCCATTGAATAATAAGGATGTTAATAACGATTAAAAACAAACCCAGTGTAAGAATGGTAATGGGTATGGTAAGCAGGATAAGAATTGGTTTAATAAAACTATTGAAGAGCGCAAGCACCACGGCAACGAGCACCGCAGTAACACTGTTTTTTATATGTACCCCCGGCAATATACTTGCCGCTATTAATGCAGCAAGTGCTGTTACCAGTATTTTACCTAAAAATTTACCCATAGCTTTTTAAATAACAGTGAGTTCGTAGAATGCTTCGGGATTTAAATACTTTGCCGCAAGCTGCATTAACTCTTCGGCCTGTATTGTTTTTATTGTTTCAATGCTGTTATAAAAGTACGCCTCTGTAAGGTTATTGAGCACATAATTTTTCCAGCGTGCAATGATCTGGAACGGGCCGTCAAGATCGCCGAGAATGGAGCCGATCATAAAATTGCGTACAAGGTGCAGTTCTTCTTCTGGTATAGGTTCTTCACGCAGGCGCTGCATTTCTTTGTAAACTTCGGTAATGGTGGCACTGCATACATCGCGGCCAGCCTCTGTACTCACTACCCATGCAGTTTGCTGCAGATGGTTTTGTATATAGCTGTGAATGCCGTAAGTGTAGCCTTTATCTTCCCGTATATTGCTCATAAGCCGTGAGCCAAAAAACCCACCAAACAGGTTATTGAGTACCTGCACTTTTATAAAATCAGGGTGGTGCCTGTTGGGGAATGGCCTTGCAATTCTTATAGCGCTTTGAACGCCGTTAACATCGTTGATGATCTGTTGTCTCATCTCTGCCGAAGGTTGCTGTATATGCGTTACAGAAGGCAATGGTTGTTTATTAAAGGGTAGTTGCCCGAAATTATTATTCAGTTGCTGCTGAAGGTTTGCGGGCAATTTGCCTGCAACAAATAAAATACAATTACCATTCGCATAATACTGCTGATAAAATTTTACAAGCTCATCTTTTTGCAAAGCGTCATAATCTTCTTTTGAAGTATAGATTCCATAAGGATGTTTAAAACCATACAACATTTCATCTATTGTGCGGCCTGCAACAAAATCACATTTCTTCAATTTAACTTCTAGTTTCTGTTGCTGGTTTTGTTTGTAAACAGCAAGTTCCTCATCAGGGAAAATGCTTTCCGTAAGTATCTCTGTAACTACAGGAAGCAGCACTTCTAAATGTTTATTCAAACAGTGTAGTGTAATGGCCGAAGTTTCATTGTAGCAACTCCGGTTAAGGTAAGCGCCGTAATATTCAAAATGCTCATTAATAGCAAAAGCCGTTTTATGTTTGGTGCCATTTTTCAGCATATAATTGGTGGTAGCTGCAACAATATTTTTGTCCTCGTACCAGTTACCGGCATAAAATATCCACTCAACCTGCAGCACATCAGTTTCGCCTGCATCTACAGCATAAACAGGTACACCATTATCCAAAGTAAAATATTGGTAGGGTTTCAGTTTTAAATCAAATTCAACTGCATCAAGAATTTCAGGCGACACTTTTCTATTGGGCATGTTTCTAAATTAAGAGCGCAAAAATAATTGAATAAAAAATAGCAATGCTGCCAAACAAATAATAGATCAGACGATGAAGATTTTTTTGAGCCGGGCTGAGGTAGTACTATGAAGCTTTTGTTGCGTCGCACACTTGAACTGACGAATGCAAATGAACAATGAATAGTGCAGTGTACAATTAAATACTCATTGCCAATTGCCTCTTTGCCTTGTTGCCTTTTTTTCCGAACGTTCAAGTGTGCGACGCTACAAAAGCCTCATTTATGTTCTGCTGTTGGGCTCAAAATATTCTATTATAAAGTTGAAGCTGTTGCATCAAAACACGATCAGGTAACGAACAAATATTTTAATGATAATACTACCGATGTTAAACGGAGATAATTTTGTGCTATAAATTTTTGATGAAATGTATAAATCTGTGGCGGTATTCTGTGGTTCTAAAAATGGCAACGATCCTATTTACATTCAACATGCTTTTGAGTTGGGCAAACTACTCGCACTGAATCATATTAAACTGGTATATGGCGGTGGAAATACGGGCCTGATGGGTGCTATAGCAAATTCGGTACTGGAGCATGGCGGCAAAGTGACTGGTGTGATACCCGAAATATTGAAAGACCGTGAAAGGCAACACGTTGGTATTACCGAGCTAAAAATTGTACCTGATATGCACACCCGCAAAAAAATGATGTTCGACCTGTGCGATGCCGCTGTAATACTTCCTGGCGGCAATGGAACCCTGGATGAAATGTTTGAAATGGCTACCTGGAATGCGCTAACCATACACGACAAAAAAATAATCCTGCTGAATACTGCAGGATATTATAACAACCTGATTGCACATATAAATGTAATGCAGGTAAATGGTTTTCTACACGACGACTGGCGAAAGACGCTGGCCATTTACGATACACCCGATGCTATTTTCGGCGACTGGGCTGCAGATAAAAATTAATCCCTGCCCTAATAACAGGAAGTTTGGAACCATCTAACCGGTAGGGCGAATAAACATCGTTCAGCAGATCCCAACCAATCATCGTATAAAAATTCGTTTGGCCTACAACACGCTGTGTATAGCCAATACCGGCAATAAAACTGTTGGAGTTGTATTTATATTTTTGCTCGGGATAGCCCACAGGCTTTTCAGATTGTGTGCCCCAGTTCTTTTCGTATTGGGCCTGTAGAAAGAGAAACTGTGCTGGATAAATTCTTACAAAAGGCCCGCCGCCATAACTAAAATTCCTGATTCTTACATTGCCATTATAGAATTGATCTGCGCCTTGCGACGCATAGTTGATATTAAACCCTAATCCGGCATCAAGCCATTGTGCTACCGTATAACCTATTTCGGGCGTGCCACCCACACCAAAAGTGTTGGATGCAAAACCAATATTAAGTCCGCCACCAATAAATATGTTTTCTTTCTTAAAACCCTTCGCACCTTCATCTGAGGAATAAGTTGAAGGCGGTGCATTACGTTGTGCAGATATGCCACCGGCAAAAATTGCGGTTACTATCAACAGTTTCATCTTTTTATTCATGCTTCCTGGTTTGTTACAAACCTACGGTTAATGCTTATTGAATTTTTTTTCGGGCATTTAAAATATTGTTAGAAGCAGTCTGAAAATAAATTCATTTTAATACCAGCATCAGTTTTTCATAGCATCTTCGTTGCGTCGCAATCCTTTCATCAGTTGTACATCTATTGAGCTTTTATCGAAGTAAAAATTTAGAATGCACCCTATTGGTGTATCATAGCTAAAAATTGTTACGTCAATTTATTATTGAACTTGCACATCAGCCCTTAATTTTGTTATACTTCACAATCAAAAAAAATACCTATGACTAAAATTGCAGTAGCCCAGGGCGATGGTATCGGACCTGAAATAATGGATGCCACTTTAAAAATTTTTACCGCTGCAAAAGTGCCCCTTGAGTACCAGTTTGTAGATATGGGCAAATGGGTGTTCGATAAAGGCTACAGCAACGGTATGACACCGGAAGCCCAGCAAACCATTGAATCACTTGGCATATTGTTTAAAGGCCCGATGGAAACTCCAAAAGGCAAGGGCGTAAAAAGTGTAAATGTAACCGCACGTAAAACATGGAATACTTACGCCAACAAAAGAGTGTTTCAAACATTACATGGTGTAGATACAGTATTTAGTAAATCGGGCATCCCGATAGATATTACCATTGTTCGTGAAAATATTGAAGATACTTATGGCGGTGTAGAGCACATGCTAACACCGGATGTGGCATTAAGCCGGCGTTTCATTACACGTCCGGGCAGTGAACAGGTAATCCGGTATGCTTTTGAAATGGCCAAGAAAAAAGGAACCAAACGCATTACCTGCGGCCACAAGGCCAATATCATGAAAATTACAGATGGCTTATTCCTCGATGTATTTAATGAGGTTGCAAAAGAATATCCCGACTTAAAAGCTGATGATATAATTGTAGACGACCTGTGCATGAAACTCGTTACCCGCCCCGACCTTTTTGATGTTATAGTGTTAACCAACCTTCAGGGCGATATTGTAAGCGATCTCTGCGCCGGTCTTGTCGGCGGGCTTGGTTTTGCGCCAAGTGCGAACATTGGCGATCATATCTGCATATTCGAAGCCGTGCACGGCACAGCACCGGATATTGCGGGTAGAAATATTGCCAACCCAACAGCGTTGTTGCTCAGCGGTATTGCAATGCTTCGCCATCTTGGGTTAATGGCAAGCGCCGCTATGATTGAAAACGCCTTGCTTGCTACTTTAGAGCAGGGGAAACATACCGGCGATTTTGGCGATAAATCAATCCCGTCATTAAATACCACAGCTTATGCCGAAGCGGTCATCGCCAATTTTGGTAATCAGCCGGTGCAGGGTGCTAAACCATTGTTGCCCGATATGCCAGCAACACAAACCATTTTCAAGCTGGGTAAAAATGTAATGATGGAATCTCAGGAAGGTGTAAACGAAAGAATTGTAGGCGTAGATTTTTTCATAGAAAGCAACGAACAACCCATTGCTATTGCTAATAAATGTATGCGCCATGCAGGCGTAAAATTCAAGCTGGTAAATATCAGCAACCGCGGCACACAGGTTTGGCCCACGGGCTCGGTGTACACTAATCTAGTAAACCAATATAACGTGCGTTTCGAAAGCATTGATGATTTTCCGTTGTTTCAGCAGGATGTGCTGGGTCTTTATGTAAGCATGAGCGGTAATTTTAAAATATGTTCCAGCGAATTGCTGAATATGTGGAATGATAAAAAAGCCTACAGCCTTGCACAGGGGCAATAAGCGTTTTACATTTTTAAGTTTACTAAGCCGATTTGATTTAAAGCGGCTTTTTTGTGGAAGAAATATTTTGAGCCGGGCTAAAGAATATACATGAAGCTTTTCTTGCGTCGCACACTTGAACTTTAGGAAGTTGAAGCAGCTTTCAACAGCCATTAACCGCAGAGACTGGGAGTCGCAAAGTTCTTTCTCTGCGGCTTTGCGCCTCTGCGGTTTGTATTTGCTCAATCCTGTTCCTCTGCACAAGTGTGCGACGCAACAGACGATCCCCAATGATACCAATGCCGGGCTCATAAAAAAGACCTGCAAACAGCCGTATTACACTGGCTGATAAAAATCTGCAACACATAGCTATAAATTCCAAACTCCTTTATCTTTGCCGCCCTATGAGCAGTTTACAGGATAACAGGTTTCAGGCAATTATTGGTCATGCCAAGGAGTATGGCTTTGTATTTCCCAGCAGCGAAATTTACGATGGTTTAAGTGCCGTGTACGATTATGGCCCCTATGGTAGTGAACTTAAAAAGAACATCCGCGATTACTGGTGGAAAAGCATGGTGCAGCTTAATGAAAACATTGTGGGTATTGATGCTGCAATTTTTATGCACCCCACCACCTGGAAAGCCAGCGGGCACGTAGATAATTTCAGCGACCCGATGATTGATAATAAAGACAGTCAGAAGCGTTACCGTGTAGATCATTTGATAGAAGCACATGCAGAAAAACTGGCGTTGGAAGGAAGGAAAGAAGAAGAGTTTGCGTTGCTAAAATCAATGGATGAACTGATTGCTAAGGATGATTTCGCCGGTTTAAAACAACTTATTGAAGACAATAAAATTACCTGCTCAATCAGCGGAACCAGTAACTGGACGGAGATTCGCCAGTTCAACCTGATGTTTAAAACAGAATTTGGAGCAGTAGCTTCAGATAATCCGGATGACAATATTGTGTACCTGCGACCCGAAACGGCGCAAGGCATTTTTGTTAACTTTTTAAATGTGCAGAAAAGCGCCAGAATGAAAGTTCCTTTTGGCATTGCGCAAACTGGTAAAGCTTTCCGAAACGAGATTGTTGCACGCCAGTTCATCTTCCGTATGAGGGAGTTTGAACAAATGGAAATGCAGTTCTTTGTGCGCCCCGGCACAGAAGGCGAGTGGTATAAACACTGGAAACAGGCAAGGCTGGATTGGCATACAGGTTTAGGAATTGCAGCAGAAAAATACCGTTTTCACGACCATGTAAAGCTGGCGCATTATGCAAAAGAAGCCTGCGATATTGAATACGAATTTCCTTTTGGTTTTAAAGAAGTAGAAGGCATACACAGCCGCAGCGATTTTGATTTAAGTCAGCACCAGTTGTACAGCAAAAAGAAACAGCAATATTTCGATAACGATATAGATGAAGCCACCGGGAAACCTTATGGTAACTATATTCCGTATGTTATTGAAACATCTATTGGATTGGACCGTATGTTTCTTTTGATACTGAGTAATGCTTACGAAGAAGAAACAATTACAAAAGAGGATGCCACTTCAGACAGCAGGGTTGTAATGCATATTCCGGCGAAGATCGCCCCTGTAAAACTGGCCATACTGCCGTTAACCAAAAAAGATGGATTGCCAGAAATAGCGAGGCAATTAATGGATGAATGCAAGCCACACTTCCGCTGTTTTTACGAAGAAAAAGATGCAATTGGAAAAAGGTACCGCAGGCAGGATGCGATTGGCACGCCGTATTGCATTACCATCGACCATCAAACAAAAGATGATGGTACAGTTACTTTACGTAACAGGGATACAATGGAACAGCAACGCGTTCCGTTAAGCAGCGTAAAACAGGAAATTCTGAATAATATCATGTAGCTGTTTATCTTTGCAGGGATTAACACCAATCTCACCCTTTTAAAATTAATGTTCAACCTTTGGAATGTTTGCTGCGTATATACAGCATATCATGTTGAAATTAAAAACGATTGTCAGTTTAATTGAAGATTATGACAGAATTAGCTAACTTTTTTTCTCCGGCTCCTGTTTATACAATTGTTTCTGTTGCAGCAGCTTGTGTTTTTGGATTTATTGCAGGTTACATATTAAGGTCGGCGGTTATTGCAAAGCACAAAAAACGTGTGCTAAGTCTTGAAGACGAGATGCTTGCCAACCATTCCCGTATTTTGGAGTTGGAGAAGCAGGTTACAGATCTTAAAAACGAAAGAATTAAAATACCCGGCAACCAGCCTGGTATTTCAAATATCGGCCTGAAAGCTTCCTGAGGGGTTCAACCATATATTTCAAGATGTATGGCTTTTCTGTCGTAACCCAGAGCTGTAATTTTTTCTCTGGCATCATCGATCATATTCTTCCAGCCACATAAAAAGAAACTTGCTTCAGGCTTGTTTTTATTGAGTATTTCTTCATAAACAGCATGTACGTAACCCGTTCTTATTCCTTGCTGCGGTTCTTCCCGTGAAAATGTAGGGATATAAAAAAAACCCGGGAATTCTTTTTCCAACCCCCGAAGCTCATCAGCGTATAAGGCATCGGCGAATTTCCTGCACCCAAAAATGAGATAGATATTTTTATGTGGCAGATTATGCCTGCTGATATAATGTGCCATAGAACGGAACGGTGCAATACCTGTTCCGGTACAAATAAAAAACAGGTCCTTTTCAATGGTCTCAGGCAAAGTAAATACCCCTTGTGGACCACGAAGTGTAAGCTCACTTCCCTCGGTAACTTCATTGAATAAATAGGTTGTTCCTGCGCCGTCTTCGAGTAATACAATTACCAGTTCAAAAATATTCGTGCCATCTGGAGCTGAGGCAATAGAATAGCTTCTCCACCTTTTATTTTTCTTTTCATGTATTGGCAAATCGAGCGTTACAAACTGGCCGGGTTTAAAATCGAAACTTTCTAATTCAGGCACCTGAATAAAAAAACGTCTTATGTTTTCGGTGGAATTTTCAATTTTAACCACCTTTCCGGTACGCCATGGCTCAAGCATAATCAAAAGTTTTAATGAAAATACAAATTCGTTTGTAACCGTTTAATTTTTATTATTAAGCCGGCGCCGGGAATCCTGTGAATCTGCTGTTGCCACGCTCGGTTCACAATTCCTTTTTCATGGCATCAAAGCGGTTATAGTTATCGGTTTTATTATGCCCAGAATTTTTGATCAAACCATCAATTCAAAAAGGGTTTCGGAAGCTATTTCCTTTTTGTTTTAAAAAAATCTTTCATCAGCCTTGCGCATTCTTCTTCCATTATACCACCCACCAGTTCAGTCTTTTGATGAAAGGGCCAGTTTTCCTGTGTAATATGCCGGTAACCATTCTTAATATCTGCAGCCCCAAAAACTACGCGGCCAATCTTGCTCCAATACATAGCCCCGCAGCACATTAAACAAGGCTCCAGTGTAACATACAGCGATGCATCGGGTAAATACTTAGCGCCAAGGTAACTGCATGCTGAAGTAATGGCAAGTATTTCGGCATGGGCTGTAGCATCATTTAATAATTCAACCTGGTTGTGCCCTCTTGCAATGATTTTATTATTGATAACAATAACTGCACCCACGGGCACCTCGTCTTTTTCAAATGCATACTGCGCTTCTTTTAAAGCTTGCTGCATAAAGTATTCATCGGTGAATTGAAACATTGATGTAAGATAAATATTATATAATTACCTGCTTGTACAGGCACCTCAGATCAACATTATTGAACTTTATTCCTTTGCTTATAAACCTGCAATATAACTGCACACAAATTACACAATTCCCACAATTGGGTTGAACGTACAAGTGAGTGACACAACTAAAGTTTAATAGTAGTAATGCAGCCGGTTATTAAAATTATTGAATGGCTGTTATTTGTTGCCAGGCTCATTTTACTGAACAATAAAAATATTTAAAGGAAATTTTAATTCAAGCTGAATGTTATTTAAGCTACTAACAATTAATGACTTATACAATAGCAACGATAACCATTCACCCGATAAACTGCGAATTAACCCCGCATTGTGAGTCTCTGAAAGTTTAGCCTTTACCTTCGCGCCTCGCAATATACGGGAGGTATGCCCCGTTATTCAGTTTCGTGATGTGTGAATCCAAAAAAAATTACCCGATGAAAAAGACCTTTTTTATAGCGCTTGTTTGTTTCTCTACTTTAACTTCCATGGCACCAGACATGCATGTGGACAATGGAGATGACAAAAAATTTCCTTCACTTTTACCTGCTGCTTCAGATGAATCTCCGGTGGTTGCAAACTGGATTGATTCAGTTTACACCAAAATAAACCTTGATTCGGCCGGGCTTAAAAAAAATGTTTTCTTTTACGCCTGTAAAGGTTACCAATATCTTTTGAGTAAAAATAAATTACAGAAAACTTCACTGCTTACTATTTGCGATTACAGCCAAAGCAGCACCAGCAAGCGTTTATATGTAATTGACCTGGAAAAAGGTGAAATCTTGTTCAACACTTATGTATCTCATGGTAAAAACTCGGGTAGCGAATACGCCACCAGTTTCTCCAACAGTGCCGAAACGCACAAAAGTTCTTTAGGTTTTATGGTTACAGGCGATACTTACAATGGTAAGAATGGCTACAGCATGCACTTTGATGGCATGGAACCGGGCATTAACGATAAGGTACGCGCAAGAGATATTGTAATGCACGGCAGCAAATATGTAAATGCTGAAAGAGCGGATGAAGGCGAGGCTATGGGAAGAAGTTTTGGCTGCCCCGCTGTATCTTATTCTATCCATCAAAAGATCATTGATAAGATAAAAGAAGGCAGTTGCTTTTTTGCATATGCCGAAGATAAGTGGTACAGTGCTTCTTCACGCATTATAAATGCACGGTTTAACTGGCCTTTAGCCGCACCGAAACCAATGAAAGAAAACATTCTTTCCAATAATAACAATGTGGTTATTCAATAAGCCCGAATTGTTTTAAATGATGTTGTGCATGTTTGTGCAGCAGGTGAACATTCTGCTCGTAATTTAATGCTCCAAAAAAAGCATTGCCTGTTGTTAATGCCGGATTGTTTTCAAAAGCAGTAAAGAATCCGTTTAACTCCTGCTGCAGTTCGTTTATTGAATCTTTCATTAAAACATGTTTTGCAGGGAGTGGCAGTTCACTCATTAACGGGTTTTTTGTATTCTCCTTAAAAGGTTTTTCGCTCATCAAAAATTCCCGCATTTTTGGCAAATGTTCATCGGGGGTAATGCGCGGTAAATGCAGCTTTCCACTGGCATTGCGTAACGCCTCGGTAAAATGTTCCACCATTTGCTGACCATTTAAAACGCCCCATTTTCCTTTTGCATGTGGTTTAAGATTTTGCAGAAATGGCACAAACTTATTGCGCAGGAAATCCAGTTTTTCAGCATCCATATTTATTTAATTGTTTTAGCTAATTTAAATGTTTGAACCTGCACGTTCGAAATTATTTTATAAGGTCTGCGTTTGAAGTGCAACATATTTTTTTAGTTACGGGCAGGTGAACATTTGTCATCGCCGGTTGTGTCACTCACTTGTACGTTCGGAACAATATTGAGCAACGCGAGTCGTGAGATGTAAATCGCAAGTTGGCCTGAATAAAACTTGCGATTCCTGATTTATGTTCCTTCAGTACAGGAGTGCAATCCCGAAATAAATTCAGGACGGGATGCCACACTTCGCTTAAATGTCGCCATGAAAGAAGAACATTGAACCGAGCGTGGCAACAGAAGCTTAATTTGTATTCTTTTGCCTGTCTCATAATTGTTTTAATATTCAATCTGATGCTTACATGTTTACTTAAAAACGGTAACTCAAAAGGGAAGTGATAGCTTTGTAATGCAAATACTAAATGATTGTTTTATGTCATCCATACTCTTTGAAATTAAAGACGGTGTTGGTATCATCACACTAAACCGGCCTGATAAATTCAACGCCATTAACCACGAAATGGCATTACTGCTAAAGGAAACTTTAGATAAATGCGCCGGGCTCGATGAAGTGCGTTGCATTTACATTACCGGCACACCACCGGCTTTTTGTGCAGGGCAAGATTTAAGTGAAGTAATTGAAACAGCAGATGAAAAAGTAAGCATGTTGCTTCGGGAACAATACAACCCGCTGGTATGGAAAATAAGAACTATTGAGAAACCTGTAGTGGCTGCAATAAATGGTGTTGCGGCTGGTGCCGGTGCCAATCTTGCTTTCTGCTGCGATGTGGTGGTAGCTGCAGAATCGGTATATTTTACACAGGCATTTTCTAAAATAGGCCTGGTGCCCGATACCGGCGGCACCTATATTTTACCAAGGTTTGTAGGTTGGCAAAAAGCCAGCGCTTTAATGATGCTTGCCGATAAAATTGCAGCACCCGATGCTGAAAGAATGGGGATGCTTTATAAAGTTTTTCCCGATGCTGTTTTTATTGAAGAGAGTATGAAGATTGCTGCAAAGCTGGCGCTGATGCCTACGCGCAGCCTGGCATTTATAAAACATGCGCTTAATTATTCTGCTATTAATTCATTTGAAGAGCAGCTGAAAGTTGAAGATGATTATCAGAAGAAAGCACTGCGAACACATGATTATAAAGAAGGTGTAAGTGCCTTCCTTGAAAAACGTACACCTAACTTTACAGGCGAATAGTATAACGTTAATTAATTAATATGACAGATAAAGATATTTTGGCGCAACAGGTAGTGGCCAGGATGATGCAGACAGATTATTTCAGCCAATGGATGGGTGTACAAGTACTTGACGTGGCAGAAGGTTACAGTAAAATACAAATTACATTACGTAAAGAAATGCTGAATGGTTTTGGCATTGCGCATGGTGGTGTAACATTCGCACTTGCTGACAGTGCTTTTGCATTTGCATGCAACAGCGATGGCAAAATTACTGTGGCACTTGATGTAAGTATTTCATTCCCGAAGGCGGGCAAAGAAGGCGATATATTAACAGCAGAGGCAAAACAGGTAAACAAAACAAATAAAACGGGCCTCTATCTTATTGAAGTAAAGAACCAGCGCAACGAACTCGTAGCATTGTTTAAAGGAACCTGCTTTAAAACAGAGAAACCGCTTTTTTAATAAGCCTTTTATAAGATTCTAAAAATGATTTACAGATTTAAAGACTTTATTCCGTTAGTGCATGAAAGCAGTTTTATACATCCGCAAGCTGCGGTTACCGGTAATGTTATTATTGGTAAAGATGTTTATATAGGTCCCGGTGCTGCAATACGTGGCGATTGGGGCGGCATTATAATTGAAGATGGCTGCAATGTTCAGGAAAATTGTACCATTCACATGTTTCCGGGGGTAACAGTATTGTTGAAAGAAGCAGCGCATATTGGTCATGGCGCGGTGATACATGGTGCAACAATTGGTAAGAACTGTTTAATAGGAATGAATGCTGTAATAATGGATAATGTTGAACTTGGCGATGAATGTATTGTTGGTGCATTAAGTTTTATTAAAGCAGAAGAAAAATTTGACAAGCGCAGCCTCATTGTAGGCAACCCCGCAAAAAAAATAAAAGAAGTGAGCGATGAAATGATTGCCTGGAAAACAGAAGGCACAAAACTGTATCAACAACTGCCTTTTGAAATGAAAGAATACTGGCAACCTTGCGAATCCTTAAGTGAATTGCCAGGCGCAAGACCGCAACAGGAAACATTGTACCAGCAATGGAATTCGGTTAAGAGAAAAATTTAGTTGTGTAATCGTTGCACCATGTACATCTTATAACATAAAAATACCATGAAAAATATACTCTTAAGCTCTGCGATATTTATCTTTTTTTCCTGTGCAAATACCAAAGCAATGACCGATGATCAACTGGCGCAATACGGAAGAACCGAACAGGTTAGCGATCCGTTTCTTAACAATCTGCAGCAAAACAATGAGCTGGTTCTGGTGTATGCCCTGGAAACATACGCCTGGGCTAAAACCGTTACCTACAAAGCGATTGCATTGAATAACAATCAATGGTCTGCTTATAACTGGTACGTAAATAAATCAGCAACACCAAGTGTTATGCCCAATATCAATCCCGCTGTAGTTTTAAACGATTCATGCAATGCCGTTTGGAAATTCTTCCAGGAAAAAGCAGTATGGAAAATCAAAGGAGATAATGGCCAGCCTTTTTGCGACAGCAGCGATACAAAAGGCTGCAACATCAACGATGGCGTTGAATGGCGTTTGATGATCATTACAAAAGATAAAGTAATAGATCCTTCATATTACGAGCCCGAATTCTTTGAAAACTGCTGCCCTGGAAATAAAGACAGGGCGCTTTTTGTAGAAGCGGTTCGTCGGTTAACAAGTGTAATCGGTATCAGCAGGTAAATTTATTTTTTCTGAATTTTTTTGAGCCGGACTATAACTTTTCATGGCATCGCCGCTTGCGTCGCACACTTTTACTGCTGGATAGGATTGGGCAAATACAAGCCGGGGGAAATAAACCGCACTTCCAATTTCTGATGTTAACAGGTGTTAAAAGCTGCTTCATTATCCGAACGTACAAATGTGCGACGCAACGGTAGCTTAATATCAGTTTATCTGCCGGGTTCATAAAACTTATCTTTGCGTTTTTACAGCAACATGGAAAGAACAAACTTCATTGATTATATAAAGATCTTTTGCAAAAGCGGTCATGGCGGCTCGGGCAGCAGGCATTTTATGCGTAATAAACTTACTGCATTTGGCGGCCCGGATGGTGGCGATGGAGGCCGTGGTGCACATATAATTTTAAAAGGCAACTCGCAACTCTGGACACTGCTTCACTTGCGTTATTACAAAAATGTTTTGGCTGAAGACGGGGAGCATGGCAGTAAAAACTGCAGTACCGGTCGCAATGGAAAAGACATCATTATTGAAGTGCCATTAGGCACCGTTGCGAGAGATGAAGCAACAAACGAAATTGAAGCTGAAATACTGGAAGACGGGCAGGAATTTATCTGGTTGCCCGGTGGCCGGGGCGGCTTGGGTAATTCTAATTTTGCTACGCCAACCAATCAGGCTCCTGAACATGCGCAACCTGGTGAAGATGGCGTAGAAGGGTTTAAAATATTAGAACTGAAAGTGCTTGCAGATGTGGGTTTGGTGGGTTTTCCCAATGCTGGTAAATCAACCTTGCTTTCAGTAATTACAGCAGCAAAACCAAAGATCGCTGATTATGCTTTTACAACACTGATACCGCAATTGGGAATGGTAGAATACCGCGATAATAAATCGTTTTGTATTGCAGATTTGCCGGGCATAATTGAAGGTGCTGCTGAAGGAAAAGGTTTGGGTCATCGGTTTCTGCGGCATATAGAAAGAAACGCCGTTCTGTTGTTTTTAATTCCTGCAGATAGTGCAGATCACAAAAAAGAATTGGCGATACTGATGAATGAACTTGAAGAGTATAATCCTGAAATGCTGCAGAAGGATTTTGTAATTGCCATAAGCAAAAGTGATATGCTTGATGATGAATTAAAAGAAGCCATTGCAAAAGAACTTCCGAAAAATATTCCTCATGTTTTTATTTCTTCTCTTACCAATAAAGGATTAACGGAACTAAAAGATTTATTGTGGCAAACGTTGAACAAAAAGCCATCGTAATTTTAAGTGCATTGACATTAAGGTATTTATGATACCGGCACGTTTATTTCATGGCGGCATTGTTGCGTCGCAATCACTTCATCAACATATCTTTTGGCAGCAATAGTGCGGGTGATGGAATTTTTTAAAAGTTTCATTCATAATTCGAAAGGTGAATGTAATACAGCACAGCATTTGTTAACTAATTGTAACCGTGGGTTACCTTTTTTTAAAAAGAGTATTAATAGTGTAAGAAATACACGTTAACGTACATTCTTAAAAAAAACACACAAGTCGGTTACTACCCATCCGGGTAAATTGCCCGCAAACTCTACCTTTTGCTCCACCATTTGATTAAATTTTTCATGATTGGTTGCCTGTGAATAACAACTATTTTTTAATAAAAAAAATTGAATCATGAAAAAGACAATTGTAAGAATCATCAGCAACAAGTTTATTCCGGCGTTAGTAATTGCAACAGCTTTATTTGCATGCGCACCAGTAGAAAGCATTGCAAAAAACAGGAATCGTATTGAAATTTTATCACCTGAAACTACAGCATCTATCCAGTTTGCAGGCAGTGCAACAAATGCCCTGATGTTTGATGTAAAAATCAATAACACAACAGGCGAAAAGTTTACACTTGTTATCAGGAATTCCGACGGCGATGTATTGTTTTCAAAAAATTATACTGATAAATCTTTCAGCAAAAAAATTAAACTTCTGAAAGATGAAACCAGCGGAACCAATTTTACTTTCAACATTCTTTCGGCCAACAAAGAGCTGGAAAATTCGTTTTCAATAAACGCTACAACCAAAACGGTTGATGATGTTGTAATAACAAAACTTTAAAAGAAAAGTATTTTTAAAAATGAAAGCATGCAGCCTAGGCTGTGTGCTTTTTTATTTTTACTAACCACTTGTAAAGGCGACATTTAAAACTATCAATATAAAATAAAAGGAGTTTGGATAAATAAAAAGGCAATGGTGGTTACTGTGCGCTGGTGAAGCTTCGTTACCTCGCAATCACTTATACTGTATAACTTTTATTGGCAAGAGGGTGCAGGCAGATGTGTTTATAAAAGCTTCATTGATAGTCCAACCGATGAACGTATTGCGACGCAACATAGATGCCACAGAGATCCAATGCCCGGTTCAAAAAAATTACAGCACCTGGTTAAACTCCAATCGTTCATTATCAGGGCCCAGAACATTAAAATATTTACAGCCGTTTTTCCAAAAGTTTAATTGTACCGGCGCTGTTTCAATAATATGGTAACCGGCTGTTGAAAGAGCAGAAAATGTTTTGTTTATATCAGGCACATCAAAAGCAACATGATCTACATGCCCGTCTTTTCTTTCTGCTATTGCAGAAAGTTCTTTTTGCGGCATCTGGTATAATTCAATAATAATATTTCCCTGTTTCATCATAATGCAGGTACCCGTTTCATTTTCATAAATAAAATTTGCCTGCATCACATTTTCAAAACCCAGGTTGCGGTAAAAATTTTCTGAGGCCACAATGTTGGTAACAGGAATACCAACATGCTGTATATTTTCAAGGGATAGGTTTACTTTTTGCGGCATCGGTTAATTGGTTTATTTATCAAGAAATTCTTTTATCAGCGTTACCGTAATTTCCGGTTGATTGCGGCCCGGCACAGCAGTACAAACTTCTCCCACACATGCGCCATGCACACCGGGCAATACAATCAATTCAGCATTGGGAATAAGGTTCCGCATCTTTAATGCGTGCTCAGTTAATATTACATCTTTGTCGCCGTTGATGATCAATGCCGGTGCAATGATGTTTTGAAGGTCACGGTCATTCCAATCTTTAAAATTTCGCATTCGGTCTGCATCTTTATCGTGCATGTGTTGTAGCGCAGCGCGGTCAGGATTTATTTTCAGGAATGCCTCCTGTATTGGCATGGGCATATTATCAAGGCTTGCATTTTCCATCCAGTCGAAAAAGCCGGGGATCAATCCTTCACGCAGGTAAGCGCCTGCAATAATAATTATTTTATCAACTATTTCTGCATGGCGAATTGCGATTTGCATGGTTGTACTTGCACCATTGCTAAAGCCCGCAATAAAAGCTTTTGAAATGTTGAGGTGTTTTAATAAAGCGGCCACATCATCTGCATCCTGTTCAAATGTTTCCGGTTCCTGCCGCTGCCCGCTATGCCCATGATTTTGTAATTCAACAGCGATCACTCGGTAATGTTTTGCTAACAATGGCAATACCACAGCCCAGTTAGATTCTATGGTTGATCCACCGCCATGAATCAACACTAAAGGTTTTCCTTCGCCATGTACTTCGTAGTACATTTTTATGCCGTTTATATCAGCGTAGTTTCCTGTTGACATGCAATAAGTTTAAACGCAAAATTTGTGTAAGAATTTGGTCTATAAAGATAAAGTACTTTATTATTTACCACCCTTCTATTCAACTGCAGACTCACGGAAATTTCGCATAGGGGTAGGGTTAGGAAATATATTTATTGGCCCAACAACACTGCTGCTATTGAGTTTCGTTGCGTCGCACACTTATGCGGTTGGATATTCTATTGAACTTTTATTGTAGCGTAGATTGAAGCGGGAATTAACTTTAGCTCAAATACTCACTTCAATAAAAGCTGCTACATAATCCGAACGTACAAGAGAGCGACGCAAGTAAAGCCGGTCAAAGAACAATTGTTGGGCTCAAAAATATTTACTCAACATGTTTATGAAACTTAACAATAACAGATTTTGAAGCGGGGGTATTGCTGGTGTGAGCAACTGAATCGATGTGCACCAAAGCATTGGCTTCGGGGAAATAAGTGGCCACACAATTTCGGGCAATGGGCATGGGCACAATAATAAATTTTTTTACGAAGCGTTGCTCTCCGTTACAGATGCTTGTGATGTCAACCACTTCGTGTTTTTTAAAGCCAGCCTGCTGCATATCCTGTTCATTCATCATTACTACGCGGCGCTCGTTGTGTATGCCACGGTAACGGTCGTTCATTCCATAAATCGTTGTGTTGAACTGATCGTGGCTGCGGATGGTCATCATCATAAATTCGTCTGCGTTCAATTGATGCATGGGCAACTGTAGTACACTGAAATTTGCTTTGCCGGTTTTGGTTTTAAACGATCGTTCTTTTGCAGCATTGGGCAAATAAAATCCGGAAGGTTTTCGCACCCGTTCGTTATAATTTTCAAATCCGGGAATTACTTTTTCAATAAGGTCGCGGATAAGATCGTAATTGTTTTGCAATGCCTGCCATTCAATTTTATAGCGGTCGACAAATGTTGCTTTTGCAAGCTGGCAAACAATCGCCACTTCGCTGAGTAAATTATTTGATGGCGGTTGCAACACACCTTTACTCATTTGCACAACGCCCATTGAATTTTCGCAGCTTACAAACTGCTCAATGTTTTGTTGAAAATCTTTATCTGTTCTTCCGAGACAGGGTAATATTAATGCCCGTTTGCCATGCACCAGGTGGCTGCGGTTTAACTTGGTGGAAACATGTACCGTAAGATTTGTTTTGTGCAATGCTTCTGCCGTGAAAGCTGTATCCGGCGTGGCACTCAGGAAATTGCCGCCCATGGCAAAAAACAATTTCACTTTATTTTCGTGCATGGCTTTTATTGATTGCACAACATCGTATCCGTGTTTTGCAGGCGGGTTAAATTCAAAAACAGTTTTTAATTTTTCCATAAAAGCATCAGGCATTTTTTCCCAAATACCCATCGTTCTGTCGCCTTGCACATTACTGTGGCCGCGAACCGGGCAAACACCTGCACCCGGAATACCAATGCTGCCTTTAAGCAGGAGCAGGTTTACGATTTCTTTTACATTATCAACAGCATTTTTATGTTGTGTTAAACCCATTGCCCAGCATACAATAATCTTCTTGTTTTCTTTAATGAGTCGTGCCGCTTCGCGTATTAAATTTTCTTCTACGCCACTCATTTTTACACAAGCATCAAAAGAATTTTGCTGAAGGCTTTCAATAAAATTTTCGTAGCCTGATGTATGTTCATTGATAAATTGGTAGTCGAATATTTTGCCGGGATTTTTTTGTTCTTCTTCGAGTAATAAAAGCATGATTGCTTTTAGCAAAGGCACATCTGCATTGATGCGTACCTGTAAAAAGAGATCGGCAAGTTGTGTACCGCCAGATAAAATTTTACCTACATTTTTGGGGTCAATAAAATTCATTAACCCCGGCTCCGGCAAAGGGTTTACGGCAATGATCTTTCCGCCATTTTTTTTACATTTTTCCAAAGCGCTTAACATGCGCGGATGATTGGTACCAGGGTTCTGCCCCATAATGATGATGAGCTCTGCATGATGCAGATCATCTAATGTTACAGTGCCTTTACCTACTCCGATGGTTTCTGACAAACCTGCCCCGCTACTTTCGTGGCACATGTTGGAGCAATCTGGCAAATTGTTAGTGCCCGTCATTCTTACAAACAATTGATATAAAAATGCCGCTTCATTACTTGTTCTGCCTGAAGTATAAAACACAGCTTCGTCTGCATGCGGTAAACTATTTATTTCTTTTGCTATTAATTTAAAAGCATCGGCCCAGTTAATCGCTTCGTAGTGTGTAGCATTTTCGCGAAGCAACATGGGCTCTGTTAAACGGCCGCTTTTCCCCAATTCAAAATCAGTCCAGGTTCCTAATTCTTCTATGCTGTGTTGCTTAAAAAATTCAGCAGTAATTTTTTTCTTTTGCGCTTCTTCGGCAATTGCTTTAATGCCGTTTTCGCAATATTCTCCAAGATGCGACCGCTCATCATCCGGATCGGGCCAGGCACAACCAGGGCAATCGAAGCCTTTCTTCTGATTCAATGACAGCGAGGCTTTCACCGCATCGCTTACACGCATATATTCCAGCATTTGTTTAAACGAAGACAGTATTGCAGGCACACCAACCGCTTTATGTTTCATTGGTGTTTGATGCAGATTGGCAAAACGTGAAGGCGTAAAAGCGATATCGTATATGTTGTTTTTCGCAGGCATAGCACTAAGTTACTTATTAAGAGCATGTAAATAAAAGCGAAGGAGTTTTATTTACCCGGCAAAAGTTTTTCATGGCATCGGCTGTTGCGTCGCACACTTGTACTGCATAGCTTGAAGCAGCGGAACTGCGCCGGGTTGTTCAATAGAATTGTTGCAGTACAAGTGTGCGACGCAACAGACGCTTCATTCATATTCTGCAGCAGGGCTCAAAAAAATACAGTATAAAAGCAAAGCCCGCCTGCACATGCAAACGGGCTTATTAATTTTGCCTGGTTTTTCAATATGTTTTAATTGCCATATTCGCTTAAAAAACGAATCCGCATAATTTTCAATTGCTCCCAGTCGTAACCGCTGTCTGCAAGTTCTTCCCTTGCCACATCCAGCGAAGATGTTTCGCAGCTTTTAAAATAATCCATTATTTCTTCCTGTTCATCGTCATCGAGCATATCGTCAATTGCGTAAGTCAGGTTTAGCTTGGTACCGCTGCCAACAATGGTTTCCATTTCTTCGAGCAATGCATCGAGTCGTAGGTCTTTGTTTCGTGCAATGGTTTCGAGTGGTATTTTTTTATCTACATTCTGAATAATATAAATCTTGTTGCTGCTTTTATTTGCTACGCTGCGCATTACAAAATCATCGGGCTTTTCTATTTCGTTTTCTTCTACATAACCTGCAATAAGTTCTACGAAAGGCCTGCCAAATTTGATGGCTTTGCCTTTACTAACGCCCTGGCATTTTTCGAGTTCCTGCATGGTAGTAGGATACATGGTGGCCATATCCTGCAGCGATGTTTCAAGAAAAAGCACAAACGGTGGCAAGCCTTTTTTCTTTGCTTCGCGGTGGCGAAGGTCTTTCAGCAGTTCGAATAACTTCTCATCGGCAGCGGCGCCAGAACCTGTTGCAGTTTCGCTTTCGTCATCATCTGCATTCGCATCTTCGAATAAATTATTCAGCACAATTTTAAATGATGCTGGTTTCTTTAAAAACTTTGCGCCAAGTTCTGTAAGTTTTAGCAACCCATATTCTACAATATCTTTTCGAATAAGGTTCTGCAACAACATTTGCCTGATGAGGCTGTTCCAGAAATGATCGTCTTTATCTTTGCTAATGCCGAATACATCGAGTGTTTCATGGCGGTACATGGCAACCTGTGGTGTAAGCTTTCCAATAATTACGTTTGTTACATACTCAGCGGTAAACCTTTCATCAAGTGCCTTAACCACTTTAAGTACTTTTATTGCTTCTTCCTTTGCTTCTATTTTTTCTTTGGGGTGCAGGCAGTTGTCGCAATTACCACAGTTTTTATCTTCTGAATCTTCTCCAAAATAATGCAGCAGTATTTTTCTGCGGCACACAGAACTTTCGGCAAAAGCCACGGTTTCGTTAATGAGTTGCGCACCGATTTCCCTTTCGCTAAGTGGTTTGTCACGCATCAGGTGCTCCAGTTTGGAAACATCTTTATGTGAGTAATACAAAATGCATTTGCCTTCCAGCCCGTCACGGCCACCGCGACCGGTTTCCTGATAATAATTTTCGATTGACTTTGGAATATTGTAGTGAATAACAAATCTTATGTCGGGTTTATCAATGCCCATACCGAAAGCAATGGTTGCTACAATTACCTGAACATCTTCGTTTAAAAACTGATCCTGCCGTTCGGCTCTTAATTTTCCATCCAGCCCGGCGTGATAAGCAACTGCTTTTATATTATTGGCCACTAATACTTCAGCCAGTTCCTCAGTTGTTTTGCGGTTGAGCGTATAAATAATACCGCTCTTGCCCATGTTTTGCGATATAAAACGAACTATACTTTTAACCGTTTGGTCTTTATTTGTTTTGGGTAGTATTTCGTAATAAAGATTGGGGCGGTTAAAGGAGGATATAAAAATATTAGGGTCGCGCAATCCAAGATTTTTTACAATATCACTTTGAACTTTTGGGGTTGCAGTAGCGGTAAGCGCAACTACGGCAACTTTTGGATTGATGATTTCCATCATTTCGCGCAGCCTTCTGTATTCTGGGCGGAAATCGTGGCCCCATTCTGATATACAGTGCGCCTCATCTACCGCAAAAAAAGAAATTTTAAGATCGCTGAAGAAGTCAAGATTCTCCTGTTTGGTAAGGGTTTCAGGAGCTACATACAACAATTTGGTTTTACCTGTAACAAGGTCGTCTTTTACTTCCTTGATCTGTGTTTTATTCAGTGATGAATTTAAAAAATGTGCTACATCGTCTTTTTCACTATAGCCCCTTACAAGGTCAACCTGGTTTTTCATAAGTGCTATAAGCGGGCTTACAATAATGGCGCAGCCCTCCAGTATCAGTGCAGGCAATTGATAGCAAAGGCTTTTGCCGCCCCCGGTTGGCATAATTACAAAGGTATCGCGGCCGTTAAGCAAACTGTTGATGGCTTCTTCCTGGCGCCCTTTAAAATGTTCAAAACCAAAGTGCAGGCTAAGGCTTTTGTAGATATCCAGACCATGTGTTTTAGGCTGCGCTTTTTTGGCAGGCCCTTTTGTATCTGTTTTTGTAACTGTTGTCTTCTTTGTTGTGGTCTTTTTAGAAATGGTTTCCATTGTTCACAAAAATTTCTCTCCCGCTGATAAGGGGGTTTTTAAATAATCATATAAGTTACGGCATTTATCCGGACCGTGTAATTAAAATTTAATTATAGATTCCGGAACGCTAAGCCAAATGCCTGGGGTGTATTGATCATTTTAGCAGTTTAAAGGGGCACATTTCAATTTTTTCGCTTCGATAAAAGCTCAATAAATGCGTTGCAGATGAACGGATTGCGACGCAACGATGCTGCCATGAAATGATATTGCCGGTTTCAAAAAAAATTACTTTATATACACCCAATAAGCTGTTTAAAAATGAGTGATTATGCTACCAGCACTGGTTTTTATGGCATCTTCGTTGCGTCGCAATCCTTTCATCTGTAGTAAAAATTGCATCGTTCCGTTTCCTCCGTAGTGTTGCAAACTAAATTTAAACAACTTGTAAGCAAAAATCCTGGAATACACCCGCTTCGGGCGAAGTTAATTCTCTAATCTTTTAAAAAAAATCCATTGTTGTTAAAGTTTAACTTTGCAGAAATGAAGAAACAGATAATAGAATCTGCCCTGCTTACCATAGCATTAGAAGCTGAATCTATTGCCGGGCTTAAGAATTTTATTGACGAAGCTTTTGAAAAAGCAGTAGAAACCATACACCAGTCTAAAGGGCGGGTGGTAATTACCGGCATTGGCAAGAGTGCCATAGTTGGTCAAAAGATCGTGGCTACGCTTAACTCTACCGGAACGCCTGCATTATTTATGCACGCCGGAGATGCTATTCATGGCGACCTGGGCATGGTGCAGCAAGACGATACTGTAATTATCATCAGTAAAAGCGGAGAAAGTCCTGAAATAAAAGTACTGGTGCCGCTGATTAAAAATTTCGGTAACACACTTATTGGAATCGTAGGAAATAAAAACTCGATACTTGCCAGGCAGTGTGATTATGTTTTAAATACGACTGTTGCAAAAGAGGCATGCCCCAATAATCTTGCACCTACAAGCAGTACCACCGCCCAAATGGTAATGGGCGATGCACTTGCAGTTTGCCTGATGGAATTGAACGAGTTTAGTGGTAAGGATTTTGCCCGTTATCATCCCGGTGGTAACTTGGGCAAAAAATTATACCTTAAAGTAAATGATATTTACAAAATGAATGCAGCACCAAATGTTGAGGCTGATACCACATTAAAGGATGTAATAATAGAAATCAGCAAAGGCCGGCTTGGCGCTGCCGCGGTAGTTGACCGGGATAAAAAAATAAAAGGTATTATAACTGATGGAGATGTAAGGCGAATGCTGGAATTAACAAACGATTTAAGCCAAGTGAAAGCATCGGATATACAGAATAAAAGCCCTAAAACTGTTGCTCCGGATTTATTGGCAGTGGAAGCTTTTGAAATACTGAAACAATTTGATATTAGCCAGCTAATTGTTGCAGATTCGTCAGATGTTTATCTCGGAATGTTACATTTGCACGACTTAATCAGGGAAGGGATTATATAAATCACAGAAGACATTCTAATGATCAATCACTATTACGTAGCCATTCTTGCAGGCGGTATCGGAAGCAGGTTCTGGCCTCAAAGCAGGGCATCCTACCCCAAGCAGTTTCTGGATATCCTCAATACTGGCAAAACGCTTGTACAAACCACTTACGAGCGGTATGCGTCATTTCTTCCTGAGGAAAATATTTATATTATAACCGTAGATGAATATACAGATATTGTTAAAGAGCAATTGCCTGATGTAAATCCTGCCAATATACTTGCTGAACCAAGCCGGAAAAATACCGCCCCCTGTGTTGCCTATATTGCTTTTAAATTATTTCAGAAAGACCCCGAAGCTTCGCTCATAATCGCTCCAAGCGATCATCTTGTTCTGGACAATACAGAATTTGAGCGGGTGGCTTTTGAAGCACTGGGTTTTGCAGCCCATATGAAAGCCTTTGTTACACTTGGTATAAAACCAACCTACCCCAATACAGGTTATGGATATATTCAGCACGAAACCATTCCGGTTGCCGATAATATTTTTAAAGTAAAAACTTTTACCGAAAAGCCCAATACCGACCTGGCCCGCACTTTTATTGCCAGCGGCGATTTTCTCTGGAATGCAGGTATTTTTATCTGGCAGGTTAAAGATATTATTAAAGCTTTCGAAAAATACCAACCCGAAATGTATGAGATGTTTGCTGCCGAACAGCAGCATTTCAATACAACGGAAGAGCAAAATGCACTTGGGCGCATCTATCCTTTATGCACCAATATTTCTATTGATTACGCCATTATGGAAGAAGCCGGTAATGTTTACGTAATTCCTTCATCTTTCGGCTGGAGCGATCTTGGTACCTGGAACAGTGCTTACGACAGCCTTGAAAAAGATTATCTTGGCAATGCAGTAGCAGGCGATAACGTAATGGTAATCGATGCTACCAAATGCATGGTATCTGCATCTCACGAAAAGCTGCTGGTACTTCAGGGGCTTGATGATTTTATAATTGTTGACACAGAAGATGTATTGCTCATTTGCAAAAAAGAAAAAGAACAGCAGGTAAAAGAATATGTTGCCGAAGTAAAACGCAATAAAGGAGATAAGTACCTGTAAACCTTGTGTTATATTTTTTTTGAGCCCGGCATGTGTAATTCTATTGATCTTTTCTTGCGCCTGCCCCAACGAGCAAAGCGGAACTCGGGGTCGCACACTTGTGATGCAAAGCTTTACTCAGCTTCAGGTTTACAGTTCAGTTTTAATCATCTTCCGGCAATTAACCGCAAACAAAACCGGCTCAGCTTTAGGCTGTTTATATTATTTTTACAAAGTTTGATAGCCAGCGAACAATTGCTCAAAAAAAATATCATGACACATTTAAAAACGGTGATTACAGGCACCGGATGCTACATACCAACAGAAATAAAAACCAACAGCGAGTTTACTTTTAACCATTTTTATGGTGAGGATCATAAGCCCCTCAATACACCGTCAGCAAATGTAGTAGAACGCTTTCAGCAAATCACCGGAATAGAAGAACGTCGCTATGCCCAACCGGAATTAAATGCATCAGACCTGGGTGTAATTGCGGCAAAAATTGCCATTGAAAACGCCGGCATCAATCCCGAAACTATAGACCAGCTAATCGTGGCCCAAAATTTTGGCAACGTAATTAAACACACCATACAAACAGATGCGGTGCCATCACTGGCATCAAGAATAAAACATGAACTCGGTATTGCAAACCCCAATTGTGTGGCCTACGATATCCTATTCGGCTGCCCCGGCTGGCTACAGGGCGTAATACAAGCAGATGCTTTTTTTAAAGCCGGTATTGCAAAAAAATGTTTGGTCATCGGTACCGAAACACTTAGCCGCGTAATAGACTTGTACGACCGCGACAGTATGATCTTCAGCGATGGCGCCGGTGCCTGCATTCTGGAAGCAATTAATGATAATAGCGAATCAGCAAGCGGCATACTGGCCACTGCCGTCCAATCGCATTGTATTGCCGAAAACCAGTTCATCTGCATGGGCAAATCAAATTTTCCAGACGCTGATCCACGCATCCGCTATATAAAAATGAAAGGGCGCAAAGTATATGAATACGCACTTAAATATGTTCCCGAAGCCATGAAAGCCTGCCTCGATAAAAGCAATGTTCACATCAGCGACCTAAAGAAAATATTCATACACCAGGCCAACGAAAAGATGGACGAAGCCATTGTAAAAGCCCTTTACAAACTTTACAACATCGATCAGGTACCCGCAGATATTATGCCTATGAACATACACAAACTCGGCAACAGTTCGGTAGCCACCATTCCCACACTGCTCGATATGGTACAGAAAGGCGCTTTACCCGACCACCGTTTAGAGAAAGGCGATATTGTTTTGTTTGCATCAGTTGGCGCAGGCATGAACATTAATGCTGTTTCTTACAGAATGTAGCTATTTATTTACCCGGCATTTGTTTTTTATAGCGTCGTCTGTGGAGCCTGTCCCGAAATTTTTTTGATACCAGCTGTAGTAACTCAGATTGATCATCGTTGCGTCGCAATCCTTTCATCTGTTGAATAAATATTGAACAAAAAATGTTCGGGGTCACACACTTGTACGATTGGATTATAAAGCAGCTTCCAACAGCCGGCAACCGATGATACATAGTGCGTTTTATCTTAGTGCACCTTCCGGTCTTTGTGTCTTCGTGGTTCAGCCAATATTCAACGCCTCTGTGCAACTCTGTGAAAAGACTCTGTGTAAGGCTGTGGTAAAAAAAATGCCCGCAACCGCAGGCATTAATATAAAAGCATACACTAACCTTTATTCTTTCACAAACATCTTACTAACCACCTCTCCTCCATTCTCAATTCTTAAAACATAACTCCCCGCTTTCAACTGCCCGATGTTCCAGTTATAACTGCTGCCTGTTACAGTAGCTGTTGCTTTTCTGTTACCGCTGAGATCTGTAATACTGAATATTGTTTTTTGTGTAGCAGGTAAACCTGCTACCTGTAAATTGCTTTTTACAGGGTTGGGATATATTTTTAAAGAAGCTGCATTATTATTTTCAAAATTATCTGAAGATGTTGCTGATAACTGTGGGTCATCGTTTTTTATAGTACAGGTAACGCTGTCGTTTATATCAAGTATTGCATTAACAGGATTGCTTAATATCAAAAAAAACCTTTCGTTATTTTCGGGTATGCTATCCCCGATAATTTTTACTTCAATATTTTTTGAAGTGCTGCCTGCTTTTATTGTTAATGTGCCCGATGCTGCTTTGTAATCCGATCCTGCTAAGGCGGTACCATCTTTTGTTGATACGTTTACTGAAATATCGTTTGATGAAGGTTGGCTAAGAATGATTTTAAAACTGGCGTTGCTAATACCAGTATTACCTTCAACTACTTTTTCATTTTTTTTGAAGCTTATCGCTATGGGTATTGTATTTTTATAGCGGGCAATGGCAAAACCATAATTACCTGAAGAACCTACTACTATTATTTTACCATCATATTGTAATGCAGCATTATATCCATAATCTATCCCTCCCATATCAGTTACTTGTATACCTAGCTCACCAAAGTGACTGTCTAAGCTTCCATTATTATTATATTTAACAACAGCAAAATCCCAGTCCGTTCCATAAAAATCATAGTTGGCCCCTGCAACAATAATTTGCATATCAGGTTCTAATAGAACTTTTGCTGCGTTTGAAAATTTTGTGCCTATTACCGTGGTGACTTTTCCTTGGTTTCCAAAACTGCTATCCAGATTACCATTACTAAAATAGCGGATAAGTGCTATATGGCCTGTGCCTCCTATTGCACCTCCCGTTTTACCAGCACCGATAATTTTACCATCGGGCTGAAGTACAATTGAATTAAGTTGATCACCGCCTGCACCAAAATCTGTAAAAACTCTTCCATTTAAACCAAATGTACTATCAGACTTTCCATCAGCTTTAAGTCTGTATAACCAAAATTTATCCTCTCCCGCAATGCTTGAACCACCAGTAACTATTTTGCCATCTGGTTGAATTAAAATTGAATTTGCGAATCCGCCATTATATTTTTTTATCCATCCTATGCTACCAAATGTTACATCAGGACTTCCATCGTTATTATATCTGGCAACTAATAGCGCCCCGCTTTGTCCACCAATTACAATTTTGCCATCTTGCTGAAGTGCGATTGCAGCAGCAAACTCATTATTGTCTCCAAAATCGTTTACTAAAATCCCGTTATTTCCAAAACTTGAATCTAAACCACCATTTATATTATATCTCGCTAGTATTACATTATAATTGCCATACAATCCATCATCAAAAATTCCATACCCTGTAATCACTATTTTACCATCTGGTTGCAATGCCATAGCTAATGCCTGCGAATAGATGAGATTAAAATTTGGAAAGAGATCAGTAAGTACTTTACCATTTGTTCCAAAAGATGAATCAAATGTTCCGTTTTGGTTATAACGTGTTATAATAATTACACCCTCATAAGCGCGACCCGCAACTATTATTTTTCCATCTTGCTGTTCGGCAACACAATAAGGAGTTCCAAATAACTGACTTACACTTTTGCCATTTCCTCCAAAACTGCTATCTAAAGTACCAGACTGGGCCATACTTTTAATTGCACATGATATTATTAAAAGTATTACACTAATTATTAATTTACGAAACTGTCGGTTTAGTAAAAATTGTTTCATATCACTAGTATTTATATTTTATAAAATTATTATTCATTAAGAAAATCGGTACAACGATAACTCACTTCATGATCAATATCATAGTCGCATTCAGCATCATCTGCTAAATCACATTTGACCCGGTTATTTTTACATTCAACAAATCTTGCCCGTCCTAAAGATGAAGCGTATCCTTTAATAACTGTTACAAAAAATGTTGTGGATCTTGCAGCTATATAACTATATACATCATTTTGATTAGTATAACTCGTACCGAAATCACTATCAAAAGGAGTTCCTGTGTCCATTCCATGTCCCATCGTACAATCTATATAAACTTCTACAGGAATTCCTTTATTCTTGAATACTTTATAAATACCTTCAGCTCCTATAGCGTAAGAATCCACAGAATTTGCAACAGTGTCAATTCTAAAAGATGAGCCAGAAACAAGGCAATTTGTTTCATTATTATAATTTGTACCATTCGGAGAGACATCTGGTGAAAAATATAGCGACGAAGTATCGACCGGAAAAATATCATCTTCATAACCTTGAAATGCTATCATTGCTGGGTTACCTTGGTTACCTCCAAGGAAATATCCGGGGTTAGCACTCTTGCTTTTATGGACAGCGATTGCTCCCCACATATCTAATACACCTTTAATTTTGGGTATAAAATTTATGTTTGTATCACCTATATAGTAATCCTGATCAATGTCTCCCATTACTGTACTTGCACCAGGCCATGCAGAATCAATTTGTCCTTGTCTTTCATAATAAGCAGCGTTCATTGCTGCCAAGCTACCAGCACTTATACCACCTACAAAAAGGTTATTTGTATCAATCTTATAATTTCCATCATTGCTGCTTATACGCTGTTTATAAATAATAGTTCTTATAGCTCCACGCACATCTTGAGAAGCTCTATATATAGCCAAAATTTGTTGAGCGGAAATATACTTTAGCCTGTAGCCTATATATGGTTTTCTAATATCAATTAATACACCTCTTCTATATTCAACATTAAAAACTATAAATCCTCTTTTAGCCATTTCCAAACATACTTGCTTTATACCTGGATTAGGTTTGTCACTGCACTCTTTAAAACTCCCTCCATGAAACATTATAATTGCCGGTAATCCACAACTGCTATAACTAACCCGTTTATTATCTATTGAATCAGGATAATAAACATCATATTTCATGGAGTTATAACCATCTTCACAATGATCATA
Source organism: Chitinophagaceae bacterium UBA4407 (assembly GCA_002390845.1). Lineage (GTDB taxonomy): Bacteria > Bacteroidota > Bacteroidia > Chitinophagales > Chitinophagaceae > Limnovirga. The sequence continues at coordinate 52,173 of DGQT01000077.1, read as the reverse complement.
ATCAGTGTTTTTTTCTTCACACCCATCATCTTCATAAAACACATCTTCTGAAACACCTTCCTTTCCATAAGTAGCGTCAATAACAGAGTCGATTTTGATACCGGGAATAATGACACTTAAATCAGTTTCACATAAGTCTTCCATAATGTTGCACACACTGATAGTACCAAAATAACTTTGATTCAGGTAAGCATACAGATTAGCCAATGCTAAAAAAGAAAATACAAGTATTGTTTTCATAAGCGGGGTTTTAAAGTTTGCAATCGGATTGGTTTATAAACTTAATAATTATTTTTATTGCTTTAAATTAAAATTTTAGACGCCCTAAAATAAATTTCTAAAATTTATTCTTCATTCTTTCAAAAAAATTGCATTTCTAAACATCAGTTAGTACCTTAGTAATCAGTCAGCATAATACCCTCTTTTTTTTAAAAAAAGACGTATTATGTATTCACGCAACCCAAATAACCACAGCCCGCCACGGGTAAAACCGCCTTTTAAGCGGCATTTTTCCAATTCGCTTCATTTTCAGTGCTTTATACATTCAAGAAATGAAATTCTAACCTCTAAGAATGGTTTCTTACATCAAAAGAATGGATTTTTTCAGGTCAAGAATGAATTTTTACATCGAAAGAATGACCTCGAACCTGTCAAGAATGCGTTTTTACATCGAAAGAATGACTTCGCAACTGTCAAGAATGCATTTGTGCAGGTCAAGAATGCATTTGTGCAGGTCAAGAATGCATTTATGCGGGTCAAGAATGGATTCGTGCAGGTCAAGAATGGATTTGTGCGGGTCAAGAATCCGCACTGTTCAATAAACTGTGTCCAAAAGAAAAGCACTGAAAAACTTCACTTCTTAAATAACGGTTATTAAATCTTCGCTATAAACCATCAAATCCCTTTCATTAACTTAAAAAAAATAAGCTATGAACGCTAAGTTAGAATCCAAACTCGGCATGTACCGCGCAACCCAAACCTACTGCGATAATAACATGCCCATCGTAAACACAGTACCCGCCTTCGCCACAGCATTTACAGCCTTTAAAGCAAATGTTGCAGCCATTATTGCCAGCGCACAGCAGGAAGATCAGGTAACAAAAGGCATTGCCACCGATAAAAAAGTAAGTAAAAAAACTCTGGCACAATTGGGTGCCGATGTGGCCGCTCCCATCTTCGCTTATGCATCCTCCATTAACGACAACACACTCAAAGCTCAGGTAAATTTTTCTGCTTCCGATCTGTTCGAAACAAAAGATGAACTGCTTCCGGTGCGCTGCCAGAACATCCACGATGCAGGCACTGCAAATCTTGTCGCACTTACACCTTTTGGTATTACAGCACCATTGCTTGCTTCCCTGCAAACAACCATCATTGCCTACAAATTAAAAGTGCCCACACCACGCAATGCAGCAGCACTTAAAAAAACAATAAGGCTCAATCAAAAGAATTTATTTGCGGCAACAGACCTCATATTAAAAGAACAGATGGATAAAACCCTTGCAGGCTTTAAAGCAGCCAATCCCGATTTTGTAAATACCTATAAAGCAAACCGCGTAATAATAGACCCCGGCAAGGTTACAACAGAATTAACAGGAACGGTTACCAATTCAATAGACAGCAGCCCAATTAAAGGTGCCTCCATATTAATTGAAGAAACAGGTGTCACAGCTACTGCAACGCCACAAGGCAAATACCAAATAAAACCCATAGTTCATGGCATCTATACCATCAAAGTAACACGTGCAGGTTACCAGGATAACATACTATCAAACATCAACGTAAAACTAGGTCAGGTAAATAAGCTCGATATTGCGCTTACACCGGTAGTGTAAAATAAAGCCAGAACACAAAAGAGGCCGGGCGTTTTAAACGCCCGGCCTCTTTCTATCATTAGCATTGATGCTTTATAATCCGAACGTACAAGTGTGCGACGCAACAAAAGCTCATCAATGTTCAAACTGCCGGGCCAATGAATGCCTTTCTTATTTCAACTGCTACAAAGTATTTTGCTTTCCACTGCCCGCAAATATTAAATGCCAATAACAACTATATTCGCAATACTCAAAACGTATTGCCGCCATGTATTTCGATAGAAAGAACCTCGCCAATGATGAGCTGCTGCTTGTATATAAAAAATTATTACTGCCCCGCCTGATTGAAGATAAAATGCTGTTGCTGCTGCGGCAGGGTAAAATCAGTAAATGGTTCAGTGGCATTGGCCAGGAAGCCATTTCAGTTGGTTGCACTTACGCAATGCAACAGGATGAATGGATAATGCCACTGCACAGAAACCTGGGTGTTTTTACAGGGCGCAATATGCCACTGAATAAATTATTTATGCAGTGGCAGGGCAATAAAGATGGCTACAGCAAAGGCAGGGAGCGGAGTTTTCACTTTGGTACTAAGGAGCATTATATCTGTGGCATGATCTCGCATTTAGGTCCACAACTTGCTATCGCCGATGGTGTGGCTTTGGCTTATAAATTAAAACAGCAACATAAAGTATCGCTTGCTTTTACAGGCGATGGCGGAACCAGTGAAGGCGATTTTCATGAAGCATTGAATGTAGCCGCAGTATGGGATTTGCCCGTGATCTTTATCATAGAAAATAACGGCTACGGTTTAAGCACACCGGTTAATGAACAATACCGTTGTGAAAGTTTGGTTGACCGTGCCAAAGGTTATGGCATGGAAGGGGTGCGCATAGATGGGAACAATATTTTAGAAGTGATCGATACGGTTAAGGGGGTGCGTGAATATTGCATCCGCGAACAAAAACCTTACCTGATCGAGTGCATGACTTTTCGCATGCGCGGCCACGAAGAAGCAAGCGGAACCAAGTACGTACCTAAAGAACTGTTTGAAGAATGGGCGCAAAAAGACCCGGTTGCCAACTATGAACATTATTTAATCGCCGAGCAAATCTTAACTGCTGAAACGATCAATGATCTTAAAGAAGAAATTAAACAAACGATAGAATCGGAATTACAGGTTGCATACAATGCAACTTCATTAATTCCAAATACAGCAGAAGAGCTCAACGATGTATATGCTCCCTGCAGCGAATCGCCTGCTACAGTAGTTGACAATTCAAAACCTGGCATAGAGAAGACGAACCCCGGTGTTGAAAAACGAATGATCGATGCCATTAAAGAAGGGCTGCACCAATCGATGCAGCAGCACAACAATCTCGTTTTAATGGGGCAGGATATTGCTGAATACGGCGGTGCTTTTAAAATAACCGAAGGGTTTGTAAACGAGTTTGGCAAAGCAAGGGTACGCAACACCCCACTTTGCGAAAGCGCTGTAATCGGCACTGCACTGGGTTTAAGCCTGGAAGGTTTTAAGAGCATGATGGAAATGCAGTTCGCAGATTTTGTTACGGTAGGCTTTAACCAAATCATTAATAACCTCGCAAAAATTCATTACCGCTGGGGCCAGGCTGCAGATGTTGTAATTCGCATGCCTACTGGCGCAGGTGTAGGTGCAGGCCCGTTTCATTCGCAGAGTAACGAAGCATGGTTTGTTCATACGCCGGGTTTAAAGGTGGTGTATCCATCCACGCCAATCGATGCAAAAGGTTTGCTGATTGCGGCAATAAACGATCCCAATCCCGTTATGTATTTTGAGCATAAGGCTTTGTACAGAAGCGTAAGCGGCCCGGTACCCGAAACGTATTATGAAATTGAAATAGGTAAAGCAAAACATGTGCGGCAGGGCGAACATATCAGCATTATTACCTACGGCGCCGGTGTACATTGGGCTTTGGAATATGCGGCACAACACCGAGATACGAGTATTGATATACTCGACCTGAGAACCTTGCTGCCATTGGATTACGATGCCATTAAAGCATCGGTTTCACGTACCGGAAAAGTATTGATACTTCACGAAGACACGTTGATTGGCGGCATAGGTGGCGAAATTGCTGCATGGATCAACGAGCATTATTTTGAACTGCTCGATGCACCGGTACTGCGTTGTGCATCGCTAGATACGCCCATTCCGTTTAACATTGAACTGGAAAAAAATTTCCTTGCAAAAGCAAGGCTGCACGAATATGTAACGCGTTTAATGAATTATTGATTTTATTGACCCGGCTGCAGAAACTTTGATTGGGCTTTTGTTGCGTCGCACTCTTGTGCAATGGTAATTCTCAGGAACTTTTATTGCAGCGTAGATTGAAGCGGATTTTGCACCAACATAATCGGCCATTATTCGCTTCGGTAAGGCTCAGTAAAGTATCCAACGTACACGTGTGCGACGCAACAAAGCCTCATAAATATTCATTTGCCGGGCTAATAAAAATTGTATTTTATCTCATTGCATAAAACAGAAAAGCTAAAGCATTACACTTTAGCTTTTTGCGCAGCAGCAAATATTTTTTATCAGCCTTCGGTCAGAAAATCGTCGCTCCAGCGGTAGGCTTTTATAAGTGCAAGTTCGCCTTCTTTCCCTGGTTTTGCCGCACCATGCTCCATACCCAGCACGCCCTTGTAACCCTTGCTGTGTATATGTTTAAAGATATTCTTGTAATTCATTTCGCCGGTAGTGGGTTCGTTGCGGCCAGGGTTATCGCCAATTTGTAAGTAGCCAATTTCATTCCATGCAGCATCAAGATTGTTGATGATATTGCCTTCGTTGCGTTGCATGTGATACATGTCGAAAAGAAATTTGCATGCAGGGCTATTCACTGCTTTGCAGATCATTACTGTTTGATCGGTGTGTCGCAGAAAAAGATCAGGGTTATCACTCAACGCCTCGAGCACCATTACCAATCCGTGCGGCTCTAATATTTCAGCGCCTTTACGTAAAGCTGTAATTACATTGGCTGTTTGATATTCATGTGGCAATTCGGGTTCGTAATTGCCGGGCACCACCGTCATATATTTTGCATTGCATCGCCTGGCAACTTCAACGGCAGTTTTGCAGTCGGTGATCATTTTATCGGTCCATTCCTGTTTGCCTGTAGTTAAAGATTTTTTCCAATGCCAGTTATCGGTAGTAATAACAAATACGCCCATACTCATGCCCAATTTGGCAAGCTTGTCGCCGATCTTTTGCTGCTGATCAACAGGGCGGCTCATCATGCCATTGTCTTCAATGGCGCGAAACCCCATGTCGTAAGCAAACTGAATCTGATCAAGAAAGTTGCTGCCGGCACTGTTTTTAAAAGTACCATCATGAATACCATAGTTAAGGTTGAAAGGCTTATTGTCAGCCGTGTTATTGTTAGCCGCTGATACTTTCGCTGCTGTAAATAAACCTGCGCCTGCCATTACGGATTGCTGCATGAATTTTCTGCGTTGCATGATTGTTTTTTTATGTGGGATATGATTAAAAACAAATTCAGATAGCTAAAATATGAAACACAGGCGAAGCTGTAAATAAAAGATATTTATGCATCACCCCGCCTTGCCTCACGAAAAATAACTTTACAAGGATATCGCCTTATCTTTACCGGATTACATCATTGAACAAGCAATAACTATTTTGACTTTTAAAGATTTTGGTTTTGATGAGCGACTGCTCGAAGGTATAGAGGCCATGGGTTATACAAATGCAACCCCTGTTCAGGAACAGGTTATACCACCCATACTCGCAGGCAGGGATATTATAGCCTCTGCACAAACCGGCACGGGTAAAACTGCAGCCTTTCTGCTGCCGGTAGTAAATAAACTACTTACCGAGCCGCACGATGAAAAGCATATCAATGCATTGATTATTGTGCCCACAAGAGAACTTGCCATACAAATTGCGCAAACACTTGAAGGGCTTTCTTACTTTACGTCAGTAAGTTCTATACCCGTTTACGGCGGCGGCGATGGCGCATTGTTTACTGCAGAAAAGAAAGCATTGTCAAGCGGTGCAGACGTAGTAATCTGCACACCAGGCAGAATGATCGCCCACCTGAATATGGGTTATGTAAAATTGCAGGGGTTAAAATATTTAATACTCGATGAGGCAGACCGCATGCTGGACATGGGCTTTAACGATGACATTACAAAGATTATTTCTTTTCTGCCAAAGCACAGGCAAAACCTGCTCTTCTCTGCTACCATGCCCGTAAAAATGCGGGAGCTGGCAAGAAAAATACTCCACAATCCGTTGGAGATAAATATCGCCATTTCGAAGCCGCCGGAGAAAATTGTGCAGGAAGCATTCGTAGTGTATGAGCCGCAGAAGATTCCCCTGGTAAAATTTATTCTGCAGCAAAAAGAGTTTGGAAGCGTACTGGTATTCTGTTCAAAAAAGCAAAATGTAAAAGCGCTGAGCCGTGAATTAAAACGCGCTAAATTTTCGATTGAAGAAATTCATTCAGATCTTTTACAGGAGCAGCGCGAACAGGTGCTGATCGATTTTAAAAATAAGCGGCTGAAGATTTTAGTTGCTACCGACCTGCTTTCAAGAGGCATAGATATTGAAGATATTGATCTTGTAATCAATTACGATGTACCCAACGACGGTGAAGATTATGTTCACCGCATTGGCCGTACCGCAAGGGCTGCAAGCGAAGGAACCGCCTACACATTTATCACCGAAAAAGAACAGCAAAAATTTGCACGGATAGAAAAGTTGCTGGGGCATGAAGTTACCAAAGCAAAAGTGCCTGAACAGTTTGGTGCAACACCTGAATACAGCCCCAGAACTGCAAAGCCCGAACAGCGCAGAAGATTTAGCGGTAAACCAAACAGAAGATAATTTTTTTGTTACCGGCTACAGAACTTATTTCAACTTTTGTTGTGTCACTCACTTGTACGTTCTGGATATGAGCCAACAGGCAACAGCCTGCATCCTTAATCCCTAATTGCTGCTTTCAATACCTTGTGAATTAGAAATTGAATGCTTTTAAAAAGCAAAAAGAAGTTGATCTGTTATTCCTATGCCCCAATTTCTTTCAACACATTTTCTATATGCTGGTTTACCGTTTCATAATCTGTAAAACCCTGTGCTACCAAATAAAATTTTAATTCACTACCCTGTATAAACACAGCAGGAAAACCCTGAACCTTGAGTTGCTTTACCAGTGAAAATTCGTAGTAGGCTTTTTCTTTAAATGTTTCGCTCTTTAGCAATTTGTAAAATGTATCCACATTTATTTTATACTTATCCAGCAGATGGCGGTAGGCTTCGTCATCGGTAAGGTCGCGGCCTTCGTAATGCAGGGCGTACTGCATGTCTGCGGCAAACTCAACAGGGTTGCCAGCATGGAGTTCTTTAAAAATGCATAAAGCGATGGAGGGTTTTTCGGAGCTGGGAAACCAATCGCTTTCTTCAGGATTAAAAATATGCCAGAGATAGTCTTTGCCGAATGTAATGCCACTGTATTCCTCCACTCTTTTGTAAGCGCTTTGTATGTATGTCGCTGTTGCAGCAATTGCCACCGGTTTTTCTGTAATGATCATACCGCCGGAAAGCACTTCAAAATCGAGCCGGTCTTTAAAAGTTTCTGCAATCTTTTTTATTACCGGGCTAAAACCGTAACACCAGCCGCAATAAGCATCGTAACAATAAATGAGCAAAGGTTTCATGCGGCAAAGTTCGGTAGAAAGCGCCTAAAATTATTTTGGTTGACTAGCCTGATTTTCGCTTCGGTAAAAGCATCATATCAGTACAAAAGATGAACGTAATGCGACGCAACGAAGCTGCCATGAAATACAAATGCTGGTTTAAAAAATTTTCAGCAAAACCTAAAAATAAAGTTCATGTTTCAAGATTATATTTTGAAACAACAATTTCTTTTGTGACCTTGTACCAAGAGCATTAAATTATTTTACAGTGAGGTTTGTTTAACATGCAACCCGAACCTTTTACCCGGTAATTTTAATATATGAAAATCATTCACAGTTGTATTGCTACGTTACTAGTTGTTCTTATTTTCTCTGCTGATGCAGGTGCCCAGAAAAAAACAAAAGTAACCGACAGTTCTGTTGCCGCAGGGCAGAAAAAATATCCGAGTCTTTTGTGGGAGATCACGGGTAACGGGTTAAAGCATCCGTCTTATCTTTTTGGCACCATGCATATTAGTAACAAGATGGTGTTTAATCTTGGCGATTCGTTTTATACTGCATTAAAAAGTGTTGACTGGGTTGCTCTGGAACAGGATTTTGAAGTGTGGCAGGAAGCGTTTTCAAAAGAAGATGATGACCCGCAGGGAATGCAAGGGTTCAATCCGCGCATGTTTAATATGTTTGATATTGCCAATGACCGCCTTAATGAAAAAACATTTGAGATTGGGGCTTATGAACCCAGAATAGAACTGGGGCTTGCATCGGAAGCGAGAATGATTAATGGCATGCTGTACCGCAACAATGTGGGCAATGAAGATTTTGAAGAAGAGACTTACCTGGATATGTACATATTCCGTCTGGGCCGTAAACTGAATAAAACGGTAACGGGTGTTGAAGACTATAATCAAACAATGCGTATTGTAAAAGAGGCATACCGTGATATGTATAAAGACCAGGCGCAAAACCGCAGGGTGATTAATTATGACGGTGTGGATTATCAGAAGAAAACAGAGGATGCCTACCGCAAAGGAGATCTTGATGTATTGGATTCTTTGCAAATACTTACATCGCCATCAGCCGCTTTTGAAGAAAAATTTCTTTACAAACGCAATGAGATACAAGCCAACTCTATAGATACAATCGTTAAAAAGCATTCATTGTTTGTAGGGGTTGGTGCAGCCCATTTAGCAGGAACTAGGGGCGTAATAGAATTGTTGCGAAAAATGGGGTACAAGCTTCGCCCTGTGACTATGGGCCAGCGCGATGGTGACGAAAAAGAAAAGCTGGAAAGCATAAGAGTTACTGCTGCTTTTAAAAAGCAATATTCAGATGACAGCTTATTCAGTGTGGAAATTCCAGGTTCAAAATTCTATCGTTTCAAAACCATAGGAAACGTAGATATGGTACAATATGCCGATATGCCTAATGGCAGTTATTATATGGTAAGCCGTGTAAAGACAGACGCTTCGCTTCTGGGCAATTCTGCCGAGGTGGTGCTGAAGAAAACAGACAGTCTTTTATATGAAAATATTCCAGGTAAAATTTTATCAAAAAGCCCAATTGAAAAAAATGGCTTTAAAGGATTTGATATTGTTAATCGCACCAGGAAGGGCGATAAGCAGCGGTATAATATTTTCGTGTTACCCAATGAACTTGTTATTTTTAAAACCGGCGGCATTAATGACTATATTACTGGTGGTAAAGAAGCCGATCAGTTCTTTAGTTCAGTGAAATTTGATAGCAGTTTTTTCAGCCAAAAGCAAACTGCATACACAGCACCTTATGGTGGATTTAAAATAGACTTTCCTTCAAAGCCTTTGTATGTTTCCAGCGACCGCAACGATAAAAACCGCGATGAGTGGCTGAGCAGTGATAGTAAAGGGAATGACTATTTTCTCTTTAAAGCGAATATTCAGCAATATGATTATATAGAAGAAGACAGTTTTGAGTTGCGGTTAATGGAGGAGAGTTTTAAAAGTGAAAATATCATCAGCGATACGGCTACCGGCAAAATTAGTTCGTTTAAAAACTACCCTGTATTAAATGCTGTTTATAAACATAAAGATGGCAGCACACTTATGGTGCGTTACCTGATACAGGGCAGCAATTATTATATTCTCGGGGTAAAAACAAAGAGTAGTAACAGCGATGCGGCTTTTCTAAATTCATTTGAAATAACACCCTTTAATTACACTGAAACAAAAGAAAGAAAAGATACTACGCTGGGATTCACTGTGCAAAGCCCGATGTTTTATTCCACTGCCCTGGATAGTTCTGACAAATTATCCTTAACTGACCTTGCCGAACTCGCAGAAGACAAAGAGGGTTTTGGGGCATCCACGGGTTCTTATATAGATTGGCTTACCAATTTCTCTATTAAAACAGTTGGCAACGATACAACAGGAGAACATATTACGATTGTTGCATCGCGGCTCCCGAAATATACTTACCTTAAAGATTCTGCTACACTAAACAGCAACAGGTTTGTAATATCAGAAAAAGATTCAGATTATATAATCCGAAAAAAACAGGTGTTTACAACAGACAGTGGCTGGAAATGTAACTATTACCAATTAAGCGACACAGGCAGCAGCAGGCTGTTATCCGTTAAAACCTATTATAAGAACGGGGCATTCTTCAGCCTTATGAATATGAGCGATACCATTAGCGGCCCCGGCAAATTTGTACAAACTTTTTTTGAAACATTCACCCCTGCAGATACATTCAAATTTGTTGATCCTTTCAAAAAGAAATCAGCTATTTTCTTTGCCGATTATTTCAGCACCGATAGTGTTATAAGCAAAAAAGCAAGGCATTCTATTTCACCAACACTTTTTGACTCAACCGATCTGCCACAGGTAAAAAAAGCGGTAGAACAGTTATCGTGGAAAAATAAAAATTACCTGGATTTAAAGAGAAGCTGGATCGCTGCAACAGGCGGTTTTAAAGATGCAGAAACCATTGCCTGGCTTAAACAACTTTATGTTTCGGCTAAAGATACTTCTGATCTTCAGAACGTAGTACTAGATGCTTTGCTGAATATGAAAACCAATGCATCTTTTACAGTTTTTAAAGACCTCATACTCGAAAATCCACCGGCATTGGCTTCGGATAATGGTAGTCGTTTTCCCTCTCTTGACATGAATTTTATTCTGCAAAACATGTCTGCCAAAAATGATCGAACTATAGATTACAACACCTTCTCCAATGATGCCTGGCACCAGTTACACGATACCCTTTCACTTGCAGCTAAGATCATTCCTGCTATGCTCGACCTGGTAACGCTCGATGATTATAAAAACGATATAATACAATTACTTTCTGTGGCTGTTGACAGTGGGTATATCAAAGCACCCGACTACAAAAATTATTTCAACAAGTTTCTGCTCGACGCAAAACAACTCCTTAAAAAACGTTTGGCGCAGGAAGAAAAAAAGGAGATGAACAAGCTTGATAAAAATAACCAGGGAATACCTGATTATTACAATAACATGTACGGCAACCGCGATGGCGCAGATAATTTTGAAAATTACATCGTATTACTGATGCCTTTCTGGAATCAATCGCAGGAAGTGCCCGGCTTTTACGATAAGATATTGCAGATGCGCAGCAACCCCGCAAAAATAAAAGCAGTAACAACGATGCTTAAAAACGGGAAGCCTGTTCCCGATACCTTGCTCCTGGCGCTTGCCGCAGATGAACAGAACAGGATAGCTTTTTATAACGCATTACAGGCCGACAGCCTCACCCGTTATTTTCCAAAAAAATATCTTAGCCAACAAAACTTTGCTAACAGCATACTCCGCAGTAGTGCTTCGTATTTGCCTGTTGACACGCTTGTTTATATCAGCAAAAGAAAAGTCAACAGTTACAAAGACAGTGGCTGGCTTTATTTCTTCCGTTACAAAAGAGACAAACAGGACAAAGAATGGAAGATTGCCGTCTCTGGCCTGCAACCCTCTGATACCACTAAAGTAAACGCAACCTTCAATTTGTACAGGCGTATGAACAGTTATTTCACCAACGAAACATATACCAGCGAAAAAGCAGCAATACCTGCTATGCAAAAGATTACTAAGCAGATCATGTATGCGCAAAGACCTAGCTCCTCCCGTTTTTATTCCAACGGCAGGTTCGCTGACAATGATGATGATGAAGATGTTGACATGGCCAAAGAATCGCGATACGATTAGCAGGGAATTTTGGTTGCAGGCATTGGTATTTCATAGCATCAACTGTTGTGTCACTCACTTGTACTGTAGGAACGTAAATCGGGAGTCCGGGAATCGGGAGTTTAACTTGCGACTTACGATTTACGGCTTGCGTTGCTTATAGTTCACTCAGCTCAAAATTGTTCCGAACGTACAAGTGAGTGACACAACCGGCGATGCCATAAGTTGTACAGCTGGCCAAATAAATTGCTTTGTTGAATTTTATTTCCAGCTTAGATCTGCGATAACGGGGTAATGATCGGATAATTTTATTTTATCTCTCTGGCATTGTTGTACATGCATTGCTGTATCGGCAAGGCAAACATCGATCCTTAGCGTTGGGCCAATCTTATAAAAAGTATTTCCCATGCCTGAACCCTTTGCCAGGAAAGCATCCTGCAGATTGCTGCCTTTTAAAGTGCGGTAATTGTACGATGTGGGCGTAATATTCAAATCGCCGCAATAGATAACGGGTTCTTTGGTTTTATCGATTGCGTTGCGGATGATTGCGACTTCTTCCTGGTGCTTTACTTCTGTTTCGCGTACTTTATATTCTGCAGCTTTGCGGCGTTTGTAGGTGATCTCGTAAATATTATCATCGGGATTTTTATCTTGTGCCGTATCGGAATAAATGGTGAACGATTGCAGGTGTGCTGTAAAAACCCGTACAGGTTTACCGTTGAAAAGTACGGTGGTGTAGATCAGGTGTTCATTCTCTTCCGTGCTGTCGATCAGTATTCTTCCACTGTCTACAAAAGGCATTTTACTGAAAATGGCAACGCCTTCTTCAAGGAGTACATTTGGATTTTTAGGGTAACTGCCTGCCCTGTCTTTTGAACAGAATGAATATGTGTATCCAAGTGTATCCAACTGCTTTCTTATTGATATGCGGCGTTTTGAATTTTCAATGTTTCGGTACTCCTGGAAGCAGATTACATCAGGGTTGTAACCTTTTATGGTAGCCAGCATTTCGTCTCTGTTGGTGCGGTATGCAGTATTCGATTTTTTCTTTCGCAGGTAGTTGCCAAAGCTCTGTACGTTCCAGGTCATTACGCGTAATGTAGCAGTATCTTTATTTTGTATCCAGGGAATTTCGGTACGCAAAGCAAAAGTGTTGATAATATTAAAGGTGCCAACAGGCAGTGTAAACAGCATTATATAAGCCAGTTTTCTTTCGGCAAAAAAACTAATGAGTAAAAACAAAAGCAATACAGCAAGTATATAAGGAAACCCCAGGCTTAATAAACTGATATAGGAAAAATCTGAGGGAGGTATAAATGTGCTGAACGATGCAAGTATATAAATACTTACCAAAGGGATGCATGCAATGATCCAAAGAGTTTTAAAAAACTTTTTCATTGTTATTCTAAGGGCAGGTTTATATATCTTCCTGGCTGGCTTTTTTTAGAAATTCTTTTTCTTCGGCAGAAAGGGATGCGTAGCCTTCCTGGTTAATTTTATCCAGCAACTCATCTAATTTCTGCTGGGTTACCCTGGGTATTTTCTCAAAAGGTTTACGGTCGCTTTTATAAAACCTTTGTTGCGACAATGGTTTCTTTTGAAACTTTTTTTCCGGGTTAAAGAGGTCATTTACCCAGTTTGTAAAATTAACCATCCAGATACTCCAGTCGTTTCCCCTTTGTAATTGCTTGATAAAAAGGAAACCGATGGCACCACCAGCCAGGTGTGCTACGGCATTGCTGCCGCTACTGCTTGCTATAGTAGCATAATCGATAGCCACGAATATTAAAGTAAGTACCCAAAGCGGTATACCGCCATTAAGCATAGGGAAGATTCTGTAATCAGGTGCCAGTGTGGTTGCGGCAAGGGCAACGGCCATTACAGCAGCACCGCCACCAATTAAAGGTGCGGCTGCTTCAGTTGCTTCGCGGTATTGCGGAATAATATTTGAAGTAAGCACAAAAAACAGCGCTCCGGCCAACCCGCCATAAACGTACACAGGGATCAGTTTAAGATTACCTGCAAGGTCGCGCAGAATTGTTCCAAAGCCCCAAAGCCATAATAAGGTGCCGATGAGTTGCCAAACGCTTTCATGCGAAAACATGTAAGTTAAAATAGTCCAGGGGCGGGTGGCAAGCTTACCCAGGCCTGCCGGCAGCGAGAACCAATCGAGTATCTGAAGGTGAAAATTCTGCCAGGCAACCATATTGGTATCGTAAGAAAGAAAATAAACGATCTTAATAAAGTTGATAATAACAAAAATTACCGCATTAATGAAAATGAGCCAGGTAAGTGCGTTGTTATCCTGTCCTAATAGTATTGAGTTTCTTCTGTTCTGTTGCATTACCGCCATAATTTTCTCAACATTTGAATTGAAATAACAGCAAGTTATTCTAATTTATTAATACGTTCGCCGGTTAGTTTTGTTCCAGAAATACACCATTAAAAATCCAGTGAGAGCTCCGCCGAGGTGCGCAAAATGCGCAACCGTATCACCTGCGCTATTTTGTATAGCGGAAAAAAGCTCAAATCCTGCATACAGTAAAACAAACCATTTTGCTTTTAAAGGAAAAACGATGAAATAAACATAAGTCTCTGCAAATAAATAACCAAATGCAGCAAGACAACCGAAAACTGCGCCAGATGCTCCAATTGTTATTGAATTAAGCCTTTGCTGTAAGTCTAACGAATAATATTCCTGTTGCTGGAGGGGCATACTGTTAAACAAATCAATTATTGGCTGGTTTTCGAAATAGAGTACAATCATGTGGCATAGAGCTGCCCCTAGCCCGGATACAATATAAAATGTAAGAAATCTTTTTGGGCCCCAGTCGTTTTCAAGTACTGAGCCAAACATCCATAAGGCATACATATTAAAGAGAAGATGAGTGTAATCATCCGTTGAGTGCATAAACATATATGTTATGAATTGCCAGGGCTTGAATAACTCACTTTGCCATGTATGTAATGCAAACAGGTTGTTCATATTTATTACCGAAACAGGTAATACTAACTGAGCCATAAATACCAGCACATTAATTATAAGCAGGTTCTTAACAACTGTAGGTAATATTTCGAAACGGCCAGGCCTGAATTCTGTCATTGCAATAAATTAGTATTTCAAGAATCAATTTTTAGTTTCAATTGCACTACATTTTCTATGTGCAATGTATGCGGAAACATATCTACCGGTTGAATTTTTTCAACCGAATATTTTTCACCAAGCAAAGATAAATCCCTTGCCTGTGTTGCCGGGTTGCAACTTACATAAACAATTGTGGGTGCAGCCATTTCCAGTAATTTTTGCACCAGTTTTTCATGCATGCCTGCACGTGGCGGATCGGTGATCACCACATCGGGCTTACCATGTGCTTCAAAAAATTCTGTGTTGCACACTTTTATCACATCGCCGCAAAAGAATGAAGCATGGCTGATATTATTAAGCACGGCATTTTCACGGGCATCTTTTACTGCATCTTCTACTACCTCAACCCCAATAATTTTTCTTGCCATTTTGCTTAAAAAAATACCAATACTGCCTGTGCCGCAATAAAGATCATAAACAATTTGTTCTCCTGTAAGTTCAGCAAAATCCCGGGTAATACTATAAAGCTTCTCAGCCTGTTTGGTATTGGTTTGAAAAAATGATTTCGGGCTGATCTTAAATTTAAAATCTTCGAGTACATCTGTTATAAAACCTTTGCCAAAATAGGTAACCGGCTCAAGATCGTAAAGGCTATCATTTACTTTGGGGTTGATCGTGTAAAGCAGCGTAGTAATACCGGGGAATTCATTCAGCAAATGATCAAGTAGTTTCGTTCGTGCCGTTTCATCTTCATAGCCCAAAACAATATTAACCATCAGCTCGCCGGTAGCAGCCATACGAACCATTACATTGCGCAGCCAGCCTGTTTTTTGTTTAATGTCGTAAAATGGAAGGTTATTTTGCTTTGCAAATAATGCCACAGCTTTTCTTAATTCGTTCGATGGTTCTGCCTGTAAATGGCAGGTATCTATTTCTACAACTTTATCAAAAACGCCCTTCGTATGAAATCCGCCTACGTCCTTATAAACAGCAGCATCTGTATCCTCCCCAGCCGCTTTCATTTTTCTAAACAGCGCATCGGGAATAAACCGCCTGTTAGAAAAAGTATACTCCATTTTATTGCGGTATTGTGTAATGTTGCTGCAGCCAACAATTGGCTGAATTTGAGGCAGATCAATTTTGCCAATACGCTGCAGGTTATCTGTTACCTGTTTTTGTTTGTAAAAAAGTTGTTGCTCGTAGGGCAACATTTGCCATTGGCAACCACCACAGGTACCAAAATGTGTACAAAAGGGCTGTACACGTATAGCTGAATATTCTTTAATACGTATGGCTCTGCCCTCGGCCCAATCCTTTTTGTCTTTTGTAAGCATTACATCCACCACATCACCCGGAACAGCACCTTCAATAAAGATCACTTTGCCATCTATCCTGGCCAAAGATTTACCTTCTGCTGCATAGTCTTCCGCAGTCACATTTTCCAGGATTACATTTTTTTGTCTTCTCACCGCGCAAATGTAACTACGATTGCATCGAATTTTAAAGCCGTTTAAAATTGATAGGAAATTTTTATGAACCAGACTCAGGTATTTCATGGCATCGCCTGTTGTGTCACTCACTTGTACGTTCCGTTTTTATCGCAGCAATAAAACAGCCTTGGCAACCTGCCATGAATTCATTTTGCAACACTGCGCAGGAAACGGAACGATGCCATTTCTACTACAGATGAAAGGATTGCGACGCAACGAAGTTGCCATGAAAACTAATGCCAGTATCACAATCGTTCATTTTTAAAAAGCTTCTTAGTTACCCGTACTCTATTTTTGCACCTGAAAAATATGATTTACTGATACCTGAAAAAATTGAAGGATGCCCAAACAAATTTTTTATTTACTGTTCGTTGCTTTTAGCCTTAACAGTTGCGGGGTAAAAGAAAATGGCCGCATGCAAGGCGCTTATAATATGTTATCTGAATCGTTCAAGGGTATTTCAGTTGATACAACTTATACAAACCGGACCCAGTTTAAAATTTACGCCAATGATTACGTGATATACCTGCGGATTAATAAAGAAACCGGTGTAAGCGCAATGGGAATTGGCACATACAAATTTGACTCGGGGAAGGTTAAAGAAAATATTTTTTACAGTACTGCCGGCGATATGGAAATACCCGGTTCAACGATTGACAGTGCTGAGATAAAAACAACTCATAAAGGCTATGAACAGGTGATACCACAAATCATGTCTTACAAAGGTTTACTGCGTGTTACTGAAGAATACGAGGCTGTTGGTAAACAATCCACATCGCCTTTGGATGGAGCCTGGAAAAATACGGCGCATTATGTTGTAAACGGAAATGATACAACAAAGCTGAATGGCACCTTTTACAAAATTTATTATTACGGGTATTGGGCATCGGGAGGGATGACTATGGATTCGGTTGAAAGAAGACAAACACAGATTGCTTACGGGCCATTTGAAATGTACGGCACTAACAAAATAAAAGAAACTGTTACAACAGCAACCAACACCACCTTAATGGGTAAAGTAATGGGATTTGATCTTGAAATGAAAGGTGCAGATGCCTTTATACAAACAAGCACAATCGGTCGGGTTAAATATGTTGAGGAGTATGAGCGGCTAAAAAAGTAATTCTTAAAGCAGATGCATCTTTTCAGAACATGCAGGAATGGATTGTGGAATAAATTCGGACGGCTTCCATACGTTTCATGGCAGCAAAGGTTTATACTGCAATTTTGATTAAAAAAATATTACAAAACTTCAATTTTTAGAGAATTATAGTTCTACGAACTGCTGAAATATGTAATAAAGTAAAAGTGAGTGACACAAGGAACGATGCTGTTTGTACAATTGCCTGATACCTAAAAAATACTTTCAAATTACTAAAATAATTAGTTTTAATAATTAATTTCCATTACTTTTACTGCCTGATTAATTTTGAAAACTAAACACTAATTAACATGAGTAACGCAGATAAACTTAAGGCCCTTAAACTAACAATTGATAAGATAGATAAGGATTATGGCAAAGGAAGCGTAATGATGATGGGCGATAAAGTAGAAGCTCCTATGGAAGTTATTTCAACGGGCTCTATTGGGCTAGATGCAGCGTTGGGCATAGGAGGTGTTCCAAGAGGCAGGGTTATTGAAATTTATGGCCCTGAATCGAGTGGTAAAACAACAATTGCCACGCACATTATTGCTGAAGCGCAAAAGAAAGGTGGTATTTGTGCCTTTATTGACGCGGAGCATGCTTTTGATAGTGCTTATGCTCAAAAGCTTGGGGTTGATGTAGATAATTTACTTATTTCGCAACCAGATTATGGTGAGCAGGCATTGGAAATTGCTGACCGTTTAATTCTGTCCGGTGCTTTGGATGTTGTAGTAATAGATTCTGTTGCTGCACTAGTTCCAAAAAGTGAACTTGAAGGCGAGATGGGTGACAGCAAAATGGGATTGCAGGCCAGGTTAATGAGCCAGGCTTTGCGAAAGTTAACCGCAACAATTAATAAAACCAATACTGTTTGTATTTTTATAAACCAGTTGCGTGAAAAGATTGGTGTAATGTTTGGCAACCCCGAAACCACAACGGGTGGCAATGCATTAAAATTTTATGCATCGGTGCGTTTGGATATACGCCGTATTGCGCAAATAAAAGATGGCGATGAAGCAATTGGCAACCGTTCAAAAGTAAAAGTGGTAAAAAATAAAGTAGCACCGCCTTTCCGTAGTGCTGAGTTTGATATTATTTTTGGCCAAGGTATTAGCAAAGTTGGAGAAATCATTGATATGGGTGTAGAGTTGGGTATTGTTCAAAAAAGTGGTAGCTGGTTTAGCTACGATACAAATAAATTGGGCCAGGGCCGTGATACAGTTAAAGAACTCTTGAAAGATAACCCTGAGCTGGCAAATGAAATTGAAGCTAAAATAAGGGCTAAATTAAAGGCAGTACAAACCGGTGTAGCCGAAGTATAAATTTTTATGATGGATTAGTAAGTATGCCATTGTGTGTTTACACAGTGGCTTTTTTATTTTATGATAGCCCGTAACAGCATCATTATTCATTGTTGTGTATTGTGAAACATTTAATCACTCTAGTATAACCATTAAAAAGATCGATGTTTAACTTTAATACAATGCTCTTTTTGAATGATGTTTGAAAATTGAAAATTACAAATATTGTATAGTAAATCCTGTGCAAATAAAAAAGCAGCTGCGAATTATTATTCGTAACTGCTTGATTATTAAGTGGGCCCACTCGGGTTTGAACCAAGGACCCCCTGATTATGAGTCAGGCGTACACATTTTCTTAATTGTTCCAAATTCCAGATTGCATAGTATTTGTATCTTAATAATCAATTACTTAAAAATATATTTTGTATTTATTCTCCTTTATTGGATTCCTTTTTCTAATTTTATGGTGCAAATTTTGGTGCAATTAAAATCCTTTGTCATGACTGTAACAGTAAATTTTGTTTTTGACACCCGAAAAATAAAAAAGGATAATACTTACCCGGTTAAGCTTTCTATTTATCACGACGGAAAGAAAAAACTATACAATTCCGGCCAAAGTTTTTCGAGAAAGGAATGGGAAAAGATAAATTCTGAAAAACTTAGAGATGAGCAACTAAAAAAGAATAAACAAAAATTAAACGACTCAAAAGCCAAGGCTGAGAAAATAATTGAATCTCTTCAGGATTTTTCATTCAACTTATTTGAAAAGGAATTTCTAGAAATATCAGTTTATGATGACATTCTTAATGTTTATAGTCTCTTTGACAAAAAAATAAGGCAACTAAGAGAAGAGGATCGCATCGGTTCTGCATTAGCTTATGAAACCGCTAAAACAAGTTTTCAGCGGTACAAAAGCACATTATTCTTTACAGAAATTACTGAAGATTTTTTACGTAATTATCAGAAAGCAAGTGAAAGGAACGGTCTCTCATCAACTTCTCAAGGCATTTATCTGAGGCACTTAAGGGCGATTTATAATTTGGCAATAAATAAAAAATTAATTGAGTCTAAAGACTATCCATTTAAAAACTTTACAATTCCAAGATCAAAGAATATCAAAAAGACTCTTTCGGAATCAGATATCAAGAAATTATTTAATTGTAATCCAACTACTCATGGGGTTGAAAAAGCTCTCGCTTTCTGGAGGTTCAGCTATCTGGTGAATGGGATAAACATTGCCGATATTGCAAATCTTAAATATAAAAATATTCAAAACGGTACTATAACATTTTATAGATCGAAAACGATCAGGACAAATAATTCAAATAAGAAAGTGATAAAGGCGTCCTTGCTTAGAGAGGTTGTTGAAATAATTAATAGATATGGTAACAAACCAGAAGAGCATGAATTCTATATTTTCCCAATTATTAACGATGAAATGAATTCTGAAACTAAAAAGCAAAGGATCAAAAATTTTAATAGAAATATTAGTAAGCGATTGAGCGCTCTTGCACATCAATTAAACATTGATGGGTCTATTACCAACTTAACAGCCAGGCATAGTTTTGCTTCCACTTTAAAAAGGAAAGGTGTATCAATGGAGTTTACCAGTGATGCATTGGGACATTCAAATCTTCAAACCACTGAGAATTATTTAGCAAGTTTTGAGGACTCTACGGTTCACGAATATGCTAAACTGCTAGTAGATTTTAAATAAAGGCTAGGCGATTTTCATAAAATGAAAGCTCTGTTTTTTTTCCTTTCAAAAAAGTATGGAACTTACAGGAGACAGAAAACACTGAGAATAGCAATATTTTGTTGTCACCAGTAAGTGCTTGGCATGGCCTGTTGTATCACTAACTTCATGCATTTCTTTACTGAAACTAACGCTGGCTAATGGAAACATCTGTCCCAGTTCTGCAAGAGAGTAATTTCAAACATTCCTTGGCTGAAGCAGAAGAAGAAATAAATCTGAAAGAATCATCGTTCAATTTAAAACACACAATTATGAAAAAAGATCCCGACCTCGAATTGAAACAGGCAGCTTCTGAATTTATGGCAGCAATTATAATAGATGCCAATAAAAAAATTACTTATGCTGAATATTGCAGATTGCATTACTACATCAGCGCAGAACTGCAGCATCAACTTCAAAAATTGGTAATCTATAATCCGGGTTCTGACAACCAATTACCAGATTAATTATTTTCAATTTCAAAATCAATCGTCTCACTACCTTTATTAGTTACAATATTGCAGGTATTCGAACCAAACATTATCTTTAACCATCTAAACGAATGATACTCAAACGCCCTAATCGATACAAAACATACTAATGGCCAAAGCTGCAAAAGAAAATAACAAACCCAAAGCCGATATAGATTTTGAGCAGGAACTCTGGAATGCAGCCAATGAACTGCGTGGTGCTGTTGCCGAGAACCAGTATAAAGATTATGTGCTCTCGCTGCTATTTGTAAAACATCTTTCTGAACGGTATGAAATAAGGAAAGAAGAAATACGAAGCGACTTTACCAAACCCGGCTCTGATTATTATACCAGTAACGAAGCCATACAACTTTCTTTTCTTGAAGACGAACTGGAATACCAGGTTAAGAATGTGTACAAGCTGCCTATAGAAGCCACGTGGACTTACCTCCGCGAACATGCAGAACAGGATGATATAAAAATTAAGGTAGATAAAGCCTTTGTGCTCATTGATGAAATACTAGCTCAGCGTAATGCAGATTATAAAGGCGTTCTGGAGCCCATCTTTGTCAAGAGCCAGCTTTCGCCGGTGCAGGTGGCGGGCATGATCAACATGTTCAGCAACGAAAAGTTTTCTGAAGCAAAGAACCCTGAGAGTGATATTTACGGCAGGGTGTATGAATATTACATTGGCAAGTTTGCCATGGCTGAAGGCAGTGGCGCAGGACAATTCTTTACACCCGGCAGTGTTGTGAGGTTACTGGTTGAAATGATTGAACCCAATGCAGGCCGCATAGTTGATCTTGCGTGCGGCAGCGGCGGTATGTTCGTGCAGAGTTTAAAATTTGTGCAATCGCATGGAGGCAATAAAAATGATATTTCCATTTACGGACAGGAGCGTTACGAAGGTACGCTGCGGCTGTGTAAAATGAACCTGTTGCTGCGCAATCTTTCTTTCGATGTGCAGCTCGGCGATTCTTTATTGCTCGATAAACTGCCCACGCTTAAAGCAGATTATGCTTTAATGAATCCCCCCTTTAATATCTCCAACTGGCACCCCGAACAGTTACCCGATATTGATCCGCGCCTCTTTGGTGCAAAGGAACTATTTACCACTCCCGGCAATGCTAACTACATGTGGTTTCAAACGCTGTGGTACCACTTGAACGAGAAAGGAACTGCAGGCGTTGTAATGGCCAACGGTGCTATGACCAGCGGAAGCGCCGGTGAGAAAAATGTGCGTGAATACATGATTGAAAAAGGTATGGTAGATTGTATTGTGCAAATGCCCGATAAGCTTTTTTTAACCACAGGCATACCTGCCTGCCTGTTTATATTAAGCAGAAACAGGGATGGCAAAGATGGCATACACCGCAAACGCACCAACGAAATACTGTTTATAGATGCCCGCAAACTGGGCCACATGGTTACAAGGCGCTTACGGGTGTTTGAAGATAAAGACCTGCTGCAGATTACAGGTGCTTACCACCAATGGCGGAATATTGGCGGTGCTTATAAAGATGTGGATGGCTTTTGCAAAGCTGCCAATGCAGACGAAGTAAAAGCAAATAATTACGTGCTCTCTCCGGGCCGTTATGTAGGTACCGAAGCAGAAAAAGATGATGGAATTTCTTTTGAAGAAAAAATGCAAAAGTTAACCCTTGAACTGGCAGAACAATTTGAAGAAAGCGCTGCATTGGAAATACAGATAAAAGAGAATTTGAAAAGCATAGGCTATGGCTTCTAAAAACAGCATTGATATAAGTTATCAGCAATGGCTGGCAGATCTTAAAGAAAAGATCAGGAACAGCCAGATGAAAGCAGCATTGAAGGTAAACACTGAAATGCTGTCCTTGTATTGGGAGATAGGCAAAGAGCTTACTGAAAAGCAGATACAATCCAATTGGGGTGATAAAATAATAACCCAATTGGCAAAAGACTTGCTCAGTGAATTTCCGGGAGTAAAAGGTTTTTCAGCAACTAATTTGAAGTACATCCGCAAGTGGTACCAGTTCTACAATGTAATTGGTCAACAGGCTGTTGACCAATTGGAAAATGCTTCTTCGCAATCCTCCAAAAAAACAGGCCAACAGGTTGTTGACCAAACAAAACAAAAACCTTTTGAGCCATTACCCGCTTTCCTTGAGCAGATTCCATGGGGGCATCATATTCAGATTATTTCCAAAACAAGTAACACGAAAGAAGCTATCTTTTATGTAAATCAAACAGTCGAAAATAATTGGAGCCGTTCTGTATTGGTGCACCAGATAGAATCCGGACTTTATAACAGAAAAGGCAATGCCATTACTAATTTTGAAAACACATTACCCAAAGCTCAATCCGACCTGGCAAAGGAAACACTAAAAAACCCGTATCTATTTGATTTTTTAGGGCTCACTGATGAAATACAGGAACGGGAACTGGAGAAAGCATTGATAAATCATATTAAAAAATTTATGCTGGAACTCGGCCGTGGTTTTGCCTATGTGGGGAACCAGTATAACTTGAATGTGGAAGGGGATGATTATTTTCTTGACCTGCTTTTTTATAACTACCACCTGCATTGTTTTGTAGTATTTGAATTGAAAGTAGGCGACTTTAAACCAGAGTTTGCCGGCAAATTAAACTTCTATATTAATACCGTTAATGCGCAAATAAAAGGAACAGATGATAAACCTACAATAGGCGTGTTGCTTTGTAAAACACCAAATACTACCGTGGTTAAATATTCCTTACTGGGTATTGATACACCCATAGGAGTATCGGAATATGAATTTACAAAAGCATTACCCAAACAACTAAAAAGCGAAATGCCAACTGTTGAAGAACTGGAACTGGAACTGGAAAAAGAAACTATTGAATTTAAAGAACACCTGAACCCCGTTGATGCCCGGTTACAGGCAATAAAAGAAAAACTCAAAGGCATTAAGACCGACGAAATACAAATAACTGCTACCTATCAAATATTACAGGACTTGTTTAAGAACGGATTGAAACCCTTGTACCAGCAAATTATTGTTAAGCTATTTGAAGAATTTAAAGAAGAGTTTGCTAACCAATCATTGTCCTGGGACTGCAACCGGCAAATAGTATATGGTATAGAAGAGGTAGATGCATTTTGGCAAAAAGAAGAGAACTTGAAAAAAACAAAAGAGCTTGGCTTTTCTTATAGGCTCAATGGATTTAAGAAAGGAGGTACAGAAATCTTTAATGAAGCCTTGGACCTAAAATTCGAATGGCAGGAATACTGGTATGGGTTTACACTTTTTGGCCACAATAATCAACAACCCTTCCTGAAAAAATTATATCATCAACAACTTACAAAAGAAGATAAGCAAGCGATAGTGGATTTGCTGATGGTTAAAGTAATGGACAGAATAGATTGGATTATGGAGCATATAAAAAAGAACAATTCTTAAAATTGAACATTGGGCATAGATAAATAATTTTTTGAACCAAGCTTAGGTTTATGAATGAAACTCTACTTGCGTCGCACGCTTGTACTGTTGGATTAAATGGCAACAAAAGACAACGGTTAAATTGATTACCTTAGAAATTCGCAACCTTTCCTTTATCCGCTGATAAGCCTCGTGCTGCAAAAAGTGACATTCAAAATAAATTAAAATGAATGCAGAAAATATAATAAATGAACAGCTTGATACCGTGAAATTTTTTTTCAAAAAAATGGGAGCAGATAATAATGCTTTTTTCAAAAAATACTATACCCCAAAAAGCAAGTTCTTTGCATTTGTTTTACTACTTATTATTCTGTTTTTTGTTCCCTTAAGAGGGTTCTACGAAGCACATGTTATTGCGCCCTATCTGAGCCTTGTTGAACCTCAAACCATTCCTTCTATTGCAGTATTAATTTTATTTATCCTCACTGCTTTATTGTTTACCTATTACCTGAATAATTTAACCAAAGTAAGCAGCAATATGCTGCTATGGCATACAGTCATTTTTATCTTCTATATTATTGCGCGGTTCAGTGGCAGGTATAAATTTGTGTCATTCTCGAACCTCGGTATAACCTTTATTTATTATACAGACTGGATTATACTTTCGTTTATTTTTATCTGGATCTTATTTATAAAAAGCAAAGCAATAAAGCCGCCGGTACCGGTATATAAAAACATTCCTTTTGTAATAGATACTCCTCTAATAAGTGATAAAGGTGATTTGTTCGACCGGGCGGTATTTGCCAGGCAACTTGCTGAAAAAATTCTTTCTGAGCATACTACAAATTCATCCGTTGCAATTGGAATTAATGGTCCTTGGGGATCGGGCAAGACTTCCTTTTTAAACATGATCAGAGAAGAAATTAACCTGCAAAACGATAGGGTAATTATTGATTACAATCCCTGGAAAAGTAATAGTCCGTCAGAAATTGTAAAAGATTTTTTTCAGTCACTCATACAGGCTTTAAGTCCGTACAATAAAACACTTGTAATCTCCTTACGGCAGTACGCTGATAAACTGGCTGAAATAGACGGCAACATATATACCAAAAGTATAAAGGTTGTAACAGATTTTTTTTCGGAAAAGGCACCTGATAAAAATTCACTGTACGCTTATATCAATAAAGAGATTAGTGCAATCAATAAACAATTTATTGTTTTTATTGATGACCTCGACCGGTTGGATAATGCCGAAATCATTGAAGTAATAAGACTGATAAGAAACACAGCCAGTTTTAAAAACATTACATTTCTTGTTTCTTACGATAAGGGTTATGTAATAAGCGCCATAAAAACTTTAAACGAATACAACCATGAGTTTTATTTAGAGAAAATTTTTCAGTTTGAATTTGTTTTGCCGGTTTACGAGTATTCAATTTTAAAGCAACAGCTTTTCCTTATCTCAAAAAATTATCTGACGGAACATTCGCAGGAGCAGTTCAACAAGGTTTTGTATAATATCAACGAACACTCGAAAGAGCTGAAACCATATTTCCTGCGAACCATGAGAGATGTAATCAGGTTTTCCAATAATTTTTTCTTTGAAACAAATTACCTGCAGGGGGAAGTAAACCTGGGCGACTTATTTTCTATACACCTGCTTAAACTTAAGTATCAACGTATATATGAACTGATCCCTTTGCAAAAAGATTTATTTTTTATTCCATTTTTTACTAATCCAAATGAACCCGTTTATTACATAAGACTGGTTGGTGAAGAAGATCAGAGCGAAACCAATATTCAAGTTAGGAATACGCCCAGCAATTTGAATCTAAATGGTGAAACCGTAAAACCCAAGTCTATCTTCCAAAGTTATCTAAAAGACCACGCAGAAGAACTACAGCTTAACGCCGAAGAAACAGATTTTATATGGTACCTCGTTGAAGATATTTTTGAAAAAAGAAAAAATGAAGCCGATGCGGCACGCAACCGTATAAACATTCCACAAAATTTTTATAAATATTTCGCTTATCATTTAGCAGACAAAGATTTTTCCAATACAGAATTTGAAAAAATTTGTAAAGCTGGTGAAAAAGAATTCGAAAAATATCTGGAGACCAAAATAAAAAAAGGAAATACCAGTAGTTTAATTGATAAGCTGTTTACCGTAAATGAATTTGCATCTGCCGAAGAACAGACCAGTTATTACCGATCCCTTTTTTGGTTTGGCAACCTTATTTTTGGTCATCCTTTGCAGGAGGTATATGAGAAAAATCTTATTGCGTATTTTAATAACACAAAAACGGTTGCTAGCGAAACTGGATCGAGCTCTCAAGGCGAAGAACTTATAAAAAGCATTTTAAAAAATCCCGCAAGCCCGCCTTTATTTGAATTAAGATATCTAAAACTGTCCGACCCCAAAAATCCTATGTTAACCCGTGATGATTTAGTAACTATTCAGGAAAGGGAATCTACTCAATTAAAAGAATATCAGAAAGGTTTTAATGTAACTACTAAAATAAACTATTCCCATATCGCCCTAATCAAAGGGCTTAAAGAGCTGGCACTTTTAACAGAGAAAGAATTTAGTTTTTTTGAGATCCAAAAAGTATCAAATCATTTCTGGGAAAATAACAACCCCGAGGATTATGGAATTATTATCAAAAAAGTTCCCAACGCAAGTTTTGATAACATGTATCAAATTGATCTGTCGAATATTTTGTTCGGTCATTCAGAAGAAGCAAATGTTTCAATAACCAATTTTAAAAATTTTATAAAAAATATTCTTTCAAAAACACCTGATTCATCAGCATTGAAAGAATTTGATAATTTTATAAACAAGCTTGATAAAAATAATTCGGCTCAATTTGATTTTAAAATTTTAAAACCAGGTTGTTTAAAGCAGGGGCCTGCAGAATTATGGCTTCAGACTGAGGCCCCTAACTGATTCTATTTTATTGCTTCAACGATGAACCGTTTATAGTTATCTTGTACCCAACTCAATTGCAGCTATGAAGCTGCCGTTGCGTCGCACTCTTGTACTTTCGGACTATAACTGAACAAAGCACGATTACTAAATGAACAATTGGAAAAAATATAAACTTGGGGAAGTGGTATCCTTACAGAGAGGCCATGATCTTACAGTTGCAAATATTAAACAAGGCAAGTATCCGGTTGCAGGTTCTAATGGGCCAATTGGGTTTCATAATGAATTTACTACAAAAGGCCCAAGCTTAACAATAGGAAGAAGTGGTAATAGCATTGGCGTTGCTCATTATTATGAAAATGATTTTTGGGCTCATAATACTACTTTGTATGCAAAAGAATTCAATCACTCTCATCCAAAGTTTATTTTTTACTTATTAAAAACTATTGATTTTCTTAGTCATAATTCTGGCAGTGCTGTTCCAAGTTTAAATAGAAACTATATAAATCCTTTTGAGGTTCTTATTCCTGACCTTCCCACTCAAACCCGCATTGCATCTATACTTTCTTCTCTTGATGATAAAATAGAACTCAACCGCCGAATGAACCAAACACTGGAACAAATGGCGCAAACACTTTTTAAAAAATATTTTGTTGATGATATTGATAAAGACAATTTACCTGAAGGATGGAATTATAAAAAGGTAAAGGATTTATATAATATCACTATCGGCAGAACTCCACCGAGAGAACAAAAAGAGTGGTTTACTAAAAATAACGATGATGTAAAATGGATTTCAATAAAGGATATGGGTATTTCAGGAGTCTATATTTCACAAACATCAGAATATCTTACAGGCGAGGCCGTAAAAAGATTTAATATTCCAATAATACCGAAAGATACAGTGATCTTAAGCTTTAAATTAACTGTTGGGCGGGTTTCAATCTCAACAGAAGAAATGTTGTCGAATGAAGCTATTGCGCATTTTATCCCAAAACCTGCAACATATCTGACAACATTTTTTGTTTACTTATTCTTAATAAATTTTGATTACGATTCATTAGGTAATACTTCGTCTATTGCAACAGCTGTAAATTCGCAAACAATAAAGGAAATTGATATTTTATTGCCTGAGAAAAATATTGTACTTAAATTCTCAAAAACAGTTTCTGCAATTTTTAAAAAAATAAAAATAAATCAGGAAGAAATAAAAGCTCTCTCAAAAATACGGGACACCCTTCTTCCTAAATTAATGTCAGGTGAAATTGAAGTTGGTTGTGCATTGCTCAATGTTGATCAGAACGTAAAAGAGTGCGACGCAAGAGAAGCTTCATAGTAAAGAGAAAGATGGGCCCATAAGTATTCAAACTTTTATAAAACAGTTATGGCTAAAAAATATCTTGCCGAAAGCGCTATAGAAGAAGCGGCCATTGACTGGCTAAGCGCTGTAAAGCCATACCGTTTTATGAAAGGTGAAGATGTACACCGCCCGTTAAATAAAGCCGTGCTGGAAGATGTGTTCGGCCAATTTCTACAACGCAAATACGATTGGGTTCCCGATAAAATAATTGCAGAAGTGCAGCAGGAATTCCTGTTTAACAGAGGTGCGGATATTCACCACCGCAATCATGCTTTTCATTTAAAACTAAGCAAGGGTTTTGGTAAAGAGTGGAAAGATGATAACGGCAAATACCAGTCGGCCCATTTTTACGCCATAGATTTTGATGAACCTGCCAACAATAATTTCTTAATCGTAAACCAGTTTACCATAGATGGCAAAAACAAGCGTCGCCCCGATCTGCTGCTTTTTGTAAATGGCCTTCCATTGGTATTGTTTGAATTTAAAAACTGGTTCGATGCAGAGGCAACAGTTGAAACAGCTTTTAACCAAGTGCAGCATTATATAGAAGATATTCCGCAGTTGTTTGAGTACAATGCGCTCACGGTAATAAGCGATGGCAATACAACGCTTCATGGCATGTTCAGCAGCGGGCTTGAATGGTTTGCTGCGTGGAAAAGTATTGATGGCATACGCGTAATTGACAATGATTTTGCACTGGAAACACTGATCAATGGTTTACTGGTTCCTGAACGGTTGTTAAACTATATACGCTTTTATATTTTTCATGAATTAGATAAAGGTTTGCTGGTGAAGAAGGGCGCAAAGTATCACCAGTTCTTTGGTGTGCAGTATGCATTAACTGAAACAATAAAAGCCATTAAACCCTTTGGCGACGGTCGTATTGGTGTGATATGGCATACCACAAGAAGCGGTAAAAGTATAACGATGGCCATTTATACGGGCATACTGAGGCAGATGGCTGCATTAAAAAACCCCACCATTGTAGTGCAGGTTGACCGCTTTGATTTGAACAAACAATTGTATGAAGATTTTATTTCTGCAAAAGATTTGGTTGGTGATGTGCAACTGGCGCAGGACACAGATGAATTGCGCAAGTTATTAAGTGGCGAAGGAGGAGGGGTGATATTCAGTACTATTGAAAAGTTCAGGTTAAAAGACCTTGAAGAAGGAAGAGAAACGGCTCACCCGATTTTAAGTATAAGGGATAATGTGATTGTGATAGCAGATGAATGTCACCGCACACAATACGGATTGATACAGGGCTTTGCAAACAACCTGCGCAAAGCTTTGCCTAATGCATCCTTCATAGGCTTTACTGGAACGCCTGTTGACAGCAAGGATGCAGACAGTGTGGCTGTGTTTGGTGAGATCATTCACACGTACGATATAAAGCAAGCCACAGAAGATAATGCAGTAGTGCCCATTTATTATGAGCCAAGACTTGCCAAACTTCATTTAGCCAATCCACAGATTGAAGAGGAAGCAGAAGACATAACTGTTGGCCTGAATGCTACGGATAAAAATAAAGTACTGTGGGCCGCGGCAGAAGATGCAGCCGGTGCAGATACAAGAGTTGCTGCTGTTTCAAAAGATATACTGGAGCATTTTAATAAACGGTCAGAAAGTTTAGATGGCAAAGCAATGATCGTTTGCATGAGCCGCCGCAACTGCGTAAAAATGTACAATGCATTAACAGCAATGGAAGGCTGCCCGGAAACAGCGGTGATCATGACTTCTAACATCGCTAAAGATCCACCAGCCTGGAACCCGCACATACGCACCAAAGAAAAAATGGAAGCCGTAAAGGCAAGGTTTAAAGACCCGGATGATCCATTGAAAATTGTAATAGTAAGGGATATGTGGTTAACCGGTTTTGATAACCCGCCGCTGCATACGTTGTACGTGGATAAGATCATGAGCGGCCATAACCTGATACAGGCGATTAACCGTGTAGCCACAGTGTTTAAAGACAAACCCAGCGGATTGATTGTTGATTATATTGGCATTGGTGAACGGCTGAGAGATGCCACAAAAAAATATACTTCGAGTGGTGGCAAAGGTGACGTAACCATTGATATTGATGAAGGGTTAGAAATGGCGAAGGATTTAATTGAAGCATTGCAGACACTGCTGCCTGTGGGCTTTAATTACAGCCATTGGTTGGGCTTAAGCAAGGGAGAACAATTGAAACTGGTATGTACTGCCACCAATCATGTTGTAGCTGAAGAAGAAGCCTGCAAACAATTTATGCTGAATGAAATGAAGCTAAGTGGATTGGCTTCTATTATAAAGAGTCATGAAGATATTGGGCAGATTTCTTTAGATATTATTTTTCTTCAGCATGTTGGTGCAGCAGTAAGAAAAGTGAAGTTCCCTAAAGCCAATATCAGGAAGAAAGAAGGGCAGATAAAAGAGCTGATTCACCGCAGCATTCAAAGCGATGAAGTGGTGGATGTATTTGAAATGGCGGGCATTGAGAAATTTGATATTGCCATTATCAATGATGATTTTCTTGCACTGGCGAAAGAGAAAAAATCCGGTAATGAGTTGAAGCTGGAATTGATCAGGCAGATCATGAATGATGAAATAAAACTGAGACAGTTTAAGAATATTATCAAGTATAAAAAGCTGAAAGAAGAAGTAGAAAGGATCATCAGTGATTATCATGCTCATTTCTTTGACAGCCTTGTTGCATTAGAAAAAATGCGGGAAGCTGCAAGGGAAATGCAGGAAGAAGATGTACGGCAAAAGCAGTTGGGATTAAACGAAGAAGAGGAAGCTTTTTATGAAATACTGGCCAATCATAAGAATGCCATCAGTGATTTTGCAGTAATAAAAGAAATAGTGATTGAAGTAACTGCTGCCATTAAAAAGAATCTGCAAATAGACTGGTATAAAAAGCCGGATGCCACTGCGCAAATACAATTAGCCGTGCGCAGGATATTAAAACAAAAAGGCGTTACAACAGAAATGCAGGAGATACTTGCAGAGATTATGGAGCAGGCCGAGGCCAGGTATAAGGAGTGGGATTTTAGGGCGGCTTAGAATTCAATCTAAAAATGAACGAGGTTTTCTTTAAACCAAGATGGAATCAGTGCATTGCTAAAGAGGTGAATCAGTGTTAAAGTTGGTGAACTGTCTTTATCTCAATTGTTTGAATTATGCGTACAGGATTCATACTGATAATCTGCCTGGTTGCGTTTGCAGCCAAATCCCAAAGTGTTTATAAAACGCCTTCGGGCAGCAAATATCATTTATCGACCTGCAGGATGGTAAAAAATGTTTCTGCTGAAATAAGTGCAGAAGAGGCAAAAAGGCTTGGATTACAACCTGGTAAATTCTGCAAACCACAAAATATTTATGCTGCCGGAATACCTTCTCCGCTCAAAGCCCAAGGCCAGAATAACACCGTTCAATGTAAAGGATATACCAAGGCAGGAACCAGGTGCAAACACCAGACAAGCATAGGTAATGGTTTTTGTTATCAGCATCAACCTAAGTAGGCTTCTTTATAATGCATATCGCGAGGTATCAAAAAAATCTTTCATAAAGGATAAACCAGGAATGCAATTGTAACTATCTCAGATTTCTCTAAACCGATTTGTCTCTTTATCCTAAAAAATAATGTAATAACATCTTTTGTTGGCGAGGACCTTAGCTTTAGCATCATAAGATAGTCATATTTGACCCAATATGCGAAGAAGTTGCCTGAGTAATCTCTACTATATTTTTTTTGGTTTCCCGTAACGAAATGCACATCTAGACAGCGTATAACGAGAAAAGGCTGTTCAATCCCTGTTGAAAGTTAAATATTCTTCTAATTATTTGATTGCTAGTGTTTTAGAATTTTAGCTACTCGAAATAATAACATTAGAGACCGAAAAAACAACAATAATAGGCTGGAAATAGGCTCTTTTTTCCTAAGGCGAGACACGGAATTACGGCATTTCAACGGAATTTTAGGCTAAAAAAAGCTGCAAATTTTTGAGTTTTACAAGTTGAATTATGAGTGTTTTGCAAACTTTCCTGTGTCAAAAAAACTACGTAGAAATGGTATACCTGAAAAAGACTTTTCAATACTATTTTAATTAATCCTTTGATATTGGAATTTGAACGTTTTGGAATTTTTTTACCTAGACCGAAGCACTCTCAGAATTAAAAAATTATATTACTAAGAAGCCGGTAATTAACATTGTTCTACTTAAATCAACACACGTAATTTTTTGTAGTACGGTGTGATTTCAGGCTTAAAAAAGAGCTGCAAATTGTTTGAGTTTTGGAAGTTCACTCATTTTTATTTTCCCGTTTTTTGTATGTCAAAAAATAGGCATAGAAATCGTATTTCAAAAAAAGGCTGTTCAATATCTTTTGAAAAGATAAATTGTTTTCTAATTTTTTGATTTTGAACATGTTAGGATTTTACCTGCTACAAATAAGATTTTTTGGAAGCAAAAATAACAACAATAATAGGGTGGAAATAGGCCATTTTTACTTAAATCAACACATGTAGTTTTGGGATAGCGATGGAATTTCAGGCTAAAAAAAAGGGGCCTGCAAATTGTTTGGGTTTGGGAAGGTAACTTAGGTTTTTTTTCCGGATTTTCCCGTAGCACAAAATAGGCATAGAAAACGGATATTAAAAAAATGGAAATTTAATGCTTGCTAAAAAATTATTATTTCTTAAATATTTGATAGAACATTTTAAAACTTTGGTCATTGAAATCATTACATTTAGAAGTAAAAATAAGGACAGCAAAGACCAGTATTTTGCCTTGTTTTACCTAAACAGACACATGTAATTTTTACATTTCAAGGTGATTTCGAGCTTTAAAAATGACACAAATTGGTTGAGTTTTGCTAATACAGCTATGCATATAATCTCCATTTTCCCGTGTTGAAAAAACTAGATAGAATTCCAATACCTAAAAAGTACGCCACTATTATTTTTAAAGATTATTGATTTCAACTCAACGCGATAATAACTAAAAGCTCCATAAAAGTGATGACAAAGGGTAAGATTATTATAAAACCATGGAACAAATCCACCTAAAAAGACAGAACTCAGATTGGAACACTTTTCGAAGAAATTAAGACCTGGCTACCGAAGCGAAAAAGATCTCTTAGAAGTATTTTGGTGCAGCCAATAAAGCATATAACTGCAAATGTTAAATGAAAAAGCTTGTTTATATGAGTTTAAAACGGCTTTTAGCGTTAATCACTCACTACACTAGTTGATAATGTTTCTTCATATTCCTCATGGACCGCAGCAAGGAGGTTAAAAAGTGGTCATGAAGGTCGTATTAATAGCCCTCCCAAAATTCCAACTCCCCGCCCTCCAACGTTACTAATTGAATATACTCTCCAGAATTTTAAAATTGTCCTTCCCTGCCAAACCGCCATCCCTGCTCCCCAACACCGCCTATCCAGAAAATGGATTAGATTTTATTTCTGATATCGGCGCACTAACTGCCTGATGAAATTAAAGGTTATACTATTCACGTAGGCGAACATTAAATCGGCTACTCTTCCCGATTTTCTTATCTACGGTAAAAAAACGGGAAGAATGTTATTTGGAAATCCTCACATTTTTTTTGAAATTAACGTGAAAATTTTATAGCCAAATAAATCAGTTTTCTTAACCCTACAATTATTTGTCCCACCAAACCCTTCCGTATGATGAATTGGCTTCGCCATTTATTGAGTACAAAGCTGCGGCTTTATTTGCGTTCTCCGTGTTGGTACTAAATTCATTGCCACCATAGGGAAATCTCCTGGGAATAGCATTACTGTTACTACCTGGTGCCGGTAACAAGACCGGATAACCGGTTCTTCGCCACGTTGTCCATCCCCTTAGGCCATTAGGGTAATGAGCGGCCCACTGTTGTTCATTAATTTTTTTAAGATCATCAGGAGTACCTGTTAAACTTACTCCTGTTTGTTGCATATAAGTTTCAAAATCTACATCATTGTAAACGCCCCAGTATTGCCAGCTTTCTTTTATACCAGTTCTGTACATAGTTATTGCATCTTCATTTGTCCAGCCAAGGTCCCCAGCTTCTGCACGGGCAAGATATATTTCTGCTGCGGTTATAATTGGTAATGGAGATGTTGCAGATGTAGTCTGTCCTTTTAATATTTTGGCCCAGTTTAAATTGGTATTGCCAAATGATATTGCACTGTCTCTTGTTAATCCATATGGGAACCCTGTTGTTGATGTTGCATACGCATTCATCCTGCTATCATTGTGATCTTGTAACCAGTTGGTCATTGTTTTGGCTACAGCAATTCTGAATGGAGGATAAAGATGGTAACTATAAACAGGATTTAAATAATTAACGCCGGTATACTTTAATTCAGCATTGCTGCCGTTTTCAAATACACCGCCGGTTGAAGAAAGCGCCACTTTAAATTCACCTGCTCCCAGTGTTGGATTCGCCTTAGTAAGATGTAGTGCCAGCAATGCATGCAACGAATTGGCAAACCTGCGCCACATAGTTATGCTGCCATTAAATAATATATCGCCTGTTGCAGGGTTGCCATTATCAAACTGCGCAACTGCTTCATTCAGTTCTTTAAAAAAATCTGTGTACAACGATTCCTGCGAATCAAAAGCAACAATACCATTATCTGCTTTCAATGCGCCGCTGTAGGGCAGGTCGCCATAGCAGTCGGTCAATAAACTAAACAGATATACTTTCAGAATTCTTGCAACGGCAATTTGATTATTGTTCGATCCGTATGTAGCTGCTTTTGAAGCAGTAGCGGGGTTTGAATTATAGTTAATGATGGTTTGCAGATCGTACAACCTTCCTGAATAGTAATTATCCCAGTTTATATTCGGTGTTGCATAAGTAGAAAGCTCAGTGTACAATGTTTCGGAATAATACTGGCAATAAAAACCACTCACTGTAATAAGCCCCGTAGAACTCGTAGCGGAGGCATCCCAGGTATCGTTACCAAGGCCTGATAGTGTATTGGTTAATAACGCTGAAAGAATCGGTTCCGTGGTAGCTGCGGGGTTTTGATTAATATCACCAAACTCATCAATTTTATTGCATGCAACAAAACCTGTTATTGATATAAAGAGTAGTACTTTTTTCGTAAACATATCTTTCATTTTTTGCGCTAAGAAGTGCATCAATATTTTTATACCTAGTTTATAAAATATAAAACCGGGTTGTTGAAAAATGTTCCGAACCCCTAAGTGTGCGACGCAAGAGAAGTTTCATTATTGATCTGCTGTTTGGCTCAAAAAAAATTATAATTTATGAGCCCGGTAAAAGATCCTTTACTGAACATCCGTTGCGTCGCACTCTTGTACGTTCCATTCTGCATGCAGCTTTCAACAGCCTTAAAAAGTAACCGTAAGGCTTATCCCAAAAGATTTTATGGGCGGCATTTGTCCTTCTTCACCATACACCAATGATATCTCCGACGGATCGAAATTTTTAGCAGCAGTATAAATAAGCCACGGATTACGCGCAGTTAAAGCAATAGTTGCAGCCTGCATATATTTCTTTGTAAATAACCAGTTCTTTACGGGCAGATTATAGCCAATACTCAGCTCACGAAGTTTAATATAACTCAGGTTGTGTATATATGGTTCTGCAATTCTTGTAGACCGAAACTGATGAAAATAAGTGAATGCATCCACGTACATATCCACAGGCGTTTTACTGTCTACAGAGCTAACTCCTTTAACATGAATGCCGCCGCCATTGGCAACGGGATCACGCACATTAGCACCCCGATCATTGGTTGTAGCGGTAGGTGCCAGCACCCCGGAATAATTACCCCAATACTCGCTGCATGAATAAAATTTACCACCATGCTGGTAGTCGATACTAAAGTTGAATGACAAATTTTTATAAGTAAAAAAACTCTGTAGACCGCCGGTTAATTTTGGAGCCACAGGGCCATAATCGTAATTCGCATCTCCGGCAACATACAGACCGGTTGAAGGATCGAGCAATGGAATGCCCACTTCGTTTCTTGTATAGCCGCCGCCAATCAGTTGCCCCCAATCTTTGCCTAACACATTGTACGCAGATGCAAAACTGTTCCTGTCAAGGCCGCTCTTCCAACCATAAGGCTGCACACGTGTTTGGCCTTCTATAATTTTCGTAACCTTATTATCAATGAGCCAACCTGTGGTGCTGGTAATTGTCCATGAAAAGTTTTTTGTTTTTATTGCCGCTGCATTGATGGTTAATTCGAGGCCCTGTCTTTTTACCGATGCCGCATTGATTACTTTACCGGTAATACCACTTACAGCATCAACATTTATTTGAACAGGCTGATCACTTGCTGTTTCATTGTAGTAGTTGAGATTAACGCCAAGACGATTTTTAAAAGTCCTGATTTCAAGACCTGCTTCATAGCTGTTAATTAATCCGCCTTTCAAATTTTCATCGGGAATTACATCTCCTGCTGTCATTAAAAAATTGCCATTCCATTGATATGGACTCACATAAAAAGAAGTATTTGTTTGGTATACCCCGAGGGCCAGAGGCGACCTGCTCCAGCTTCCATAAATCTTTGCAAAAGACAACCACGGCAATGCATTTTTTACAAGCTCTGTTGGAATAAATGAAATGCCCGCAGATGGACAGAATAAACTGTTGTTGTTGATGGGCAAAGTGGAGTACCAGCTTTTACGTAATGTCCAGCTTATATTAACGAGTTGCTTATATTCAATATCGCCACCGGCAAACAATGCATTGATTTTTGAGGCATACCGGCCATTACCAATATAAGGTTGGTAAATAGAATTGGAAAAATCGTACAGGTCCGGAAGGTATAGACCACCCTCAGTAGTAACATACAAACTTTTACTTACCGATTGATATCCGTTGTAACCGGCAAGTACGTTAAGTCTTACATTATGTAAAACTGTTTTATTATAAGTTACCAGCAATTCAGGATTGATGGTGCTTTGGTATAACTGGTCTGTCTGGTATTCCCCCAGGCTTTGGCGAAGGATAGGATCATTTTTTATTTCGCGGTAAGAGGTAAAATGATCTATGCGTACCGTTGCTTTAATACTAAGCTCACTACTGATGTTTGCTTTAATAAATGCGTTACCAAACAGCCTGTCTCTTTTTTGCACATGCATTGATTTATCCTGTGATGCATAAAAATTAAACCAGTAGTTCACATCATAAAAAGACTTAGGATTTGATGGGTCATACGCTGTTGGGTTATGTGCCCAGTTCCATGTTGCTGTAGTGCCCGCAGGAGTCATTAAATAACGCAATTCTTTCATGATGCCCATATCAAGATCCCGCTGGTTCCATTGATAAAAATTACCGGTAGTGGAGTTAATAAAGCCATCATTAAAATTGCCATGAATATTTTGTGTGTTATAAGAAAAATCGATTCCGGTAGTAATAAACTTGTTGATATTGAGATTGACTATACCACTTACAATATTCCGATCTGATTTTGAAAGTGGAAGCACCCCGGTAATATATTGTTTGGAATAAGAAAGATGTGCATTATAACCCTGTCCTGCTTTTGAAAAAGAAATATTTGTGTTTGAAGTGATACCCGTTTGCCAGAAGTCCCGGATGTTATCCGGTTGCGGCAAAAGCTGTGCTGTTTTATACGAATATTTTGTACCCGGTACCCATGCATACCAGGGTACATATTCCTGCCCTTCCATTTTAGGGCCCCAACTGGCGTCATCGGTATAGTCGTGAAAGTATTTGCCATCGAGTGATTTCCATGAATCGGGATGACCCTGCTGCCAGGTATATTGCAGTAATTCAGCAGAGCCGCCGCCTGCATAAATATTTTGAAATTCCGGTAATAACCCTACCCGCTCTACACTTACGCTTTGGTTGACTTGTACAGAGGACTTGTTATAATTGCCTTGCTTGGTCGTAATCACGATGGCACCATTGATAAAACCTCCCATCAGGGCAGTAGCATTGGCACCTTTTAAAACAGTAATGCTTTCCACAATAGAAGGATCTATGTCATAAGCATCGCCCATATAAACGCCGTCCACGATAAATGCAGGTCCGGCATCTCCCCCTAACAATAAGCCACCCCTAACCCTCGCAAAGGCCTGGCTGTTTAATTTTATTCCGGATTGTGTTCTAAATTGTACGCCCGCAATTTTACCGGGGAGTGCATCATTTAAATTAGTTTGAGGGATAATGTTTAACTCGTTTGCTGTGATAATCCTTGCACTATAAGTAGCTGTACGTTGTTCTTTTTTTATACCCAACGGATTGGTTACTACTACGGGCACCAGGCTGTTACTGATCCGCGTTAAATTAATACTGACATT
Source organism: Chitinophagaceae bacterium UBA4407 (assembly GCA_002390845.1). GTDB lineage: Bacteria > Bacteroidota > Bacteroidia > Chitinophagales > Chitinophagaceae > Limnovirga. The sequence continues at coordinate 13,278 of DGQT01000077.1, read as the reverse complement.
AGTTTCTGAAGATAAAGGCATTTCAAAAGGGTGAAAATTAACCGCATTGATCAGCAGGGTATCACCTTGCAATGCTTTGATGCTAAAGAGCCCTTCTGCATCAGCAACGGTGGTTATTTTCCTGCCCTTGGTGCCTTTGATATTAACTGTTGCAAACGGGACGGGGCCTGTATTCTGCTCTATAATTCTTCCTGTAAAACTGCCTTTTTGGGAAGAAGCAGGTATACTAATAAGCAGCGCCACGACAATAATGCAGGTAAGCTTTATCATCTGCTGGTAGTTTTGAGGTTTAAATTTCTAAAGGGTAACGAACACATTAAATTAGAACAAATAATCAATACAGGCTGTTTTTTTTAACAAAAAAATTTGCTGCTGCAAGTTCAAATTTTAAGTAGTAACTGCTGGTCAAGGAAATAGGTATCAGGCTGCCAACGCATTCTACATGAATTCTGACTCTTGTTTATAGTTTGGTTTATTATCAGGTGTAAAAAAAATTAAACGCGAAATTGCTTGAAGCAATGCTATTAAATTAAAGAACCGCCTGTAAGGTGGCGGTTCTTTCACGGGTGATCTGATATTAAAACGGATTGAGGGTCGATATTGAGTACGGAAACTAAAAGTTTGCTACGATTTTTTGTAAGCTATTCTTTTACAAATTTTATTGTTTCAACACTATTATTGCAAGTTGTTTTAATAACATATACTCCTGCTTTTAGCATACTTACATCAAGATAAATAATGTTTTCCCCTGCAGTTAATACAACAGTTTTACTCATTACAATTCTACCTGTAATATCGCTTACGTGTACCTGGCCTTTTGTATTGATCTGGCTTTGCAATTTCAGGTTTACCGAAGCTCTTGCCGGGTTTGGACTAATGCCTAAAGCTTTACTGGTATTGAGTGTAGCAACAGAAGAATAGGAAACATTGCCATAATCGTCGGCCTGTTTTACCCTGTAATAATATGTGCCTTCAAAAATATTGTCTGTTGCCTTATAGGTTTCAGGGTTTTTGCTGCCGGAGATTGCCTTAATATTTGTAATTTCTTCAAAATTAATTCCGTCTTCACTTTTTTCTACAACAAAGTTCTTGCTGTTGAATTCATTGGTTGTTTGCCAACGCAATGCAACGCCATTATTTTCATTTGAAGCATTTAGTGTTATTGACGTAGTTGGCGCAAACAACAAGTAGCTAAGCCACGAACTTCCATCGAAAAGCCAGAAAAAGCCATTGCTGTAACCCATACCATAGCTGCTTCTTGCTGGTGCATCTGCAGGCAATTGAATGCTTGCAGAAAAATTACCAGTTATCTTATCAAATAAATATACCCTAAGGTTTATATAGTCGTATATGCCTATTTCCTTACCTGCACATCCCGTATAAATAACAGAAGTAGAGTTGATGTTACCTAGAGCAACCGGCAGACCATTTAAAGTAAGCTTTCCTTTTAAATTATTTTGCTTTCGGTTATAGATAGAAACCTTGCCGGAATTATAGTAGAATATATTATTTGAACCATAGTCATAAGCACCGCAGGATTGTGCATCAGGTTGGTTTGCGGGTAAAGCTATTCTAACCTGTCCCTTAGGATAACCTGTGGTATTGTATAAATCTTGTACACTAATACCCAAGGTGAAATAGCCATTGCCTTCCAGTTGATTTCTATTCGGGTTCCACCATAAGCCACGGTAATCAAAGCCCTGGGCTCTTGTATCAAGCAAGGCACCTATGCTATCGTAAGTTTGAATAGTATAACCGGAGTTACCCGCGTTTACGGAATAATAAATATGAAAATCAGGATTGTAAGCTACGCCACTTCTGTTGTATGTACCGGTACAGGGCGTAAGCCTTATACTTGGAACTGCATTTGTGTAACTGGTGCATTGTGCACGCCCGAAATAACTGTTTATAAAAAGCAACATGAACAGAAACAGCATTTGATACCAGAGGCTGGCTCGTGTATTCTTTGTTTTTAACTGATGGAGTAGCCCTTCAGTGTAGTAAATACTTTTTTTCATAATAGTCGTTTTTAAATGATTGATTCAATTATTTAATTTTTTGCAGCAGTAAGTTTGTTAGAACAGCAAAAGCAAATTTTCTTTTGTTTTCATTGGCGGTAATTTTAATATGAAGGAATACAGTTAAATATTTTGGGCCAAACAGCAGTAATTCTATGAAGCGTTCCTTGCGTCGCACTCTTGTACTGTAACAATTCTATTGAACAGTTTTTTGTCAACACATTCTAAAAGAAAAGCCCGGTAAATCGTAAAAAACAGTAATTAATTTTTACAAATATCCATTGAAGTAACATGCCGGGCAATCACATGAAAGTAGATAAATAAAGAGAAAATATCTACTAAAGTAGGTATTGCACTAATGAATTTTTTGTGGCTGTTGAAAGTTCGGGTATGTCCCACGGCACAAGTGTGCGACGCAAGAAAAGATGAAAAGATTATCTACAGCCAGGTTCAAAAAATACCATGCAAAACACGAGATAAATTTCATCAATTTGAAATAATACATTGGCTGTACTGGTATAAAAAAAAGTAAACGCTTCGTTTAAAACGTTTACTTTTTTTGAATATAATTATTGGCTTATTTAGTGATTATAACTTTTTTAGTTTGTGTTATATCACTTCTTTCGATCATTAAAATATAGGTACCTGCGGGCAGTTTATTTTCCAGCGCAATGCTTTTGATTACCGAACCATGCAACATACCGGCATTTTGCTGCCAGACTTTTATTCCAAGGTTATTGTATAACGCCATGTTGGTTGAAATTGCATTTTCGGGCAACTGCATTTGCACGGTAAAGTTCCCCTTGCCCGGATTGGGTATTATTACCAAACTCAATTTATCTGACTCTTTATTTACATTATTCACTTCTGTTAATGCAACAGATAATCCTGATGCGGTGGTAAAATCGGGACCATCGATCCATTGAGACCAATCAGCAATGCAAAGGCTTCTGACCTGCCATTTATAAGTAGTACCAGGTAACAAACCATGTAAAAGAATATCATTCGTATTGCCATTTATCTTTTTTTCTATCCATGCAGAAATCCTTGATGGTTTGTACCGTATATGAAACCATTTAACCGGTGAGGCAGGCATCGTCCATTCTAATTTTGCAAGGGTATCTGCAGTGCGTGTTACCTGCAAATTTTGGGGAGGTTCACACCCGCCGACTGTTATAAAACTATAAGGGAAAGACCAATCAGAGCTATCGTTGATTCCAAATATTGCTTTTACCTGAATATAATATTGTGTTGATGGCATCAGGTTAATGATAGTCTTTAGTGTATCGGCAACTGGTAAATTATATTTATAATCAGTAGTACCTGCAACATATCTTCGAACCAAATAAGAACTGGCATTGAGAAACGGATACCAATGTATAACGGCATTGGAGCTTGTAATATCTGTTACCCCTGCGATTACAGGAATTGGATTGGGGCGGCCCAGTTTTACAATCCAGCAATCACTTACATAAGCCGAACCATGATGCCCTGTAACATCTCCATTTACAGAATTGGCAAATCCTGCAACAATATACCCTGTATCTGAAGTTTGTTGTATTGATCGTGATTCATCATTTGAAAATCCACCCAAACATTTCTGCCACACCAGGTTGCCTGAAACATCGAGTTTTACAACCCAGTAATCATTGGTGTAAGGCGCTTTATGGTAGCCGGTTACATCGCCATCTTCTGAAGTAGAAAATCCTGCAAAAACAAATCCGCCTTCCAGGGTTTGTTTTATGGAATAAGGTCTTTCGTCATTGCTTCCACCGTAGGGTCTTTGCCACTCTATAGATCCAAGGCGATTTAATTTTGCAATCCAGCAATCAGAATAGCCGTGGCCGCCTGATACATTTCCATCATTAGAATAAGCAGCGCCTGCATCTATAAATCCACCGTCGGTTGTCTGCTGAACCGCATAACCTCCATCAGTAGAACTGCCTCCCAAGCTCTTTTGCCATTCAATACTTCCATATCTGTTTAACTTAACAGTCCAATAGTCATCTGCACCATGATTGCTGGTTACATCACCACTTACAGACCATGTATAGCCATTGAAAATAAAACCGCTATCAGTTGTTTGTTGAATTGAATTGGCATTAAAATATTCCTCACTATACCCGCCAAAACATTTTTGCCATTCGATATTTCCTATACCGTTTAACTTTACTACCCAAATATCTCTCACGCCTGAGCCATGTATTCCTGTAACATCGCCATCAGCTGATTTCGTATTACCTGACAAAATAAGCCCTCCATCCAACGTTTCCTGAACTTCATAACCAACATCTTCGTTACTGCCGCCAAAACATTGTTGCCATACAATATTTCCCGAAATATCCAGCTTTACTACCCAATAGTCTTTATTTCCATGGTTGCCCTTAACATCGCCATCGTTGGATGTTGTCCAGCCCTGCACCACATAACCTCCTTCTCTGGTAAGTTGAATAGAATTGGCTTCTTCATCCCCGTTTCCACCCAAACATTTTTGCCAAACTAACAATCCATATTTATCAAGTTTTACAATCCAGAAATCTTCACCTGCATGCTTGCCTGAAACATCACCATCGCTTGATCTTGTTCCTCCGGCAATTATATAACCACTATCAGGCGTTTGTTTTATGGAATTTGCAATATCCATATCACTGCCTCCCAAACTCTTTTGCCATTGTATAGAAGGAGCCTGTCCGTAAATGTTATTTACAAAAAGAACCTGTAATAAAATAACACTCACTATAATTGATTTTGTGTAAATCTTTTTCATGATTGGTAGTTTAGTTTGTTATTTATCCATTATAAAAGGTATGATATTTTTTACCAAACAGCAGTAATGCTATGAAGCATTTCTTGCGTCGCACTCTTGTACGTTCTGAAATTTACTCGGCAGTTATCGGCAAACGAATTTAAATATGCAGTCGCAGTTATTTTCTGCCATTGTTTTTCAAATGCCTTTTACAGAAAGGGTTTTATCAAAAGTTCAGGATGCCCTGCGGAACATCCTGAACAAAGAGTTGGTTAGGTTGTATTCTTTACAATCATAATTGTACCAATAACTCCTTTCACAGAAAGACTTTTATCTTAAGTTCCTGGTCGCTCTGCGGAAGACTTGGAACAACGTGTCATATAAATTGCTACGAAGTAGGAGATTATTATGTTGTCCTAATCATATTTCCAACATACCCTCCTATTTCCATAAACCAGCCAATGCCTAGATGAATAATTACACCTCCATAAATTGATTTTGTATTGTAAATAATAATTCCCAAAAACAGCCCTCCGAAGTAAGAACCAATGCACTCAGCAAGCGGTTTCCCAAAATGAATTGTGCAATAAAAACAAGCCATTGGTAAAATAGAATCCATCCCAACCCATTTCACAAAAGCAAGAATGAGAAAACCCCGAAAGAACAATTCCACACCCACAAAATCACACCCATAAGAAATTTCGAACAGTAATTGATGAGCCCATGTCAAATGAATGACTTCGTTAATATTAGTTAAAGAATTTAAATTTGGATATACGGCAAGAAAATCTCCCTGCGTCGACGCTGCAAGAATTAAAGGCATTATGCATAATAAGATCAATAGATAGGGTTTGCATTTAAAGTGTTTTTTTGTAATCCCATAAAAGGTTTGATCCTTATCAAATAACCTCCACGCTAATAATAAAACAGTAGTGATAATCAGTAATCGAAGGGGGAGATAATAAATATAGTTCCAGTATGCATTGTAATATATATTATTAGATATTGGAATTTCAATGTGCCACGCCATTCTTATACAATAAATAGCCGGTGCTATGATTAGAAAGGCGATAAAAATTATATTGTTAAAGATTTTTTTTTCGGTTAGTCCGTAAAAAAAATAAGGTAATATAAAAGCTAAAGCAAAAAGAAAATAATATCCAAAGAATTGGGGCAAACCAAAGAATTCAGCAAGAGTAAACGACCATTTCAGTTGATTATGATAGTTCAAATAAATGAGGACAGCGGTTTGTAGAATAGAAAGAAAAAATAATTTCTTATTTACATATCGGCAGTACTCACTTATATATATATGAAACTCCTTCATTCACGTGAGACAAAAATTTTAATGTGTTCAAACAATGACACCTGAGATTTTGATATTCCTTCTTTTCATTCAGCAAATGAAAGTTAGATGATCTTTTTTCTTAGGTACTTTCAAAAAAAGAATGCCACTTTTCTTAACCCACTGTAGCCGAAGGCATATTTTTAGAATAAAAATTGTTGAAGCTGCTGATACAATTCCGCCACTATGATGAAAATTAACGACGAAGTGAAAGCGTGCGCAGAAAAAAGCAACAATAAAAACAGTAAAAATTAATCGGCAGTTTACATCTAAAGAAACGATAGCGAAATTGAAAAAATTATATCAGTCAACTAATGATTAAGATAACACTAGCTTATTATTCCGCGACCACCTAAAATAGATCATTAACACAACGGGTATGATCAAGAGTGCGACCAACTGCGAATCTGAAAGAATACCTTCAATAATAAATCCTCTTGAATGTTCGCCACGAAAATATTCAAGCACAAATCTTCCCATTCCATACAAAAACATATAGGTAAGAAACAATTGGCCGTGAAAGGACTGTTTGTCGCGCAGATAAAGAATGAATAGCATCAGTAAAAAAATAAACGATGCTTCATACAGCTGAGTGGGATGCAAAGGCGTGTTCTTTGGATCAGCTAGGGAGCCGGGATCAGTAAACGTAACACCTAAGAAAGAACTCGTCGGTTTTCCATAGCAACATCCAGCCATAAAACATCCAATTCTCCCAAAAATGTGAACGATGCAGGTCGCAATTGCCATGATGTCAAGCATTTGATACGGCGGCAGTTTATGGTTCTTAAAAAAACAATATATCGCAGGAATAGCAAATAGAAACGATCCATAAAAAACAAATCCACCACCAGCTAGTATTTTCATCGGCTCGTCCATATAAGAAGATGGGTCTTCAAAAAAGAGAAACACCTTTCCACCGACAAAGGCCGCGAGGAAAATGCAAAGAAAAAGAGAATTTGCAGTATTAAACCTTAGCCCGATCTCTTTCTTGCCTTGAATGGCCACGTATGCTATGCTGGCGATGATGCCAAGGGAGATCATTAAACCATAACTGTAAATTTTGATATTGCCAATTTGAAATAAGACAGGGTGCATTCTGATTGATCATTTAGAAATTCTTGAAGTGTTTTTATCCCCTATAAAGTAAGCGATAATCAGGCGACTTGATCGTCGGATATCGACTTGGATTATCAGAACATAACACTATAACTACTAGTTCCCCAAGCATCTTGTTAGTCTTGGCCAAAAGCAACTTTAAGCTGATTTTTACATGAAATCGGTTACGATTATTTACAGCCAAGTTGTAAGTTTACCTGTAGCGGGTAGTCGGTAGCATAATATGTCTGTGGCGGGCCATTATTAGTAAAAGTGATATAATATTTACCCGCGAACGCAAAATTTACATCCTTTTCAAAATCTCCGTTATACTCTACTACCCCTAACCAGTTTGTCTTTGTTAAATGCCATGTAACGCCAGCCGGATTTCCAATTGAGATATGAGTTACTTGCACGGCATCTGTTCCTATTTGCGCGGGATTAATATCGAAATACCAACCCTGATCTTTATTCCAATAGACTGGCATATTTTGAGCCATCCCATTTGTAACAACGTAAACCGTGGCTTTTTTCGTCCCTTCATCAAATAGTGTACAACTCGCATCTAATTTATACTCTTGAGTTTGAGCTGGAGGATCTATTGTTTTGGTCCCGGTTGGGGATCCAATTTGCCCTAGACCCGGGCTGATGCTAATGTCCCCATCACAATCTGTTTCCCATCGTAATTCTATGTTCGGAGTATAATTTTGGCAAATCCATACCTTAAACCACTTTGTTTGACCGTTGTCTAACGATACTTGTAAGGTTGCTTTAGAATTTCCTGATGCTCCATATATACATCCAGTAAGTACAAAAGGGACACAAACAACGATAATAAGCGACAAAAAAAAGATAATAAGAGACAAAAAAAAGCTTCGAGTCAGAGTTCTTTTTTTCATTTTTGTGAATTTTTATTTAAAGAAATGAATGCTGTTTCTTTCATTGTAATAAATACCTTAAGTAGTTTAATCGTGTAGTACAAGCCTTGGTAGTTTTTGTGTTTAAATTTCCGGTTTAATATTTAATCTTTGTGTTCTGTTTTGTGATTCGCTATATAAAATCGTACTATAGGTTGAAAGTTCATGTGCCACCTTTATATTTCCCAATAGTTTAAGAGCTTCCGGTGTGCCAATTGCAGCGATTCGCTGAAAAGATTTTAGTAAATCACCAGGATTGGGATGGTCTATCGGTATTATCATATCCAAAGAAAATCTTTCATGCCAAATATATTTGGAGTGGCTTGCTGCGTAATTAGCAAGATCATGAAAATGATTTGCCATGCACGTCATTAAATCACGCTTATATGCGGGCTCTATTTCAATTACATCACCGGTAAAATATATGTCTGCGTATGCATTTGCATTCTCATTTGTGCAGTCTACTGCCGTCACAGCTAATCTGAAAGAATATACCCCATCTTCAGGTCTGTTAATAAAGGTGATTGTATTGCCGACAACTATAGAAATAACTTGTACTGGTCTAATAATGAAATGTCCGGATGGCAAAGGAGCTGGAAAGAAAGTATTAATCGTAAAATTATGTGTTCTATATCCATCTGGTATGTCGATCGCTTCTAGGTCGCCGTCACCATTAACAAAGATAATTGACCAAGAGAGAGTAACGGGAGGACATAGCATTTTATATCTAATTGAATACTCCGCATATTGAACGACCTTGGATTCGGTTGTAACATATTCAGGTTTCATATTACGGCATGATGTATCAGCAGGTACAAATGTTCCCTGAACAGTTTGGACATAAGGCTGCGAGTTTACAGAACCAAAAAGTTCCAATGACTTTTGCATTAATGGACCTGGAAATACAGAAACTCTACCTTGAATTGATAATACCTCAGGCGAAATTATAATTTCATTTAAGACCGTTCCAGTTACGAGATTTGGTAGCACTGCATTCGAGGTATTTGGTGATTGCTGACTAGGCACTAACCGGTCAATGGTTTTTCCTAGTACGTCCGTCACAAACGGATCAACGAAAGTTTTCGCTGCCCACAGTGAAAGGGGATCATCAGGAAAGCAATTATTATGTACATTAATATCTGTTTCAACGAATTCAATTTCTTGACTGCTAATTAAAGAATTTTGAATCGATAGACTAATCGTTTTTCTAAAACTACCTGATATAGTGTATCCCGGAGCTCCCCATAAACATGTTACTGTATTATCTAATTTAGAATACTTGCCGTTAATTTCTATTAGTGAGTCCTTAAATGAATCTTTAATCTCTGTGAGGGTCACACCTCTAAAATCTATGGTTGCCGCGTTACCGCAGGAAGAAGGCAGATCACTTACATTTCCTGCCCCCAATACCTCCCTTAATGATTTACAAAAGATTTCAGAATGATAAGCTTGGGAAGAAAGGCTTATACGTATATCCTTTCCGTTAGTAATTGCTATTTCTGTCTTTTGACTTAGATTACCATTTCCATGATTTGCAACTGAAAAGTTTCCCATTATGCAAGCACCTTGTTTTGTTTTATCTCCGTTAGTAATACATTTCAATCCCAAAACCTCAAATTGTAAAGGCGAAAATGATCCGTTGTGTCCGGGGATTACGGTAAATTCAATTGGAAATGATATATTTGGTAAATTTCTAGTTTCTCGCGCAATTTCATTTTTCAATAGGTCTCTGAATTCATTTATATGATCACCATATTTTTCTTTTAATATGTTTTCTGAATCTTCACTAAAATCTATTCTGATATCATCCTCGTTTACACTGTCATAATTTACTATTACACTTTTTTTAGTTGCTGCTGTATCTATTAGTCGTATATTAATGTTACTTATTAAAATACTTCCGTCAAGTGGGAACACAGGAGTTGTTCCGTCAGTAAAAGAAATTGAAGTTCTATCAAATTTCAATTTGAGCATTATCATGTTGCCATCTTGGAAATCGAAATTTATGTCTTCTACTATCATATAAACACGCGCCAAATTTCCCGCGATTGGATAAACAATTTGAAATGGCGGAGCTGCATGGACGGCTAAAAACCTAAAATCCCTCTTGATGAACTTGAGAATGACTGCATGCGAAATCTCCAATGCAAAATCAAAACCCGCTAATTCATTCATTTTTTTATATTTTTAAAGAGGCCGTTAATATGAAATATTGTATTCTGTTTTTCATTACTAGTTTTTAGAGCATCATATGCAATCGGTGACAGATGTTTTAATCTAGGTTCACTTTTAATTATCTGTATTTTCAAATCTTTGCTGATCGAAACATCTATATCCTCCAATAGCATAAATGGATGTATATAAAATAGGTATCCGCCGTTGGATATCTTTTTCATTCTCGCAAGAACGTGTTCTTCAAATTCTCTTAGGTCTTCAACTGTATTAATTACAATTGGTTCGAACTCAGTTTTCATGATTTTTTAAAATTTATGAGAACCAAATCAATCAAGCAGTAACGGTTCCTTGTATTTTTTGGATTATAAGTGGCTCAAAACAATAGCAATACTTTTGATTTTTAAAAAGAGCTTCCCTTTTATTAATTCTAATACATTTTCTACTGTAGCCTAGATCAAATTTTCCTTCCCCGAAGAGTCTCCTCCTCTAGCTTTGTGCGTTGCAGGGACTCTGAGGTCGGCAGAACGAAATGTTCCATTGATAATGAATTGATCGCATTGTTCCATGGCGTCCATTTGCAACAACTGATTTCTTTATAACTTCTGTTTTTAGCAGTCTTACCCGCACTTGCATTTGTGAAAATTTATTTGCTTCTACCAAAATAAAAAAAGCAAAAAAACATCACCAAGAATATTTCGTGAAATGCATTTCACGTATAGTTATTGTTTAATCTTGTCGAGTATAGACCGTGAAATGTGTTGTGGCATAGGAACAGAAAGAATCATCATGAATAATGATTTTTATTTCTGTATTATAAATTTCGTCCGGGTCTGTTCATTACCATCGGTTAATTCGAGGTAATACATTCCTTGCTTTAAATGAGATAAATCAAGGTTATAGATATTATTTCCTTTCATTGCCATTGCTGTCTTAGTAAATACTATTTTACCTGCCAGGTCGAATACTTTTATTTGCGTTTTTCCAGCGCTGTTATAATTATATTGAATGTTTATCTTACCCGTTGAAGGGTTAGGATAGAGTGCAGGTTTTGCCAATGATACAGATAGTTCGGCCGATGAAATTGCTTTGACTGCTGAAGGTTCATTTTTGAAAGACTGATATAAAGTATCAACAGATCTTGAATTTAAAGCCCTGTCAAAAATGATAATATCATCCAAAGAACCTGTCATGTTCAGGGTATAATCGTTTGTAAAAGGAGCAATTCCATCGGGCCCCGGGATAGTGCCAAAAGCAAATTCCTTTCCGGTTATATAGGTGTTTTTAAATGCTGTGTTTTCAAACTTTTCAAGCAAAACCCCATTCAGGTAAAATTTTGTAGTGGTATTGTCAATATCAGAAGTAATAATGAAGTTATTCCAATCTGTTGTTGGGGGATACCCGTTTGAGGTTGTAGAACTATTCACTGCACAATGGCCTTCAGATCTGTATGCTCCTTCACGTGTTCTTTCGTTGAAAAGGATTAAGACAGATGTTCCGCAGGTATTGCCACCGTATCCCATTATGCTTTGGTGCCTGGAAAGAAGGTCTTCTATTTTAAACCAGAATGAAATGGTAAATGAACCGCCGGGATATTTTGTACAGGAGCCTTTAATATACTGAGTTCCATCAAAGCTGTAAGCGGAGTTTTTATTTCCAAACCTGTCTGTAACCAATGTAGCATTGTTGAAAGAAGGATTGTTTTTGTTTCCGCTTATATCTTTTGCATTTCCGCTAAAAGGATAAAACGCTACTACATGCTTTCCATGGAAATATGAAAGGGGCATGGTTGCTGTTAAGTCTTTAGTGTTTTCATTTTGCTGTGCTATTCCCGTCAGCCGGCAACACAAACTCAAAAATGTAAATAATATGATTTTCATGTCTCTGTATTTTAGAATTAAATGGAATCGACTTTTCTATTGATATATTTCTACTACCCGAATGTTCATATCGTATGTATGGTCTGTTACAGTATTCCAACAATGTTTTTAAACCTTAGTTTGTAATAACTTTTATGCCTGGCGTTTTACGGGCTAAATCATCTTTGAAAACCCAACTATTTTCTAAATTTAAAATTTCAATTACCCATAGTCAAGAATAATTCGTGAAATGCATTTCACGTATAGTTATTTCTTTATCATCTCAATTATAAACCGCGAAATGCGGTGGGGAACAGGAACAGAAAAATCATTTAGCAGGTAGAGCATTTTTTCTCTTTCATCAATACCTGAATAATGATTTCGGTTAAGCAGGTAAAATTTATTAAGCCGTATAAAATTCTCTGCAGGCAATGTTGTAAGTAGTTCTTTGATGGTACAATGACGGGTCATCCATTTTTTTTGATTTCCGCTTTGTATTAACGCTTTTATATAATGGTCCGAACTTATAACAAAAAATATTTCTTCGGGATGCACCCATATATACCGTTCCCTTTTTTCTTCAAAGCGTAATAATGATGTTGTTACTACTGTAAGTTCCGGTACAATAATATCTGCTTTTGAAACTAAACTTAACTGGTTGAAAGCTTGTTTAATATTGTTATTATTTAAGTTAAGGTTGCTATTCATAAAAAAGATTTTGTAATGCTTATTTTGATCTTTTCAACTCAAAGATGCAACAGATAATTATTTCTGTCAATCGCATATAAGTAGATAAATTAAGAGAGGAATATCTACTAAAGTAGATATTACGAAATGTAAGCCGGGAGAATATTATGTATGAAATTAACCAACTGTTGAAGGCTAAATAGGATTGGTGTAGTAAAAGAGTATTCTGAAATGGATTTCAGGATAAACTGTGTGAGGAACAGTAAAAGGGGCTTATGAATACTTCCAAAAGATCATCCCCTAATTTTCTTCGCATTGATTTTATTCAATGCTTCGGTGCGGGTATGCACTTGTAGTTTCTCATAAATATGGCGCACATAGGTGCGCACAGTTTCTAAACTGAGGAAAAGTTTATCAGCAATTTCTTTGTATTGAAAAC
>DGQT01000079.1 GCA_002390845.1 Chitinophagaceae bacterium UBA4407 | reverse complement strand
CTTAACGGGACAGTAGTGATCAAATGTAGTTGCGTCGCACACTTCAGCGTTCAGCGCCGTTGCATGTACAATGCCATGCGGTTATAAGCTATAACAGCATGTGTTTTAAATATTGCTTATATAGAATTAGCTTTATTAATTCGGTAAGGCTGCTTAAATGTCGCCATAAAAACGGGACTTTGAAACGAGCGTGGCAAGGAACGATCAGTAATGATCTGTAGTTTGGCTCATAAAATTCCTGCTGCCTTTTGTTGATTTTTTTTCTACCGTAAAATTGTTACAGAACCTGAAAATGGTTTAACCGTTTTCTTTGTATCGATGATATAATAGTAAGTGCCAACAGGTAAATCTTTGCCGTTGTATGTGCCATTCCATGGATTGGTATAACCAACTGAATAATAAATTTTTTGCCCGTAGCGATTGAAAATTGCTACAGTTGCATCAGGATAGGTGTTGAGGTTTTGTATGTTCCATACATCGTTGATACCATCTTTATTTGGCGAAAATGCATTGGGAATTTTCGGGTTTTGAAAAACCTTTACAATAACATTACCCGATGCGCTGCAACCCTGCGGTGACGTAACCAAAACAGTATAAATAATATCTGTTGCTGGTGAGGCAATTGGATTTGAAATATCATCATGATCTAATGAAACAGCGGGTGTCCATTTATAAGTAAGATCACTGCCTGTTATCATTACAGGAAGCTGAATTTCGCCGCCCTGCAACAATTCAACACTGGCGCCTTTTACAGTTGGCGATGGATACACTGTAAGGGTTTGTGTTTTGGAATCAGAACAGCCATTGTCAGCAAGAAAAGTATAAGTTAAGCTATGCGTACCTGAGTCATTAGCAGAAGTAGAAAATACCCCCTGTTGGTTTACGCCTTCGCCACTATAAGTACCAATGCCGGTTAACAACCCATGTATTTCTGAAGCTTGTGTAACCTGGAAAGAAAATATGTTATTACATATCGGTGCGATACTATTGAAAGCTACTTCAGGAACGGCTTTCAGCGTTACAGGAATTGTTTTCTCGTCAGCGCATGTAATGCCTGAATAAACAACCATACGCACAGATACATCTTTTGTTTCAGGTGAATAAAATACGGGATAACTGTGCGGGTAAATTGTAGCGGGTGCACTGCGCTTTGCAGGATCATCCACCGTTTGAACAAGCGAAGTATTGTTTGAATAATCGAAGTACCATTCTATTTTGGTTATTTCACCAAAATCAACAAAGGCTTTGTCTTCAAATTCTATTGGCTGGCTGCTGCAAAAAGATGAACTGCTGTTTATCGTGAAATCAGCCTTTGGTATACTGCCGTTAACAGTAAACGGTTTTGTTTGCGTAACAGCACATGTACCTGATGTAGCAGTTAATGATACAATATAATTTCCTGCAGCTTTATAAGCATGGCTTGCATCTTTAATGGTTGAAGTATTCAGAGCAGAACCTGCTTCGCCAAAATTCCATAAGTATTGCAGTGTTGTTCCGTTATCAATTGTTGTTTGATTTGTAAATGTTGCGGAGCCATCTTTCAGGCAAATGTCGGGAGTAAGAAAATCAACAACGGGCTTGTGATCAATGGCTATTGCTATTGTATTACTTATTATAGAAGGCGTGCAACTCAGGCTGGATACTACACGCTTGTAATAGGTTGTTGCATTAATGGTTGAAGGATCAAAGTCATTTAAGGTAGCCGATGTAATATCAATAAAATTAATATTGTCTTGGGAGCTTTGCCATTGATAAGTGTATACCTGTGCACCACCTGTGGGCGTTGAACCGCTGATAACGGAAGGATCGCCGCTAACACAAAAAGCCAGTTGCGATACCGGAATGCTTATACTGTTATTACCCAGTTGCACTAAAGGTAAAACGTTGATATCTTCTGTGGTTGAAAGTGCAAGATTACCGTTATAATTAGAGCCAGGCACTGAACCTGTTAAACCTGTTTCGTATGTTGTATTGGTTCCTGTAAAAGCATTCACAGATCCGGTGATTCTTCTTTTAGCATCCCGGATTGTTCTTGTTGGGTCAAGATAAATTGATTGGGCACTGCAATTGTATTTACCCGGCAAAGTGTTACAATCAACCTGCATGGTAAGTGTAATAATTACAGCATCGCCGGGAGAAATATTAAAGTCGCCAAATAAAAGCCGTGTGGCTGTGCCTGTATTCGTAATAGTTGCAGGCCCGCCTGCATTGCCTGTGTAAGCTACAGCAGCAGATTTAAAACTAAGGCCTGCAGGAACCTGCAGATCAATTTGCACGCCACCAGCATTGCCACCGCCATTTGCATTGGTTGATTTTATTGTATAAACAACTTCACTACCAGGGAATTTATTAGCGGTTGTATTAGCTTCTGACATAGTGGTGGTTAATGCAGGATAGCATATTGAACCACCACCTTGTAAATATGCAGGCAGATCCGATAATAAATAGGGCTTTGAGTTCCCCCCGTTTCCATCACTGGCATTGTGTGGTATTCCAAAACCTGAATTAGATTTACCAGATTTTCCGGCATTGCTGATTACGTTAACTGTTCCGGCAGAAACAGCATAAAAAATTTGCCCGCCACCACCACCACCACCGGGGCCGTGTTCATCATTAAGCCTTATATCATTTACGGTATTGCCACCATTACCTCCATTTGCTTCAATAGTAAGAACCGCAGAAGGATCAGGGTTTGATACTTTTACAAAAACAGTTCCTCCTGCCCCACCACCGCCTGCACCATCCGGGTTAATACCAGATACACCAGGAGCTCCATTGCCACCATTTGCGCGTATGGTTCCTGTGCCTGTTACCGTTTCTGCATTTATTAAAATAATTCCGCCACCAACACCACCTTTAACACCCGTTAATGCATCATTGGCATCACCACCGCCACCACCGCCGCCCATAATGATCCGGGTAATATCAGGGGTTGCGCCATCATAAGAAACAGAACCGGGTCTGCCACCATTTGGGTAAGACCCAAATCCTGTACCCAAAGAAGCTACACCATCACCCCCTACTCCGCCAGGCCCGCCATTGCCGCCACCGCCACCACCGGCATTATGATCATCGCCACCGCCGCCTGCATTGGCTGGCGCGCCCCTGCCATAAGAACCCCCGGGCAATCCTTCGTCTATATTATCTACCTGGTTAAAACCATCCCACATATATCTTGGTGTACCGGCTATACCTTCGCCTTTCCCAACAGATCTTGTATCGGTTGACGGCGTTACAAACACATTATTTATATTTTGGCCAGATGCTGCTATAATGCCATAACCACCCCTGAAACCTTTTGAAGATGCATCAATCGTATGGCCATTAAAATCCATACTGCCCGATACATCAAATGCAATAATGCCACCTGCTTTACCATTAAAGGGCGGTGTAGAGATATCGGAAGAAAGCACAAGGTTAGAGTATTGCGGAACACGCACTACTTCAAAAGTTTTTTTGCCCGAAGTAGCTGTTGCCGCTGCATTTACATAAGCGTAAACAGTTCCGCCTCCTGTTCCTGCACCTTTAAAAGTAAGTGTACCGCCTGTTAGCGCAACTGCATTGGTAGCAATCACATATTCAAACCTGCCGCTGTTACCAAGACTGGTATATCCTGTTGCACCCAAAGCATCAGTACCAGATGCACTGTTACCGGCACCATACAAATTACTGTTGGTATAATTTATTGTTGCATCCTGCATTTGAATCAGGAGTAGCAGGTCGCCTGCCTGTATTGATTCTGTCCCAAAATTATTTCCGTAAGGATCATTTGCAGGTACAGCTTCCAGCGTTATGCTTTTTGCGCCTGCTGCAAGTGTAACATTGCCCGAAGGTGGAAAATAGGTATTAATGGAGCCCGAAATATTTTCAGGCCCGTCAAGGCCGGGAGTACCGCATACCTGCGCAAAAAGCCTGCTGAGCAACAGATAAAAACAACAGAACAGAAAGATTTTTTTCACCTTTTAAAACTATGCGATAAAGTTTTACCGTCAAATACTTTTTAAAAATTATCAACCAAACAGAAAGAATATTTTATGTACCCCACATTTGTATATCTATGAAGCTTCTCTTGCGTCGCACACTTGTACGTTCAGAACAATTTTGAACAACGCGAGTGCTAAAACGTAAATCGCAATTCTGTTCACGCTCTCACGGTTTATGTTTGCCGATTTATGTTCCTAAAGTATAAGTGTGCGACGCAAGGAACGATGAATCAAAGTACAAATGCCCGGTTCAAAAAATGTATTAGCTACTTCCATTTATGCTGTAACACTTTTATAAAATACCCGCCCACCACACTTCTTGCCTGGAAGCCAACCTGTTTGCCATCGGTGGTTTCGTGCCAATCGCTGAGTGGCACACGGGTTGGAGTGGAAGTTGAATATTTATAAACCGGACCGATAAGTTTCTCGAAATCGTTTTGATTGCCGGCGAGTGTTGCGGTCCACATAATCCAGTCAGATTTTGTATAAGTCTTGCGGCTATCGAGCGGTAAACCAAAATCGTTTTGCTTGGTTAGATAGTAAGCAATTTCTTTTTTTGCAACATCATCGGGGAACAAATTAAGGCCAAGAATTTTATCCCAAACAAGATTGTATTTCTGGCTCCATGTATTTTTATCGTTGTATGTTAATGCATAATGATCGCCGGCATCGGCAAGCTTTTGCCACTTTACAGCCATATCTTTTGCAAGGGCCATATACTTATCAGCAGTAGCACTATCTCCGAGCATTTTTGCAAGCATTGCATAGCTTCCAACACCCATAATTGCTTTTACAGCAAGGTTTGCATTGCGCGCAAGATGCCCTGCAAAATCATCAGTACATAACTGGTTTGCAGGATCGAGACCTTCTTTGGTTAAGAAATCAACCCACTGCGTAAGTGTTTTCCAATGTACCCTGGCATAATTCGCATTGCCTTCTGCTTTTGCAATGGCAGCGGTGAGAATAATCATATTACCCGACTCTTCAACAGGCATACCATCACCGCCATAAATTTCTCCGTTGGCTTGCGGGTACGTTCCTAAATCATGCGCTGCGTAGGTGCGTGTGTACAACCCACTTTTTTCGCAGAAATAAAATATTCCACTTAACATGCCTTTCATCAATTCGGGATTGTATGCAAGAAACAAAGGTGCTGAAGGATAAGTAACATCAACGGTATTGATACAACCATTGCTAAAATTTTCTTTAGAGAAAAACAGCAAGTCGCCTTGCGGACTCTTTACCAGCGAATGCGCTGCAATGCTTTGCCTGTAAGCAGTTATACAAAGTTTTGCATAAGTTTCGCCTCCTGCTTTTAGCGCATCGTTATAGATCCTTTTATTTACAGCATCGCATTTTGATAATACACTGCTATATTCATTATAAGATTGCTGTAATAGTTTTTCAATAGTTGCACCATTTCTAAGTTTCCACCAAGGCTTTAAATTTTGTTGAAAATATTGTATCTCGTAAAGATTATCGTACCCAACCATTACCATTTTTTCTGTTTCAGTTGAACCCACTTTTTCAGGAGTAAAAACAGTATTCAACATCAACTCTTTTCCTGTTGCTATATTTTTCTGAACCGGTATATTTGAAACAAAACTTTTTACAGAAGCATCCATACCTGCGATGCTTTGTATTACTTTTTGAGATGCAGGAGCTGCTATGTAAACGTATCCCCAATCTATACGAAGATCATCTCCTCTTTTTTTCAAAATGGGTTGCTCAACTGTTCCTGCTTTTAATAAAGAAAGATTGTCTGAAGTATATTGCCGGGCTGTTACCTGCTGTGAAGGAACATTTGTTACGAGGTTTGTTGATGCGCCAAAATATAACTGCACGTTGTGTTGAGCGCCATCATTTGATTTTGTTTTGAAAGACACGTAGGATACAGGCCTGGACAGGATATCGAGATCGTTGATCAGCAATGGGGAAGTGAAGGTGAGAGTAAGATCAACAGCACCGCAGGCAAACTGGTAAGTGGTTTGTGTAGCGTTCATATCCACCGATTTTTGGTCTGCCAACAGAATGGCCGAACTATTTGCTGAAGGTTTTGGATCGGTACTAAACCCTGCATCAAGGTAAGCGCCTCCTGCGGTGTTCTCACAATGGATAGCCAGAACATTTTTTCCTTTTTTCAGTTTGGCTTTTACTTCATCATTCATAGGAAAATATTCCGCTTTGCCATTCCAGCAATTGCAATTATAAATTTGTTCCCCATTCAAAAACACCTGCACATTATCATCGTGCTGTAGCTTTAAATATAACTTTCCAAAATTCAAATCAGTAATAGTAAATGTTCTGCGTGTCCATAAATTTTTACTGGTCCATAAAGTTTTTGCATTGCTTTTATCGTCGCTGAAAGGTGCAACTGCTAAACTCCATCTACTGTCATCGAAAGAGGCTTTCATCCATCCATCTGCTGGCTGTTCTTCTGTAAATTTTACATTATAAGATTTGTCATCTGCGGTTGCCAGTATTGTTTGTTTACCTTTTTCTTTTTTGCCTAAAAAGTTGTATGTTTTTCCATCAACTTTTATCATTCCGATTAATGATTGATTGGTACCCGTCCAATGTTTTGTTGGCGATGCATTTAACAGATCTGTTGTTGACCATAAACTGAAATAAGGATTGTGTGTTATCAACGGATATGCCGGTGCTTTATTAACCTGCGCAAACAATTGCTGCGACAAAAACAATAAATAAAATAATTTCAATGCTTTCATGATTTTCAATTTAAATTTTATGAACCAGGCTAAGGTTTTTTATGGCATCGCCTCTTGCATCGCACTCTTTTGCAGAATAACAATATTCAGCAATCACAATATAAGTTATTGAATAAATATAAAGACATAGTTTCAAAAATGCGTATTGAAAGCTCCATAAAAAAACAATCGTACAATTGTGCGACGCAAGAAAAGCTGAATAGTGCCTTTGTGCCGGGCTAAACAAGGTTTCTACCTGAAATAGAATTTGACAATGAAGTTTGCAGCGGCTTTGTTGTAATTTTTTTTCAGCATGAAGCATTGTTTGATATGCAGCTAATAATACAGGTGAAAGTTTTCAGCCAGGTGTATACTGTACAGCTTCTGTATTATGATCTTTGCACACAAGAACTCCAATTCCTGAGTTCATATTTTTTTTGACAACCCTTACTGATTTATAAACCTTATTTACAAATCTTCAAGCAAAATCATTTTTTTCTTTTTTAAAGATTTGAAATAAGAAGGTGTTAATCCGGTTATTTTTTTAAACTGGCTGGAGAGATGCGCTATGCCGCTGTAATGGAGTTTGTAGGCAATTTCAGTAAGGTTAAGTTCATCGTAAATAATCAACTCTTTTACCTTTTCGATTTTATGGAGAATAATATAATGCTCAATGGTTGTGCCCTGTGTTTCGGAGAAAATATTTGCGAGATAGGTATAGTCGAACTTTAATTTTTCACTTAAAAAATTGGAAAAATTTGTTTTGGGTAAATCGTCCGCATAATGAACCATTTCTACAATAACATTCTTTATTTTTTCAATCAGAATGGCTTTCCTGTCATCCATTAGTTCCAGTCCGGCTTTTAATAAAATAGCTTTTAGTTGCAGCCGCTGATCAGTTGTAATATTTTCCACTACATCTACTTCGCCCAAATTGATCGTTGTGTAATGAAGGTTGAGTTTTTTAAATGCCTCTTTTACCACCATTTTACAACGGATGCTAACCATGAATTTGATGTAGAGTTTCACTTGTGTAGTTTTTGAAGTGTAGTTGTATTAATAATACACAACAAAATGTACACCATCCTTTTTTGTAAAAAGAAAACAAAGGGTTATACAAGCCTGTAATTAAGGCAATAGCTAAGCTGGATAAGGGCTCCAGTCTTCGTACCCGCTTTTAATTACTGTTGAAATCATCTTAAATTGTTCATCAGCATTAAAGGAATGGGTAGCGTGGGCGGGGATAATAATACCCTGCCCCAATGTGAGTGTATATTTTTTTTCATCAATCGTTATTTCGGCGGCGCCATCAATTATTTGAATAAAGTTGTCGAAAGGAGATATTTTCTCTGCTAATTCTTCTCCTGCGGCAAAAGATGAAACAGTTACATTGCCGGTTATTCTTTTAATAATTGTTTTGCTAAGCACAGCATTGGGCATATATTGAACAATTTCAACAATAATATTCACTTTCGCTTTTTCTATTTCACTGCTGTTCATGATACTCATTTATGAAAGTTGAATTAATCGTGTTTCAATACAAAAGCTAATCCTATTTTTTGGTTGGGATGATGAAAAGCGGAATAGCAGTATGATGCAATACTTTTTCAGTGGTGCTTCCCATCACTATTTTCTCTAACCATTTGCGGCTGTGAGAACCCATTACAATAATATCTGCATTTATTTCTTTTGCAGCTTCTAAAATACATTCAGCAAAATCGCCTTCTTTAACCA
The DNA here is from genome assembly GCA_002390845.1 of Chitinophagaceae bacterium UBA4407. Classification (GTDB taxonomy): domain Bacteria; phylum Bacteroidota; class Bacteroidia; order Chitinophagales; family Chitinophagaceae; genus Limnovirga. The sequence goes on along the minus strand of DGQT01000079.1, from coordinate 75,095 downwards.
TTGTTTTAATATCATCATTACCGAGGTGAGCTTTTGTATTTTCAAGAAAAACTATAGATGTCTTTTTCAGCTCAACAAGAAAACCAGGTTCCATCATATCTATATTCATATAACCTCCAAACCCCATTATCGGGTCATATATTGTAGAAGCATAATACGAGGGTTCTGATATTACATGCAATAAAGTTGCTTCAGCATTCATTGCTTCACAAAGTTTATAACCTTCTTCTGCTACTTTTTGTGCAGCAGGATGATAATCCAGTGCAATCACTATTTTTTTCATTTAATTTTTTTAATTTTTGTCTTCATCCAAATCGTTGTGGTTATCGCCACCTAAACTGTAATAGTTGTTTTCTTCATCTTCGCCTCCGGTTTTTTCCTTTTCATCATCCAACTCAGCACCCGGCACATCTAAATCACTGCCCGACACATCTTCGACAAAATCTTTTTCGTTATCATGCTCCTTTTTTTCATTAGGCTGCTTCACTGTTGATAAGTCTTCAGGATTTATGCTTTCTTCTTCCTTGTACTTATTATAAATATCTTCACTTACCGGGTATAATGGATAGCCATCAACATCAGGTTTATTTTCATTAGCTGTCTTCTGTACAGACTCGTTTATACTATCTTTTTTTTCCTGCATATAAAATATTTTTTTACCAAACTTTATTACTACTATTAAGCATCGTTGCCACGCTCGGTTCAAAATTCTTCTTTCATGGGATCATATAAAAGCGTGGCAGCCTGCCCCGGACATGATCCGGGGTCACTCACTTGTACGTCTAGTTCATTATTCAGCATAAATACGCGTACATTATTAAACATTACCCCATTGCATTGTGCGTTGAGAAATATTCTTTAACAAAGGCATGCTGCTGGTTTTCAGTCATTTTGCCGGCATCCTTTATTTCAATTTTTATGTTATCAAAATGATGGTCTTCTTTTAAAATATTCACCAGTTCTTTTTTAGCATCTGTAGGCCCAAAAAGCAATACTTCTTTATAATTTTTAAGTACCGCGGCTATTGCTTTATAATATGCTAATTGCTCATGCTGCTCTTTATTATGCATTTCCTTTTCTCCTTTACTTATGGTCATTTCTTTTTCTTCATGTGTAAACTTAGAAACAATGATTTTGGTTTCCATTGCACCGTTTGTAAGTTCAATCAGGTGGGCATTTGCATGATCCATCCAGATGCCTATGTATTTTGCTTTCATAATTTTAAGATGTTAATCAGTTATGCTGCCTTCTTTATTTTTATTCTCCGGATGATTTTTTGAATACTTTGTTACCAATGTATTTAATGATTCGCTGTACTCTTCCAGGTTGCCGGTGGTTATTTCAGGATTAACTGCATCTGGAATAGTTACCGGCATTTCTGTAAGGTATTTTGATAACTCCGGGAACTTTTTTTGTATCTCCAATGTTGTTTTTAGAATGGCATTGCTAATTTCATTTTCTGTTTTCATAATCACTACTTGTACTACAATCGTTCAAGGTATAAAGGTGTGCCTTTAATTATTTTAAAGTGTTATACAATTACAGAAAGAATTTATATCATTCACACATTTTAAAATATGCAGCATAATTAATTATGCTTAAACCGGCTGAAGTTCCATCAAAGCCTGATTGATATTGCAAAACAAGACTACACAATGCTGAATAGTATTACCAAACCTACAAGTGAGTGACACAACGAAGATGATAGTAGTAATGCAGCTTAGTTCAAAAAAAATATCTAAAACATGATTTCATTTAAAGCAACTGCAGAAATGTATTTGCTTCACCACAGGAGGGTTGCTAATAATTAATTTCAACACGTGATTTTAACTGATGTGCCAATGCTATAATTTGCTTTGCCGTTTCAGTAGCAGATGCAGGGTTTTGACCTGTGATGATATTATCATCTGCTACAACATAGCTTTTGAAATCGGGCCCGTTACTGTAAAGCGCACCCATTGAAATAAGCTTCGACTGTATTGAAAAAGGAGGCATCTCATTTAGCCCGGCTAAAGATTCTTCATTGTTGCTGAATGCTGTAAGTTTTCTCCCTCTTACAAATGGCTCGTTGTTTTCGTTTGTTAACGAAAGTAAAGCCACAACGGCGTGGCCTACCAGGCCAATTGGTTTGTGCTGCAGATTAAAGCTGGTAAGCACTTTGTTCAATAATTTGTTATTGTGAAAATCCCACATTGCCCCATAGCCGCCAACAAGAAACACCAGGTCAAATTCTTCGGTTTTTATTTCATTAAGCGGAAGCGAATGTGAGTAGTGATAAACAGCCTGCGAATCTTCCATAAAGCGCCTTGTATTTTCAGTTGTAAAAGCAGCAGACTGGCTGTTTAAATCAAGTGGTATTTGCCCACCAAGTGGTGATGCGATCGTTATAAAATCGCCGGTATCTTTTAAGATAAAATAAGGTGCTGCCAGGTCCTCCATCCATACACCTGTTTTATTTGTGCTGTCATACAGTTTATTGTTCGATGTTGTTATCAGTAAACTTTTTAAAGACTTCATACGATTGTGGTTTTATTTTTTTATCATCCTGCATACATTCAATTTCCATTTTTTCTTTTTTAATATCCTGGCGGATGAACCCGAATAAACTCATATAAATATTTGCTATCCATACCAATGAAAATCCTGCTATGATGTAACCTCGCCAGTCATCCATTAATAATTTATAACCGGTTAAGAAAAGAAAAAGAATGGTTACATAATGGCTGAAACAATATTCGCAGGTGAAGAGGTAAAAAAACTTTCTTACCAGTAATGTTTTACCGGTCTTGCAACGGTTGCTGCAATATTCTCTTGGCTCCCGGAATACTTCTTCGTGCGTTACAGTCCATGCTATACAAGCAACAGGTATTGCCAATAAAAAGAGCCAAGCTGTTTGCATGTAGATCGTCATACAAGAACCAATTTGCTATCGTATATCGGGTAATCGGTATATCCTTTTTCATCAGCAGTATAAAACAGATCCATATGCAGAGCCGTTGAGAGCGCCCAGTTATTTGCCATTCTTTCAACAAGGTCGGGATTGTTTATAAACGGTCTGCCAAATGCGATAAGATCAGCCAAACCGCTTTCAATATCAGCCTCTGCTCTTTCTTTATTATAGCCGCCGCAAAGTATAATGCTGTTTTTAAAATTATTTCTTATCAGTTTTTTTATTTCAATTGGTACTGCAGGCGCACCCATTGCGGAATGATCAACTAGGTGTATATATGCAATATCGAGTTCGTTTAATTGCTTAGAAAGATAATCGTAAGTAGCATCAATTTCAGGATAATGCGGCATATCACTCGCCACACCATACGGTGACAAACGGATACCTGTATTATCTTTTCCAATTGCTTCGGCTACAGCACTTGCTACTTCTATTACAAAGCGGCAACGGTTTTCTATACTGCCGCCATATTCATCTTGCCTTGTATTACTTACCGGCGAAAGAAATTCTTCCAGCAGATAGCCATTGGCGCCATGCAGTTCAACGCCATCAAATCTTGCAGCTATTGCATTTTCGGCGGCAGTGATATATTCTGCCTTTGTAGTTACAATGTCTTTTGTGGTCATTTCTTTTGGTATGGGAAAGTCCTGCATTTGTTTGGCATCCGTCCACATTTGCCCGGCAGGTTTTATTGCAGACGGTGCCAGTATTTCTGTGCCTGCATTCATATTAAGGGGATGGCTTATTCTTCCGCAGTGCATTAACTGTAAAAATATTTTTCCACCATTTCCGTGCACTGCGGAAGTTGTTTTTTTCCAACCCTGCACCTGGGCATCGTTGAAAATTCCGGGTATGCGTGCATAACCCAATCCATTGGCAGATGGCGCTGTGCCTTCAGTAATAATCAGCCCGGCAGCAGAACGTTGTTCATAGTATTCAGCCATCAGTTCATTGGGAATATTTCCAATAGCCCTGCACCTTGTCATGGGTGCCATTACGATTCGGTTTTGCAAAATTTCGTCACCCAGCTTAGCTTGAGTAAACAATTTGTTTGTGTTCATTTGATTTATTTATTGTTGATATAAATTTTACCTGATTCTCCAGTGATAAGCCGTCTTCAAAATCGGAGAGGTTCTTTATTGTAATTATTGCAATTTGTTCAACTGCTTCTTTTGTAAAAAAAGCCTGGTGCGGTGTGATAAGAACGTTGTTAAAAGACATTAGCCGCTCTATCAGATCGTCCTGCACGATACTTTGTGATAAATCTTTGAAGAATAGATTTTGTTCTCCTTCGTAAACATCTATACCCAGATAACCCAATTGCGCTCTTTTTAATGCCTCTACTGCATGGGGCGTGTTAATAACAGCACCACGGCTGGTATTGATAAGCATAGCACCAGTCTTCATTTTTGCAAAAGCAATATTGTTAAAAAGATGATGCGAAACAGGGGTGAGCGGACAATGAATGGATATAATATCTGAAAACTGAAGAAGTTGATCAAAGGTTTTGTATTCAATACCTTTCGCTTTCATAGTATCAGATTCTTTTATATCGTAAGCAATTACTTTACAGCCAAAACCTTGCATTATAGAACAAAATGCCCTGCCAATTTTGCCAGTGCCTACTACACCAACTGTTTTACCCGAAAGATTGAAACCCATGAGATTATTAAGGGAGAAATTATTCTCCCTTACCCTGTTATAAGCCTTGTATGTTTTTCTATCCAGTGTAAGTATAAGCGCTGCTGCATGCTCGGCTATTGCCTGTGGAGAATAGGCAGAAACCCTTAAAACCTTTATATTTCTTTTTGCGGCCGCTTCAATATCAACATTATCAAAACCTGCACTGCGCAGGCAAATTAATCGAATGCTGTTAGCCGATAATTTATCAATAACATTTCCATTAATGTTATCACTGAGTAAAATACAAACTGCATCAAAGCCTATAGTTAAGCCCGCAGAATCTTCATTTAATGCTGTATCATAATAAACAAGTTGATGTTTACCTCCTGTGTTGAACTTATTCAGATATTCACGTTCGTAATATTTTGTACTGAAGACGGCGACTTTCATTGTTTATCTTTAGTTTTTTTACTTGTTAAACCGGAGCACTAAATTGGCCTTATTACGGCAGTTGAGTATTATACAATTACACGAAAGATTTATATGATTCACACATTGGCTATGGAAAACTCTGTGAAGCATTAGTTTTATCCCGGATTATTACATGAATAGTATTGCATTGAATTAAAAAAATTTATTAATTAAAATCCTATGTTGTTAACAATCATCCGTCATGGTCAATCGGTATTTAATCTAGAAAACCGCTTTACCGGAAATTTAGATGTGGCACTTAGCCCATTAGGGGAAGCAGAAGCATTGCAGGCTGGTAAAAAAATAAAAAAGATTATATACGATATTGCTTATACCTCTATGCTTAAAAGAGCACAGGAAACTTTGCAGATCATTCTGGAAGAAATTGAGCAAACAACAATTCCTGTTGTAAAAAATGCAGCACTCGATGAAAGAATGTATGGTAGTTTGCAGGGACTCAACAAAGCTGAAACAGCAGCAAAATATGGTGATGCGCAAGTAGAAATATGGCGAAGAAGTTACGATGTGCGTCCGCCGGGTGGTGAAAGTTTGGAAGATACTTATAACAGAACAGTTCCTTATTACAAATCGGAAATAGAACCTAAATTGAAATCAAGAGAAAATGTGCTGGTAGTAGCGCATGGCAACAGTTTGAGGGCATTGATGATGTACCTGGAAAATATAAGTAAAGAGGCGATTGTGAACGTAAATATCCCAACAGGATTACCCAGGCTTTATCATTTTGACAGCGAACTAAAACTGATTGATGTAAAATATTTGTAAGACATTGTTGTTACAACGAACCTTATTTTATTTTAAACCCTAAGCAGCTCGCACACACCATGCCGGTGCAAAAAATGCAACGTGTTCAGCAACGAACAGAAAGCAGAAGTGTGCGACGCAAGAAAAGTTTCATAGCAGCAATGCAGATTGGTTCATACACCCATGCATTTTTATAATACCCACCACCTGCACTTTTGTTGGTTTCTTTTCTATAATAATAAATTTGTTTGCCATCATCAGCAGAATTGAAATCAGCAGCGCAATGGTAGCCAGCTTTATGCCTGTAGCATATCGCTTATTTCCTTTTGCCGTTATTATTGCATTTAAAGTGTACGAGTGGGTATTGGCTTCTATTTCGTAAAGTAAAATCTCCTTAAAAGATTTGGTTAGCAGATCCTTATACTTTGTTACACTAAAAGCCTGGTCCAGTGGTTTTGTTCTAAAAATACTCAGCAGTAAAAGAATGCACCAAATAAAAAGGGCAATTGGTACTATTAAAATAAATTGAATTATTTGAATGGTATTATCAAGGCTGCTCAGAAAGAAGGGTATAAATAATGCGGTGGCACCAATAATTGTTCCTGCATAAGAATGTTGCTGCCGGTAAGAATCTACCTGCTTTTCAATAATTTCTTTTGAATTATTTGCAAGAAATTCCAGGTGCTTCAGGTCTTCCATAATGTTGTTGCAATGCTTTTGCCTGTTGTGTTTGCACAACTATTCAGATGTTTTTCCATCGAATTTTTCATCCTCTGTTTCTGCTGCTTTCTTTGTTGCCCTTATCGTTCCATCCTGGTGGTTTGGCGGCCCGTAAATGGTGTACATTTTCAAAGCTTCTGCACCTGTATTAATTACATTGTGATTTGCTCCGGCAGGCACAACAATTACATCTCCATCTGTTACGTGATAATGATTTTCGTCAATGATACATTTGCCTGTTCCGCTTTCAAATCGAAAAAACTGATCGTTGTTTGCATGAACTTCCGCACCAATTTCTTCTCCGGCTTTCAGGCTCATCAATACCAGTTGAAGATGCACACCAGTGTACAATACTTTCCTGAAATTATCATTATCCAGCGTTTCTTTTTCTATATTTCCTTTAAATCCTTTCATGTTATTTTTTTTATGAGCCGATCTGCATTGCTGCTATGAAGCTTTTCCTGCGTCGCACTCTTGTACAGTATATCGCTATTGAGCATTGTGCAGCAGCTTAACTGTTTGTTAAAAACCTGTTTTGCAAATTGTGTTGTTGCCGTTACATCTTTTTACATTCAGCAGCACATTCCCTGCATGCATCCGCACATTCCTTACAATGTATGTTACTATGTTTTGAACATTCATTTGCACATGCTTCGCATAACTCTGCACATATTTTGCAAAGCGCTGCTGCTTTACTGCTGCCGAGGCTCATTAATTGTGCAGCAGCATAACAAAGTGCTGCACATTCCATATCAAGCTGAATGCATGTTGCCATCATTTTCGTATCAGCTTCCTGTAAGCAGGATGCTGCACAATGATTACATAAAGCAGCGCATTTAAGGCAAGCTTCAATACATTTTTTATTTTCGTGATAACCCATTTATTGTAGTTTTAAAATTTGAGAAAGAAAATTATTTTTTACCAATAAGTGTTTTTAAAAGCAATTTTGCAACCGCTTCTGAAGATGCCGGGTTTTGGCCGGTAATTAACAAGCCATCCTGTTCTGCATAAGAACTCCAGTCAGCCCCTTTACTGTAATGTGCCCCAAGTGTTTTCAATTCATCCTCTAATAAAAATGGAACCACTTTAGTTAACCCAACAGCTTCTTCTTCTGAGTTGGAAAAGCCAGTTACCCTTTTCCCTTTTACAAGCGGGTGCCCATTTTCTGCCTTCACTTTAATTAAAGCAGCAGGAGCATGGCATACAAATGCAACAGGCTTTTGAGTGTTATAAAAATCTTCAATCAATTGTATGGAGTTCTCATCATTTGCCAGATCCCACAATGGCCCATGCCCACCCGGATAAAAAACCGCATCGTAATCATCTTTATTTACATCGCTTATTTTTATTGAATTCGCAACTTTGTCGATGGCATCCAAATCAGCATAGAACCTTTTGGTAGCTGGTGTTTGCGCATCCGCTGCTTCGCTCTTCGGATCAACAGGAGGCTGCCCGCCTAATGGGGAGGCGATAGTTATAATTGCACCAGCATCTGCCAGTACATAATAAGGAGCCGCAAATTCTTCAATCCAAAAGCCGGTTTTTTTACCGGTATCTCCCAATGCGCTGTGAGAGGTTAATACGATTAGTATTTTCATAAATTATTTTTTATTCGTTTGTCTAATTCTATAAGAATGTTCTATTTTACATTATCCTTAAAAAGATCTTTAATTGCTGTACCAAGCTCGTCCATATCGTGTTTAAACTCACGTTCAAAGGATTCATTTTTTGATACGACTGTTGCATCAAACTTATTTATATCATTTTCAAATGCAGCATTCCTTTGTTGTAATTTTTCTTTTAGTTCATGCAGTTTTTCCTTTGTCTTATTAAGGTCGGTATTTAATTTTTCTTTTTCCTTAGTATTGGCTTTAGCTATTTTTCCTTCCAATACCACTACCTGCCTTTCCATAACTGCAATGGCCGTGTCAGATTCATTTTTGAAAACTTTCCACGCTGCTATTGTGTTTGCCTTTGCCGTATCGTTGGCATCAATTACTGCCTCTTTCACATCAGCATTGGCTTCCTTAATATTTTTTGATGCATCGCCCATGTCTTTTTTTGATGCATCGTTGCAACTGCACATAAATATTGCTATCAGTAAACCTGCTGTTATTGCTCCTGGTATTTTTTTCATTTTTATTTTTTTTATGAATAAAGCGTAATAAATATTTGGTTGCTTTTTAAAATGATTAATCAAATTATTCTCATGCCATCACTCCCCCATCTAATATAATTTGTGTGCCGTTGCAGTAGCTTGAATCATCGCAGGCAAGGTAGATAAAGGCCTTTGCTACTTCATCCGCAGTGCATAACCGTTTAGAAGGAGTTCCCTCAATCCATGCCGTATGAACTTCTTCCGGTGCTGCATTTAACAGGGGTGTTTCCACATAATATGGGCAAATGGCATTACCCCTTATATTTTGGTTTGCATATTGAACAGCTATGTTTTTTGTTAAGCCCAATACACCATGTTTGGCAACTGTGTAAGGCACTAAACCATGTTCTGCCTTAAGCCCGGCGAGAGAAGCCATATTTACAATAACCCCGCCGCCTTGTTTTAAAAATTGCTGCAGCTCATACTTTACGCAATAAAACTGACCCGTAAGGTTTACAGCTATTAATCTGTCCCATTCTTTTTCGGGCATATCGTGAATACCAGAATATACCCCACCAATTCCCGCATTATTAAAAGCTACGTCAAGCCTGCCGAATTTTTCAACGGTTGTAACAATTGCTTTTTTTACCCTTTCCACATCAGATACATCTATTGGTACAAACATGCATTGAACACCGAGTGCGGTAATCTCTCTGAGCGTTTCATCATGCTCTTTATTTTCTAAATCAGCTACAACTATTATAGCACCTTCTCTTGCCGCTTCCAATGCCGATGCCTTTCCAATTCCAGAGTTTCCGCCGGTGATGAACACAACTTTATTTTCTAATTTTTTCATTGCAATTTTTTAGTGCGCACATGATTATTTTATCCTGCCTTTGAAAAGATTATAAGGCTGGCTTTACCATATCACTATCCAATATTTTTTTCTTTTGCTGGTATTCTTCATTTGTTAATTGCCCCGCAGCAAAGCGCTGCTTCAAAATATCAAGCGGTGAATCTTTTTTTCTGCGCTGCCCGGGAATATCATAAGGGGTTACAAATATCCAGAAGAGCAGCGATACCCATACAAGCCACCACACAAAGTGCATACCCCAATAATAATTACTGTAAAACATAATTTTTAATTTTAATGGTCTGTTATACTGCACACATTATGTTACTGCGCAATAATAATACCGACCGAAATGTGTTGAAAAATGATTTAAAAGCACAAGTGTGCGACGCAACGCAAGTTGATAGTAGTAATTAAGTTTAGTACAAAAAATCGATCAAAATTTTATACCAGCTAAACAGCTTTATTACTACAAACTATTTTTTAGCAACAGCGATCTTCTTTTTAACAGCTAATTTTTTCTTGCTCTTTTTTACAATTTGTTTAATAGATTTCTGAACAACCTTCTCAATCTTAGCTGTAAGAATGGCATTGTTATTTTTCAAAATTTTTTTTACTGCTGTAACCAGTTTTTGCTGCAACAATTTCTCTTCTTTCTTTTTCATTACATAGAATTTTATAAAGCATTTTAACCTGAAGCAATGGTAAACGTATTATAAATGCGGAAGGGGTTCCTCCCGCATTTATTAGTTTAATCCATTAACTCATACTCATAATCAACTACCAATTCATTGTCTACGGACCATACACCACGTGCCTTCCATGCAATGCGCCCTGCTTCTTCTTTCTGATACCATGAATCAACAGTGCCGGTTAATGTAGCTTTATGTCCAGAAACCTGCACATCAATATCATTGTCGTATATAGACCAGTTACGTTTTAGCGCACTTTCAATATCAGCCTTTTCTATGGCATCATTTGTATCAGATTTTATTTTGATATTGTTGGTAACACCGGTAACGCCCAGCAGGTTTTTTACTGCATCTTTAGCAGCTTCTCTTTCGTAGTTCCAGTGCAGTTCGCCTTCAAGCGTAACCCATCCGTTTTCAACTCTTACTTTTACCTTATCATTGGGAACCTGCCAGTTCCAGGTAAAAGCATTTAATACTTCATTGGCAATTTCATTATCATCCTTTTTACCCCAACTGTTGTTGTATTTAACTTCAAGTTTTTCAACAACTGCTTTTACGCCTGCTACGTTTTTGGCAGCATCTTCTGCTTCGGTTTTTTTAGTGTAGCTGTCAACCACTCCTGTAAGGGTAACAACACCATCTTTAACTGTAACACCTATCTCTGCTGCATTCAGTAATGGTTCCCATTTAATGGCATCCTGTACGTCTTTCTGTAATTCCGCGTTATTTTTCATTTGATTAAATTAGCATCGCAAAGAATTTTACGATGAAGTGAAGGTCACTGCTAATCTGCACTAAAGTGTTACATAATATTGTAAAAAAGTTGTATCATTCACACATTTCTGAGGGGCATTTAGCAATAACTTTTTGCCTTATAGAAATGCGTAATTTTTTTATGAGCCAGGCTATATTGCTACTATTGACTTAGGTTGCGTCGCACACTTGTACGTTCTGAAAATTCTTCAGCATGGTGCAGCAAGCTTTCTATTAATCGGAGATAAAAATGCAGTGAGCAGGATAATAAAACTCAATCTGTTTCATTAAACCTGTTGAGTAATTTTGATCTTTTTTAAATCAAATTCCTTTTCTTCCGGAAGAAAAATTATTTGCTGAAGTTTTTAACTTTAAAATACTGTTTGCAATAAAGGCTATATTATTTTTTCACTTTTTTTATTTATCATATTACCAGGTTCAGTAACAACCAAATTATTATCTATTGCGCAAACACCTGCTATACTTACTGCTACTCTTCCTGCTTCATTTTTTTGATATTCCGAATTAACCTTGCCGGTAAGCGTTACCTTGTTAGCAATAACATCAACGCGGATACTATTATCATAGACAGACAGGTCTTGTTTAAGGGCAATTTCAATGTCTGCTTTTTCACTGGCATCACCGGCCTTGGCTAGTACTTTTATATTATTCGAAATACCTGTTACTCCCCCTACATTTTTTACTGCATTTTTTGCAGCCGCACTTTGAAAATTCCAGTGTACTTCTCCATCTAGCGTAACCCATCCATTCTCAACTTTTACTGATATTTTTTTATCCGGAACTTCCTGCGTCCATTTAAAAGCATTTAATATTTCGCTGGTAATTTCAGTGTCATTCTTTTTAATATCATTTATAGAAACAAGGACATCTTTTGCTGTACCGGTAATTTCATTTGCCGGCATGTTTTTTTGTAATTCTGTATTATTTTTCATTTAATTTAATTGTAGTGTGGCTGTAGCTTTAAAATACTGTAAAGGTTATTGCTATAATTAAGAGAAGTGTTATACAATTTTGGAATTTCGTTGTATCATTCACACATTTTTGTAAAAATATTCTCTGCCAAAATGCTTGTGCTTAATTTATCATGCTTTAAAGAAGTAAACTACAGAATAAGAAATAAGTTGCCGTTCGCTTGTTCCAAATAGATTTGCTGCACAAGTGAGTGACACAACGATGATGCCATAAAAAACAAATGCCGGTAACAAAATCTTCTTTTTAAAAACACACCTACTACTCATATCGCAATGCTTCTATCGGATCAAGCTTTGATGCTTTTAATGCCGGATAGTAACCAAAGAAAACGCCGGTAATAAAACAAACAAGGAACGAAAGCAATACAGAAGATTCTGAAACAGCAGTGGGCCAGTGCAAAAAAAGTGTTACCGCTTTTGTAGAAGTAATGCCGATAATAATACCAATTAATCCGCCGGTGATGCTGATTAGAATTGCTTCGATTAAAAACTGCATGAGTATATCCCTTCCTCTTGCGCCTAAGGACATGCGCAGCCCTATTTCTTTGGTGCGTTCTGTTACGGACACATACATGATGTTCATAATGCCGATACCGCCCACAACCAATGATATTCCTGCGATAACGGTTAATAAAATGGTTAATATACTGCTGGTAGAGGTGAGCATGCTTACAAGCTGCGCTTGTGTACGCACTGTAAAATCATTCTCATTTGATGCTGTTAACCGATGACTTTTTCTTAGCACTTGTTCTACTTCTGCAGAAGCACTGTCTGTTGATTTTTCATCAATGGCCGATGCATAAATGTACTGATAGTAAGTGGTGGCAAGTATTCTCTTTTGCACGGTGGTTACCGGTGTTAGTATCATATCATCCTGGTCTTGCCCGAATGAATTGTCGCCTTTCTTACTTAGCACCCCGATTATTTTAAAAGGAATGTTTTTAAACCGGATACTTTTACCAATCACATCTTCACCATCAGGAAAAAGATTGGCTATAACAGTTAGACCCACAAGGCAAACTTTGGCAGCGGATTTTACATCCCGGTTTGTAAATGCAACGCCATCTTTCAATGGCCAGCTCCGGATAAATAAGAAGTCAGGATACACGCCCTGTATAGTAGTGCTCCAGTTATTAGCACCATTAATTACCTGGCCTTTTACAGATACTACAGGAGAAACAGCATTGATATAAACAGGCTGTTTTTGCAAAGCAGTAATATCATTTTCATCCAATGATTGTACGCTGCTGTTATCTAGCCTTACACCCCCCTGCACATTACTGAGCGGCACGATCATAATCATATTGCTGCCCATTGTTTTTATCTGACCTTCTATACTCTGTTTTGATCCTTGCCCTATGGCAGTCATAGCAATTACAGCGGCCACACCAATGATGATGCCCAGCATGGTGAGTAAGGTTCTCATTTTATTGCGGATAATTGCCCGCCATGCAATGCGCAAAAGATTGGATAGTCTCATGCTGTGGTGGTTGAAAATTCTTCAGGCGCCGGTAATTTTTCTAACACCGCTTTAGCATTGCCAATATTTGTATTAATAGCATCTTTCAAAATTTTTCCATCTTTAAGGGTGATCGTTCGTTTACTGAACAGTGCTATATCTGGCTCGTGTGTAACAAAAACAATTGTTTTTCCATGCACATCATTTAACTCCTGAATCAGTTCCATTATTTCATAAGATGTCCTGGAATCCAGGTTACCGGTAGCCTCGTCTGCAAGTATCATTACCGGGTCATTTATCAATGCCCTTGCAATGGCTACACGTTGCTGCTGCCCACCTGATAACTGGCTGGGCAAATGATACATGCGGTCTTTTAATTTTACTGCCTCGAGTGCTTTGATCGCTTTTTCTTTTCTTTCACTGGCAGAAAATTCATTATTGTACAGCAAAGGCAATTCTACATTTTCAATAGCAGATGTACGTGCAAGTAAATTGTACGATTGAAAAACAAACCCGAGTTTTTTATTACGCAGCCTTGCCAGTTCATTTTTCGAAAGTTTACTTACATCGGTTCCATCAAGCAGGTATTGCCCCTGCGTTGGCTTTTCAAGGCAACCCAATATATTCAGCAATGTTGTTTTACCGGAGCCGCTGCTGCCCATGATAGTAATAAACTCGCCGGTTTTGATGGTGAAGCTTACATCATTCAGCGCTTTTACAGTTTCTTCGCCGATTTTAAATTCCCGTTTCAGGTTTTTTATATCTACAATTACAGAATCCATTATTTATTTTTTTGGAGCAGTGGTTGTTTTCTTTCTATTCATTGTCGGCATGAAAGGACTTTTCTGCGTTACATCGGTGCTTGATTGGTCATTGCCGGATACTGCACTTGTTACTACTTCATCCTGTGGCGACAAACCATTTATCACTTTTACATTTGTATCGTCGTTCAGCCCTGTTATAATTAATTTTTGTGTTAGTGTATCACCTGTCTTTACCCATACATAAGATTGCCTGGTTACATCTTTTTCATCAGTTGCTTTAACAAAAGTATCCTTGGTGTCAATTTTTTTTTCAGCTTTAATAATTGTATAGTTGCTCAATAAAGCTGAATCAGGTTTAAAAGTTAAGGCCCGGGAAGGGATTAATAAAGCATTGCTGTCTTCTTCAGAATAGATATTGATGCTGGCAGTCATACCCGGTTTCAGTTTCAGGTTTTGGTTGTTCACATTTATAAGCGTGGTATACGTTACTACGCTTGAAGAAATAGTAGCATGTAATAAAATCTCTTGTACAGTTCCTCTAAAAATATCATCTGGAAAAGCATCTACTGTGAAGGAAACATTTTGCCCGGCCAGCACACCGCCAATATCGGCTTCATCAACATTAGCACGTACTTGCATTTTGGTTAGATCTTTTGCAATCACAAATAACGTAGGAGCGCTAAAACTGGAAGCAATGGTTTGCCCTGCGCTCACATTACGATTGAGTACAACTCCATTTACAGGCGAGTAAATATTGGTATATGAAAGTGTTTGTAAAGTAATTTTTAATTGTGCTGTCGCATTGTCTACAGCCGCTTTGGCACTCTCGTATTGGTTGGTTGCCAGTTGATAATCAGCCTGACTGATTGCGCCAAGGTTGAACAATTTTTTTTGCCTTTCAAAATTTACCTGCTGGTAATCCAGGTTACTTTTTGCATTGGCGAGAGTGGCTTTTGATTCCTGTGTTTGTGCTTTGATAATAGAGGGCTCAATTTGCGCCAGCAACTGGCCTTTCTTAACAACGCTGTTAAAGTCTGCATATATGGTTTTTACCAAACCTGAAACTTGGGCACCCACAGAAACGGTGTCCAAAGGCTGAAGCGTACCTGTAGCAGTTACACTTTTTGTTATATAGCCATTTTCAGTTTTAACAGTTGAAAATATTACTGCAACCTTTTTTTCCTTTGTAACAAAATAAATAACAACAGCAGCAACAATTGTCACTGCAATTAAAATCCATATAATCGTTTTCTTTTTCATTTTCTGCTAAAATGTAACCGGGTTGCCCAGGTAGAATTCGTAAATTTTATATTGTAGTAAGGCTGTATATTTTGCCTGTGTGTATGCCTGTACTGCCTGCACATATTGATTGCGCAGTTGCAATACCTCAAATGTATTGGTGCCGCCTAATTTGAATTGTTCTTTTATTATCCTGAAACTTTCTGTAGCCGCTGTCAGTTGTTCTTCTGCGGCGCTGTAAGACTGTATTGCGTTAGATGCATTAAGATAAGCCTGCTCCACAGCCTGCGATAAAACTAGCTGATAATTTTGAAAATTGAGGTTTGCCTGCCTGTAACCAATTTGGGCTTTCTCTACATTGGTTTTATTAATGCGGTTAGATAAGATTGGAACGGTTAAACTAACCCCAATGCGCTGATAAAAATTATTGCCTGATTGAGTGAAATAACCAGTCTTGGGAAAAACTTTATTCGTCATCACATCATTGTACCCGGAACCTAAAGAACCATTTGCAGAAAGCGTAGGTTTAAAGCCTGCCTTCGCTTTTTCAATATCCAATGCTGCAATATCAATTCCGAGTTTGCCGATTTTTATTTCGGGGAAATTTTGAAAAGCAGTTTGCTGCACAGTTTGCAGGGAAGGTAATGTTTCAATAATTTCAACTGAAGCTGGTGTTACAATATCAAATAAAGTATCTGCCGGTAATTGCAGCAATTGCTTTAATAAAAGCGTATTCTGGCGTATGGCATTCTGTGCCTGAACAAGCAAATATCTATCGCTGGCAAACTGGGCCTGTAGTTGCAGTAAATTTATTTTAGCCACACTGCCTGCATCATAAAACAGTTGTCCCTGCTTTACCAGCGCTTCAGAAGTGCCCGCCAGGTCGGCAATGTATTTCAGGTTTTCTTTTGATAATAAAATGTTTAAATAAGCCTGGGTAATTTGTAAAGTAATGTTGTTGAGCGACTGATCTGCTGAAAGCCCGGCGGAACGCTGCTGAAGTGCTCTTTGAATTATATTATTATTTATATACCCGCTGTTCCATAGAACAATTGATGAGTTAAGCGAATAAGTTCCTGTATTATCCAACTGGTTCACCAGTACCCCGTTTCCTCTGGCATCATTATTTGCATTGTTGAAAGTATTGTCAATTGCCGCATACAGGTTGGGTGTTTTAACGCCTTTGGCGGCCGATAAATCCTCTATAGCAGATTGCTCATTTAACCGGAGCGTAATTATTTCAATATTGTGCCCTGCTGCATATTGCAAACATTCATTGATACTCCATTTTCTTGCTGTGCCTGTATCCTGTGCATGAATATATTCAGGATAAATAATTAGTGAAAATATCAAAAAGCCTTGTATTAACTGTTTCATTTAAAAGTGTATTAGCCTTTTGGAAACTGATTTTTATAGATTATGCTAATTAGAATTTTTAATCTCCAGAAGCGAAATGCAGTATTGTGCCGATGTTTCTGCTGCAGTACAAGTGAGTGACACAAGGGACGATGATAGTAGCAATAAAGTTTAGTCCAAAAAAAATTTATAGTATATTTTTCATTACTAAAAATCTGCTATGGACTATCATTTATTTATGAGCCAAGCCCGTGTATTGCTATTAAACTTTGTTGCGTCGCACACTTGTACTGCGGTACATAACGGAACACTGCATTATTGTTATGCAGCACTTAGTGATATGTAAAGGTGGGTTTATACGGTTCGTAAAGTGTTACACAATTATTTAAAAGAGTTATATGATTCACACATTTGAACTGGCTTATAAACTATTCAGGTAGCTTACAGCAATATTCTTTAAAGCTATTAGCAATGATGAGTTCGGGAATCATAATTTTTAAAAGTAAAAGGTGATGAATATTTATGAAGTCAAATAAATCATGCCTGTTTACTATCAACGTAGGCTCATCAGGCATTAAGTTTTCAATGTATAAAAGTGATGGTGTATTGATTCCATCATTTTATGGAGCAATTGAAAATATTGGTATAAAAAATACAACATTCAGTTTTACAGATACGCTTAGCAATGAAAAAACTACAAGACCTGTTAAAGCAAATGATCATGAAGAAGCTGCAAAGTATCTTATTGACTGGCTTGAACTAAGGGATGATTTTAATTCAGTAAAAGCAATTGGGCACAGGATTGTACACGGCATGAAGCATACTGCTCCTGAAAAAATAAATAATAAATTATTAGCGGAGTTAAAACAAATCTCAGCTTATGATCCCGAACATTTACCCGGAGAAATAATATTGATAGAAGTATTTGCAAAACGCTATCCAAAGTTATTACAGGTGGCCTGTTTTGATACCGCCTTTCATACCACTATGCCGCTTATTGCAAGGCTTTTGCCTATACCAGCAAAGTATTTTACTAAGGGTATTCAGCGCTATGGGTTTCACGGACTTTCTTATACATACCTGTTGCAGCAACTTAAACATATCGCAGGTAAAGAAACCGCCAATGGGAAAATAATAATGGCACATCTTGGTAATGGTGCAAGCATTACAGCAATTGAAAATGGTGAGAGTATCGATACCAGTATGGGTTTTACCCCAACAGCGGGATTGGTGATGGGGTCACGAACAGGAGATCTCGACCCGGGTGTTGCATGGTATTTTATGCAGGTTGAAAAACTTACGCCAAAAGAATTTAATCATTTAATAAATCATGAGTCTGGTTTATTGGGCATATCAAAAACAAGCAGTGATATGCGGGAATTGATTAAAAATAAAAACAGTAACACGGATGCTGCCAATGCATTTGATTTATTCTGTTATCAAATAAAAAAATTTATCGGGGCTTACGCTGCTGCTTTAGAAGGGCTTGATACATTGGTTTTTTCCGGTGGTATAGGTGAGCATTCTCCTGAAGTACGGAGCCAGGTATGCGATGGACTTGAGTTTTTAGGAATTGAATTAAACGAAATAAAAAACATGAACAATGATGCGGTTATTTCTTCTGATACAAGTAAAGTAACTGTATATGTAATACCAACAAACGAGCAATTGATGATAGCAAAATTGGTTTGTGATGTTTTAGCCAGTGGAAAAAAAACTGCATAATGTAGCATCTTTCCGGATAACAGTAAATGGTGAAGACAAGAGAAATAATGCTTACAATAAACTTATCATGATTAACGAAGGAGTTGATAATATTCAGGCTTACGCATTTTTACCTACCCATGCCCCGGGCATGGAAGTACTTATGTTGCTTGCCCTCGATTTACATTGGTCATGGAATCACTCGGCAGATGATTTGTGGCAGGAACTGGATGCTGACTTATGGGAGCTTACCCATAACCCGTGGATCGTTTTGCAAACGGTCTCAAAGGATCAGCTTGAATTAAAATTAGCAGATGATGTTTTCAGGAATAAAATGAATGCATTAGTAAAGTCTAAATCACTTACCAATTCAAAACCTGCCTGGTTCAGGCAAAACTATCCTGATTCCCATATGACTTGCGTAGCCTATTTCAGCATGGAATTTATGCTAAGCGAAGCACTGCCAATTTATGTTGGTGGCTTAGGTAACGTGGCAGGCGACCAGTTAAAATCTGCAAGCGACCTTGGTGTACCCGTGGTGGCAATCGGCTTGCTTTATCAACAAGGATATTTTCGCCAGGAGATTGACAAATATGGCAATCAACAGGCAATGTTTCCATATAATGATCCTGGTCAACTACCCGTTTCTCCATTGCGTTTACACAATGGGGAATGGTTAAGATTGAAAATAGTTTTATCAGGATATGATGTGTGGTTACGCACCTGGCAGGTGCAGGTAGGGAATGTAAAACTATACCTGCTGGATAGTAATGATATGGTTAATTTACCTATGCACAGGGAAATAACCAGTGAACTTTATGGAGGTAGTTCAGAGATGCGTATTCAACAGGAAATCCTGTTGGGAATAGGTGGATTGAAATTGCTTATGGCACTCGGAATACATCCCGAAGTCTGTCACATGAATGAAGGTCACGCTGCTTTTCTAATCCTGGAAAGAGCCAGCAGCTTTATGAAAGAAACCGGCGTATCATTTGAAGCAGCATTAGCTATAACCCGTGCCGGTAATCTGTTTACAACACATACAGCAGTTGCCGCTGGGTTTGATCATTTCAGTCCATCATTAATGTACCGGTTTTTTGGAAGATATGCTAAAGAAGAACTAGGCATTGACTTTAACGATCTGATGGCGCTGGGGCGTCAGGATTCAAAAAACAATTCAGAGTCTTTCAATATGGCTTTTCTCGCCATCCATGGCAGCGGAGCAGTGAATGGCGTAAGTCGTTTACATGGCCAAGTCAGCAGGCATTTATTTGAAAATCTTTTTCCACGCTGGCCAGATGAAGAAATCCCTGTTGGGTATGTAACCAATGGTGTGCACATGCCAGGCTGGGATGCGGAGATCGCTGATACAATATGGACAGAGGCTTGCGGAAAAAACCGATGGAGAGGCGATCTTGAAACACTTAAACATAGTATTATGTCATTGCCGGATGAAGCACTCTGGCAATTGCGAACAACCTGCAGAAACAACCTTGTGAATTATATCCGCATAAAATTAGAAAGGCAGTTAAGTGTTGCAGGGTTTACGGCAGAAACTATCAATGTTGCAAAACATGTTTTCAATGCAAATACATTAACACTTGGTTTTGCCCGTCGTTTCGTTTCTTATAAAAGGCCGGATCTTTTGCTGCATGACCAGGAAAGATTTATCCGTATACTCACAAATCCTGAACACCCCGTTCAATTAGTTATTGCCGGTAAAGCCCCACCATTTGATGAATCAGGAAAAGCATTGATCAGGCAGTGGGTAGAATTTATTCAACAACACAATTTATACGGGCATATTGTTTTTTTGAGTGACTATGACATACTTCTTGCAGAGCAACTGGTACAGGGTGCAGATGTTTGGATAAATACACCACGACGACCATGGGAAGCTTCAGGCACCAGTGGCATGAAAGTGCTCGTAAATGGAGGCATCAACTTATCTGAGCTGGATGGATGGTGGGCAGAAGCCTATACACCGGAGGTAGGCTGGGCATTGGGCGATGAACAGGAACACGGAGATGATCCTGCATGGGATGCAGTTGAAGCTGAAACATTGTATTCCTTACTTGAGCAACAGGTAATTCCTGAATTTTATCAACGTAATGAAAATGGAATACCTGTTCGCTGGACTGAACGGATGCGGAAAAGTATGGCGATATTAACCCCGCAATTTTCTGCCAACAGAACAGTGCGTGAATACACAGAGCAATATTATCTTCCCGCTGCAGCAGCGTATTTAAAAAGAGCTGCTGACGATGGCGCTTCCTGCAAAAAAATTATACAAACTAAAATAGAACTATCTGTCAAATGGAGCGGAATTTCATTCAACAATATTCAAATAAATAACACTGACAATGGATACCATTTTATTGTAACCGTTTTCCTTAACGGCATAAATCCTGAAGATGTTTTAATTGAATTATATGCGAACGGTATTAATGGTGCGTCACCGGAAAAGGTAATCATGCAACCTGCTGCAATTCCGGTTACTGACGATCAAAATTTATTTCATGCATTTATAGCCACTACAAGACCTAATGGTGATTATACGGCACGTGTTATTCCAAATTACCAAAGTATTTCCGTGCCATTAGAAAATAACCTGATCATGTGGCAGCAAAAAAATTAACAGTGAAAAATGAAACTAAAATAACCACTCTTTTTCTGGATATTGGCGGTGTGTTGCTGAGTAATGGATGGGGGCACGAATTCAGGCAACAGGCGGCTGACAAATATGATCTGGATATACATGAAATGGAAGAACGGCATGGCCTGATGTTTGTTACTTATGAAGAAGGAAACATAAGCCTGGAAGAATATCTTCACCGTCTTGTGTTTTATCAGAAGCGGGATTTTACATTCGATCAATTCAGGGACTTTATGTTTTCCCTGACCACGCCTTTTATTGACATGATAGCGTTCATTAAAAAATTGAAAACGCAGTATGGTTTAAAAATAATTGTAGTAAGCAATGAAGCAAAGGAATTGAATGCTTACCGCATACAACAATTTCAGCTCAGCAGTTTTGTGGATTTTTTTATATCCTCCTGCTATGTTCATTTAAGAAAACCAGATGCGAATATTTTCAAGCTGGCATTGGATCTTGCGCAGGTATCAGCCGAACAGGTAGTTTATATTGACGATGTGCAGCTCTTTGTTGATGTTGCTGCGGACCTCGGTATCAGGGGCATTCACCATATAAATTATTTATCAAGCAAAAGCGAGTTGGCTACGATGGGGCTAATGATTGAATAAATATTTATGGAGGACCTGGTTGTTATATTTCGCCAGGTAAAAATGTGGAATGTTTTTATTAGCCGGTCTGTATTGCTGCTATTGAACTTCCGTTGCGTCGCACACTTGTACTGTTGAAGTATGTGTCAGCAATGTGCAGTCAGCCTTACAGGTATTAAACATGCTTATACAATAAAATTCTATAAGCTGCAGAGCTCAATAAAGATTTATTGTACAAGAGTGCGACGCAACAATGCTTAATAGTATTACCGGCGTTGGGCTCATAAAATGAATGATCATTTAGAAAATAAAATATTATGCAAACAGAAAATATGGATCTGGCAATTGAAACTTTATCGCCTGAATTATTACAAAAGATAAATGCGTACTGGCGTGCCGCAAATTACTTGTCAGTAGGTCAGATTTATTTGTATGACAATCCACTTTTAAAAGAGCCGTTGAAACTGGAACATGTAAAGCCATTGGTGGTTGGTCATTGGGGCACAACGCCCGGTCAAAATTTTATTTATGTACATCTTAATCGTGTTATAAAAAAATACGACCTCCATATGTTTTACATTGCCGGTCCTGGTCATGGCGGCCCTGCAATAGTAAGTAATGTTTACCTGGAAGGCACCTGGAGTGAAGTATATCCAAACATTACGCAGGATGAAGCCGGGTTAAAAAAACTGTTCAAACAATTCTCATTTCCTGGTGGCATTTCGAGTCATGTTGCACCTACAACTCCGGGCTCAATACATGAAGGTGGTGAATTGGGATATTCTTTAAGTCATGCATTTGGTGCAGTCTTCGATAATCCTGGTTTAATCGTAGCCTGCGTTGTTGGCGATGGTGAAGCAGAAACAGGCCCACTGGCAACTGCATGGCATTCCAATAAATTTCTGAATCCAATCACAGACGGAGTTGTTCTTCCTATTCTACATTTGAACGGATATAAAATAAGCAACCCTACTTTACTTGCAAGAATAGAACATGAAGAGCTGGAACAATTTTACAGAGGCTGCGGATGGGCGCCCTATTTTGTAGAAGGCGATGATCCCGAGGCCATGCATCAGCTTATGGCAACAGTTATGGAGCAGGCAGTTGAAGAGATACATCGAATAAAAACCAATGCCTATGATAACAATGATGCAACACGTCCACGATGGCCAATGATTATATTAAGATCGCCAAAAGGTTGGACAGGTCCAAAAGAAATTGACGGTGTTCCTAATGAAGGAACTTTCCGTTCACACCAGGTGCCATTACTGGTTGATGCAGACCATCCGCAAAATGTGGAACAACTTGAACATTGGATGAAAAGTTATAAGCCCGAAGAATTGTTTGACGAAGATGGAAAGCTTAAAGCTGAACTATCTGCATTAGCACCAACAGGAAACAGCAGAATGAGCGATAATCCGCATACCAACGGTGGTATGTTATTGCATGATTTGCACATGCCAGACTTTCGGGAACATGCGTTGCAAGTAGTTTCTCCAGGAGCAACGATGGGGCAGGATACTGTTGTGTTAGGGAAATTTATCCGTGATGTAGCAAAGCTAAACAGGCACCAGCATAACTTCCGTGTGTTTGGTCCGGATGAAACAATTTCTAATTTATTAGGCGCAGTTTTTGAAATCACCAACAGGCAGTGGGAAGCAAGGGAAGAAACGAATGATGAATTTCTTGCAACCGAAGGACAGGTGCTTGATTCAATGTTAAGTGAACACCAGTGCCAGGGGTGGCTGGAAGGTTATTTGCTTACCGGCAGGCATGGTATGTTTAACAGTTACGAGGCTTTTATTCGTATTGTTGACTCTATGTTTAGCCAGCATGCCAAATGGCTAAAGGTTACTTCTGAATTGCCCTGGCGCAGGAAGATCTCTTCGCTGAATTATTTACTTGCTTCGCATGTATGGCAGCAGGATCATAACGGATTCACACACCAGGATCCTGGTTTTCTTGATCATGTGATTAATAAAAAAGCAGATGTGGTAAGAGTGTATTTGCCGCCTGATGCTAACTGCCTTTTGTCCGTTTTTGATCATTGCCTGCGAAGCCGTCATTATGTAAACGTAGTGGTAGCAGGCAAGCATGCGTTGCCACAGTGGCTTGGTATGGAAGCTGCTATCATACATTGTACGGAAGGAATAGGTATCTGGCAATGGGCGAGCAACGACCAGGGTTCAGAACCTGATATTGTGATGGCTTGTTGTGGTGATACGCCAACTTTAGAATTGCTTGCAGCAGTTTCCATATTACAGGAACATTTGCCTGATCTTAAAATAAGGGTGGTGAATGTTGTAGATTTGATGAAGTTGCAATCTGCATCAGAACATCCGCACGGGTTAAGCGATGACGATTATGATTCTATATTCACCAAAGACAAACACATCATATTTAACTTTCATGGTTATCCATGGCTGGTACATCGTCTTACCTACAGGCGTGCTAACCGCAACCTGCATGTAAGGGGTTACAAAGAAGAAGGAACGATTACTACTCCATTCGATTTGCGGGTGCAAAATGATATAGACCGCTTTCATTTGGTAATTGATGTTATAGACCGCCTGCCACGGTTAGGCAGTAAAGGCGCTTACCTGAAACAGCAACTGAAAGATAAACTGATAGAACATAAACATTATGTAAATGAACACGGCAAAGACATGCTGGAAATACTTAACTGGAAATGGACAAAACATGCATAAACAAATATTGATTGATACGGCTGCGGCATTGTTTGCCGGCAATAAAGGCTTGCTGGCAATGGATGAAAGTTATGACACCTGTAATAAACGTTTTGCGAAACTTGGTATTGCGCAAACTGAAGAAGTCCGGCGCGACTGGAGAGCGTTGATTGTAACCACACCAGGTCTTGGCGCATATATAAGCGGTGCAATATTGTACGATGAAACAATACGCCAGCAAATGAAAGATGGAACGCTTATTATCAAAACACTTATTGATGCAGGTATTATACCGGGTATTAAAGTTGATGCAGGCGCTAAAACTATGGCAGGTTTTCCCGGAGAAAAAGTAACAGAGGGTTTGGATGGATTGCGTGAACGCCTGAAAGAATATGTTGAGATGGGTGCCCGTTTTGCAAAATGGCGTGCTGTAATTGTTATAGGTGAAGGCTTTCCCACACAAGGTTGTATAGAGGCTAATGCAAACGCTTTGGCTCGTTATGCTGCATTGTGCCAGGAAGCAGGTTTGGTGCCCATTGTTGAGCCGGAAGTATTGATGGAAGGAACGCACCATTTACAAAAATGCTTTGAAGTAACAGAGCACGTATTGAGAATTGTTTTTAACCAGCTTTACCAGCAACGGGTTTTGTTAGAGGGAATGATATTAAAACCAAACATGGTAATGCCCGGATCAGGAAGTACCGATCAATCAACTGTTGAAGAAGTTGCTGATGCTACAGTAACATGCTTACTGCAATCAGTACCGGCTGCTGTAGCAGGTATTGCATTTTTATCGGGTGGGCAAGCTGGTGAACTGGCAACTGCGCATTTAAATGCCATGCATGTTCAGTTTAAATCAAAACTTCCATGGCCATTATCGTTTTCATTTGCACGTGCCATTCAGCAACCGGCTATGGATATCTGGCATGGTGATGAAGCCAACATAAAGGCTGCGCAGCAGGCATTGTATCATCGTGCAAAATGCAATCATGCTGCCGCCTCCGGCGAATACAATGAAGCTATGAAATGGGCACTGTAAGGGAGAAAATATTTAAATAGTAAAAAATATACATGGAACCAGAAATGGAAATACCCGTAACTACCAAGCCTGAAAAATTTGTAGTATCCAAAAATGCGGACTCTTTTTTTTCAGGTATCTATAATGTATATGTATTTATTGGGCGTTTTTTTAAAGAAGTTTTTTCGCGTCCTTTTGAATTTAAAGAAGTCATTAACCAATGTTACCAGGTTGGCTATAAATCGTTACCGCTTGTATCATTAACAGGCTTTATCACGGGCATTGTTTTTACCAAACAATCACGACCTTCCTTATCAAATTTTGGTGCCAGTTCATGGTTGCCTTCGCTTATATCTATTGCAATTATAAGAGCATTGGCACCATTGGTTACAGCTTTAATAGCCGCAGGTAAAGTAGGCTCTAATATGGGCGCAGAATTAGGCTCCATGAAGGTTACGGAGCAGATTGATGCAATGGAAGTATCAGCAACAAACCCGTTTAAATTTCTTGTGGTAACACGTGTTTTAGCTATCACTTTTATGTTGCCGGTTTTGGTGTTGTACACAGGTTTTATTGGCATGATCGGCGCATATCTTAACATACATGCCAATGAGCTTACCAGCTTTACAGCATTTTTTAAAAGTGCGTTTGGCACCATTTCATTCTTAGATATATTTTCCTCTATTTTTAAAGCTACTGTATACGGTTTTACAATAGGTGTGGCAGGTTGTTACCAGGGCTTTTATGCGCAGAACGGCACACAGGGTGTAGGCAGGGCAGCAAACTTAGCGGTGGTACTTTCTATGTTTTTAATTTTCTTGGAAGAAATGGTGATCGTGCAGTTTGTAAATGCAATAAGATAAAAATTTATTTATAGTTGCATGTAGTATGTTGATTTTTTTTTGTGAGCTGCATTGCTACTATCATCGCTTGTTGTGTCACTCACTTGTACGTTTGGAAAAGGTGTCAGCATTCAGGAATCAGCATTCAGTTAGCAAATCATCTTTCGGACTTTCCATCTTGCCGACTTTCGGACAGAACGTACACGAGTGCGACGCAACCGGGATGCCATGAAAATATTTCAGTTGGGCTCATAAAAATATTTATTAATTTCTTTTAAGCATATAAGATTAAAAACATTGGCAGATAAAAAAAACATACAGTATGATGATAAAGAACCGGTGATTTCCATAAGAGATCTGAAAAAATCTTTTGGTACACTTAATGTGTTGAATGGAATTGATGTTGATATATTCAAAGGAGAAAACCTTGCTGTACTTGGCCGCTCGGGAAGTGGAAAATCTGTTTTAATAAAAATCATTTCCGGTCTGCTGAAACCAGATAGTGGTATGGTTAAAGTGTTGGGCCAGGAAGTAGATAAAATAAGTACTGCGGCATTACAACAACTGCGTTTGAAAATAGGCTTTTCATTTCAGAGCAGTGCCTTGTATGACAGTATGAGTGTAAGCGAAAACCTTGCTTTTCCACTGGTAAGAAATCGCCGTAATTTAAGCACCAAAGAGGTTAACGCTGCCATTGAATCGGTACTGAATGATGTGGGATTATCACAAACAATAAACCAGATGCCATCAGAACTTTCAGGTGGACAAAAGAAACGCATAGGCATTGCACGTACTTTAATTCTGCAACCGGAAATTATGTTGTACGATGAACCAACTGCCGGGCTTGATCCTATAACCTGCATAGAAATAAATAATCTCATCGTTAAGGTACAGCAACAATACAATACAAGTTCCATCATTATTACACATGATCTTACCTGCGCAAAAACCACTGCGAACAGGGTTGCAATGATACTTGATGGAAAGTTTTTAACAACAGGAAGCTTTGAAGAAGTATTTAATACAGAAGATGTGGCAGTAAGAACTTTTTACGATTACAATTTTATAAACAGCAAATGAAATCATTAAAAAATAACCGTCCGGTAATAGTAGGAATTTTTGTATTCCTTGCTTTGGTAATACTGGTTGTTACCATATTTACTTTAGGCGGCCAGAAAAAAACGTTTGTAAAATCATTTACCATCAACGCAGTATTTACAGATGTAGGCGGCTTATTGAAAGGTGGCAATATCTGGCTGCTGGGTGTAAAAGTAGGCACTGTAAAAAAGATTAGTTTTTATGGCAATTCACAGGTACTGGTTACCATGAGTATTGAGCAAAGTGCCCAATCACAAATACACAAAGATGCCATGGCCAAAATTGGGTCAGATGGCTTAATAGGAAATAAGATTATTATTATTTACGGCGGTACCGCTGCTGCGCCAAATATCGCGAAAGACGATTATTTGGCAGTGGAAAAAGCACTCAGCACAGATGATATGCTGGCAACATTGCAAGCCAATAATAAAAACTTACTGGAGATAACCAATGACTTTAAAAGCATCAGCAAAAAGATAGACAGCGGTAAAGGAACACTGGCTACCTTATTAAACGATTCCGCTATAGCGAATAAACTAAGAACTACAGTTGATAACCTGCAATCAACAGTTGCCAATTTCAAAACAGCTTCTGTAAGCAGTAAAAATGTATTGTATAACCTGCAAAATTTTTCAGGCAAACTAAATACACCCGGCAATTCTATACATGATCTTGTAAACGACACTATTGCTTACAACCATATAAAAGCTACGTTATCGCAATTAGAAAATGCAGCCAAAGCAGTAAGCAAGTTTACCGCAAACCTTGAAACAGTAAGCAACAGGTTAAACGAAAAAGATAATGCGGTGGGTGTATTATTAAATGATTCTGCCGCCGCTGCATCTTTAAAAATCACTTTAAAAAATCTCGAAAGCGGCAGTAAGAAATTAGATGAAGATCTTGAAGCGCTGCAGCACAATTTTTTATTGAAAGGATTTTTTAAGAAAAAAGAAAAAGCAAACAAATAAAACTATGAGTAACAAATTTTCTGAGATAATAAAAAACGAAACGCCAACTTTAGTAGATTTTTTTGCAGAATGGTGTGGCCCATGCAAAACGATGAAACCTATTCTTGAAGAACTGAAAAGAAAAACCGGGGATAAGCTTACTATTTTAAAAATAGATATTGATAAAAGTCCGCAAACAGCATCTTCCTATCAGATACAGGGTGTACCCACACTAATCCTGTTTAAGAATGGAGCAATAAAATGGCGGCAATCAGGTGTATTATCAGCCAGCCAGCTTATGCAAATCATTCAACAGCATACTGCCTGAATAGAGAAGCGGCATTTGCTAAATGTGTGAATGATACAACTTATTTCTAAAGTTATGTAAGAGTATACATTTTCAGAGTGCCCACCTTTGCTATAAATTATATCTATGAAAAAGATCATCATTTCTGCACTAATCATTTATACAGTGGTCTTAGCGTCGTGCAGTTCAACAAAAATAACCAGCAATTGGAGAGAACCTGATAAACAGGTTGCTGTTGATAAATTAAATAAAGTGCTGGTGCTGGCATTGTTTAAAGATGAAACCAGCAGCCGTAAAGCAGAAGATCAAATGGCGGGCTACCTTAATGGAAAAGGTATTGTAGCGTACAACTATCTTGATCATAATTTTGATACAAAAAACGAAGATGATTTACGTGAAAAAATAAAACTGGATGGCTTTGACGGCGCTGTAACCATGCGGTTGGTTGATGTTGATAAAGAAAAAATTTATACACCCGGCAATACTTCTTTATACCCATTCTATTTCAGAAATTTTAGTGGTTATTATTACAGAAGCTGGTCTTATTATTCCAACCCCGGCTACTATTCCACCACAAAAACCTATACAGTTGAAACCAATGTATATTCCATTAAAGAAGATAAAATTATCTGGACCGGCCTTACCGAAACAACCAACCCCGATGGTGTAAAAAAACTAACAGAAGAAGTTGCAAAAGTTGTTTATAAAAGAATGGTGAAGGAAGGTTTTATCAGCGGGCAATAAAAAATATTTAGTGCAGTGTTGGTATTTTTTATGAGCCAAATTGCATTACTACTATAAAACTTTTCTTGCGTCGCACTCTTGAGCTGTTGGTTCAATATTCAGCATAGTGCATCAACCTCGCTAAACAATACTTCCTGTAAGGCATACGATCAACTGTAACATAAAATATTAAAAAAAAGATTGTATGAAAAGAAGAAAGTTTTTAACGCTCACCGGAAGTACAATTGTTGTTGCAGGAGTAACTTATTATTTGCTGAGTGATAAAAGTAATTTTGTAAGAGCAAACAGTAAGCAAAATGAAACAACAAAAATTCCACTAAAACCAGATGAAAGAGAAATATTATTGCTTGCATCGCTTGCGCCAAGCGGGCACAATACGCAACCCTGGTTTATAAAATATACAGAACCTTATCACTGGATTATTGGCAATGATAAAACCCGGTGGCTTCGGGGTGTTGACCCTACGCAGCGAGAAACCATTTTATCGATTGGAGCTTTTATGCAAAACCTTGAATATGCTGCAGGCAATGCCGGTTACAGTTGTCAGTTTGATGTGTTAGCAAGTACTAACCAGGACGAACATATTGTTGATGTAAAACTTACCAAAGCACCTAACGTTAATAACTATGACATTGAAAAAATAAAGCAACGAAGAACAGTAAGGTCAAACTATTTAAATGATGTATTGGAAAAAGAAGATGCTGCTTATTTGATCAATGGAGAAAATGATTTCATCCATTACATTCCCAATTCATCAAAAGAACATCAATGGATGAATGAGCAAACTATTGAAGCTAACAAAATACAATCTTATCGTGATGCAGCACAAAGTGAGCTGGCAAACTGGATTAGGTTTTCAAGCAAAGATGCTGCAAAAAATGAAGATGGATTAACGTTAGCTGGCATGGAAATAGAAGGAATACCAGGCTGGTATTTGCGAAACTTTTATAACAAAGCTGATGTGATGAAAAAAGGTTTCAGAGATCAAAGTATTGATAAAGTGGTGCAGCAGGTTGCGCAATCTGCAGGCTGGCTGCTGATTATAAGCAAAGACTATGCAGTAACAACTTTGCTTGAAACCGGAATGCGTTTGCAAAGATTACTGTTAAAAATAAGGGATAAAAACATTGCTATACATCCTATGACACAGATAATTGAAGAAGCAGCAACCAATCAACTATTGAATAGTTCTATTGGCATTAACGAACCTGTTCAATTTATTTTAAGAACAGGTTACTTAAAAAATTATCCTGAGCCGGTTTCGCTCAGGCGTTCGGTTGATAAATTTATAAGAACGTAGAAAAGAATTTTACTACAACAAATTAACCATGAATGAAACAATCTATAAAGCCGGTTTTTGGTCAGCAACTATTGCATTTGTCGCTATTGTTGCATTCAATGTTGCTCAATTGTTGCAGCTTCTTGGTGTTGTTACTTTTCCGGCTGATCAAATTTTAATTTTCGGGTTTTCACTTTGTATAGTTATACCATTTCTTCTTGCAATGCTTGCACTGCACTACACAGCACCTGCTGATAAAAAATTCTGGAGCCATGCGGCACTTCTTTTTACAGTGATGTATGCAGTATTTGTTACTGCAAATTATGTTGTTCAGTTAGCAACAGTAATTCCTATGACACTTAATGGATCTGCTGAAGAAATACGCATACTTAATCAAACGCCTCATTCACTCTTTTGGGACTTTGATGCAATCGGGTATATCTGTATGGGATTAGCAACTTTATTTGCTGTTCCTGTATTTAACAAACAAGGATTTCAGAAACTGGTCAAATACAGTTTCCTTGCACACGCACTTGTTACACCTTTAATAGCGGTTGTTTATTTCTATCCTGGCTTTTCGGAAAAGCTGCTGCTTATTGGTATGCCATGGGCAATTACGGCACCGCTGTCTATGTTGCTGCTTGCGATAATGTTTAAAAAGGAATTGATCAGCAGGAATAATATTGGAAATTAATATAAAAATGAAATTCAAAACCTCTATGATTATTGTTATATCTATAATTGGCCTTCTCGCCATTACATTAATTATTGGTAAAATAAACTTATCAATCCGCTTCAGTAAAGAAGTAAAGGAACTTTTTGCTCAATCAAAAAACATTTCTGATAAAGCATATCATCAACAACAACTTGTTGGTTTACCAGAACCTGTGCAACGATATCTTAAACATGTTTTAAAAGATGGTGAGCCATACATCAGTTATGCAAGAATTACACACGATGGTCAATTTAAAACCGGGTTTGATAAAGATTGGATAAATATAAAAGGAGAACAATATGCAACAACAGAAAAGCCGGGCTTTATCTGGAAAGGCACTACTTCCATGTTCATTGCCCGTGATATGTATATTGCTGATAAGGGAAGATTGATTGTTTCACTTTTCTCTTTGTATAATGTTGCAGATGCCAAAGGCGAACAATACAACCAGGGTGAACTGCTGCGGTGGCTTGGCGAAAGTATTTTGTATCCGACTAATTTATTACCCGGCGAAAGATTACAATGGACTCCGGTTGATTCACTTACTGCCAGACTAACTTTCAACTACGATGGGCTTTCCTTATTTTTTAACATCACTTTTAATGAAACCGGAGAGATAACCCAAATGGAAACAAAGCGGTACATGGATGAGAAAACTTTAGCTACCTGGGTTATTAAAATGAGCAATTATAAAGAAATGAATGGCGTTGTTATACCGTTAAGTTTTGATGTATTGTGGAGATTGGAAAAAGGCGATTTCAGTTATGCCAGGTTTAATATTCAAAAGATAGAGTACAATAATCCGGTAAAATTTTAGGATACATCTTGCATTATGATACAATCATAACATATAATTGAACCCCCATTTTATTGGGTGTCCTGGCTGTTGAAAGTTGAGGTAAATTACTAAAGTACAAGAGTGCGACGCAACAAAAGCTTAACAGCAATCCTAATGCCGGGTACATAATGTATTTCATTAAAGCAATGTTGTTGGGCACACATAATCGCTAACTTTAAATTTACCACTTTCTTTCAGTGCTTTAAAACCACCTTTAACATCTATAAGATTATCGTAACCCCTGGCTTTTAATATAGAAGTAAATACCATTGAGCGGTAGCCACTGGCGCAATGCACATAATATGTTTTATTTTTATCTACCTGCATCATGCTAGTGTTAATAAAATCAAGTGATGCATTTTCGGCATCTATTACATGCTCGCTCTGGTACTCGCTTTGTTTACGTACATCCAGTATATTTATTTGCCTTTTACTCATTATTTCTGCGACTTCATCTGCGCTGATTGAGGTTATGTGATCAATTTCATTTCCTGCATTTTTCCATGCATCAAAACCTCCCTTCAAATAGCCAATAGTGAAATCGTAGCCTACACGGGCAAGGCGTGTAATTACTTCTTCTTCGCGGCCTTCATCTGCAATTAAAAGGATTTCCTGTTTAATATCCGGTATTAGTGTGCCAACCCAGGGTGCAAAGTTGCCATCAATACCAATGTTAATGGAGTTTGGCACAAAGCCTTTGGCAAATGTTTGCGGGTTTCTTGTATCGAGGATTAGGGCATTTGTTTCGTTAGCAGCAGTTTCAAAATTCTGCGGACTTAATGCATGCTGACCTCTTTCCAATACTTTGTCAATACTGTCGTAACCCTTAATATTCATCATTACATTTAGCGGAAAATATGCAGGAGGTGCAACTAAGCCGGTAGTTACTTCTTTAATAAATTCTTCTTTTGACATATCAGCTCTCAGTGCATAGTTTGTAAGTTTTTGGCGCCCCAGTGTATCGGTGGTTTCCTTGCTCATATTTTTACCACAGGCACTACCTGCACCATGTGCCGGATACACAATAATATCATTTGCCAGTGGCATAATTTTAGTGCGCAGTGAATTATACAAGTAGCCAGCTAATTTATCCTGTGTAAGATCGCTTACCAATTTTTGGGCCAGATCCGGACGGCCCACATCTCCTATAAACAAAGTATCGCC
The DNA here is from genome assembly GCA_002390845.1 of Chitinophagaceae bacterium UBA4407. Lineage (GTDB taxonomy): Bacteria > Bacteroidota > Bacteroidia > Chitinophagales > Chitinophagaceae > Limnovirga. The sequence continues at coordinate 41,777 of DGQT01000079.1, read as the reverse complement.
ACTGAATAAACCAACTTCTTTTCCATTTTCATCTTTTAAAAGGAAGCAGGTACTTTCCATTGTATGGCCGGGTGTATGCAATACTTTTAAAGCTATTCTTCCAACTTTAAACTCCTGGCCATCTTCTGCAACAATTGCTTTGAAACCTGGTTTTGCTGTAGGGCCGTAAACGATAGCTGCACCTGTTTTTTCTGAAAGGTCTAAATGGCCCGATACAAAGTCAGCATGAAAATGTGTTTCAAAAACGTACTTAATTTTTGCATTATCACGCTCAGCTCTTTGAATGTAGGAATCCACCTCACGCAATGGATCGATTACTACAGCTTCACCATCTGACTCAATGTAATAAGCACCCTGCGCTAAGCACCCGGTATATATTTGTTCTATTTGCATAAATATTCCTGATTAATTGTTATTGCAAAGTTGCTTATTTCAGCAATGCTTTTTCGTGACCTTTATCACACATCAATGAAAGTGTTACCGAAAAAAAATTTCTTTGCCAATTATATATAAGCCCATCAATAATACAAACCATCCGAATCCTTTTTTTAGTTTTTCTCCTGGTATTTTTTTTGCAAGCACGCCACCCGAAAATATGCCGACAACTGCAATTGCTGTTATGGTTAAAAGAAACTTCCAGTCCATCGAAAAATGCCCAAGATCGCCGGTAAACCCAATCAGTGAATTTAGTGCAATAATAAGCAGGGAAGTTCCTACAGCTTCTTTCATCGGAAGCTTTACCAGTAAAACAAGTGTTGGGATAAGTAAAAAACCGCCGCCTGCACCCAGTAAGCCAGTAACAAAACCTATTGCTGTTCCATACACCAATAATTTAGCAAGGTTTATTTTCTTATTATTAATTACGTTTTCTTTTATACTGCCATTACGTATCATTGAAATGGATGCTATTACCATAAGAATGGCAAACAAAACCATGGTAAATATTGACTCTGTAATGGTAAAACCACCAATTTCAGCGATATTTTTTGGTATGGCAGGAATGATAAATTTCCTGGTTAAGAAAACAGTTGTAATAGAAGATAAGCCAAAAAGGAATGCTGTTTTTATACTTACAAGCCCTTTACGGTAATTATTAAAAGCACCCACGAGACTGGTAGATCCAACCACAAACAGCGAGTAAGAAGTAGATAACAAAGGATTGATACCAAACAGGTAAACCAGTACGGGTACTGTAAGTATTGAACCTCCGCCCCCAATTAACCCTAATGAAACCCCGATCAAAACCGCTGCTAAATATCCGGCAATGTGCATGATAATTTAATTAATGCAAAGCTGGTTTTATTGTTGCATGAAAACTGTGATAAATATCACGTATAAAATAAGATTACCGGTCTCAGTTTTGTTGCTTTTGTTTGATAAAATCTGAAGAGTAGAAAAACAAAAAAGCCCGTAAACATTGCGTTTTACGAGCTTTTGATGCGATTTGATATCGTCTTTGTCGGGAAGACAGGACGACCTACATCTGCCCGTAAGTCATTCTATTTCAATTTTTTACCTTACTTTTTTTAGCACTAAGGACACCTAATAGGACACCAGAAACCGCATTCACTTTTATGATGTAAAAATACTGAATTTTTTAGAGTATTTAGAGTATAAAACTTTCCTGCGGCGTGTTTTTATAATCCGGAAAGAAGGAAATGGATGCAATATCGCAATCGCCTTCATTACCAAAGTCTCGACCGCAGCTTTGCAAACGGCATTTACAGGAGGGAATAGTTTTTCTTTAAAATTATTTTTTTATCATTTTCAATTGTATAAATTTTCTTGTGCTGCTTTGCCTGTTCTTTCTTTATAAAGTCACCCAAATAAGTTGGCTGAAAGATTGGTGTGATCGGCACAAAATGCAACAGAGAATACCTGCTGCCGCGGCATTGTAGTTGTAAAGATTAACGCATCTTTTCAAAAATGATAATTCTATCAATCTGTAACCCGCACGACAACTCAACTTCAGCATTCATAGTTCTTTTGTATCCTAAATAAAAGAATTAAGAAATGAAAAAGATTTTAATGAACACAAAAGCATTGACTGCTTTAGTTGTTATCATGATTGCATTGCCATCACTTACCAATGCACAGAAGTATGAAGGAAAATATTTCAATAACCTTAATACAGATGGGGTAATTATTGACGGCTACGATGCTGTTGCTTTTTTCACAGATAACAGACCTGTAAAAGGCGATGCAAAATTCCAGTATAGTTATGACGATGCCGTTTATTATTTCGCTTCGCAGGAGCATCTTGATTTGTTTAAATCAAATCCTGAAAAGTATAAAGTACAATTTGGTGGCTGGTGCGCTTATGCAGTTTCGCTTGGTCGTGTCGCACCAATTGATGTAAATACTTTTTCCATTGCATATGGTCGTCTTGTTATACAACACAATCAACGTGCTGTGGATGGCTGGAACAAAGATGTAAAAAATAATTTATTGCTTGCTGACCGTTACTGGCCAAAGGTTTCAGAAGTTGGCGGCAAGCAAATAACCACCACTGAAGAAAAAGGTTTTCTCAACAACGTTGATGAAAATGGTGTTACACTGCAAGGCTATGATGCTGTTGGATATTTCACAGATAATAAAGCCATAAAAGGCGACCCGAAATTTGAGGCACGCTATCATGGTGCTACTTATTGGTTCGCTTCGCAGGAACATGCAAACATGTTTAAAGATCATCCTGAAATGTTTGCGCCTCAATATGGTGCATTCTGTGGTTATGCTATGAGCCTTGGAAAATTGCGACCGGTTGATCCCACAATTTTTCAAATTGAAAATGGCAGGTTGATTTTGCAACACACACAAATGGCTTATGACCTGTTCAATAAAGATCTGCAAAACAATATTAAAAAGGCTGATGATTACTGGCCTAAAGAAGTAAAAAAACATGCAGGAAAAAAAGTAAAATTTGATGCACCTGCAATGTCGCCCAAAAATGAAATGGTTTCGTAAAATCGTAAACACTACAAAAATAAAAAAATGAAAAAAATATTTACAGCAATCTGTTTACTCATGTTTGCAGCAACAGTAAATGCACAGGTGCTTACTACAAAAAATATCTCTCTTGATGCCTCAAAAAAAATTGCTGATGCAGCGGTTACTTATGCAAAATCTGTGAATGCTCCGGGTGGTGCAATTGCAATTGTCGACAATGGAGGCAATCTTGTTTACCTGATTCGTTTGGATGGAACTTTTGCAGCAGCCAGTGAAGTAGCCACGCACAAAGCCAATACCAGTGCGCTTTTCAAAGCGCCTTCTTCAAAATTGGAAAACGCAATCAATGGCGGAAGGCAGGCATTAATTACTGTTGGGCATACTTTTTTACAGGGTGGAATCCCTATTATAAATGAAGGCCAGGTTATTGGTGCTATTGGAGTAAGTGGCAGTGCAAGTGCTCAGCAGGATGAAGACATTGCAAATGCGGGAGCGAAGGCAGCCCTCTAAGTCTCTCCGCCGCAGCGGAAGATTTTAAGAAAATACGTTTTGTTAACCAAGCATCAGTATATCTATTAAGCATCCTTGCGTCGTACTCTTGTACGTTCAGTTCATTTTTGATCTGAACGTACAGTGAGTGACACAACAGGCGATGCCATGAAATACATCTGCCGACAAACAAATAAAATACAACATGGAAAAATTCATCAACATACAACTGCGCCTACTGACCGCTGCATGTTTTATAAGTGTATTTGCACTCGCACAGGAAACACGACAGCTCGCTGTTGACAAACCTTCAGCAATTGCCGACCTGAAAACAACAGAAGGTGCAGCATTGGTAAATGCAAAATGGTTTGTGCAGCCTGCGCATATACAGGAAACTTCATTCAAATCTCCTGGCCCTTCTTCGAAAGACCCGCTGCTGCTGTATCCTACGGGCATGATGATAACAACACACACAATTCATCCGCAGATAAATGCCGCAGATTTCGATAAAAATTTTATAGCCATCAAACCAACTGATCTTGAAATGCGCGAAGGTATGGGGCTTGTGTCGATGGTATGGTTCAAAACAGAAATTACTATTCCTGCAGCAATTGGTAAATTCAATGCAACAGGAACTACTGCTGTGTTTGAAGTAACTATTGACGACTACAGCGAGATTTGGGTGAATGGAAAACAGATTCACGGTTTTGGCCAAAGTGGTAATGGAGTAATCAGCGGATATAATACACGCAATCGTGTTACACTTACTGATAATGCAAAACCCGGAGATAAATTTTCAATCGCAGTTCTTGGCATCAATGGACCACTTGGAATGATACCTGATAATTATATATGGATACGCGATGCAGTGATTGATTTTTATAAAGATGGTTTGCCATCAAACCCCGCATGGAAAAATATTGGTAAGGTTTCAGTAATTGATGAACAACTAAATCATATTATTCCACAAGGAACAACAGTTGATAAAGTAGCAGATGGATTTCAATTTACAGAAGGGCCAATATGGCATCCTGATGGATATTTATTGTTCAGCGACCCTAATACAAACACTATCTATCGCTACGATCCAAAGAATAATAATGTAACTGTTTATATGAGCCATAGTGGTTATACAGGTTCAGATATAGGTGAATATGGACAGCCCGGAAGCAATGGTTTAGCGATTGATAAAGAAGGAAGATTAATTATAGATCAGCATGGAAACAGGAGAATAATACGTGTTGAAAAGAAAGGACCAGTAACGGTTTTAGCGGATAAGATCGATGATAAACGTTTTAATAGTCCTAATGATATTGTATTGAAAAGTGATGGTACAATTTATTTTACCGATCCGCCTTATGGCTTACCTAATTTCTTTCACGATGCCAGAAAAGAACTGGATTATTCTGGTGTGTTTATGATAAAAGATGGAAAAGTAAGTGTCGTTTCAAAAGATCTTGGTGGCCCCAATGGCATTGCGTTTTCACCTGATGAAAAATATCTTTATGTTACCAACTGGGATATACGCGACATACATCACACCAAAACATTGTGGCGCTACGAAGTACAACCTGATGGTACATTAAAAAATGGAAAAATATTTTTCGACTGGAACCTTACAGAAGATGATGAAGCGCTCGATGGAATGAAAGTAGATAAAGAAGGGAATCTTTTTGTAAGTGCACCCGGTGGCGTATGGATACTATCTGCCGAAGGAAAATTATTGGGTAAGATTACTACCCCCGAACGAGCAGCCAATATGGCCTGGGGCGATGGAGACGGAAAAACATTATATATGACAGCACACAACAGTTTGTATAAAGTACGGGTAAGCACAGGTGGAAAGTTTTCGTGGGAATAAAATATTCTGTAGCAGAACTTTTGAATAAACATTAAAACTTTGTTGCATTGAATACTTATGCGTTCTGTGCTGTGTTGAATAACGAGACGAAACCTGAAGTGAGTGACACAACAAAAGCCGAATAGCATTACCTTAATTGGATAAATAAAAATCATGAAAACAGTCATCATAACAGGCGCCAATGGTAACCTTGGCACTGCGACAGTAAAAAAGCTTTTGGATGAAGGATATAAAGTTGTTGCCGTAGATGGTAAGAATGATCATTTGGAATTTGCACTAAGCAATACAAATTTTGAATTTCATTCCGTTAATCTTACCAATGAAAATGAAACGGCCACTTTTGTAAACAACACTATTGCAAGGCATGGTAAAGTAGATGGAGCGCTGATGCTGGTGGGTGGTTTTGCAATGGGGAATGTTACTGCAACTACAGGAGCGGATATTCAAAAACAATTCTCACTCAATTTTGAAACAGCTTATTTTGTTGCACACTCATTGGTGGCGCACATGCAGCAAAATGGGTATGGAAGATTAGTGTTCACCGGTGCAAGACCTTCTATCAATGCCTCACAGGGAAAGGATTTGGTGGCTTACGCATTAACCAAATCATTGTTATTTAAACTCGCTGAGTTTATAAATGAAGAAAATAAAGGATCCAATATTGTTGCTTCAGTTGTGGTGCCCAGTACCATTGATACTGCCATCAACAGGAAGAGCATGCCGGATGCAAACCCCAATAACTGGGTAAAACCTGAGCAGCTTGCAGACGTGTTTGAATTTATTTGCAGCGAAAAGGGATTGCCATTAAGAGAGCCTGTTTATAAGGTTTACAATAATGCATAGGAGTAATGCGCAAAACGAATGTTTACATAAGTGCTTATTTACTTGCTTATACAATTGCAGCGCTTGTTCTGGTACTTATTTTTAATAACCCGCCTGGTGAAATTCTAACCGGGTTTCTTTCTTTTGGCGTTGGGTTTTCTTTTGTAGCATGGTTACTTACAAGAAACACAGGTGACATTATAGCTGAAAAACCTGCTTTGAAAAATGAATTGTGGTTATTGCTCAGTTTAATTCTATGGATCATTCTCTACATTACATATGGCAGTGGTTTTATTGATAGTTTATTATCGGAAAATGTTTTAAACAATCAGCAGGCTTATGCTTTCGTAATACTCTTCAGAAAATTGGCTGTATTTGTAGTAGCACCTTTTGTATTATACAAACTGGCTGGTTTTTCACCCGGTGATTTTGGTTTGCGTAAACCTCTTAAAGAAATTTTCTCCGGGAAAAATATCCTCATATTCTTTGTGATGTCAGTAATAGCGCTAGTCTTCCAGTATTTCTTTAGCAATGGAGGTCAGCATTTTCGTGATGCGCATTTTTCTTTTATGCAAATGTTGATTGGTCTTCCGCTTTTATTGCTATGGCTTTTTATTGAAGTAGGGTTAGTTGAAGAGCTTTTCTTTCGTGCCGTACTGCAATCAAGGATTAGTGCGCTTGTAAGATCAAATGCCGGTGGCATTGTTATGAGCGGAATTATTTTCGGTCTTGCACATGCGCCGGGTCTTTACCTGCGCGGCTTTGGGGAAACCGAAGGCATTACAGAATCATTGCCTTTTGGTTTCTGGGCCGCTTATACTGTTTGCACTATGTCGGTAGCGGGCATTTTTATCGGTATCATCTGGAGTAAAACAAAGAACCTCTATCTTATTATGGCAATTCACGCTATGGTTGATCTTATTCCAAACTTCCCTGATTTTTTGCATACATGGAAGTTTTAATTTTTTTATTAACCCAACTGATGTATTATTAATTAAACTTTTCTTGCGTCGCACTCTTGTACGTTCGTATCATTGTTCAACATATTTAATTGCAATAAAATGATTTGTATGCTGTAGCAGGCATTCGTTACTGTAGTTATTTTGGAGCAGTATAGCTGAATAATTGTTTGCCGCTATTTTATACACGCCGCCATACAGGAAGCTATTGAAGTACTGAAATGCTCACGAATGTATGAGTAATGCTGCAAGCCGTTCGGATGCACATATAAAACAACCCAGTCGCCATATGCAACAGCTCTCGCATTTATTTCAACAGGTGTGGCTACATAATCCTGCACAGCCTCATTCATCTTTTCGCCATTGGCACCAACAATGAGATAATAATTTTGATTACCTTTTTCATCAGTTACTTTCAGCACCGGCGGCATACCTCCGAGAATACAACGAATCGCACAATCCTTATGGGGCTTGCCTTCGCCAGGTTTCATCACCCCAAAAAAACATTTAGGATCAACGATCTCACCCTTAACATCAATGATGCCCAGTTCTTTTATTTTTTGTAAACCAACAGAATTTATGTTAGCGCCAGAAACATTTACAAGCGGCTTATCATTCGCATCAACCTGCATTAATAATTTGCCATCATTGTAAAGCAATGTTCCTTTCAACGTAATTTCTTTTCCTTCAAATGAAATATTTTTTTCTTTTTCAAGGTCTGCAATAACGCCGTCTGCACCATGCTTACCAAAACCAATTAACGGAACAGTAATATAATTTTCATTTCCCCAAATATCTTTTCCATCAACCACTTTTATGGTTGGTACGGGCTTATTAAAATAAATACCTTTCACTTCTGTCAGCGTGCCAAATTCAAATGTGCCGGTACCAAATTTTTTTTGTGATAATGCAAGCAGTACCCCCAACACTATTATAACCGGCAACAGTACGATAAGATATTTTCTTATCCATGCTGCAAAACTCTTTGGCGCTTTCCCCATCCATCCTATATAAAATTCTTCATTATTCATATAATATATTTTATTAGCCAGGCATTTGTTCTTTTATGATGCTTATGTTGCGTCGCACCCTTGTACAATATGTTCTTCATTCAGCATTTACCACGCTGATAACAGCACCAGGTCTTTCTGTCCCTTCAGCATAAGCTTTAGGGTTCAGCCAAACATGTGTTCCTTCCAGCTTCACATCGTAAGTGCTTACCTTTTCTTTAAATGGCGGCGGTGACTGACCATTCTGTGGCAAGTACTGGTAACCATGCCACGGGCATGTAATACAACCATCGATAACTTTCCCTTCTCCAAGCGGTCCGTTCTGATGCTTGCATACATTATTAACTGCGAATAATTTTCCGCCTGTTTTATAGACCGCAATGCGTTCCGTATCCAGGCAAAACATCTTTGCACGATCTTCTTCAATATCTTTTACATCGCATACAAGTACATAGCCATCCTGTTTTAATTTGTATATAACATCGTCCTTATTTACTTCTCTTGTGCCTGCTATTAAATGAAGCGCTATTAAAGTAAAGGCGCCGATGAGCATTATAATTATGAAGACAGGATTTGTTTCGTATTGTATCACACCCAGCATTACATGCATTACCACGAGAAAATATGCGAGGTAAACAAACATGTGCAGCGTTTTCCAAACTTTTGGTGAAAGATTATGCAGCCAAAAATCATGACTGGTAATTGCCATTAAAAAGAAAATGATCAATGCGAAAAAGCCCAGTGCCTGGAAAGGGAAATCTGCCAATGAACCAAAATGTGTATTGGAAGTAAATAATGAAACAAAAGGATTTACATTTCCCAGCGAATGAAACTGCAATATGCTGAATGAACCATGTACGAGTATAATGCAAAACATGCTAACGCCAAGATGCCTGCGGTTGTATAGCAACGGCAAAAACTTTTTATTGATGCGAGTTAAAGGTCCTATGCTTAAAGTAACATGCAGTATGATAACTGCTAATGTTGATGTGGCACGGATAAGTACCGTTTCAAAAGTATAGTCGGGATTAAAGATAGCTGTGAGTACAACAAATGTTGCGAGGTACAACACGCAAAAGGCAAATATGAGCCAGTCATAAATTTTCTTTTGCCTGTTCCAGCCAACTGCCAAATAAGATGCGCCCATTTTTAAAGCTTTATAATGTCCATATTTTTCTGGTGAATAAAATCGTATAGCACCAGTTGATAAGTTGAATTGTAAGAAGGTTTAAAAGTTGAATCAACCATGAAATAGTAACTGCCTCTTGCTTCAATTCTTCCTACCAGTCTTCCGTGTTGAACATTGCCATCATTTAACTGCGTTTGATAAATGGTTGCAGTTGGATATGTAAGCGTTTGATTGTTGACCCATTCAAGTTGAAACTGTGTTGTGTCTGTATTCGTTCTTATATTAAATTCAAACCCGACTCTTGATGGATAAGCTTTAAGTATTACCGGCAAAGCCCGTGCTGATGCAGGTTGCAGCAATTTGTCTTTGGCAGCAGGTGGAATAACAAGCCATGCGCTGATAATGCCAACAGGCAATAGAACAGCCAAAGCTGTCCAAATTTGTAAATGCTTCTTTCGTAGCTTTTTTATCATTGTGATTTGCTGAATAGATTGCTATAGTATAAGCGTGCGACGCAACGGAAGCATCATGCGTGTTCTTTAGCCGGGTCAATAATTTCTTTATTTGCTTTTATCCATTTTCTTAAAAGACCCGTCCAGAAAACGATACAACCCGGGATGATAATTATACGAAACCCCCAACCGCTTCCATTCACGCCCTCATCAATTTTTGATAAGCCCTTTAGCTGGAAAATGATGGTAAAAATAATTCCTGCAACAAGGTATAGCGAAATAGCAGCAAGGATTACAGTCATAGTGCTCATAATCTTTTTAGTTTTGAATATTCAGTAAACTATTGAAACCATTAAAGCCATCCGGCTCACGGTAAGGATTTTCTACATCTTCTTTCCAATACTTTGCGTCAATGAAAAATTTATACTGGTAAACGCCTGGCTTAAGTAAAGGTATTTCAATTTTCCAAAGACCATTCAGGTGCGGTTCAAGCAATAAAACATCCTGTGTCCACTGGTTAAATGAGCCTGCAACAGAAACCTGGTCTGCACAATCATCATGAAAATAAAACGTGATGCTTTTATTGTCATGATCAATAAAAGGCGAATGATTGGCTTTTACAACAGGCATTCTTTTAATGATCTTCAGTAATGCTTTTCTTGGTTGTATTACGCCAAATCCCTGTCTTTCCGGTATTATATACTGATGCCTTTTTGAAGTACTAAAGAGCACCTGCCTTATTTCCTGTGGTGTAAGTTTATCATTCGCTTCAAGCATCTGCGCCACAACTGCAGTAACGATGGGTGTAGCGAATGATGTACCATCTACATGCATGTAATGCGGCGATATGTATTTGCATTGCTGAATACGCTGTATTGTTGCTGCATCATTTTCAGTGTTTGAAAGACTGCCGTATAAATTCTCGGCTTCCATCTTTTCATTTGTGCCCGGCAATATCGGTGCAGCTATCCAAATTGCGTGCGCAACAAGTTCGGGCTTCATCAAAGCGTCAACAGTAATGCCATAAGAAGAATGGTATGCCTGTGCATCTGAAGTAAGGTCGTTGTTATCATCAATGCCACCTACTGCAATCACATTTAAAGAATTTGCCGGCGGATGAATAGCACCATTTTCATCATTGCCCACTGCTGCAACAATGGTAATGCCTTTTTCTATCAACGCTTCTGCAAGCTGGTCAACCGGGCTGTCTTTATAAGAACAAACCGCATCATCACCCAGCGAAATATTTACTACGCGGATATTGTATTCCTCAAAATGATCGAGCACCCACTGCAAAGCTTTTACAATGTTTTGCGTGCTTATTTTTCCGGTACTATCCTGTACCTTAAGCAGCACCAGCTTTGCATCGCAGGCTATACCTTTATACAAACCATTACTGCAATAACCATCACCCGCACACACAACTGTGGTCATGGTTCCATGCCAGGACGCACTCATAACAGGGGCGTGAATATCTACATCTTTGCCGGTAGTTATGTCATGCATTAATCTTATCCTGTTGTTTGTTGTAACGAGATCAGGATGTGGATAAAACCCGCTATCAATAAAACATATCGTTACACCTTTGCCTGTATATCGGGGATGCGCATCCACACGCAACGGCGTTGGCAATATCACAAAATCATCGGCACTCTTTACAGGAAAATACGGACCAACTTCAGGAATTATTCTTTGCTCACGAAGTACTTCTATATGATAGTAATCAACACAACGGCTGCATGTCCCGTCATTAACAGACCATCCAGGGTTGTGCGCTTTTATTTTTTCAATTACGTTTCGTTCGCTGTCAATATGAAAACGGTAGAGCAGTTTATCCACTGCATCACTGCACAAGGGGCAAATGATCTTCCCACCGTTATTCATGTTTTGACTTGTTTATACAAAGCAAATATTTTACTTAAAAATTTATTGTCGGTTGCATGACTTTAAGAAGAAAGATCATGAGCCCGGCTTTGGTTTTTTATAGCATCAAGTGTTGCGTCGCACACTTGTACGTTCTGAACATTTGTGAACTGTTGACGGTCGCTTGTTCACAGAAGAATCAACAGTACAAGAGTGCGACGCAACGATGCTTCATGCATATTCAAAAGCCGGGTTCAAAAAACTAATTCAATTCTTCAACGAGCATTGCATGTCCGTCCGGATCTCTTACTATAAATGCCTTGGTATTTTTTAAAACAACAAGACCTTTTGAAACAAAAGTATAATCCAGTTCTTTCAATTTATCATACAACACTGATGCATCATCAACATACAAAGTTGTTTGCCAGTGCCATATATCGTCTGCACGTGTGTTTGTCGGAAAAGGCTTGCCAGCACCGGGTTGCAGGTATTGTAAAAACTCAATGCCTGTACCTGCAGCAGCTCTTAACCCGGTGATGTGCAGGCTTGCACCTTCAATATTATTTAAGTGCGCCTGCTCCATTCCCATATTCCAGCTATCGCCTTTGCGGTCGAGCCCCAATAGGTCTTTATAAAAATGTAAGCTGCTGTCTGTATTGCTGATGCCAATAGCAGTATGATCTATTCCTAAAAATATTTTGCCGTGTGTGTTTTGCCATTTTGGTTGCCCTTTGCCTTTTGGAAAATAGATCAATTCCAGGTCGTGCATATCGGGATCGTGAAAATAGAAAGCTTTTACACCGGCAGCAGCTACATTGCTTGCAGGAATTGTTTGTGGTCCTGTGGACACATGCATGACCATGTATTGGCGTAAGTGCTGGTATGCTTTATCCATATCGCTTACTACGATAGCAATATGTTCAAAATAGAGATCGTTGCTTTGCATGTCTTCAGGAATGCTTCTGCCACCTGAAGTAAGATAATCTGTAAGTTCAATTATTTCATCACCCAATTGCATGCGCACTACACGCATGCGCAAGCCGAATATACCTTCCAGTTGCTCATACTGTTCGCCATATAATTCTTCATCACTTATTTTCTCAAAGCCAAGCACTTCACTGTAAAATTTTACAGAAGTGTTCATGTCTTTCACCGTAAAGCCTATGGCACCAACTTTTTTTACCTGAGCATTTACTGCACTAATGCTAATTGTAAACAGCAACAATACCGAAGAAAATTTTACCAGACTTTTCATACAATTATATTTTGATCATTTCTTTTTGATAAATAACTATCAATAACATTTTCTTCATTTTTTAGCTTTTTCTTCTTTTCAGCAAACAGGTACAACTCAGCAGCAGTAAGCATTCCGGCAAATGGCACACTCATGTAGATCCAGAACGCTGTATAATTGTGAGCAGGAAATGCAGAAGCAAAACTTCTTGCAGGGTTCATTCCAAAACCTGAAACAGGTCCGGCAAAAATTACATACAGGCAAACAAAACAACCTGCAATAATGCGTGTATAATTTTTTAATTTATTATGCCCAGAAGTAAACAATACCATCGTCATCATGATAACTGCAATAATAAATTCAGTGACAGCAGCAGGAACAACACCGACTTTTCCCGGAACCGTTACTGCATAATTTACGGGAGGCTGAATCAAAACATTTCCCATTAATAAAGCCATAATATATACAGCCACTGTGCCGCCAATAAATTGAAAGATGATATAGAACATTGCATCCCATGGGCACATTTTATTTAAGCGTAAAAATGTGATTGTAACAGCGGGATTTATATGTGAACCCGATGGTGCAGTAAATGGTGAATAGAAAATGATTAAGGCAGTTGTGCCCATTAATATTCCCGTAACAATATTTCTAGCTGTTTCATTTTGAATAGTAAAGTGAAACGATGTATCGTTGCCCCAAAGCAATGCTCCAAAAAAACAGGCTGAGATCATAAAGATGGCAAGCCCTAAAGCCTCTTGCAAATAATGAAGCCAATTTTTTGTAAAAGAGGCTTTCATTTGTTTAAAACCTACTTTACCTGTTACTGCTCTTATGGGCATCGCTCTCATACCGCAAAGAAAATAATTGAGGCGTTTATTAATTGTCATGTACAAGACTTGATATAAAAATTATAAAAGATAAATTGTACTCAAATAGAAACAAAATGAAAACAGAATACCAAAAAATGCTTGCCGGCGAATTGTATGATGCGAATGATGAAGATCTTTTTAGATTGCGTATAAAAGCAAGAGCATTAATGCATGCATATAATCAATCACCCTATGATAAACATGCGAGAGAACTTTTGTTGCAAGAGTTGTTGCATAAGATTGGAAAGAATATAGACATTCAAACTCCTTTCTTTTGTGACTATGGTGTTCATATAGAAACCGGGGATAATTTCTTTGCCAACTTTAATTGTGTTTTTCTCGATTGCAATTTTATAAAATTTGGCAACAATGTTTTTCTTGGTCCGAATGTGCAGATATACGCAGCACATCATCCTTTAATTGCAGCCGAAAGAATTAAAGGGCCTGAGTTTGCTTCGCCTGTTACAATTGGCGATAATGTATGGATCGGTGGCGGAACTATTATTTGCCCAGGCGTTACAATTGGTGCAAATACAACCATCGGTGCTGGAACTGTTGTTGTAAAAAATATTCCTGCAAATGTTGTTGCGGTGGGAAATCCATGCAGAGTGATAAGGGAATTATAGAAGAATTTTTTTGAGCCCGGCCTTTGAACATTTATTTTTGCTTCCGTTGCGTCGCACACTTCAACTGCAGCAATGCTGTTGAACAACGATCAGAAAGTACAAGAGTGCGACGCAATGAAGATCAATTGAAACACAAAATACCGGGCGCAAAGAAAAATTACATTTTCACATGCATTTGCTTTAGCTCTCGCTCTAAAAAATAATTCAGCGCCGTTCGCAATACCGCTATGGCAGCGAGTTTACCGATATCATCCCAGCTTGGTGCAACTGCTGTCGCCAACACATCTGCGCCTAATAACAATTCCAGGGACACAGCAACCGAACTTCCAAACTGCACACGAATTTCCTCTTTGGAAATTTTTGATGAAGATGATTTTAATAAAGAAAAATAATTGATCAATGTTTTCACAACCGCAATCCCTATGATTACAGCCGCAAGAATTTCTACAGCATGACTAACATTAATAGTTATTTGCCTGGCAATTTCTTCCATTTTGCAGTAATTATTTTTTCATCAGCAACCCAAATGAAAGTATTGCTCCAACTATATTTAAAAGGCAATGAGTTAAAATTCCAAGCCTCAGATCTTTTGTTTTCCAAACAAAATATGTCATTGGCATTAACGATATAATTAGCGTAACATACACATAAGGTTGCCACAAATGATATAATGAAAAAAGTACAGCATTTACAATAAAAGCAGATTTTCCCCATGCCTGCATCCTCGGCAACAAATAACCGCGGAAATAAAATTCTTCCACAAATGGTGCAAGAGCCCCATTTAGCAAAAGATTTACGATAAGAGTTGTTTGAATAGCTTCTTTACTGTAACCATTAAAATCCTGCACAGTGTACCAAGCGGGAAGCCACGAGAAAAGTTTGTCAGTAATAAATTTATCCAGCGGCTGCGTAACACCCCAGATAAAAAAGGCAAACACAACAAGACCAGTTGCATACAATATTAGTTTACCGGTTGGCAACTTATTAGTATAGCCATTTAATTGCAATATACTTACTTTCTGTTCCTTTTTTTTTGCGACCAGCAGATGTGATAGCAGGACAGGTATTGCTGCAATTATAATTGACAACAGCAATCCAAGTTGCGGAGGATACTGACGCGCAACCAAAGTCGGGGTAATTAGCACGAAACAAAAAGTGATGATAATACCCGGATAAAGATGGAATAGTAACGATCTTGTTTTTGTAAGTTGTACCATACGGCAAGGCGGTTTATTGCAGGCTGTAGATTTCCTTTGCGTCCATAATATTAACTCTTAACACATCATTTAAAATGTGATCTCCGACTCTCAGTGCATTCGCCGCTATTGTTAATGCAGGATTAAATGCCCCGCAGCTTACAAAGAAACTCGCATCAACAACATACAGATTTTGTATATCGTGTGCTTTGCAATTCAGATCAAGCACAGATGTAGCAGGATCATTTCCAAAACGCAGCGTGCCATTCTGGTGACTCATGCCACTTACATCCAGGTCATAGCCCGCCCATTGAATATCTGCAAAACGATCATCGAGCTTACCAACTTTTGCCAGCACTTCTTTCAGTTTCTCTTTCAATCTTTCGTATGCTGTATAATTCGTGTGTGTGTAATGTACTTTTATCTGTCCGTGCTCTGTGAGCTCCACACGATTTTCAGGAGATGGAAGATCTTCAGCTGTCAACCAGAAATCCAGTGTCATTTGCTTTAATTCGTCATAAGATTTACCCGGATAAATTTTTTCTGCCAGCCACACAATGGTCTCTTCATCATTTCTTCCCATCAACTGAATTTCTCCAAGCGGAAATTCACTATCATCTGCACCATTATAGAAATCTGCAATACCTAAACTTTTCTGAAACACACAATCATTGATCTTATCTTTCAGAAATGCAACCAAACAGCCATTATGATGAAGCATTAGATTTCTTCCAACCTGTCCACTTGAATTTGCCAAACCAATCGGATGCTTTTCATTGGCGCTGCGCAACATTAATGCAGCAGAATTAACCGCACCACATGCAACAATTACAATATCTGCATCAAAAATTATTTTCTCACCGTTAATACTTGCATGCACTTTACTTACGCGTGTACCACTTGCATCGGTATCTAATTTTTCAACGTATGCATGTGCAAGAAGCGTTACATTTTTATGCTGCAATGCAGGTCTTAATGCCATCGTATGACCATCTGCTTTACTATCGGTTGGGTCTGGAAACCCATCAAAATTTTCGAGCATTACAGGAGCTTCTGTTTTCGTATAATCCTGTGGAAGGCTTATTCCCATCGGTAATGGGAATGGCTGCAACCCAACACTTTCAAGGCTTTCATTCAAATCCTTAATCAATGGTTCATAAGTGAGGGGCGGCAACGGGTATTCACCAGATGCCCAAGGTTCCGTGGGGTCAACACCACGTTTACCATGCACACTGTAAAGCTTTTCTGCAATAGTATAATATGGTTCGTAGGTATCATATTTTAATGGCCACTCCGGCGATGTGCCACCATAATGTTGCACCTGTTCAAAATCTGTTTCGCGAAAACGGAACAATGCAGCGCCATACATTTTGCTGTTGCCGCCTACATTGTAATGAATAAAAGGTTTGAATGGTTTATCATCCTGGTCAAGCCATTCTTCATGCGGACGATAGCGGCCAACAGTAACCACTTCATGTGCATCCCAATTCTGTTTTTCTTTTGGTATAAACCCTCCACGTTCCAGTATCAATATCCGCTTGCCACTTGGTGCTAATTTATAAGCTATGGTACTGCCACCGCTGCCCGTGCCTATGATAATTATATCGAAATGATTGCTCATATAAATGTATTCTTATGCAAAGAAAAGTCTGGTTGATAAATAAGTTTGTCAGGTAAATGACTGTAAAGAAAATTTCTGATTTAATATTTTTGATTCGAATGTTTTTTAATCCTTTTCAGAGGTTACATTTTTATGTACTTAGCTGTATGCAGCTATTAAGCTTTCGTTGTGTCACTCACTTGTACGTTTGTAATTCTATTGGGCAATTTGCAACCGCTTTATAAATTTCAGCAATCCATATAGGGATGAACACTTTAGTTTTAAATACTGTTCAAAAATTGATTAAGGTAATTGGCTATGATGCTGAAGCTGGTTATTGTTGAAAAAGTACAAGTGAGTGACACAACAGGTGATGCCATAAAAAACAATGCTGATACCCATAAAATGAATTTTTAATAATCTTAAAATAAGAATGTAAGCTGTGCGACAGGTGAATGAACCGAAGCGGATTATTTTCGGTTAAAATTTTTTACTATGCCTGACAGTAATATACTTGCATTTCTTTTTAGTACCGTTGCTGTTTTGGTTGCCACACTCACAGGTTTAATTGGCGGTTTTGCCACATTTCGCCTACAGCGGATGGATGCCAAACTCGATTTTTTAAAAGACCATCTGCTGCATAAAAGGGTTAGAGGCGATCAAACATTAAACGAGCAGCTTAGGAATACAGGCTACCAGCAAATTGAAAAAATATACCTCCACAACATAGCAGCAGTAAGTCTTTTAAAGGAATTGATTAATGAACTGGATTATCACCGTCACTCAGAAGAATACAATCATGATATTGAAAATATTTCAAAGCATCAACGCCTTTATGATAGTATAAAGAAACATACATTTAAAGATTTTACTTTTTCGTTATTTTTTGTTTTTATAAGCCTTGGGATGCTGCTCTTTACAAATGCTTTGTTTGTTTCAGGTTTGCTATGGCCTGTACTGTTCTTGTTTTTTTTATGCGTTACAATTGTATTTTATAAATTTATTGTACAAGTAAAAAATCTCATTGCTTAAAAACATACCATTGCCCGGTTGTAGCGGGCAATGGTATCGGTTATTTTGATTTTTTTTTACTGTTTACTTCTACTCAACATTTTACAAACCATACTCTTTAATTACCCGCAATATCTCAGCTACACCCCACGCCTGTGCAATACATCCACGTGGATGATACGGCGCATCGCCATCAAAAATTTCTGAAACGGAAGCAATGCATCCTTCATTCAAATGATATGTAAAATCAGCAATTATTTTTTTTACCTTTTCTTTTCCGCTTAATCTATCGAATCCAACAAATCCAGGTTCAGACATTATTGCATCAATGTAAGGGCCAAGCAGCCAGCTCCAAACAGTTCCCTGGTGATACGCCGAATCTCTTTTATAAACATCGCCACCGTAAGTTTTTATATAATGTATATCATCCGGTGCAAGGCTTCTAAGGCCCACAGGTGTGTATAATTTTTCTTCCGCTATTTGTAATACAGCTTTTGCTTTATCGCCTCCAAGCAAAGGATAAGGCAGGCTTATGGCAAAGAGTTGATTTGGTCGTAAACTTTTATCATATCCGTTGTGTTCATCAATATTATCGTAGAGATAGTTTCCTTCTGCGTACCAGAATAATTTATCAAAACTTTCTTTTGTTTTTGCTGCGCTCAATTCTATAATTGCTGCATCATTTTCCTGTTCATTCATGCGTAGTAATTCAGCAAATATTTTTAGAACATTGTACCATAAAGCCTGTATCTCTATGGGCTTGCCCATACGTGGTGTAACAACCCAATCAGCTATTCTTGCATCCATCCATGTTAGCTGCTGCCCTTTTTCACCTGCATACAACAATCCATCTTCAGCAACATGAATATTGTATCGTGTGCCTTTAAAATGCCAGTCAATAATATCTTTTAATACAGGTAAAACTTCAGTGAGAATAAATGCCTCATCTTTTGTTGCCAGCATGTATTTGTAAACGGCAATAAAGTACCAAAGTGTTCCGTCAACGTTATTATATTCCGGTGGTTCATTATTGTCCTGGAAGCGGTTGGGCAACATGCCCATGCTTACATTTTCTGCAAACGCAGCAATAATTTTCTTTGCGTCTTCAAATCTTCCTGTGCTCAAACATAATCCCGGTAAGGATATCATGGTGTCTCGTCCCCAATCTGTAAACCAATGATACCCTGCAATAACTGTTTTCAGATCTTCGCCACGTTTTACAATGAATTGATCTGCGGCGAGGGTTAAGTATTGCTCAATTGAAAAGTTGGAGGGTAGATTTGTTGATGTATTTATTAAAGCAGATACTCTTTGTTTTTCTTTTTCAAATAATATATGAGCGTCTTTTCCTGCAGGGTTTTCTGTAGAAACAATAATACCAATTGAATCGCCTTCTTTTAATTCTACACTTATAGTTCCATGATTAAACAGGTCTTCTTCAAAATCCAATCCGCGGTATTTTTCTACTGAATAATTGAATTTATTAAACCACGCCGGGTGATGATTATATGTTGCACCGGGAACAGAGATATAAATATTTGGCGCACCATCATAAGGCTGATTTTTAAATATCCCATTTTCAAATTCTGCATCCCAGAAAATATTGTTATAATTGTGCTGCAGTGAATGATAGCCTCTTGCAGCAATCAGTGGTAATAATTCCACGAAAAATGGTTGTTGTGCTTTTATTACTTCATACAAAACCAGCGTTGTATTTTCATCATGCACC
Source organism: Chitinophagaceae bacterium UBA4407 (assembly GCA_002390845.1). Taxonomy (GTDB): domain Bacteria; phylum Bacteroidota; class Bacteroidia; order Chitinophagales; family Chitinophagaceae; genus Limnovirga. The sequence continues at coordinate 21,978 of DGQT01000079.1, read as the reverse complement.
ATTGCTATGGTTTTCTTTAGCTGAATTCCATTTACTTCATACAACCATTCGGGAAATAATTCTTTTGTAAATGAAATGAGATATTGAAAGCCATTTGGATGAATCATATTATCATCATACAGATTTGTACCCAATTCAAATCTTTCATTATTTACAACAATTGTTTCATCAAGTTTTGAAAGCAAAACCATTCTTTCTGTTGGTGGTTTTGTTGCTGCAACAAGCAAACCATGATAGCGTCTTGTATTGCAACCAATGATGGATGAACCTGACCAACCACCTAAACCGTTTGTTTCAATCCATTCGGAACCACTATTAAATAATTCACCGGCTGAGGATTTTAATGTTTCAATTTCTTTTTGAATAGCTGCTCTATTTTTTTGTAACATGACTATCAAATTTGGCAAACGATTTAAAAAAAGCCGATACTTATTCCGTTGTACAAGAGTGCGACGCAACGGAAGCATCAAGTATGTACTGCAGCCGGGCTCATAATATTTTCCTTTTCTTTATTTGCCAAAGCTGTTCGTTGTATCAACTCTGCAACAACACCTGTCCATCCTGTTTGATGCGAAGCGCCTACACCGCGTGCAGTATCACCATGAAAATATTCGTAAAATAAAATGAGGTCTTTGAAATGTTCGTTGCGATAAATTTCATCATTATCATTTACCGGGCGGTTGCCGTTTTCATCCTTTTTGAAAATAGAAGACAAGCGGTTCGCAATTTCATTTGACACTTCTGTGAGTGTAAAATTATTCCCTGAGTGTGTAGGAAATTCTACTTTGCAATCGCCTTTGTAATAATCACAATATTGCTTCAAAGCCAATACCAGCAGGTAATTCATCGGCATCCATACGGGACCGCGCCAATTGCTGTTGCCACCAAATAAATTGCTTGTGCCTTCAGCGGGCTGATAATCCAAACCGAAATTTTGGCCATCAATATTTACACTGTAACCATGCTCATGAATTTTTGAAATAGAGCGAATGCCGCCTTTGCTTAAAAATTCATTTTCATCGAGCAAAGCTTTTAATAATTTTTCCAAACGGTTCCGGGGAACAAGCGACAATAAAATATCATCGTGATCATTTAATTCTTCTATTACCAAATATTGCCGGTTGTGTTCACGATATTTTTGAAACCATTTTAAGCGGCGATGAAATTCAGGAACTTTTTCCAACAGTTCTTTTTTCAAAACAAGCACTGCGAACAAAGTGCTTAAACCCACCAGGCTTCTTACTTTCACCGGAATATATCTTCCATCAGGCATAGAAAGCACATCATAAAAAAAGCCTTCATCATCATCCCAGCTCCCTGTCCAATTCTCACCAATACGGTTCAACGATTCTGCTATGTAAGTAAAGTGTTCAAAGAATTTTGTACAAACATCTTCATAATTGGGATTGTGCTGTGCAATTTCCAAAGCCATTTCAAGCATGTTCAAACAATACATTGCCATCCAGCTTGTACCATCTGCCTGTTCTAATTTTCCACCACCGGGTATTGCACTGCTACGGTCGAATACACCAATATTATCCAATCCCAAAAAGCCACCCTCAAAAACATTATTGCCTTTGTGGTCTTTCCGGTTTACCCACCAGGTAAAATTGATAAGCAATTTTTGAAAAGCTTTTTCCAAAAAATTAATATCACCTTTTCCTGCTTTTTCTTTTTCAATTTTATACACCTGCAAACAACTCCATGCATGCACGGGTGGATTTACATCTCCAAATGCCCACTCATAAGCAGGCAATTGCCCGTTTGGATGCATGAACCATTCACGCAGAAATAAAATAAGCTGACTCTTTGCAAAACCCGGATCAACCATCGAAAGGGGTACACAATGAAAAGCTAGGTCCCATGCGGCATACCACGGATATTCCCATTTATCTGGCATTGAAATAATGTCTTCATTATTTAATGTATGCCATTGATGGTTGCGGCCATATTTTCTCGCCTCAGGTGGCGCAGGCTGGCCTTCATCGCCATTAAGCCATTTGGGAATATCTATATTAAAATATTGTTTACTCCACAACATTCCTGCAAAAGCCTGGCGCTGAATATTGCGTAAGTCTTCATCTTTAGTTGCGTGAATGCTATTGTAGAATTCATCTGCTTCATTTATACGTTCATCGAAAATAAAATCAAACGCTTCATCTAAGGGATTTTCATTCATCAATACATGCTTGCTTAAACGCAGTTTTATTGTAGCAGAAGCATTTGCTTCAATATTCAAATCATATAAAGGAGAAAACTTAGTGCCTTTGTTTTTATCTTTTAAAAATTCATAATCATTATTGATAACAGCACGATGAAATGCATCTTTTACAAATGGTATTTCATTTGGTGTGCCGTATAAACGCTCCTTGTTTGTTTCATTTTCAGTAAATAAAGTTTTATTAGGCTTTTCAAAATATAAATAATACTCACCAATTAAGAAATGATTTACTTCAACCATTCCATACGCATCATTCGTTTCTTTCAATTCGATAAAAGGCTTATCATTCATCAAACCAAAGCTCCAAAGGTTGCGCATCCATATTGTTGGAAGCAGCGCCACATAAGCATTTTCGCTGCTTCTGTTGTGTACCGTAATCCGTATGCAAATATCTTCTTCGTTATTTTTTGCATACTCGGTAAATACATCAAAATATTTTCCATCATTAAACAAATCCGTGTCTGTCAATTCATATTCTTTTTCAAACTTGCTGCGGTTACGGTTTGTATTTAAAAGATCTGCGTATGGAAATTCCCCTTGCGGATATTTGTACAAATGCTTCATGTAACTGTGCGAAGGCGTGCTGTCCAAATAATAATACAACTCTTTTACATCCTCGCCGTGATTGCCTTCGTTGCCCGTTAAACCAAACAAGCGCTCTTTCAAAATAGGGTCTTTACCATTCCACAATGCAACTGAAAAACAAATGCGCTGCATATCATCACTGATGCCTGCAATACCATCTTCGCCCCAGCGGTACACACGGCTGCGTGCATGGTCGTGCAGAAAATAATCCCATGCTTCTCCGTGTTCACTGTAATCTTCACGCACTGTGCCCCATTGCCGTTCGCTTAAATAAGGACCCCATTTTTTAAATGCAGTGTTTTGCAACCGCAGTTCTTCCTTTGTCATTTTATTTTTTTTATGTACCCAACATTTGTATTTCAATTAAGCTTTCGTTGCGTCGTACTCTTGTACATTCTTCTCTTTGCTGAACAATGAACAAAAAGTACAAGAGTGCGACGCAACAGGCGATGCCATGAAAAATTAAAGCCTGGCTAATAATTTTTTTAAAATTCTATAAGCACTTATACAATAATATGCCGTTAAAAGTCCCCCTTCAGGGGCGTAGGCACTTCTTTACCCATTATCTTCAAAACCGGGATACAAAGTCATTCCGCCGTCTACAAATAAAGTAGTTCCATTTATATAATCTGCATCATCACTTGCTAAGAATACGGTGGCTTTGCCAATATCTTCTACCTGGCCGATGCGTTTTTCAGGAATGAGTTTTAATAATTCCTGAAGGTGCGCCTGTGTATCCCATGCATCATGATTTATAGGCGTGGCAATCGCACCCGGCGCAATACTGTTGATGCGAATTTTCTTTGGTGCATATTCCTGCGCAATTGTTTTCATCATCAGCATTACGCCACCTTTGCTTGCTGCATAATTTGCATGACCTGCCCAGGGAATTACTTCGTGTACACTGCTCATGCAAATAATTTTACCTGCGGCTCTACTCCTTGTTTCATCTATACCTCTTCTCAAAAATTCTTTGATAGCCTCACGTGCACAAAGGAACTGACCTGTAAGGTTTACTGCCAATACAAAGTTCCACTGTTCCAATGTCATGTCAATAAACTTTGCATCACGCTGCAGGCCAGCATTATTTACAAGAATATCCACTGTACCAAACTGTTCTACAATGTCTTTGAACATTTGTACAACTTCTTCTTCTTTGCTTACATCGCATTTGTAACTGATAGCATGACCACCATTAGCAGCAATTTCTGCAACTACCTGTTCGGCCATATCCCTTGCACCGTCAACAGGATAATTAACAACAACTGTAGCACCTGCCTTGGCCATTTCTTTTGCACAGCCTGCACCAATGCCGCTGCTTGCCCCGGTAATGACGGCTATTTGATTTTGTAGTTTTTGATTCATTTATTGTATTTTTTTATTTAATATAGAATTCCAACTGATGTATTGTGAAAAGGCTGAGTTGTTTTTAAAGCCTTTTGTATTAATGTAATTTCAAAATCGGTTAAAATATTTGTGTATGAATGGTATACTTCCTTCGCTGACTGATAGTGATTGTGATTATGGTACCATTGATGATGGCAACTTTCATCAGCCATAAAATAAAAGTAATCGGCTGCCTGTAAACGGCCCCACATGTCTTTTAGTTTTTCATCACTACTTTGGCTTACCATTTTTTCGAGACTATAAATTTTCTTAAGGGTATTGTTCTGCATCATATTCTCGCACCACACGCAGCATTCTTTTGATTTATCCTTCCATGAAACTGTTTGAGCAACATTATAAAAGTCTTCCGGAAAATAAGTATCAATTGCTTCTGATGGTGTGTTGAATTTCCATGATTCGTTTTTTAAAATTTCGTGAGGCAATGCCTGCAAAAAATCAAATATTCCTGTTGTATCCTTTTTGTGAATACCGAATGTTTCGTAATCCATAAAAAGGTTTAAAAGCTTGGTATCTTCTGTATGTTTGTGTATCCATTCAGCAAATTTTTCTGCGGTAAGCGGATGTTCGTTCCAATTTTCTTCACCAAAACGAAAAGCAATATCATCTGATAAACCGACATTTCGAAGTAATAAACTAATATCTGTTTCAATACCTGTTGACTTATAAACTTTATTGGGAGATCTGCCATTTAGCAGCCGGTCTATCCCTTCGCATAGAATTCCCTTAAAACCAATGGCATCAATAATTTCAGCAAGTTTATTGTTGTAAATTAATTCTGTATTTCGGAATACCTGAGGCGTAATACCAAATAACGCTTCAATCAGGTCGCTATGCTTTTGAACCTGACGTTCAAATTCTTTTTTTGAATAAAGAAAACTTAAAGAATGATAATAAGTTTCACCTAACATCTCAACACAACCTGTATCAACTAATTGCCTGAAACTTTCTATAATATCAGGTCTGTATTTCTGAAACAATTCCAGCGTGGTTCCACTGATTGAATAACTTACTTTAAATTGTTTACCGGTTGATTGTATCAGCTCATATATCAGTTTGTTGGTGCGCAGGTAACTTTCATCAGCAACTCGGTTTATGGTTGCATTATCTGCTTCTGCATCTTCGTAGCAGTGAGCATTGCCTATTTCTTTTACTTCATATTTTTTTAACTGGTATGGCTGGTGTACTTTAAAGTACAGACAAACAGATGGCATTGGTTTAAATTTTAAAAGCTTTCGGAAAGAACGTTATGACGTTGGTTACAGCAAAAATTTTAATGACAAATGTTAATTAATTGCTGTAAAAATATATTGACTAATCCATAAGCACTGTCTTACAGTTTACAGCAATCATTAGTTGGTTTTAGTTCCAAACCCTTGAATCGTTTAGCTCAATTCTTTTACGGTTGTAATACAACATTCCTGAATCTCTCAGTTCATTAAAGAGTACATTAACACTCTGGCGGCTGGTAGAAATGCAGCCTGCAATATCTGTATGAGTAAGATAGTTGTTCAACACAATTTTATTACCAATCCGGCTGCCATCTGTAAGCGCCCAGTTCTTTATGAAGCGTATCAGTCTTGCTTTTGCATCACGAAAAACCAGGTCTGCATGGCGGTTTTCCAGCTTTCTTAATTTGCCGCTTACTTTATTTAAATAGTTCAATGCCATCATCGGGTTGTTCTGAAGTATTTTTCTAAAGTCGCTTACCTTAAAACCGCAAACAATGCTGTTGGCTGTTAATGCTTCAGCATACTCATCAAGCGATGCATTGTCGCATAGGCTCAGGTTTCCAAAAAAGTCACCTTCCGTTAAAATATCTTTAATAAGTTCTTCTCCCATTTCATTTGCTTCGGCAATTTTTATTTTACCTTTTACCACAAAATAAATTTTGCTAAAATCGCCATCGCCGTAATCAACGGATTCTCCGCGATAAGCAGTATGCACTTTTACCAGGGTAGAAATTTCAGCAAGCTGTATTTCGTTTAGTTCACTAAACAGCGGGTGGCTCCTAAGATAGATGTACTTAGTTTCGATACACATAGTTGGTGGTTTTAAAATTTAAGTATGGGTGATTATTTTGGTTTATGCCAAAGCATTTTCAATTTTTTCAATGATGACATTCCTTGGTGCAAGACCAATTAAATGATCGATCATTTTGCCGTTTTTAAAGAACAGTATGGTCGGTATATCAGTAACGCCATGTTCAGCTTCCAGCAATTTATTTTCTTCTACATCCACCGTAAAAAAACTTACTTTCTTTTTATATGCTGCTGACAGGCTTTCAAATACCGGGGCAATTATCTGGCAGGTTCCATTCCATTCAGCTTTAAACTGTACAAGCGATAAAGTCCTTCTTTCAATTACTTCTTTTTTAAAATTCTTTAGCGATAATGCTTTGGTCATTTTGGTTTTTATTTCTGCACTAATAAGCCAAGCCACGTGCCAGAATTTTTTCAGCGATAGACGCATTCACCTGAAATGCCTTACAGCACTGCATTACAGAAGAACAGTGTTTTAACAAATTGTAAAGAAGTAAAATAAATAACTCCCAACCTGTTGGGAATTTCCCAATATATTGGGAGAAATTTTTTGGGAATGTTTTATTTTTTAAAACTTGTATAAAAAATTTCAGGCATACTATGGTGTGTGTTATTACTGTTGATATTTAAACAATTTCTGTTAAGTCAAAGAGCTTTTTGTTAGTGGATTGTTTAACTAATCAAAGCAACAATAAACAAACCTTCGTTTGGGGAGTAATTGTTATTTGGCAGGAAATGCGGCCAGTGTGGCGGCTGTTATTTTATTTTCGGTTTGCTTGAAAAGGAATTTTATTGACCCCGGCTTAAGTCTTTTATAGCATCGCCTCTTGCGTCGCACTCTTTTACTGTACAACAATATTCAACTATGCAACGCTAAATGGTAGTGGTTGCTCTTGCGAAAAGGAAATGAAGGGTTGTAAAGCGGGAAGCATAAACAGTTTGGCATTATATATCATCTGCAAGAAATATTTACGCCAAATGTTTCATCACAATAAACTATGAAACCTGTGAACGCTAAGGCCAAATATTTGTACAGAAGATGAACGGATTGCGACGCAACGATGATGCTATGAAAAGATTGGCCGGTATTAAAATCATACCTCTTATAAATAAATATTGCTGGTATTATTTCTTTCTTGTAATACCCATCTTTTTCATTCTTGCTTCAAGTGTGGTTGCGTTTAAACCGAGGATTTTTGCAGCGCCATTTTCGCCACTTATCTTCCAACCTGTTTGCTGGAGCACTTGCAGAATATGTTCCTTTTCCATGTCGTACAGTTTTGGCTGAACAGTTGCAACAGCGGTCGTATTTTCTTTTGGTATCCAATCGCCAAGTTCGAGTGTATTGCCAGGGCTAAGTATTAATGCCCGCTCAATAATATTTTCAAGTTCGCGGATATTGCCGGGCCAGTTATAAGCGGTTAATGTGCTAATAACTTTTGGAGGAATATGCGTAATTTTTTTTCCAAACCTTGATTCGTATTTATTACAAAAATGTTTTACCAGCAAAGGGATATCCTCTTTTCTTTCGCGCAAAGGCGGGCTTTGTATGGGAAATACATTGAGCCGGTAAAACAAATCTTCGCGAAATTCTTTTTTCTCAATCGCCACTTCAAGGTTGCGGTTGGTGGCGGCAATTACCCGCACATTTACCTTAAAAGTTCTGGGGTTGCCCAGACGTTCAAATTCGCCTTCCTGCAAAACACGCAACAATTTTGACTGCAGTTCAACAGGCAGTTCGCCAATTTCATCAAGGAAAATAGTACCGCCATCGGCCAGTTCAAAACGGCCAATCTTTTTGTCCAAAGCACCGGTAAAAGCGCCACGCTCATGGCCGAAAAGCTCGCTCTCTATAAGGTTTGCAGGCAATGTGGCGCAATTTACTTTTACCAATGGCCGCTTGCTCCTGTTGCTAATATTATGTACGGCACGTGCCAGCAATTCTTTGCCGGTGCCAGATTCGCCAAGGATCAACACTGTTGCATCTGTTGCGGCAACCTGTTCTAACTGCTGTAATATGTGATGAAATTTTTTGCTTTTGCTTACAATCTCCTCAAAATTGTAATTCACTTTTATTTCTTCCTGCAGGTATTTGTTCTCCGCTTGTAAACGGGTTTTTTCCTGCTCCATTAAAACCTGTTCAGTAATATCAATGAACATGGTACGTGTAAATTGGCCTCCTACATCGGGATTTGACCACCATTGGATCCAAATAGGTTTGCCATTGTCTTTTCTTCTAAGTTCTAGCACAACGCCACTTGTATCGGTACCGCGGCCAACAGATTCAAAGGCTTCCGTCATGCGCCGTTGAGCATCAGGTGTATCAGGCGCCAACGTTTTTCCATAAATGAAAGGAACCTCTTCGGGCTTTACACCCAATATGCGTAATGCTGCACGATTTGCTTTGATAAATTTTGAATCGAGCCCTTCATGTACATAAGCAATCGGCGCTTCTTCGAACAGGTCACGGAAACGTTCTTCACTCTCATCGAGTAATATTTTTAATTGCCTGTTTGCTTCTTCGAGTTTTTTTTGTGCAGCAAGACGATCCAGTTCTGCGCCGGCCCTGTTAGCAAAAATTTTCAGAATAGATGATTGATTTTTTTCAATGCTTACAGGATTAGGATCTACTGCAATAATATGTCCCATTACTTCACCTGTTGTTGGACTGAAAATGGGAACACCGATATACGATTCTAATCCTTTTTCTTTTGGAAAATATTCCTGTAATTTATTGGGTGTAAAATAATCTTCACCTCGCATGATGATCTCACAGGGAAGCCCGGTAGTGTCGTATTCAATATCATCCAGTATTTTGTCCTTGTCAAGATAACAGATGGTGCGCAATCTTGTTTTTTCATGGTTTGTGCATTCGGTAATCAACGCATAACGCATAGAAAGCGTGACTGTAATATATTTGGCAAGCTGTATAAAGAAGTCTTTGCCGATCAGCCCGGATGTTGCTTCAGAAATAGTACGCAGCAATTCCTCTTCTAGCTTGCGTTTACGGATGTCCCGTACAATACTACAGGAATACTCTTTGCCATCGTATTCGATAAAATTACCAGTGATCTCTACATCATAAACATAGCCTGTTTTGTGCCTGTGCTGCGATTCCCATGTGATCTTTTTTTCCTTGCGCAATCTTTTCCAAAATGACATAAAATCCATCATTAAGGCTGTAGGATTAATATCAGTAATATTCTTTTGCTGCAACTCTTCTTTTGTATAACCCGTCATTTGGCAGGCCATATCATTTACCAGGAAGATTTGTTGGTTAGATGCTACCCAGAATACAGCTTCATGGAGATTTTCCATTGTAAAGTGGGAGAGTAGCTGCTCCTTTTCTAATTCTTTGGCAGAAAGTTTTGACATATAAACGGCTTAAAGAAAAGGTTAATTTGGCTTATAAAGTTAAACAGACATTGTTAAAAATGATAATTGAAATCTGGTGAAAGATAATGCTTTCTTCAAAGTAGTCACTTGTAATGGGCTGGTATTCGTTTTGTATAACTTTAGATTAAGGTAAGCATCATCACTTCAGGATTAGGAATTTGTTTGTATTGCAATAGCGCTTGCAGTGCAGCCAATACTGGAAAACGCTTTCAGAATTTAAATCAATTGTTTATCAGTTCTGGTTTATTGATAAAGTTACTGCAGATGTAGAAAAAAAGTGAGCAGTTACAGTATGTGAGTCGTGAATCTTGAGACGTGAAAAGTGAAACGACAAACGTGAGATAGTTGCTGTATTTTATCATTCAATTTTAAATTACAAGCAATTCACTTTTGAACTTTTTAGTCCGGCATTTGAATATCTATGAAACTTTGCTTGCGGCACTTTTCCTCTGAAGCTAATTCTATTCAATAGTTGCCACAGAGACCAAAGAAACACTGAATCTTTCTCTGGGTTTCCGAGTAATCAGTGGTAATACCTTCATGTGTCTGTGCTTACCTGTCCGGTAGGCGGTTGTGTATATGGTTCATAAGTGATTGTAGAGAATACCAATCCAGATAATTTAAGCAGCAAATAAACGATCACAAGATCGCTTAGTGGCGAAGATGCATTTGCCGTGCTTATTAAGGAAAGCGTACAACTTACTATAAGTGACGTAATGGTACCTGTAATGGACGGTTTTGAATTATGCAGGCGAATAAAAAAGAATGTTGATTTCAGTCATATTCTGTAATTCTGCTTACTACCAAAAATACTTTACAGTCAAAAATTGAAGGCCGTGAGACTAAGGACAACTAATAAGGCACGAGAATCAGTATTCACTATTATGGTGTAAAAACACTGATTTTTTTAGAGTATTACGCACTGTAAAGGCAAGAGTCGGGTATTAGACAGGTATGTCTTTGGTATTATTATATATCTGCTGCAGCTTATGTTGCAATATTTTTTTATCAGGAAGTATTGTTTGATATGCAGCTATCAATGCAGGTGAAAGGCTTCTTCTAAGTGCATACTCCACCACTTCTGTATCATGATCTTTGCACAAAAGGACTCCTATACTTGGATTTTCGTTTTGATTTTTCACATCCCTGTCCAATGCTTCAAGATAAAAATTTAGCTGCCCCAAATGTTCCGGTTGAAATTTATCTGCCTTTAATTCAAAGGCTATCAGGCACTGCAATCCCCTGTGATAAAAAAGGATGTCTATATAAAAGTCGCTTTTCCCAACCTGCACCCTGAATTCTTCGCCCATGAACAAAAAATCCCTGCCTAATTCAATAATGACTTTTTTCATTTGCCCGATTAATGCTTTTTGCAGATCAGATTCTGTATGTCTTTCGGGCAGGTTCAAAAATTCAAAAATGTAACTATCCTTGAAACTTCCTTTAATATCAGGGTTTAATTCTCTCATCACTGCTGAGATTTTCTCATTTCCTATCATTACCCGTTCAAATACACCACTACCGATTTGTCTTTCTAATTCCCGGTAGTTATATTTTTCGTGTATGCAAAGCCTTAAATAAAATTCTTTTTCTTCGATCGTCTTGGCTCCGCTTAAAATAGTGAGATTATTGGTCCAACTGATTTCTCTCAGCATTGCCGAGAGTTTTGGATAACTTTTATATGCTTCAAAAAGTTGCTTCATTCGCCAGAGATTTTTATCTGAAAATCCTTTTAGATCGGGTTCTTTCTGCGAAATATGGGATGCCAATTTTTGTACTACTGATTTCCCCCATTCTTCAGTTTCTATACGTTTGCTGATATGCTCACCAATTTGCCAATACAGGGCAATAAGTTCTGTGTTGGCAGCTTTTATGGCTTTAGACTGGGCTTGTTTAATGAGCAGGATAATTTCTGAAAATTGTTTTTCTAATTTCATATATGGTTCGTTTTAATAATGATCACACTCAATCATTCAATCCTGCATTTCCTTCTCTGCCTTCAACCGCTCCACTTCCTCCCCAATCAACTTTTTAATCTCCATCTTAACCTGGTAATAATTATCCATCACCTGCTGTTGTGTAACATTGGAGACCGCCGGAATATCCTTATACCGGCTTACTTCGTCATTCAACTTATCAGCATCATTGATAATCTCTGCGTTGAACATTTTTAGTTTTATTTTTTCATGCGGATCGTCTGCAACCATACCCACAAATTCGCCTGAAGACAATGAGGCAATTTTAGATGCAGGCACAGCAAAGTCCAATTGTGTTGAACGGCTGATGGATGTATCATTACGGTTAATAGAAACACTTTCCCTGTCCTGCATGATCTTACCAAAACGTTCAGATAAAAGTTTGGAAGTTTCTCCCATCACCTGCCCGCTGATAATGTTACCTGTAATATTTACAATTACGTCTGCCTGTTCTTTACCATAATCTTTTTTCAACTGACTAAAATCCTGCATAGCTAACGTCGTAGCAACTTTATTACTTCTTGCCGTTGCTATCAATGAATCAATGTGATTAAAAAATATAGTCGGAAATTCATCAAACACGAGGCTGCATTTTTGCTTCCCTTTTTATTTACCATTCTTACCAACCTTGAAACATACAATGATAATACAGCGCCATAGATTTGTTGCTTCTCTGGATTATTACCTATGCAGACTATTTTAGGATGTTCAGGGTTATTGATGTCGAGCGTAAAATCATTGCCCGACAACACCCAATACAATTGCGGTGAAGCAAGCCTTGCCATCCCGATCTTTGCACTCGCCACCTGGCCTTCCAATTGCTCCATGGCATCATTTTGATAAGCCGTAACAAAAGGGTTTACCAATACTTCAATTTCAGGTTGTGTGTTCAGTACGGGAAAGAGTTCATCATAATCTGCCTGCATCAATTCTATCACATGCGGTAGGGTGCAATATTTTCCATCTTCATACTTTCGTAAAAACCAAATTACGGCTGTAACAAAATTGATAGGTGATTCAACAAAGAAATCCCCCTGCTTGTTAATCCACTCCCTATTAAGGCCCAATAAAATTGTTCTGGCAGATTCTGTCGCATCAGTTATATCATGCATAGCAGAAGGCTCTAAAGGGTTGCAGCGATGGGTTACAGAAAGGTTGTCAAAGTTGATAACGTAAAATGACGGCTCAACCACATACTTGTCTTTGTGCAACAGCAACCAGTTGTAAGCAATCTTAGAAAGGTCATCATATTTAAAATCATAAATGAACATGGCAAACCCTTTTTCAATATGCTGTTTCATTACATGCTGTATCACAAACCAACTCTTACCTGCACCAGGGCTGCCAATAACCAATAGACCTCTAAAAGGATTTATAATGTTGATCCAGCTTCTCCTTATTTTTTCTTTCAGTTTATACCGAGCAGGCAGGTTAATGGAATACTCGTTGTTGATTAGTCTTTCTTCCTGCGGAAAAGTCTCATTCAGGTCGTTGAAAATATCTTTTGATAAACTAACTGAAATTAACCTGCTTAACATCGTGCCATTACTCAATACCAGTAAAAAACCCAAACCGCTGCATGTCATGTAAGCAGTAGCAATCGTTGGAACATCGGTATCGAGGTTAAAAAACAAATTGCTTGCAAAATAAAAAAGCAACCCCATAACTATCCATGATAGAATGCTTTTCAAACGCAGCTTGTCATCCTTTTTGCCCCTAGCGCCGATTAGCGAAATAATCAGTAATCCTAATGCAATTATTTTTGAAGTGTACCAATGATTGAATAAACCTGTGTTCGCAATATTCATCATCAGCCGGTCGCTAATGCTTGCTGTGAACTTCCATTCTTTAAAAGCTGCATAACAGTAATAATAAAAATGCAGCAGTAAAATAGCTATAGCCGCAAGCCTTGTAAAATCAAGTATTTTCCTCAACCCCATTTCATTTTCACCAGTACCGGACATAACAATTGTTTAAAAAGTTTATAATAAATTATTTTTTCTCTTCTTTTTCCTTTTCTTTTTCAGCAGTTGAAAAGGAGTATTACCAAATTCCTGCTTGGGAGAAATCAAAACATCGAGCAGGTTATCATTTTTCGCAGACTGCTCCTGTTGTTCCAGCACATTCAAATCTTTTTTCAAATTGTAAGTTGCTTTGTCAGTTGTACCAGATTTATTCTCAACTTCATTTCCAGTAACCTTATTGCCTGTTGAAACAATACGGCTTTGCAATGCAGCGGCACTAAATCCTTTTCCTAAATCACTGCCGTTAAAAACGCATTTGTTTTGGTTGTCCACAAATGTTATCCCATATAACCTGCCTTCTGCGTTTTGCCTCAGTACCGTATAGATTTGTTTTTGTTCCAAAGCAGCCACTAAATTTTTCATACTATCTGGTGCCAATTGCAAACATTCGTCAATCGCATTTTTTGTTCTTTGTTTCAAGGGTTCTCTTGCAGATTCGTTTACAATAAATTTCTTTTCAAGGTTATCTAATATTGGTTTACAACTTATAGCACTTGCTTTAATAGGAACACCAACCTTATTTCCGTTAGCATCTAAAATCCGAAACACCAATCCGCGATTTTTATAAATCCTGCCTTCTTCTTTTCCCCTGTCGGCAATCACATTGAATTGTTTTAATGCTGCATTCAACTCCGGCAATGATGTAAACTTATATTGGCTAAATACTGCACCAACTACATTCGAAATACTCCTCTTTGTTTCATGCTTTCCATAAACTGCTTTTTCAATATCCACTGGCTTGATGCCTGGCTTCAATAATTGTTGTTGTCGTTCTGCTTTTACTAAGCCATACATTTGTTCAATTTCCTTTCTTGCTTTTTCAGATTGATTTCTTCCGATATTATGTGTGTTAATTCTGCTGCCATCTTCTTTAATAGTTGTGCTTACAATATGAATGTGCGGATGCCCGGCATCTTCATGCCTGTAAACAAGAAACGGTTGTTTCCCGAAACCAATTTTTTCCATATACACATTGGCAATCTCAACTAACTTGTTATTGGATAGTTTTTCAGAGGGATTAAAATTGAGTGACACATGCAGCGTTTTAGTTGTTGCTCTTTCATTCAAACTATTCAACATTTCAAAGCCATTTAATTTTTGGTAGAAATTCATGTGCAGCGCTTCACTCAAATAATTAGCTGCATGCAAACATTCAGCAGTTCCCTTCTGAACTTTCTTTTCGTTATAGTTCAGTGCAGCTTCAATGCTTTTCGGTATGGTTATTTTTGCAACCATTGTTCATAGAGTTGGCTCACCTTCAATTTTATTTCTTCAACCTTGCTCACTAAAGACTTCTGCAAACCATCATAATGGCTTATCCAAATCCTGAATTCAGGTATCTTATCCAGCAAGTGCAGTTTATGTACAGCCTGGTTAAAATTATTACCGATGGCATTCAGTTCTTTTTTAAGCGCCAGCATATCTTTTAAAAAATCATCCGCAGATTGGTTACGGTACTTAACAGTAACAGGTTTTTGCATTGACACATTCCGCATATACTCGCTAAGGCTTCTTTCAGTGGTTTGCTCCTTGCGCTTTTTCACACGTTTTAATTCGTCTTCATTCATGCGAATTTTGATAAAAATTTTCCTCACTTCATTTTCCTGCTTGTTCATTATCTTATCATTTAAGTTTTGTTACAATGCTTCTGTCATCTTTCACAATCCCCCGCACGACTTCGGAGTGAAGGGGCAAGATTCAAACGTGCCCACGTTTGTACATCTTGCCATGTGCAAGACTGGGCACATTAAGCCCTTGCAGATATTAAATACTTTGAAAACTTGAAAACTAAGAAGTAGTCGTAAATCAATAACGAAAAGGGGGAAATATTTAAACAAGGAAAGAAAGCTAACAAAGGTTTGAAAAATGCTGTTGTAAACTGCATATTTACAGTAAAGATTTTTACCTTTCATAATACTTCATTTTCACTTAAAAATCTGACGGCTCTATAAAGGTAAAATGAATAAAATTCCCATACAATACATGGCTAAATTTTAGCCATGCTGCAGGTATTTTTTGAGTTCTATTTTAGGGTTTAATTTATGCAGTAATTGACTAAAAGGGCAAGATAATTTTTATGAGCCAGAGGCCAGTACTGCTATGAAGCTGCGGTTGCGTCGCACTCTTGTACTGTTGAAATTTAGTTGAGCTTTTATTGAAGTCTCCCTGCAACGGCGGCGTTGCGTTTTGTGACAAAACAACTCAAAACGGCTTTATTGATTTCCAGTTAGTTAGTACCGAGTTGTATAGAAGCGAATAAATTGATTATAGGAGTTTAATTTCGTTTACCGTTGGCGGGACGCCAATGGAAGCGCGAATCGGACACCGACAGAAGCTGAAATATTCTTTTCGTAGCGGGTAATTTTCTCGCCGTAGCGGTTAGCTTTCCAAGCGCAGCGTGCAACTTCTTCCGTGCAGGTGTAAACTTCGTTCGAGCAGTTAGCAACTTTCTCTAAGCAGTGGCTAATTTTCTAGGCGCAGTGGGTAACTTACTTCGTGCATGTGTAAACTTCGTTCGAGCAATAAGCAACTTTCTCTGTGAAGCGGAGAAAATAGAGTCTATCCAGGTTCTATTCAGGGTCTATTCACTAAACTGTGTCAAAACAGAAAATTAATAATTTTAAACGAAGTAATTATGGAACACAAACAAAGTAGTGAAGCATTTAACTTCAAGAAATTTGAAGATGCGGCGATAGATGATATTTATTACTTAAGACTACTTTCACAGAAAGGCTTTTATTTCAGGTTCCAGGTCGCCCTTCGGAAGACCTGGAACAACGTGATAGTTGCTTACTTTGGCACAAGATGCTGCACTGCAAATGCTAAGCTGCATTCTTGCGCCATTGAACAGGTTTACATACTTAGACCATTTGGGGGAGAATTTTAGAAAACTAATAAAAATAGTTTATTTTCAGTTTATAAAATGGTTATCTATGAAGCTTATATTTATTTTCATTTTCATTCTCTGTTACTTTACAACAACTGCTAATCCTACTGGTGACTATGCTAATCTTCCCCGACCTAGATTAATCACTATGAGAGATGAAATAAATAATCAGCGAAATCTGTATGTGGTTATAGATTATTGGGCTAATGGTAATATAGAGAAAATTACAGAGTTTGGTTATCCTCATATTTCAAGAGATGGTGCCAATTTTGTAAATAGCAAATATGAGATAAAGAACCAAATTATTTATGATTATGATGATCAGCAACGGATTGTACGTATTACAGGAAAATCAAATTGTATTGACTGCCAGGTAACAACTTCAGGAAGTATGATAAATCAGGAATATGTCTACGATAATAATAACAAGATAATAAAGGCCTTTTTATTTAATAATATGATCTATAGGTATAGTTATGATGCGCAAGGCAATTTGGCCAAACAGGAATTATTAGACGAGCAAACGGGGATTATACAGTATTACTTAGAAATGCAATATTCAGGTAATGGTAAGATTGACGTTACTAAACTATATATGCCCAAAATACCAGGCACTAATGATTTTTACTTAGAGAATACTATGAAAACTACTTATGATGATAAAAATAGTATAGGACAGTTTTTTGTATTTCCCTTTACTAAAACAAATTATTTTAACCCATTCAATTCTTTTGTTTTTTCTGCCAATAACAATATAACAAATGTAACACTTCTCGAAAGTAAAGGACGAATACAGGCGCCAAACGTTACCTACTTAATTGACTATAACGATAAAGATTTTCCCGGTACTATAAAAAATAAAAGATCTGACAATATGGAATACACGATGAAAATCGACTACTCAAACGCGCTTGGAAAATATGATCTTTATAATTATTTTCTCAACGTAACTGACAAAGAGAATTTTAGTGCAGACCTCATAAGCAAAAGAAATATCATTTATAAACCTGCAGAAGTAAAAATAGATGAGGAGATTAAAGATCCAAAGATTGAAGATTTCCTTGCTACCTGGTCGCCTGATAAAATAGGTAACTTATTAGGTAATTTGACAATAAGCAATGTGTTTGGCGACAATAATCTTGTAGGAATTTCTTTTTCTGATGATATTACTTTTCCAAGGGTAAAGGTGACAGATCTTACAGATGATGGTAAATGCAGCATATCTGCAGAAACCAAAACAAGTGTTATTAAAAGAGACATTATCCTTTTAAAAAATGACCGACTGAAAGTTTATACCACTACATATGAAAAAACTAAACCGGAAAGAGTTTATAAGTTTATATCGTACTTTAAAGTGTATCAAAAATTAAAAAATACAGCAACAAACATAAAAAAGCCGCTACCTACAACAATAACCGGAACTTGGTGGAATAATGACTCATCAACTATAAAATATATTAAACGTTTACTTATTACAAAAGAAAAAAGCAACCCAAATGCATTATACGTGTATGCAGCATCAAAAAGTAAAAATTTCAGCGACTATATGATGAAAGTGGCGAATCCAAGCCCTAAAAATAATGGAAGCTATGATTTTGAATTATCAGATAATAATTATACAATAATCGCTAACATGATTTTTGAAAATGGTAAAATAAAAATTATCGGCGAAGCAAAAAAGAAACCTGGACTAAAAAAATCTCAGTTTATTATTTATTTGGAACAACAATAAAATGCATTCCAGATCTTTTCATTTTACTGAAAGCGTACCCGCAACAGCTATGACTTTGTTGCTAATGTTAACCCGTTAATCTTATTATTTTTTGCATGACGAACTACAGGTTATTTGGGCATCGCCTGTTGTGTCACTCACTTGTGCCGTTGGATTATATATGCAGCTTTTACCTGAGCGAATAAAACACTTCACTAATCAAAATATTACAATAACTCCTTTCACAGAAAGGTTTTTATCTTAAGTTCCAGGTCGCCCTTCGGAAGACCTGGAACAGCGGGAAGGTTTAGATATTTAGACTATTTATGGAATGAACTATCAGTCTTTAATACAACGGACTGAAAGGCCTGCCTGTTTAACGCCAGGACTTATACTAAACGTACCGTAATTGTTATAGATATAAAAATCCCAGGCACTGCTTGAAGAATTTTCTGAAGCACTCCACCAAAGACCCAAAGTATTAATGCCTGTAAAAGAACCGGATGCAAGCTGATAACCACCGGGAAGTGCTGTAAATCCGGTACTGTTAGTTGCAGCAACGTTTGGAGCAGCCCAATGTACTGTACCCGTTTCTTTGAGAGGCCCGCCTGCTAACTGGTAGCCACCCAAGAGATTATATAAAACCACTATTTCATCATATGCAGGTATATGCCAGCCATTTGGCGCAAGCCCTCTTGCATCATGTACTGCATACCAGTTATATAATTTGCCATAAGTAACGGCATAATTGGCAGAATCATTATTATACCAGCACCATGCGCCTGTTGTTAATGTTTTCCATTTAATAGGGTCTTTTACCTGTGGTATGCGATCTCCGTTTCTATAGCGGTTTACATTCAAGTTTGCAGTCATCCATTTTTGAGTACCAATTAATACAGCAGTATATTTGGCTGCAGCTACATCTGTCGCAGATACGCTTTTCATATCTGTATTAATAAGGCTACCTGAATGAATATTATTGCTTTCTTTTTTACAAGAAACTGTCATTAATAAAACGGCTGCAAAAAAAAATTTGTTTGATGTGTTCATGCTTTTGTATTAAGTATTAAAAAATTGCAATTTCAAAATAGGGTATTTTATAAAGTTATACAATTTACAAAAAAGACTAAAGCCTTTATAAAAAAAATGCTATTGTCCTGTTTACTGATGTTCCTTGATAAACCGTAGTGTGCCCGGCAGTAAAACATAGAAAAGAATTTTATGCTGCGGGCCTACCCAATACTATTTGGCTTTTGTTGTGTCACTCACTTGTACTGTTGGATTATATATAAAGCTTTTATTGAAGCGCATATTAACACTTCACTAATCAAAATATCATCAATAAGTCCTTTCGCAGAAAGGTTTTATCTAAACTTCCAGGTCGCCCTGCGGATGACCCGGAACAGCGGGGAATTTCTAAAATTGAAAATTAGAGCCATTTTTTTCAATGGAATTAGGTAGATTTCCTATTTTATTAAAATGGAGTGTTGCTGCGTTTACAAAAGTTTTTAATAACAACATTAAGTTTTCGCAGTTTTTTAAAAACAAATCTACTTTAATCTCATTTTGTTTTAAAGGGACTATTAAATGAGCCAGTTTCATTTCTAAATTTTTGAAACTTTTGTCTATCAAAGAAAATGAATAGGGTATCGCTTCAGCAAAAAGTATATCTTGGTAATTGCTATCGATAGAAATATCTTTTCCATTATCTTGAACATCAAACCTTAAGGTTTCCGCATTAATCGTTTCTTTGCGTCGAACTTCAATTGATGCAAAGGGGTCATCAGGATTAGTCATTTTTATTTTTGCAATTAGTTCATAATTTCCATTTTCTCCCGAAAAACAATAAATCGGAAAAGTATTTCCATGCTTTTGATTAATGTTTCTCATTTCAATTATAACCTTACTAAATTCATGATTAAATAACTCATACCCATATTCTTTGTACCACTTTTCAAAAGTGTCTCCAAATTTTGTTCGTAGCTCTTTCTGCATACAAAATGTAACAGATCGAAAACTGTTAACAAACGCAGTAAGGTTATATCTCGCATTGAATAATGAATTAATTCTTTTCTCTAATGAGGAAGATTCACACCCAACTAAAATTTGCTTTTTAAATGTTTGATAAAAATATATCGCTTCTCTTAATTTATCCTGAGTAAATTCTAAATAGTTTTCTTTATAACTGATTCTTGGCATAATTAAAAAGGTTGATATAATGTTATTTTGTGCCTTAGCTCTGTTACATTTTCTTTTATAAATTTTTTTATAATACTCGTTTTTCTTTCAGCCAATTTTTAATCCAGCTGATCGAATGCATCTTGTTTTTTATTGATATTCTAAGGTAACTGAAATTGTCAATCACTTAATGAGTCGCCAAATTTAGATTTAATGCTTTCAAACATATCTTTCACCCAATCCTTATATTTTTCTGTATTAATGTTACCTGCTGTTAAGCGATCAAAAGTAGCTTTAAGAGTAATTGGATATATATAAGTTTTACAATAAGGACGCATTTCGGGAATTATGACTTGATTTTTTGGCAATGCATCGGATATAATACAAGGATGAACATTAATTTCAAGTGAAAAGAAATAATTCTTTTTTATTAACAATGAATACTCTTGCTTTCCTTTATCGTTTGTTTTAGTATTTAATGACACAAATGTTCCTTTTGGTAATAATAACGGTTGTTGTTCTATCCAATACTTTTCCACTTCGCTTGTAATAAACGGGTTATCCTTTACATCTTTTTCGTATGATTTGAAAGGAATTTTAACTAATTCAATTTGTGGAAAGGGTTTGCGTAATTGATATTCAAATCCGTTGTTATCAACTTTCATACCTTGTTGTTCATATTGCAAAGCATAAATTTCTCTATACAATTCATACAACAATAGTTTGCTATTAAATTCTATACTAGTTTTTTCATCTTTTGGCTCATCAAACGGATGTATAATATCTCCATTACGAGGGTTTATTTTGTGCTTTTGAACTTCTGAATAATCAATTCCATGACGATCCATTTGCCAAGTATTTGCGGGAACCAAGGTTCTTTTATCTATTATTAAATATGACGCAAAGTTTTCCTCTTGTCTTGTTTCTTTTAACATCAGAAAAATAGTTACAAATGAAGTTCCTGTCCAGATAACAAAAAGAGAAAGTATGGGCGTTTTAATCTTTTCACCCCAATTAAAATATATAAGAATAATTGTTATAATTAATAGCAGGCTTGCGGCAATTATTGATGCTACAGTTAAAGTTTTATACATAGCTTTTGCGTTTTAAATAAAAATTATTTGTTTCGTCGAAATTTCTTCGCCGTCGTTGGAGTTGTCTCCAACGACCTTTGCTCTAATCTACGCTTCGATAAATGCTCCACAAAATTCCGAACCTACAAGAGTGCGACGCAACCACCGATACCATGAAATACTTCTGCTTGGTCCATAATAGTTCCCTACTCTTCATCACTCATTTCTCCATTTGTAAGTTCGGGTAATACTTGGTGCACTTCTTCACTATTCAACAACTCAACCCCTTTCAACTTCTTCTGTATGGCTCTTGTTCTGGCGCCTACTACATCTTCGAGTTGGTTCAAACCGGTTTGTATATTTTTCTGTGCCTTATCCAGCAGCCCGCCAAAATTGCCGAACTCCGTTTTTACGGCGCTGAGTAACTGCCATACTTCGCTGCTGCGTTTTTCTATGGCGAGTGTGCGGAAACCCATTTGTA
>DGQT01000080.1 GCA_002390845.1 Chitinophagaceae bacterium UBA4407 | reverse complement strand
GCTAACTCGCTAATATACGAAGGTTTTATTTTCTGTTCTTATTAAACCTTCTTTATTAATACTTTATCCATAGAGCAATATTTTATACGAAAGTGTCAAACTTTCGCTTTTTATACTGTTGCCGCCCGACAATTGAAAATACGAAAGTTTTTATATGCCCTTTTTGCGCATTATTTTATCTAATGGGCTTTCAATTTTACCGATATCCTTATTGCTTACGTGGGTATAACGCAAAGTGGTTTTTATGTCATTGTGCCCAAGTAATTTCTGAATATAGGTAATATCTGTTCCATTTTCAAGTAAGTGAGTAGCATAGCTATGCCTGAGGCTGTGAAAACTGGTTCCGGCAGGGAGCTTTAGTTTTTTATAAGCTGTTTTAAAAATTAGCTGGGCACTTCTTATATTATAATGTTCTTTTAAATCCTGGCCTTCAAACAACCATTGCTTTGGCTTATATGCAATATAATATTTTCTAAGTAACAACAGAATACTTTCGCTAAGTGTTACTGCCCTGTCTTTTTTACCTTTTGCATTATTTATGGTTATTTGCATTCTATCGCTGTTTATATCTGTTATTTTTAACTGTACTACTTCACTAACTCTTAGCCCTGCACTGTATGCCAGTAATAAAAGTGTTTTGTGTTTTATGTTTTGTACGGCCATAAGCCCTTCTATAATTTTTTCTTCGCTAATAACTTTCGGAAGCTTTTGGGGTTTCTTTGGCCGGGGTATTTCCCAAAAAAATTTCTCTCTGCAAAGTACCTGCTCAAAATGAAACTTAATTGCATTCAGCCTGCTGTGTGCTGTATTTTCACTAATACCCTCCTTTTCCATTGCATATACCATGTAGCGCTTAAGGTCGTCAATGCTAAGGTCTTCAACCTTTTTCTGCCTGATCGTTTGCAGTAATTGAGCAAATTCATTTCTATAAGTTTTAATGGTTGATGCACTGTAGGCTTTTAACTTTAACTGCTGTACAAATTGTGCCAATGCGTGCATATTACTACTGCTTATTAATTGTAACGATGGCGATTGTAATACAGTATTTACTTTTGTATTTTTTGCTAATGGTGTTGCAGATATTATTTTATTTTTCTGCTCAAGATATTGTTTCAGCAGAGTATTGTCTATGGTAGCATTGCTGCCTATAGCACCCGCAAATGCATTGTAATTTTCTTTGTTAAGTAAAAAGTACCAGCATTTATATCTTTGGCTCCATTTAATGCCAGCCAGCTTTTTTATAATATTATTTAGTAAACTGTTGCTTGGGAAATAAATCCCTATACACTCTTTATTGTTGTGGAAAAATGGCTTTAGGGTTATTGTTTTCATACTTAAAATTACAAACCCCGGGTTTATTTTTAAAATAATGCATTTATAGTAAACCCAATTTTTCTGTTTTTTCCGCCATTGTTGATCGCCGACCAACAATTATTCGCTTTGCTTCCCCGCTTCAGTAAAAGTTCAAACTTCACACAACCGTACACGAGTGCGACGCAACCAAAGCTTCATCTATGTTCCCCATACGCCGGGCCAATAAAATTCTGCGAAGCAAGGTTGCTCCGCAGAATTGGGGTACAGGATTGTGAAAAAGGTTATGCAACGAGGCCACGTGCAGGGTCGCTCCAGGGGCTGTTGCCTTTGGCCCCTATGGCGCATACCCTGAACCAGGTTTTTGTACCGCTGGCCAGGCCGGTAATTACTACGCTGGCTTTGGTACTGGTAATATTTAAGTTTTGCCATGCGGTGGCACCATCGGCGCTGGTTTGCATTAAATAGGCTTTGGCCTTTTTTACGGGATCCCAGCTTAGGTTAATGTTGCCTTCGTTATCTCCTGTTTCGGCAGCCAGGTTTTGCGGTGCGGGTAAATCCTGCGGCGGCGTTTTTGTTGCACGTACTTCCATGCCGCTGCTTAAAATTACCAGTGCATCTCCTGCGCTGGCTTCCTGCACATAAGCCGACAACTGGGCCATTAATGCATCCAGCGCTGCCTCTTTGTTGTACATAAGGGCGGTTTTGGTTTTACCGCCGTCTGCCGCATCGTTAAAAGCGGTTTCCAGGGCATCGGCTGCTGCGGTTACAACTGCCAGCGTGGGGTTGGGCCTGGTAAAAGCTGCATTGCCGGTTAACTGTGTTACAATGTTCCTTGCTTTAAGGATCTTGTCGGGGATGGCCAGGGTGGTGAATCCTAATTTTACTTGTGCCATAATTACGGGTTTTGTTGGTTAGATAATAAAGAAAAAAGGTGCAGTGTGTAATTTTATAATTTATGTAAATGCTTGTTTTATATTGTTTTAAAAGACTTTGATCGTATTTTTTATTAATAAAATCGCAATTTCTTTTTTAAACATCACTATTACAGCTTTAAACATCGTGATGTTTGTTTTAAGAATCACGATTACAGCTTTAAGAATCGTGATTATAGCTTTAAACATCATGATGTTTGTTTTAAGAATCACGATTCCAGCTTTAATCATCACGATGTTTACTTTAATGTTAGTGATGTTTATTTTAATAATAGCGATGTTTTAAACTATGTTCACGATTCCGTTTTTTATAATGATGATGTTTGTTTTAAGGATCGTTATGTTTATTTTAAACTTAGTGATTTCAGGGTTAATGATAGCGGTGTTTGTAATAGGTTTCCGGAATCAAATTTCCATAAGTGTTTTGAAATAAAAAACGTGATTTATCACCGGAAGGCGGTGATTTTTCACCGGGGTGAGCGTGATTTTTCACGGCGCAAAAAACAGGGCACAGCTTTAAAGCCATCCTGTATTGAGTAAATCATGCAGGTGATGATACCCCAAAAAAATCAAGGGCCGGTCAGTGACCGGCCCTTGATTTTGATATAATGTAGTTTATAAGCGTAACTACGGAAATAAGAAATTTACATAACTGAAAACTGCCTAATTATTGGCTGCACCAGCGGCAACCCACTTTTCAATTTGTGTAATGTTGCAATCGCTTAGCATGGGTGCACCCTGTGGCATGGGCGAATAGCCGGCTGCATGTGTAACAGCCCCAACAAGGCGGCCATTTAATGCTACCGTGCGTACACCTGTATAAGTAGAAAGGTCTACACCGCCACCGCCATTAATACCGGTATGGCAACTAACGCAATGACCGCCTAATATTACTGAAACGGCACCGGTGTAGGTGTAAATGCTGGTATCGCAGGTTAAACAATTGCTGGTGTTTTTGGCACCCTGGTTAATCCATTTTCTAATGGTTACTACCTGTGTGTTGGTAAGCTTTGGGTTACCGGCAGGGGGCATTTTACCATTTATAATTTGCTGAAACAGTTCGCTTGCCCTTGCATTGCCGGGTACAATACCTTCGCCCCTTACAATATGGTTGTAACTGTCTAATACAAGCCCTTCTTTGTGCGAGGCTGCATCGTGGCAACCGCTTTTGGCACAACTGCTTTGAAAAATGGGTAAAACTTCTCCCTCAAAACATACCTGGGCAGCCTTTGCGTCGGCAGCACTTTCTGCTGTATTGGCTTGTGAGGTTACGCTATCCGGTGCATCTGCGGGACTGCTTACCTGCCGCTGGCAGGCATAAAAAACAACGCCGGTAATGGCTGCAATTGCTAAGATTTTCTTTTTCATAAGATGATTTTTGTGATGAATAAAGGTGTTTTATAATAATTGAACCGAAACTTTTATGCTGACTGAATTTTAGAAACAGAAAATATTTTACCAGGAACTGTGCATTTATTTATGGCCGGTCTGCTGAAACTTTGGTTTTGTCATACAATTGTAAAATAAAAGTAGTTAAATAGTGAATTACTTAACACATTTTGTAACCCAATCGGGTAAATTATATTGCTGAACCGGAATTTAACCTGATTAAAGGGTGGCAGAACGGCTAAACACGGAGTGTTACACTACTTGTTGAAGCAGGAGAATTTACTGAATCAACTTTTTTATTACGATTCCAATAAACATTTCGTTGCTTTTTATTACATGAGCAGTTAAAACAAAAAGGGGCATAAAGCTTCCGGTGTGGTATACGTGGAAAGGTATTTTTAGCCCGGCTTTCAGTAACACTGATTAAACATTCTTGCCACGCTCGGTTCACAGTTCCCTTTTCATGGCAGCATTTACGCGAAGGGTGGCATTCACTCCCGGGTTTATTTGGGGATCGCACAATTGTGCAGTTGATACTGATTGTAACAAAATCCTTGTTTTATTTCCCCCTAAATATTTTTAGGCTTTAAAAAATGATAATGGCTTATCTTAACGCAAATACTTTTTATGATGATGCGCATTCTTTTATTGGCCGTATTACAGGTGCTTTCTGCAGCTGCATTTTCCCAGGATGTAAACAACCTGAAACTAAAAGACTATAAGCCTGTGTCAATTTATAAAATACCGCAAACCAATATTGATAAAGCAAAATACCCGGTAACAGATTTTCATTCTCACGATTACCCGGAAACGGATGCCCAGGTTGATGAATGGGTGCACACAATGGATGAAGCGGGCATTGCAAAAACAATGATACTTTCTTATTCAACCGGCAAAAGGTTCGATTCTGTTGTTGCAAAATACGCACGGTATAAAAACAGGTTTGAAATATGGTGCGGCTTTGATTACACAGGTTATGAAAAACCGGGTTGGCAGCAACATGCGCTAGCTGAGTTGGAGCGATGCTACAAGATGGGCGCAAAAGGTGTTGGCGAGCTGGGCGATAAAGGTTTGGGTGAATTCTATTCTTTGCCCACACCGGGTTATGGTTTACATATCGATGATCCGCAAATGAAACCATTGCTCGAAAAATGTGCGGCTTTGCACATGCCGGTTAGTGTGCATGTTGCGGAAGATGAATGGATGTATGAGAATGCAGATTCAACCAACGATGGATTGATGAATGCGGCAACATGGAAAGTGGATCTTTCTAAGAAAGGAATACTTGATCACGACCAGTTAATTACAACACTTGAAAGCGCGGTAAAGAACAATCCTAAAACTACTTTTATTGCATGCCACCTGGCCAATAGTTGTGCTAACCTTGCGGTGCTTGCAAAGCTGTTTGATCGTTATCCAAACCTGTACGCCGATATCGCTGCACGTTATGGAGAAATTGCGCCCATTCCCCGTTATGTAAATGCATTTATGGAAAAGTATGCAGGCAGGCTTGTGTATGGCACCGATATGGGCACTTCAAAAAAAATGTACAGTACCACTTTTCGCATATTGGAAACAGCAGACGAACATTTTTATGAGAAGGATTTTTTTGAATATCACTGGCCGCTTTACGGTCTCTCGTTAAGTGATGCAACTTTGAAAAAGATCTACACAACAAATGCAAATAAGATCATGAGCAGGTAGCCTGAATAAATTCAATTTTATGAACCCGGCAAAGTGATTTGATAATTTGATAATTTGAAGATGTGCCGATTTAATTAATTATCATATTCACCAATCACCAAATCATCAAATCAACCTGGTTGCGTCGCACACTTGAGCTGCGGAATAAAAGTGAGCACAATGCAAGGTTGCTGCAATTAAGCAGGCATGGTTATAATCAGAATCGGATATAATTATATCCACATACGACATGAGTTTACATTGTATACAGTTTATTCTTTTTTAAAAATTACCTTGTACCGTATTTCAAAATCCAATAGTCATCTAAAATCCAATTATATGAAAATCCTGAATTACCTTATTGCGGTAAAAAACGTTTTCTTTAAAAACCAGGAACGCGAAGATTTTTATACATGCCGCATTAACAACATTTACAATAACCCTGCACACAGCCTGCCATACATTGTACAAACCGACAGCTTTCCAAAGTTTGAACTCGGAATGAAGAAAAAAGAAGTACGGCATATAATGGGCAAAGCAAATTACGAGACCACAGTTCCTGTTTCTGGCAATACTTCAGCCGACGTATTTTTTTACAAGCGGGTGGTGGGCGACAGCCGTTACCTTTTGCAATTGCATTATATTAACAACGCACTGCATTATGCAAATTTTACTTTTGAAACAGTTTTGCAGCAGGAAAGGGTTATGAAGTATGTTTCAGAACTAATGCGCAACCTGAATTTTAAACAATACCTCTCAGATTTTAAAGATTATAATAAAGGTTACTTTGATATTGTGAACCAGGATGGAATTATATCTATTAAGAACCACGCATCTACAGAAATCAGTTTTTATAAAAACAATTCAGGCTATGGTTCGGGAATGATGCCGCAGGCTGTTTAAAGTAACAAAAAATTATTTATTCTGCAGATTATAAATTTTACCTGAACAGAAAGTGCACCGCTTAAGGTATTGGTATTGTTAAGCATTGATACCTTGAAAAAGGAACGTACAAGTGAGTGACACAACAGGCGATGCCCGGAGATATGCTGCCTGCTCAAAAATTCTTATCTTATTTTTTAAGCCTTCCTCTATAATTCAATGTAATGGGTTCGCTTAAGTATTTGCGTAAAATCCGGTAATTAATTATGCAAAGAATGATCCGCTACCTTTTGTTGGTGCTGCTCGCATTTACAATTACTAACGCTTATACACAAAACATTATATGGCTGCAGGGCACCTGGAATGGAAAAGCATATTTGCCCGGTAGCAATGCCAGGCAGCTTTACAATGTTCAACTAATCGTTAATGCTACAAAAGGAAACAAGTTTGAAGGTGTTATAAAAACAATACAGCCTTCTGATACGTCTGTTCATTTTGACTCCAAAATTTCAGGTACCGTTTTTGAAAAATATCTGGTAATTAACCGCGATAAAATACTTTTTGTTAAAGACCCTACCGATGCGCATTGGCAATTAAGTTGCAATAACTGCAAACCGCCGCACATGGTATTTTCAATAAAAGATGGAAGCATTACGTTCAGTGGTGAAGTAAAAGACTGTTTTAAAACCTGTAATGGAATCAGTGAATTTTCAAAAGAAGTAAATGAATTTGATATTCAGGGCAAGGAGTCATTATTTGCATTTGCAAGTTCAGCTCAAATAGCAATTCCGGGCAACATATCTTTTGTAAATGATTCAATTGCTGAACTACCAAAAAAGGATATTCCCCTTGCAGTTGTACCTGCACCTGTTGAAGAAAGAATTGCAATTTTACCAGCCGGTTCTGTTGTCCTTGATACACACAATAATATTGCTTCGGTTAAGCCAAAAGTACCGGAGCAGTTAAGTAAAATGGCTACGCTAAAGATCAGTCAAAATACTTTGGTGCAAAAAAGAATTGTGGTGTTGCCGGCAGGCGATATTGTAAAAGTAAAACGAAAAATCGCTCCACCTTTTTCTCAAAAACCTATGCATTTATCGCTGATTAAAATGCCATCGCTGGTTGTAAAGCAAAATAAAAAGCCTGTAGTACAGAACAAGAATTTGGTTATTAGTGCAGCAGTTCCACCTGTTCGTGATAATCCGGTTCTGGTTAAGCAGGAGAAATCTCCAACTATTGATACGATAGTTTCTGTACCCATTAATAATACTCTTGTATCGAACAAAACAGTGCCACCGAAATTAAAAGATACGATTTCCCTTTTGCCTGCAGGCTATGCGGAAAGAAAGAAAGAAATTGTAAAAACAATCGTAGTAAATACCGATTCAATTACATTGGTTGTCTATGATAATGGCATTGTTGACGGTGATATTGTTTCAGTGGTTTACAATAACCAGGTTGTAATTGATAAACTTTCATTAACTACCCGTGCTTTTATAATAAAAATCCCTGTAAACATTACAGGGATCAATACGCTTGTTTTTCATGCGCACAATCTTGGTGAATTTCCTCCCAACACTGCAAAACTCGAAATTCTGTTCGGTAATAAAAAGGAAGAATTGTTGTTGTCTTCAGACTTTACTGTAAGCAGTGAAATAAATATAATTCACCAATAGCTGGTTTTAAAATTGATGAAATCCCATCGACACAAATTCAAGAACAGCTGGCAATGCAGTACGCCAATAAGTCCAGTTATGTCCGCCATCACGGGTACGGAATTCATGTGGTATTTCTTTTTTACGCATTGCAATATGTGCCAGTGAATTTCCTTCATATAAAAAATCATCATCGCCGCAATCAATATACCAGCGAACAGATTTTTTTAAACTGTCAGGAACATTGTTTATCAAAACCAATACACTCTGGCGATTGTAAAAAGAAGCAATTGTAGTATCAGAAATATTGGGGTTATCTTTTGTCAATCGTGTTTTGGCATCTTCCATTGTAAGCGGCCCTGTGCCCGCACTTAACGGGCATGCTGCAGAAAATAATTCAGGATGGTGTAATGCGTATGTAAAAGTACCATCACCACCCATCGATAAACCAGAAATTGCACGATAACGTTTCTCACCTTTTATCCGGTAAGTTTTTTCAACGTAGGGCATAAGCTCCTGGAAAAAGAAATCTTCATAACGCCAGGTTCCTGTGGCATTGTTGGCAAATCCACGTACACCGGTATTTGCATCAGGCATAACAATGATCATTGGCGTAGCTGTTCCTTCGCCGATTGCTTTGTCGGCAATTCGCTGTACTTCACCAAACTGTACCCAGCCCGTTTGATCGTCGCCACCTCCATGAAGTAAGTATAGTACAGGATAGCTTCGTTGCGAAGTTTCATAATCAGCCGGCAGATAAATTGCAAACTTTCTGTCCATATTCAGTATCTTACTTTTCATAGAAAGATTATCGAATACTTTACTGGTTTGTGCCATTAACATGCAGCACAGAGAAGTGCAAAATAGTAATGATAGAATTTTTTTCATATAACAAGTTTGATTAAAAATAGGTCTCAAATCTGAGCATAAGAAGAATGGGACAGGAAATATTTTATTGGCCGGGCTAATGAATAAGTATGAAGCTTTAGTTGTGTCACTCACTTGTACGTTCAGAACATCTGTCAACCGTCTCCTAAAGAATCCAACAGTACAAGTGTGCGACGCAAGAGAAGTACAGTAGAAACTCAATTGCTTGGCTCAAAAAAAATTCTTTAATAAAAAATTTTCTTGCGTAAACTAAAATAATTAGTATCTTGCACTAAATGCATTAGTTATGAGTTATGCCGGAAAAAATCTTCGTTACCTGCGCAAGCTGCGTGGATGGACTCAGGAAGAGTTTGCGAACAAGCTAAAAATCAAGCGCTCCCTTATCGGAGCTTATGAGGAAGAACGTGCTGAACCCAGGCTTGATGTTTTGGAAAGCCTTTGCAACATTTTTAAATTAAGCCTTGATGAATTGCTGTTGAAAGATATTTCTGCAGCTAAAAGTGGTGGAAATTATTTAGAAAAACGTCGCCAGATGAAAATGGCAGCAGAGGCACAGGTTATTCAGTTTGTTCCGGTAAAGGCAGCAGCCGGTTACCTTGCGGGTTATGCTGACCCTGAGTTTATTGATGAACTGAATACTTTTACGTTACCTATGCTTGCACCTGGCAATTACCGCGCTTTTGAAATTGTAGGAGATAGCATGTTGCCAACACCCAGTGGCAGCGTAATCGTTGGAGAAAGGGTAGAAGATGTAGAAGATTTAAAGGCTAACAATACTTATATTGTCATTTCTAAAAGTGAAGGTATTGTTTATAAACGTGTGATGAAAAATAACCGTTTAAAAAATAAAATTACTTTAGTAAGCGATAATCCGCAATACTCACCATACAATGTAAGCACCGATGAAGTAATTGAATTGTGGAAAGCGCAAATGGTTATTACCAAAACCAACACGCAACAACGTTGGGATGTAAATCAGTTGGCCGGTTTGGTTAATAACCTTCAGGAGCAGGTAAGCAGTCTCAAACGTAAAATGAATTGAGTCTTTATTGCCATGTTAAGGCTTTGTTACTCTTGCATATAAGTATTACCATTCGTAAAAAATGCAGACCAATTAATTTATCAGACCGGTATTTTCGCGCCAAACCATTTTTAATGATCAGGAGCATTTTTTATCTGATAACTGTTTTTCTTTATTGCTCATATTCTATATCCGCGCAAACCAAATCTCTCAAGGCTATAAAGGCTGATCATGCCCCAAAACTCGATGGAAATTTAGATGATGTAGCGTGGCAAAATGTTCCTGTTGCTGACAGTTTTATTGTAAATTTTCCGGATTATGGTAAAGCAGCATCCCAACCCTCTGAGATAAAAATTATTTACGATGATGAAGCTATCTATATAGGGGCCTACCTGCACGATGACCCAAAACTCATAAGAAAACAGTTAACTGAAAGAGATAAAGAAGAGTTTAAAGATGCAGATAATTTTGGAATAGCTTTCGATACATATAAAGACAAACAAAATGCGTTTTCATTTCTCGTTACATCGTCAAATGTGCAAAGCGATATTCGTATTTCTTCAACTATAATTCAAAGTAATGATGGCGGTAATGGCGGTTTCGATTATAATTGGGATGCAGTATGGGACAGCCGAACTTCCATTGTAGCAGACGGCTGGATTGTGGAAATGAAAATACCTTTTTCTGCCATCAGGTTTTCTAAACAAGATGTTCAGGACTGGGGTATTAACTTTTCACGATATATACGCAGGTTTAACGAAAAATCTTACTGGAACCCAATTAATCCCAAGCAGGATGGTTTCGTAAATCAATTTGGAGACCTTACCGGATTAAAGAATTTAACACCACCGCTTCGATTGTCTTTTCTTCCATATATTTCTACTGGTTACAGGGCAGTACCAACAAATGAAGGAAATATAAATAATTTCCTGCACAATGGTGGCATGGATGTTAAGTACGGCATTAATGAAAGTTTTACTTTAGATATGACGCTTGTACCGGATTTTGGCCAGGTGCAAAGCGATAATATAATACTAAACCTTACACCATTTGAGCAGCAGTTTAATGAAAACCGGCCGTTCTTTACAGAAGGCACTGAACTGTTTAATAAAGCAGGGATATTCTATTCAAGAAGGGTAGGTGGCACTCCTTCTGGTTATTTTGATGCTCTTCAACTTGCGGCCGATAGCGACTACACCATACTTAAAAATCCTTCAATAACACAGTTATACAATGCTACCAAATTTTCCGGGCGCACTAAGAACGGTTTGGGTATTGGTGTATTTAATGCGGTAACCGCCCCCATGTATGCAGAGTTTGAAAAACAAAATGGTGAAACATTTAAAACAGAAACAGAACCATTAAGCAATTATAATGTGTTTGTGTTAGATCAGTCGCTTAAAAACCGTTCCAGTATTACCTTTACAAATACCAATGTAATTCGTAACGGTAGTGCAAGAGATGGTAATGTTAGTGCACTTGATCTTTCGTTGTTCGATAAATCCAATACTTATAATTTCCAGGCAAAAACAAATTTCAGCTATGTAACAGGTAATGATCCGCACAACGGGTTTAGAACTTATCTCGATTTTTCAAAGGTTAGTGGCAAGTGGCAATGGGGGGTGTTTAACAATATTAAATCTAAAAACTACGACCCCAACGATCTTGGTATTCTTTTCATGCCCAATCAAATGAATTCAGGAGCCTTTATCGCTTACAACCAGTTTACACCAAATAAAATATTCAATTTAAGAAAGTACGATCTTAATATTCAGTATAGCAGCAGATACAGCCCTTTTTCCTATGCCAATGTTAAGGTGAATGGTAATTTTTTGCATGTGTTTAAGAATTTCTGGGATGTTTCTCTAAATCTGTTTGCTCAACCATACTGGGAAAATGATTATTTCGATCTGCGTACCGAAGGCAGGGTTATTAAAAAACCACCTTTTGCTTTTCTGGGTATTGATGGCAGTACAGACAGCCGAAAAAAACTATTTGGCCGTTACTCATTCGGTTATGCCAATTTATCACCAATACCAGACGACCCTTATATTACCACAGAGCTTGGTGCCAGGTACCGCTTCAGCCCAAAGTTTAGTTTAGATATTAATGGCGAAAGAACACTTGATAAAGGCAATATCGGTTTCGCTTATTTCGATGCCACTAATGAACCAATTGCGGGGCTACGCTCTATTACAGAATACAATACAATGGTTAATGCCATTTATAATTTTAAGGCACGAATGAACCTTAACCTGCGCATACGCCACTACTGGAGCAAGGTAAACTATCAAGAATTTTATAACATTAAACCCGATGGTTATTACGCCCAACATACTTTTGAAGATGGGCACAACGAAAACTTTAACGCCTTTAACCTCGATATGTTTTTTACCTGGGATTTTCGGCTGGGTAGCCGTTTAATAGTTGCCTGGAAAAATGCCCTGGGTCCCGATGCACAGGTAAACGGATTAGACAACCGCAAGTATTCAAACAATTTTACCGAAGTATTCAAGGTGCCGCACAGCAACGAAATAACTGTAAAATTTGTTTATTATGTAGATGCCCTGCAGTTCAAGAAGAAGAAAACATAAACGCAATTTTTTGTATCCAGCAAGAAATCTTTGTGAAGCTTTTCTTGCCACGCTCGGTTCAAAGTTCCTGTTTCATAGCAGCAAAAAAAGTGGCAACCTTTCAGTGGTCAAGCTTTAAGTATAGTAAAGTTGTCTGTTGAATTTTTTCTGGTAATCCCAAAAAACCATATTCATAATTAAGTCTGATTTGAGCATCCAAAAGCTCGATCAGTTTCTTAATAGTTAAGATGACGACTATTTTTGCAATACCAATTATCCAAATATCCTTCACGAAAAACCAGTCAAGAAAACACCCGAAAAATTTTACAAGCCCCGTAAGGGGCTTTTTTGATTTTATGCAGTTGTTACTTTGCCCAATATCCAATCGGAACGTACAAGTGTGCGACGCAAGAAAAGCAGAAACTGGTTATATAGTTTGGCTCAAAAAAGTATTCTTCTTTTTTTACTTCAATACTGCTTTTATTTTTGGAGACAACAGTGCTGCCCATACTGCATATTCTTTTGCAGAAGGATGCAATCCATCTGTAGCAATCAGTGAAGGGTCACTTAATGCAAGCCTTGTAGATGGAGTGATGTTGGTATAATCAACACCAAATTCTAACGTTACCTGTTCATTGATAAAATTGAATGTATCAATCTGCATACTGATCAATGCGGTATTACTGCCGGATGCAAAGGGCGTAACACTGTAATCCGGGATAGACAATACAAAAACGTGTAATTTATTGCCACCGGTAAGTTCTATAGCCTTACGCAATAAGTTGGCAAACCTTTCTCTGTAGCCAGTGGTATCGCCTCCGGTTTGATACTGGTCGTTTACACCAATTAACAAAGTAACAATGTCGTAGGGCCCTTTTGGGTTATTAACTGCTATTGCATTTTGAAGGTTTAAAGTCGTCCAACCCGAAGTAGCAATATATTCCGGGTCTTTTATGTTAAGCCCCTGAACTTTTAAAAGTGTCGCTGTTTGAGCCGGAAAACGCTCTGTAATTTGCACTGACTGGCCAATGGTATAAGAATCGCCTAAAGCCAGAAATGTTCTCGCTACACTATCTTGCTGGCTTGTAGTGGCAGTATCTCCGGCATTAGGTGCCACCATTAAATTTATTGCTTTGTCTTTGTGGCACCCTAAGGCAATAAGGGCAAAAAAGAACGGGACGCACGAAAAAAAATATCTTTTCATAATACACATAACTACGTATAAGTATTGCAAATTGTTTTAAACCCAAGACAGCATAATAAAATGTGTCATGAGTTTTTATGAACTTAACTGCATTGCTACTATTAAGCTTTCGTTGTGTCACTCACTTTTACGCTTTATTCTTTATTGGGCAAAGTGCGTGCAGCTTGTTCTTTTATACACACTTTGGCTGTTTGCGGCAAAATTATGCTTGGCAAATTATACCATAATTTCTACTGTTATTAAAGCTTCATTTCATACTGAAAATATACCCACCCGATAAAACGGTTAATCCATTACATTTGTACCCCTTTTTAAAAATAAAAACCATTACCAATGGCAGAGAAAATTAAAGTTGCAAATCCCGTTGTAGAATTAGATGGCGACGAGATGACCCGGATCATCTGGAAATTTATAAAAGACAAACTGATACTGCCTTACATTGAGGTAGATATTAAATATTACGATCTTGGTATGGAGTACCGCGATGAAACCAACGACCAGGTTACCATCGATGCAGCAAACGCCATTAAACAATACGGCGTAGGCATAAAGTGCGCCACCATTACACCGGATGAGCAGCGTGTAGAAGAATTTCACCTGAAACAAATGTGGAAAAGCCCTAACGGTACTATCCGCAACATACTTGATGGTACCGTGTTTCGCGAACCAATTGTTTGCAAAAACGTACCGCGCCTTGTGCCTAACTGGACCGCGCCTATTTGTATTGGCCGTCACGCATTTGGCGACCAATACCGTGCTACCGATTTTGTAACCAAAGGCAAAGGCAAACTCACCATAAAATTCGAAGGTGAAGATGGCACAAAACAGGAATTTGAAGTGTTCAACTTTAAAGGCGATGGGGTAGCATTGGCCATGTACAATACCGACGAAAGCATAATGGGTTTTGCCCGTAGTTGCTTCAATCAGGCACTGATAAAAAAATGGCCTCTATACCTTTCTACCAAGAATACGATTCTGAAAAAATACGATGGCCGCTTTAAAGATATTTTTGAAGATATATACCAGAAGGAATTTAAGGCATTGTATGATGCAGCGGGCATCACTTACGAGCACCGTTTAATTGACGATATGGTGGCCAGTGCTTTAAAATGGAATGGCAATTTTGTATGGGCTTGTAAAAACTATGACGGCGATGTGCAGAGCGATACCGTTGCACAGGGCTTTGGTAGCCTCGGTTTAATGACATCTACCTTGGTTACACCAGATGGTAAAATTATGGAAGCTGAAGCTGCACATGGCACGGTAACACGCCACTACCGTGAACACCAAAAAGGCAAACCAACCAGCACTAACCCGATTGCATCCATCTTTGCATGGACAAGGGGATTAGAGTTCCGTGGTAAATTAGATGGCAACCAGGAATTAATTGATTTTTGCCATGCACTAGAAGCAGTTTGTGTAGAAACTGTTGAGAGTGGTAAAATGACAAAGGACCTTGCTGTTTGTATCTACGGCAACAAGGTAAATCATGGTGAACATTACCTTTACACAGAAGAGTTTTTAGATGCTTTAGATGAAAATCTAAAGGCTAAACTCAGTAAATAATTCGGTTAATTTATTTATTTAAAAGTCAGCCTTAAAGGTTGGCTTTTTTATTTAATTTTTGTAAATTGCTCTATTGCCATAAAATTAAAAAATTCATTGTATGATTAAACTACAGGTGATCGGAAATCTTGGTAAAGATTGCACGGTAAATACCGTAAACGGAAAAAACGTGATGAACTTTAACGTTGCCCACACAGAAAAATATAAAGATGCACAAGGCGTGCAAAAAGAAAAAACAACTTGGGTAGAATGTGCTTACTGGTCAGACAGAACCGCTGTTGCGCCTTATCTTAAAAAAGGCACACAGGTTTATGTGGAAGGCCAGCCGGAAGTGCGCACATGGGAAAGTAATGGTAAAAGCGGTGCTTCATTAACCGTGCGTGTTTCAAGTGTTCAGTTATTGGGCGGTAAACCAGAAGGCGGCGAAAGCCAGGGCTCTTATAGTCAACCACAACAAACGGGTTATAATACTATGGCTGCAGTTCCATCTTCAAGCGATATAAGCGAACCAGCCGATGATCTTCCGTTTTAATAATTACTATAAAATGATTTGTTTAAAAAAGACAGTTATCAGAATGCTGTCTTTTTTTTATGCATTCTTTTTTACAAAGGCTAAATTTATAATACAGGCATCCGTTTTCTATGGCATCGTCCCTTGCGTCGCAATCACTTTATCAGTAGTGCCCCTGGCATCAATGTAACCCGATGGCTAATGAACCTGAAGTTCAATGCTTAATCCGAACGATGAAAGTAATGCGACGCAACGAAGCTTAATAGCGTATCAAAAAAGCTGGTAACCAAATTTATTTTTTTATTTATTCTTATCGACTCGCATTACGTTTAGCAGCAGAAATGATCGCTAAAAAAAAGCATGTTATTTAAATTTTTTTTTACCCTACCAATTATTTAATATTATTGCACCCCTACCAAGTGGAAGTTAAAAGAAGAATGATGGCAAAAAAACAATTATTTACGCTTGAATATCCTGTAAGGTGCTCGCCGGCAATACTCTACGAATTCCTGTCAACGCCCGCCGGCTTGCAGGAATGGTTTGCTGATAAGGTAGACGAACGGGACCATGTTTTTATTTTTTCGTGGAATGGCTCTGTTGAAAAAGCGCAGGTTACCGAAAAAGAACAGGATAAGTATATACGCTACAAGTGGCTGCTTTCGCCTAAAGAGGAATATTTCGAGTTTAGAATAGAAAAAACAGAAGTCTCCAATCAAACCATACTTTTAATAAAAGATTTTGCCGAAAAATCTGAAATAAAAGATCAAACGCAGTTATGGGATTACCAGGTAAAAGAGCTTTTTCACCGGTTGGGTAACTGATAATATTTTGGTACAAGCATACCTCTGGTGGTGTTTTACAATATAAAATCTAACTCTGGGTTAATCGGATTGCCGGTATTTCTAAAAGCAGCGATATCACTATGTGAGCAATAAAACATCTGCACAACTTCATCAATAAGTTACTAAAAGTCTGGCCTTGTATTATTCATTTAGTTTTATGGGTTCCATATTCGGTAACCAGTAGTGGGCACCTGAAATTTTAATGCAGGTACGGGGTTTAGATTTATTTGTATTGCCGAGTAGGTTATTTTATCATTGTTACTTTTTCCTGATGTTTCATATTCAAGAACAAAGCCGGGTACATCTTTAAATTGGTAAGGGTTTTCGGTAGCTGATGGAATAATGGCTGTTGCATAATAAATATTATAGGAGCTGCCATCTTTTAAGTTTGTTATAGCTTTTTTACATTCGTAACCAAGAATCGTTTTTGTTTCATTTGTTAGTGTGAGCGTAAGGCCCTGAAAACGTTTGTTTTCCTTTTTCCATTCATCTTCAGTAAGTACTGATTTGTATTTCTCTGATCCTATTTCTTTTAGTATTACTGCAGATCCTGTATTATTATCATAAATCACCGATTGCTTGTAGCCCTGGCTGGTTATATCAATTCTGGTTAACTTACCCTTTAGATAGAATTGCTTGGCCATACCAGTAAGGTTGCTGTTTGTTTCTGCATTGCTGCCTTTGATGCTATAGCTAACAGTACAGTCGGTTATAACAACCTGTTTTTGTGAAATGGCTGCACCAAAAGATATTACAAGTATAAAATTTAATATTATTTTTTTCATATCCCTGCTCCTTGTGTAAATGTATGTTTTTTTGAGACCCAAAAAACGATCCTGAACAGGAATAAGATCACAAATAAATAAGATATTAACCCATGTAGACTTTAAGCAGTTTGTATCGCTTTGTTGATTTTAACCTGAATAAAGCCCTATCTTTTATTTGCCTTACCCGCTCTTTTGTGAGATTTAATTTTATAGCAATGTCTTCAAGCGTTAAAGGATCTTCTATTCCAATTCCAAAATAGTAAAGCAATATTTCTTTTTGCCTTTCAGGTAAACTCATTAAAGACCGTTCTATATCTTTCTTTAAAGATTCGTAATAATTTATTGCTGAATCAGCAAATTCTGCATTGGCATTCTCCAGGGTTTCAATCAGTGTACTTTCGTCATCACCATCTAAAACGGGGCTATCCATGCTTATATGGCGCAAACCATTGTTCAGGGAATTTGATACTTCTTCAAATCTGATATGCAGGTGTTCTGCAATTTCTTCCGGCGTGGGTTCACGTTCCAATTCTTGTTCTAAGTGCTGATATGTTTTGCCAATCCTGCTGTTCAACTCCACTTTATTAAAGGGTATTCTCACTATGCGGCTTTGTTCGGCAAGCGCCTGTAATATACTTTGTCGTATCCACCATACGGCGTAAGAGATAAATTTAAAACCACGGGTTTCATCAAAGCGCAGTGCTGCTTTTATTAAGCCTATGTTTGCTTCATTAATAAGGTCAGGCAACGAAAGTCCCTGGCTCTGATACTGCTTTGCAACGGATACTGCAAAACGTAGGTTGGCCCCTACAAGTGTGTCCAGGGCCTTTTTGCTCCCCAGCTTAATTTGCCTGGTTAAATAAGCTTCGGTTTCAGGATTAATCAGTTCTACTTTTCCAATTTCCTGCAGATACTTTTCAAGGCTTTGAGCTTCACGGTTTGTAATGGATTTAGTGACCTTTAATTGGCGCATAACAATGTAATTCTTTGGGTTAAGAATAGTTTTAAGAAGCTTAACATAAGATATTACAAGGAGGATATATTGCTGAGGAACAATAAAGATAAATATATCTAAATCTCAATCAAAAAAAATCATTGCAATAAAGGCAAGGAGGAATTACTTATTATGTGAGGTTAGAAACCAGGTATTTTTTATGAGCCTGGCAGCGGTTCTTTATCAGGCTTGTCTTGCCACGCTCGTTTCACAGTTCCTCTTTCATGGCAGCATTTAAGCGAAGTTTATCAGCATGTTCAGAATTCATTTAGGGATTGTATACTTGTACTGCCGGATACTTTTTTCAGCTTTTATGCGAATACCTAAGCTAGGATATTTAATTTTTTCATTTATATATTAGAGTTGATCCGAACAATAAACCTGTTACACCATGCATACATATATTCTGGAGTACAAGTGAGTGACACAACCCAAGATGATAGCAGCAATGCAGTTAAGCCAAAATAAAATTCTAATTGCTATTGCTGTACAGCCAGATACAAGATGGCCGAATACGTAAATAAAAATAGAAAAGCCACGCCGAAAGGCGTGGCTTTCAAAAAAAGAATTAATAAACTTATTTCTGAACAACAATCCTGGTCATTTGAACTGTTGATCCGTTTTGTAATTTGATATAATACAATCCGTTTGCAAGATTGCTTACATCCAGTTTGCTTCTGTTTAAACCTTCTGTAACCAAAAGTTTTTTGTTTAAAACAGTATTACCCAACTGATTGGTAATTGTTACAGTTGCAGTTCCTGAAGCATTTGACTTAAATGATAGGTTAGCAAAAGTATTAACAGGATTTGGCGCAACACTTAAGTTTTCAGAGGCGAATGTAACAACTGCCGAAGATTCGTCTGAAGCTTTGGTGGCAGTACCTAATTGTACTTTTAATGTATAACAAATAGTAGCATTATTGGCACCGCTGAATCCATAAGCCCTGGCAAAATAATTTCCTGCTGCGGCTGTATAGTTTATTGTTTCACTGGTAGTGCCTGCACTTGCAGAAGTAGCAACAACCGTAGAGCCTTTATATAATTTAAGATCATAATCCGCAGGTAATGTACCCAGGGTTACTGAAATAGTACCACCAGTTGTTATAGTGAATTGGTAATAATCGTTATCATTACTTGGGCTGATAAGACCTTTTATATCTGTGTTGAAGGGGATAGTTGCTGCACCACCTCTTGTACCATTCGTACTTACATCATAAGTGCCGGGGCAGGTACTTACTGCTGTAGTTGTAAACTGCGCAGTTGTAAAGGCAGTTGCTCCGCTCGGGCAGGTAGCATTTACCCTCCAGTCGTATAATGAACTTGCAGTTAAACCGGTAAGGCTAACAGAAGTTGAAGTAGTGCCTGCTGTAGCACTTATCCATGTTCCGGATGAATTAAGTTTATAATCAACTGCATAAGAAGTAGCGCCGCTTACTGCTGACCAGCTTACTGTAGCGCTGCTACTTGTAATAGCAGAAGAAGTAAGTCCGGCAGGTGCACCGCAAGGCGCTGTTGTAGTAAATTGTGCAGCAATATAATTACCGCTTCCGGCACTGCAGGTTGCACGAACTCTCCAGTTATAAGTAGTACCCTGTGTTAGGCCAGCAATGTTTACAGAGGTAGCTGTGGTAGCAGTTGCTGCATTTGTCCAGGTTGATGCTGAAGTTAATTTATAATCCACATCATAACTTAAAGCACTTGCAACAGCCGTCCAGCTAACAGTAGCACTTGTATTTGTAATAGCAGAAGATGTTAAGCCTGTTGGGTCACCGCACGCCAGTGCACCTGCAATTGTGAAATTGGTATTGGAGATGTCAAAGAAGATATTACCAACAGCTTCAACTTTTACCCTGCAGGTAGAACCAGGAGCAGAAGGAACAGTTATGCTTTCTGTACCATCGTTTGGGGTAGAAGAGGCTAACACAATTGGAAAAGTATTACCGCCGTCTGTTGATAATAAGATATTTACCGATGCACAACTTACAGGTGCAGCAGTTGTTCCGTTTACACTCCATGTAACAGTTGCAGATGAACCTGCATTCCAGGTTACTGCCGTGTTTGGTGCTGTAACAGCGAAAGGACCTGAAGTATTTGAAACAGTAACAACTGCATCAGTAAATGCGGTCTGGCCTACTTCTGAGCCTGCTATATAGGGGTGATTATCCCTTACCGTTAAACGAAAATTTAATGTTCTTGAAACAGAACTTAATGCTTCAATATTGGTACCCGCATCGCCGCCGGGCAATACAGGAGTTACGTTTAATCCTGCAAGAATAGTCGACAATTTTGGAAATAGTCTTGTTCCGGATGCAGTTGGCGAAAATGATAGCCAGTTAGGCCCGCCTGCTTTTGTTGGAGATGCAACACTACTGGCGCCTGATACCGTTGAATTATCATTTTGTTCCCAGCAATAAGTTAGTGGATCGCTCTCTGGATCAGTAGCAGAACCAGTTAACGCAAAAGGCGTACTAATAGGGATTGTGCGACTGGTTACTGCCGCAACTACAGGTGGATGATTAGCAGTCATAGTAACCGATACAGGGCAGGTTTTGCCCGCCAGGTTAGTCTGTATCTGAGCAATAGTTGCTTCATGGTATATATCAATGGAATGGGGTGCCACATCCTGCGATGTAATACCTGCATAACCCATAATCGTAATACCTGAGCCTATTTCTTTATTTACACCAGTGCCTTCGAGTGACATAGAAAAAGTATGGTTTCCGCCCAATTGGTGGCCTACTTCATGCACTACATAATCAATATCAAAATTATCGCCCTG
Organism: Chitinophagaceae bacterium UBA4407; assembly: GCA_002390845.1. Taxonomy (GTDB): domain Bacteria; phylum Bacteroidota; class Bacteroidia; order Chitinophagales; family Chitinophagaceae; genus Limnovirga. The sequence continues at coordinate 25,315 of DGQT01000080.1, read as the reverse complement.
CGGAATTCCATCAGCAGGTGAAGTAATGCCGCTACCTTTTGACCCGTTCACACAAACGCAACCAATACATCCTGCATTACCGCCACCACCAGAAGCGCCAAACATGTGGCCAATATCATAATTTGCTTCTCCGATAACTGAAGTTAAAGTGGATTGCAATTGAGAATTCCAGTTTGATAATGTTGTATAAGGATCTGTTGAAGGATTGTAATAAATAACAGAAGCGGTATTGGCAATAAGATTCAGGTGCAATCCCAAATCTTTTTCATAACAACCATTACAACGGGTAAGCGTAGCGTTAAAAGCGGCTAAAACCAAACCTGCCTGTGCAGCACTTGTTGCACCAAAATAGTTTGCGTACTCACCATTACAAGACTGTGCCAAACGCATTGTTTTTACCTGTCCGGCTGAAGAAGGTGTTTTGCTTGCTATTTGATTGTTTATATCAGCAAACATTAGTTTATCATCAGTAGTGCATGTCCATGGTAAACTTCCTTTATCTCTGTGAACACTGTACACTGAATAAACTTTATGATCCAGTGAATAGGGCTCCATGAATTCATTGTCTTTTTCAGTTCTGAAAATCATGGTCGCAATTCCCTGTGGAGAAATACTCAGTTTTAAAGTAGCATATTTATCTGTAATGCCTTTACCCGAGTAAGCCCTGATCTCAGGAAACTGAGCCTGCAATGCGGGCTCAAAATTCGAAGCTTCATAAACTTCAAATTGCTCCATATTACCCGAAGCGTTGGGCAGTGAAATAATTGTAGAATGCTTTGATGGTTTGTTGCCAACAACGGTAAAAAGCTCCTGCCTTAAAGAAGAAAGGTTTAAATTAAATAATTTAAACTCCGTTGGGTAAGAGAGTCGTTTAACAGCTTTGTCTGTAGCAATAGCACTCCGGCTTTCATTGTTTGCAGACCAAAATTTGTCTGTCTGCGAAAACCCTGAAACTGTAATCATTGCTAACAAAGTTGTTAGTAATAAAAGTTTTTTCATGATTCTGGAAATTTAGTTTTTGATTTAAGAGGAAAAGGTAAATATAAGTAAGTGTTTTCTAAACCAAATAAAAAAACTTACAATTGTTAGGGGAAATTAATAACAACCTTTCCATGCTTAAATCTCTATTAATTTTTTTGAATGTTCTTATTGAAATTTAAGACTTGAATGCAATTTCTTATTTGGAATCCGTTTAGTCACAACATTAGTAAGGCTCAAAATGAAGCCTGGAAATAAATTAAGTTAACTATTATAAAACTGTTTTATCAGACTCCAGGCTTTAAAGAAGGAAAGGCAATTCTGGGCCAAACGGTAGGAATGCTATTAAGCTTTTCCTTCCCGAATTCATTTCGGGATCGTTTCACAGTTCCTTTTTCATGACGACAATCAAGCGCAACTTGCCTTTCAGTTCGGGCATTTACCTGCTGTTAACCAAAAATAATCCGCTGTAATCTCCAACGCAATAAAAGCTCAATAGAATATCTCAACGCACAAGAGCGCGACGCAAGGAATGATCACAAGAATTCCTTCAGCCGGGGGACATAAAAATTATTTCAAAACTAATTATTAAATAACCACTTTCTTACCTTGCACACATGCAACACATACTTTCATACGATCATCTTTACAAATTCACATACAATATTTTCAAAGTAATTGGCTGTTCTCACGAACATGCCACTACTGCCACCAAAGCCTTACTGGCTGCGGATATCCGTGGTATAGACAGCCACGGCGTTGCACGGCTGAGTGGTTATGTGCGTTTGTGGGAAGCCAAAAGAATCAATGCAACACCCGATATAAAAATAGTTTACGAAACACCTTCAACTGCGGTTGTAGATGGCGGCGCCGGGCTTGGTTTGGTGGTTGCACCTTTTGCTATGCAGATAGCGATTGATAAAGCAAAACTTTGTGGAACGGGCTGGGTAAGTGTAAAGAACAGCAATCATTTTGGTATAGCAGGTTATCATGCGATGATGGCTTTGCAACATGAGATGATCGGCATGGCAATGACCAATGCCAGCGCCCTTGTTGCACCAACTTTTTCTGTTGAAAGAATGCTTGGCACAAACCCGATTGCCGTTGCCATTCCCGCCAACGAACAACCTGCATTTGTTGCAGATTTTGCAACAACTACGGCAGCAAATGGCAAGCTCGAAATTTTGCAACGTAAGAATGCAGATACACCATTAGGCTGGGTGCAGGACAAGGAGGGACATGAATCTACCGATGCAAATATTTTAAAGAAAGCAGGCGCACTGTTGCCACTCGGCAGCGATCGTGAACACGGTAGCCATAAAGGATATGCACTGGGCAGTATTGTTGATATTTTTTCTGCAGTATTAAGTGGTGCAAGTTATGGGCCCTGGGCTCCACCGTTTCCTGCATATGTTGCCATGCCCGAAAATATGCCAGGTGTTGGGCTTGGTCATTTTTTTGGTGCTATGCGTGTTGATGCGTTTCGCCCTGCAGATGAATTTAAAAGCCACATGGATAACTGGATTCAGCGTTTCAGAAATGCAAAACCAGCAGAAGGATATGATAAAGTTTTAATTCCCGGCGATCCCGAAAGAGAAATGGAATCCATTCGCATGAAAGAAGGAATCCCTTTGGTGGCAAGCGTTGCAGAAGATTTAAAAATGGTTGGTGAAAAATTTGGTATTGCTTTTTTTTGAGCCAGGCCAGGAATCATGAATGGAGCTTTTGTTGCGTCGCACACTTTTACTGCATAACATTTTGCGTCATTTCGAAGAAGGTACGACTGAGAAATCTCATTCTTTTTGTAGCAGATTTCTCGCTTCGCTCGAAATGACGGGAAATATTCAGAACGTTCAAGTGTGCGACGCAACAGGCGATCAGTAATGAATTAATGTTGGGTTCAAAATTTTCTATCTCCTTCTTTTAGTTTCAATACTTTTATAAGTGCATAAAATATGCTGAAGCTGGTAAACAACAAAGCCCGCTAAAAGATCAAAAAAATATAAAAATGAAATCATCAATTAATTCAGCAGAAGTACCTGCAGGCGTTGTAGGCCTTGGCTTAATGGGTTGCAGTATTACTACATGCCTGCTAATGGCGGGCCATAAGGTAACCGCCATAGCACCCATTGACATTGACCTGCTGCATGCAGGGAAAAGAATACACGATCACCTGCTGCGTTCGCAACAGGAAGGGTTGATTACCGAAAGCCCTGAATATTATTTCAGGAACCTGTTGATCACGATGGATTATGCAGCGTTAAAAGATTGCATGCTGGTCATCGAATGTACACTGGAAAGTACCGAGATAAAAAAATCAGTCTATCAAAAAATTGAAGCAGTAATCAGCAACGATGCCATACTTACCAGCAACACATCGGCCATACCCATTAGTATGCTGCAAAAAGAAACGCAGTATCCTAAACGCTTCTTCGGATTGCATTGGGCCGAGCCTTCGCATACCACAAGGTTCCTCGAAATTATCTGCGGCGATTTAAGCAACGTGGAGCAGGGCGAATGGCTGTACGATCTTTCGCACAACTGGGGCAAGGAACCAACACTGGTGCGTAAAGACATTCGTGGTTTTATTACCAACCGTTTAATGTATGCCATGTACCGCGAAGCCTGCAGCCTGGTTGATAATGGTTATGCCACCGTTGAAGATGTAGACCGTGCCTGCCGCAACAATGCCGGTTACTGGATGACGCTGGTAGGCGTGTTCGGCTGGATGGACCTTACCGGCGTAGCCGCCTATCATACGGTAATGAAAGACCTTTTGCCAACGCTTAACAACAGCCCGGAAATTCCAAAACTTATCGATGATATTGTAAAAGCCGGTGGCCGTGGTGTAAGCAATGCGCATGGCTTTTACAGCTACACACCCGAAGAAGCAAAACTTTGGGAAGAAACTTTTACAGAGTTCAGTTACGAGATACGCAGGCTTGCGTTAAAATATCCCGCCGATGTAGTGAAGAAAAAGCTACAACAAAAAGCTGCTGCGGAGTAGAAGAACTATTTTGAGCCCGGCAGCAGTTGTGCTATGAAGCTTTCGTTTCCCGAAAGCCTTCTGGATCGGTTCACAGTTCTTCTTTCATGGCAACAATTAAGCGAAGTGTGGCATCCCGTCCCGAATTTATTTCGGGATCGCATAAGCATCAAGCTAAAATTTAGTATTATAAGCTGAAACATATATCTGCAAAGTGTTTCCAGTATTTTATACTGCCGTTTCCATCGTGCGTTATAATACCCGTCCCTGCATAAGGCGCCTCAGCCGGTTCGGTTCGGGCAAAGCCCGAATTGCTGCGATGGCGTAGCCATATCGCAGCAAAGAAGCGGGTGCAGCGCCGTTGCAAGGACAATGCCATGCGGCAATGAGCATACAGACATTGAATTTGAACGATGTTTAAAGAAAATTAGCTTGACGCCGATGCGAAACAAGTTCGGGACGAATTCATTTCGGGATCACTCACTTGTACGTTCAAAATATGCAGCAACAATATTCAAAAGTGATAAACAAAATAATTGTTTTACTTTTCAGTAATAACGATTGCCAAAATCAGCCATTATGAAAAAAATAATCATTATCCTTTTTGTTGTTTGCATTCCCGTAATGCGTGTGTTAGCACAAAAATTCCCGTTTGGCATTTTCGATGCTCAAACAGAAGTGGGTAATGCAAAAAAAGGAAGTTGCAATTACAACATGCAAACACAGGAATATATTATTACAGGTTCGGGTACCAACATCTGGGCAACGCATGATGAATTTCAATTCCTTTATAAGAAAATGAGTGGTGATTTTATCCTTACAACCAATGCGGCATTCATTGGTAAAGGTGTTGAAGAACATCGCAAGTGGGGATGGATGGTGAGACAATCTTTGGATACTTTATCACCCCATGTTAATGCTGTTGTGCATGGAGATGGTTTAACATCCTTTCAGTTCAGAAGAACTGTCGGCGGAATTACACAAGAACAAAAATCATCGCTTACACATGCAGATGTGGTGCGGCTCGAACGCAAAGGCAACAGGTATTACATGAGTGTGGCGCACGCTGGTGAATTGTTTGTAATGGATTCTGTTGATCTTGATTTGGGCGACAATGTATATGTTGGTTTGTTCGTTTGCTCGCATAATAATGCAGTTTCAGAAACCGCGGTTTTTCGCAATGTGCGCATCACCATTCCTGCACCTGCAGCACTTGTTCCTTACAAACAATACCTGGGAAGCCAGTTGGAAATTATGGATGTGGCTTCTGCAACAAGTAACATTATTTTTCAATCACCGCGCTCCCTTCAGGCGCCGAATTATATGCCCGGCGGAAATCATTTAATTTATAACAGTGAAGGTTTGATCTATAAATTCGATCTCAAAACACTTACACCTTCTGTGTTGAATACAGGAAGCATAAAAGGCAACAATAATGACCACGTAATTTCTTTCAACGGCAAAATGCTTGGCATCAGCAGCAGCAGCAAAGAAGATAATGCATCGAAAGTTTATACGCTTCCGCTTAGTGGTGGAGAACCTAAACAAATAACACCGACAGGCCCTTCGTATTTGCATGGCTGGAGCACAGACGGAAAACATCTTATGTTTGTTGGTTTACGTAATGGGGATTACGATATTTATAAAGTGCCATCAGCAGGCGGAGATGAAGTGAATCTTACCAACTCTAAAGGCCTTGATGATGGCTGCGAATATTCGCCCGATGGAAAATATATTTACTTCAATTCTGTACGAAGCGGAACCATGCAAATCTACCGCATGAAGCCCGACGGCAGCAATGTGGAGCAGCTTACCAACGATGCATTGAATAACTGGTTTGCACATCCCTCACCCGATGGAAAGTGGATCGTATTTATTTCCTTTGGTCAGGATGTTAGTCCTTCAGATCATCCTTTTTATAAACATGTTTACATACGGCTTATGCCCGCAAATGGCGGCACACCAAGGGTTATAGCCTATTTGTATGGCGGGCAGGGAACCATGAACACGCCATGCTGGTCGCCGGATAGTAAGAAGATCGCATTCATCAGTAACAGTAATTTGCTGAGCGAGGTTTATCCCGTAGAGAAGAAATAATTTATGTTACCAGCTATAGAATAAGAATCAGGCTTTCGTTGTGTCACTCACTTGTACGCTTTGTTCTTTACTCAGCAAGGCGCAGCTTGTTGAGTCATATTTTGCAGTACAAGTGATTCACACAACAGGCGATGCCATGAAATACAAAAGATTGCCTCAAAAAAATATTTCAAAAAATAATCCTTTACGCGCTTTTCTTTTTCAATCATTTTATTGTTTTCTCCGCACAACGTATTAAAATAAATATCACTCATTTGTCAGCAAGCTTAAGGTTGCCCAAAAAGCGTTGCTGGTATTCCCTTAAATAAAGGATTCCAAAAAAGTTAAAGCCTTTATAAAACATTTATGCCTGCAACGTTTTTTTGTGCTGCACGGTCAGGCTGCATGCAAGAATAAAAAAGATCAACAGGTTTTTATGAAGTATTTAAAACGACAAAAGATGATGGCAGTTGCAGGGTTATTTATTTTTGGTATTGCCTGCAAACACGAGGCAGCACCGCCTGCAACGGTTTATTTTCCACAGGTTAAACAAATTATACAGGCAAACTGCATCAGCTGCCATTCCCCGGGCGGACAGGGCCTGCCGGTTATTCTTACAACCGATGAAAATATTGTGGCGCTGTCGGCTTCAATTAAGGCCGCGGTAATTGATCCCATAAATCCAAGAAACAGGCGTATGCCTCTTGGTAGTGAGCTTTCTGATGCAGACAAGACCGTTATACAAAAATGGTTTGATAAGGGAGGCACTGCAACTGATTAAGAATCTAGTATTCGGCTGGAGTGTATTTTCTTTCAACAAAATGTACTGTGCCACTGTGTGGTTATTGTTGTGATTATTTTTTTCCGTTCAGGTAAAAACACAATAGACAATAAGAATGTAAAAGTGAGTGACACAACAAAAGCTTCATGCTTGCACACCTGTCTGTTACAAAAAATTTTATAAGTATATTTACGAATCAATACTTATAAAATAAGCCATTGCATTGTTTGCATACTTTTAAGAGGATTCAATATTCATACAATAACATCATGCGGCTAACCAAACACGGCATGGCATTATTGTTTTTTCTATTAATTGTAAACACAGCTTTGGCACAGGTTGGCTGCTCAGTTACCGGGGTATTGGGGCAAACGCCTGCAAGTGCTTTTCCGGTATGCGCCACCAGTGAATTTATACAAGACTCTGTACCTATTTGTGAAAACTTTCCCATACCTGCACCTGGCTGCAGACTGATTGGCATAGGCGACTACAAAGACAAAAACCCTTTTTGGTACACGTTCACCTGTTATGGCAGCGGCGACCTTGGTTTCATTATTAACCCTAAAAACCCGAATGATAATTACGATTGGCAGTTCTATGATATTACAGGGCATGGCGCTTCAGAAATTTATTCAGACGGGGCGCTGGTTCGTGGGGCAAACTGGAGTGGCAGCCCGGGTTTAACGGGTGCCTCTTCAAGTGGCCAAAATGTAATGGAATGCGCTTCAGGGCCCGAGGATCATGAGCCTACTTTTAGTAAAATGCCTAACCTTATTGAAGGCCATACTTACCTGTTGCTGATAAGCCATCACGACGATGGTACGGAAAGTGGTTTTAAGCTTTCTTTTAAAGGGGGTTCTGCTGTTATTACCAATCCGGCAACGCCGGGATTTGTAAGTGCCACTGCAAATTGCGATGGCACACAAATACGCCTGAAACTTACAAAGAACATGACCTGCAAAAGCATTGCACCAGATGGCAGTGATTTTGAAATGCAAAACATAACCGGCAAAATCAATTCGGCCTTTGGGGTTGGCTGCGATAATGCATTTAGCACAGATTCGGTAATTATTAATTTGAGCAGCGCATTGCCCCCGGGAAATTATTCACTCGTTGCAAAGAGTGGCAGCGATGGCAACGTTCTTTTAGATAATTGTGGCAATGAACTTGCAGTGGGAAAATCGATAGCTTTTACGGTGCTTTCAAGATTGCCGGTTGCATTAGACAGCATCATTCCTCCTGCATGTGCACCTGTTTCATTGCAACTTGCTTTTCAAAAAAATATCAGTTGCAGTTCGATTGCTGCAAATGGCAGCGACTTTAAAATTACCGGGCCTTACCCGGTAACCGTTGTTGCAGCGAAAGGCAATTGCAGCAACGGTTTAAGCAGTACGGTAGAACTGCAACTTGCGCAGCCAATGGTGCATGAAGGAAGATATACCTTAACACTTTTATCGGGCACAGATGGTAATTCCATTACAGATGAATGTGCACTTGAAACACCATCCGGCGTAACGCTTGATTTTGTTATAAAAGATACCGTGAGTGCAGCCTTTACTTACCTGATTAAAGAAGGTTGCCGAAGCGATACCGTGATTTATTTTAGCAACTTAGAAAATGGCAAAACAAGTTGGAACTGGCAATTCGATAATACAAAAATTAACGGTGAACAAAACCCTGTTCGTGTTTATAACACATTCGGCGACAAAACAACGCAACTAATTACTGGAAACGGTTTTTGTAGTGATACTGCTGTAGTAAACTTTCATCTGGATCATGAATTATTGCATGCGGATTTTATAATGCCTTCGGAGTATTGTCCGAATGAACTGGCCTATTTTTCTGACAGCAGTACGGGTAATCTTACCGGTTGGAACTGGCATTTTGGAAACGGGTTTACCAGCACGCTGCAAATACCGCCGCCACAATCTTATAGCCCCACAAACGCTGATCGTTTGTTTCCAGTTCAACTGATTGTTCAAAACAATAAAAGCTGTTATGATACAGCCATTAAATACCTGAAAGTAGTGAACAACTGTTACATTGCTGTGCCAACGGCATTCACTCCAAACGGAGATGGCCGCAACGATTATTTGTTTCCGTTGAATGCTTACAGAACAGCAAATCTTGAGTTTAAGATCTTCAATAAATTCGGTCAGCAATTATTTACAACCAAAGATCGCACAAACAAGTGGGATGGTACCTGCAACGGAAGTTCACAGCCACCCGGCGTGTATGTTTGGTTTCTTCAATATACAAATACCGATACAGGTAAAACATTTTTTGAAAAAGGTACAACTGTTTTAATCCGGTAATTTTTTGGCCCGGCTAAAGTATTTCAATTGAACATCGTTGCGTCGCTCTCTTGTACGTTTAGAACATTAAGCAGCAAGTCCGAAAGTCCGAAAGACCGGATGTCCAGAAGTCGGAAAGAAATACAACTTTATTTACTTACTGACTTGCTGACTTCCGGTCTAACAGCACAAGAGTGCGACGCAACAAAAGCCCTACAGAAGTAAAGTTGTTTGGTACATAAAAAAACCTTTCGATGTACTGTAGGTTAGTTATGGTTTGGGTAAACCATTCTTCCACTTTTGTGCTATGGCAATTGCGGTTTCGAGCATATAAGGTTGCCAGTTTTCTATATCCCAATCTGTGTGTGAAAGATTTGATTCTTGAAGGAGTTTTATTGCATGTTTACAATCGAGTGCAGTTTCTAAAATATTGGACAAAACCATTTGTTGTGTATACAATTTTTCATCTTCTATAGGCTTGCCTTCATCAAAAACTGTTGATGGTAGAAAGTCTTGTGCAGCTTTGGTTGCAACACTGTTATCTTCTTTATGTAAAATATGATGAAGCTGTATAAAATCCTGCTGAAACTGTTGCCTGCTTTCGGTTGTGGCAAGGCCGGTGCCCAACTGCTCAAGCACCACGTACTTTAAATGGGGGCATTTTTTTATCGCGTATTCAAGCATTTCGAATACTTCATCAGGAACCGCATCGTCGTGTGTATCTCTTCTTACTTTTTTGCCGGTAACAATTTTTGAATCTTCCCAACTGCCTCCTGAAATATGCATTTCTCTTACGCGTTGCAGTGGATAAAGATCAAGTATGTCGGGAAAAGTAATATTGAAATTTTTTGTTTGGCAATACAGGTTGTGAATGTCGAGAATAATAAATCCATTAACAGGCTCAACGAGCTGGTTTAGAAAATCACCATGTTTTTTCACTTCGTCAAGTGAGTAAGAAAAAGCAAGGTTCTCGATGCCTACCGGGCATTTGCAGGCATTGTAAATACGCTTCAATCTGTCCTGTCCAATTGCCAGTGTTTGAGAAGTAAAAGGCACGCTTAGCGGTGCGCCGCTGTGAAAATTTTCACCGGTCATAAACCCGAAGTGTTCCGAGATATGATTGAACTTAAATTCGGTTGATAACCGTTCAAGATGCTTCAGCCATAGCTGTTGCTGCGGCAACCATTTTGCCGAAAAAATTGAAAAGAAAACGCCATGCCCAATCAACCTGTTTTCATTGGCAAAAGTGTGCAGCAATTCATTAAACCAGCCAGGTAAAACTTCTTTTTTAAACAGCGTATCGAAAGACCATTCAAGTGCTTCAATTTTTTCCGATTCAAAAAGCGGTACGGCTGCCAGTAAAATATTGGCATCCAGGTTACAGGATATTGCTGCAGATATTTCAGGCATAGATAAATTTATTAACCCATACCGCAGGCAAGGCAGGGCTCCAGGGTAACAACGGTACTATCGCTGCCGGTTTTAGAAGTTTTAATGTTGGCTTTATCTGGCGTGCTGTCAACAGACTTTGTGCAGGAAACTGTTGTACCAACAGTAACAGCAACAAACATGGCCCGGATCAATGTTTTGGAAACTTTCATATTGAATATTTTAGTTCAGCAATTACCTGCTGTGAACAATTGACACTACAAATGATAAAAACGTTGCAGTAAATAATGTTTTTTTTGCATCAGCAAAAAGAATAATGCTTTGTCTGACACTTACTATAAAAATAGTATTTGGGCTGAAGGTGAATGAATTATTTTTATATTGTTTCTTCTTTGGGTAAACGCATATCTAATTTAAGGTCATCAATGTCTCTTTCAAGTTCAGCATGTTTTATCGCAGTATCACTGAATGTACCATCTTTATGCAGCTTTATCAGTAGTTCGCGCTGAAACTTGCTTATTTCTATTTGTGCATTCAGCATGGGGCTAACCGACGCCACGATTATATCTTCATCATTTGCTATACGCTTTTTTGTAGCCTTGATTTCTTTCGTAAGTGTATTGGCCAGCGTTGTGTATTTCTTTTTTAATTCATCTGAGATTTTATTTTCAATATGCACTGGAAATTCGTGCTCTATAAAATGTAGTGTGCTTGTGACAAGATATAATTTCAATTCTTTTTCTTCATTATATTCCGCATCTTTAGGCTTTACTCCCAGCAGGCGTATCAGTAGCGGTAAGGATAAGCCTTGCACCACAAGCGTTACAAAAATTACAACAAACGCAAGAAAAATAATCGAATGCCTTTTGGGAAAAGCCTCGCCACTCTCAAGGGTTAATGGCAATGCCAATGCGGTTGCCAGTGATATAATACCCCGCGTACCCGTCCATGCAACAATAAGGATATTTTTCCAGTCAACCGGTTCTTCTGTTTCGTGAAGATCCGTTTCGGCAGCCTTTTTCTTCCTGGTAAAAAAGCGTTGCCAGTAAGCGCCGGCAAAAACCCAGATAATGCGGACCAATATTGTTGCAAGGCTTATCAGTAAACCGTTGCCTAACAGATCCATTACAGGAAACGAGCCCAGGTCTTTTATGATAGCAGGCAACTGAAGGCCAATCAGAATAAAAATGAAGCCATTCAATAAATAGATCATGGTATCCCAAACAACACGGGTACGCATGCGTGCCTGGTAGGAGAATATTTCAGGGGCACGCCAGCTCATCATCAGTCCTGAACTTACTACAGCCAGCACGCCGGATACATGCAAGTGCTCTGCAGCAAGATAAGTTACAAATGGAGAAAGCAATGTAAGGCTGGTTTCTACAATAGGATTGTTCGTTATTTTTTTATGCGCAAACACAAACACATAGCCCAAAAGCAGGCCCAGTAAAATACCGCCGCCAGCTACCAGTAAAAACTGAATGCCTGCCTGCCATAAAACAAATGTGCCTGTAGTTACAGCCGCAACCGCATAGCGGTAGGCGATCAATGCTGATGCATCGTTTAGCAGGCTTTCCCCTTCCAGTATCGTAATCACTTTTCTGTTTAATCCCAATCCTTTGGTTATTGATGTTGCCGCTACAGCATCCGGCGGCGAAACAATAGCACCCAATAGAAAAGCCAATGGCCAGCTAAAACCAGGAATAAGATAATGTGCCGACACGGCGACAGCAATCGTTGTAAAAAAAGCCAGTGAAATAGCCAGCGCAGATATGGGCCGTATCAGCGTTCTGAATTCATGCCACGAAGTTTTAGAGGCGGCATCGTATAGTATCGGCGGTAAAAAAATAAGGAACACCACTTCCGGGTCCATTGCAAGATCGGGCAGGGCAGGAACAAAGCCAATAATCAATCCCGCAATTACCAGCAGAATAGGATAAGGCAGTTTGCTTTTGTCAGCGATTGCCGATAAACAAATCAATATTGCCAGTATAAATATTACAACTTCAAAGTTTTCCATTTTTATAAATCTACGTAAAAGCGTTTATAAACAGGTACTGCATAAATACAGCCAATATTTTTTTGAGCCAGAGTGAGGAATAACTATGAGGCTTTTCTTGCGTCGCACTCGTATACGTTCGGAACACTGGTCGACAGTCGACGGTCAACGGTCGACCGAAGAATCGAAAGTATAAGTGTGCGACACGACGAAGCCTCACAAAGAACTAATAGTTCGGCTCCGCTCACTACTGGCTCAAAATAAATTGAATATGCATCCTTACCTTTAAGCAAACTATTTCTCATGAAGCTTTTATTCTTTATTATGCTGCTTGCATACAATCTTCAGCCTGCGTTTGCACAGCAAACACAAAAGCCGCCTTTGCACGGAAAAAACTGGATGGCCGTTACCGGAAAACCATTGGCAGCAGAAGCGGGTGCGATGATATTTGAACGCGGCGGCAACGCTGTAGATGCAGCCTGCGCAATGCTTGCAGCCACCTGCACCATGTGGGATGTGCTGAGCTGGGGCGGCGAAACACAGGCGCTTATTTACAATCCGAAGACGGGAAAAGTAATTTCTATAAATGCATTGGGTATTGCCCCAACCGGCGCTACCGTAGAATTTTTTAAAAACAAAGGCATGAATTTTCCACCGGAATATGGTCCGCTGGCAGCAGTTACGCCGGGTACGCCGGGTGGCCTTTGTTATATGCTTGCCGAATATGGAACCATGAGTTTAAAAGAAGTGCTGGCTCCTGCTATGGAGCTTGCTGCTGGTTACCCGATAGAAGCGCAAACGGCCAACAGTATGGAACGTGGTAAAGCAATGATTAAACAATGGCCTTACAGCAAAGCTGTTTTTTTACCGCATGAAGGCGAAGCAAGAGAAGCACCGGAAGCCGGAGAAATTTTTGTTCAGAAAGACCTGCTGGAAACACTTGGCAAAATGGTAGCATCGGAACAGGATGCATTAAAGAAAAAGAAAAGCCGCAAAGAAGCGATCTATGCTGCTTACGACCGGTTTTATAAAGGCGATATCGCCAAAGAATTTGTACGTGGCTGCCAGGAACAGGGCGGACTAATAACGATGGATGATCTTGCCAAATGGAAACCCATTGAAGAAGAACCTTTGCATGTAAATTATAAAGGCATTGAAGTGTATAAAATGCAGCAATGGACACAAGGGCCGATGCTATTACAATCGCTCAATATTCTTGAAAACTTTGATCTTAAAAGTATGGGTTATAATTCGGCGCGTTATATTCATACACTGTATCAAACCATGAACCTTGCATTTGCTGACCGTGATTTTTATTACGGCGATCCCTACTTTCCACCCGATGAACCGATAAAAGGATTGCTGAGTAAAGACTATGCAAAAGAACGTGCAAAGCTCATTACTTATGATAAGAATAATGCAAAGGCTGGTCCGGGAGACCCTTATCCATTTGAAGGTAAAACCAATCCATTTTTAAACATTATGAACCAACGCGGTTTTACAAACGATCCATTGAAAATAAATCCTGGTTCTACGCCATCGCATGATACAAGATCAACATCCATTGATGCAGATTATATGGATCGTTTATGGCGCGGTACTACTTCAGTTGAAGCGGCTGATAAAGAAGGGTGGGTAGTTTCTATAACACCAAGCGGTGGATGGCTGCCTGCATGTATTGCAGGCCACACAGGTGTTGGCATGAGCCAGCGCCTGCAAAGTTTTGTACTCGATTCAACACTCAATCCCTTTAATGTAATTGCGCCCGGCAAAAGGCCACGCGTTACTTTAACGCCAACGCTTGCTTTAAAAGATGGTAAACCGTTCCTGTCTTTTGCGGTGCAGGGTGGCGATACACAAGATCAAAACCTGTTACAATTTTTCCTGGACATTGTGGAGTTTGGAATGACGGTTCAGGAAGCAACCGAAGCTGCAAATATCAACAGCGATCAGTTGTGGCTTTCATTGGGTGGCGAAAAAATTGCAGACCGCCAGCCACGGCCCGGCAATATTTTATTGCATAGCAGCACGCCCGATTTCATCCGCAAAGAGTTAAGGCAAATGGGCTACACGTTGTCTTTCGGCGACCGCACCAGCGGCCCAATCAACGCAATTTATTTCGACTGGAAGCATGGAAGTTTTTGGGGCGGCAGCAGTAATCATGGCGAAGATTATGGCATTGGCTGGTAAGAAAATATTTTTGAGCCAGACAGTTGAATATGAATTGAACTTTTGTTGCGTCGCACACTTGTACGTTTGGATCAGGAATGAGCTTTTACCGAAGCGTATACGGAAGCGAAAACTTTTTTAGAAAGGTAATTTAGTTCGTCTATTTTTAAGTTAGCAGTAATTATTTTTAGACCTCAATGACACTTAAAACCAAAGGAATATTTTCAGGACTTTTTTGTTTGCTTTTTGGCGGACTACTTTTTTATTACCAAGGATACAAAGACAATTCGTTTATAATATATTTATCTATTGGACTTGTATATTTAGGATGGATAATATTTTTAGGTTCGCTATTCGGAAAAATATTATTAACTAACAAAAAAATAGGCTTTGCAAACCACAAATTGCTTTGGTTCAAAGACAAGACAATTAAGTTGTTAATTTATGCAACTTTTGGAATTGTTATCGTAGGGTCAATGGAATTTACGAGTAAGTTTGGTACAAATAGAGTAAACCAAATTTTGCAAACTGAACCAACAGAAAATGCGATTGGAACAATTATTAAAATTGACAGTAGAAATACAAGAGGTGGAACGAAACTGTGGGCAATCATTGAGTATCAGACAAAGACTGTGAAAGTTACACAAGCAGTTTATGACTACAATGAAAAGTATTCTGTAGGACAAAAATATTTATTACGTTATTCCATTGATAACCCGGAAATGTTTGAAATTGTCGAACGAGAAGAGTAACTATAACTTCCGCCAACATGAACTGTGTAAAAATCTCCGCCGCGGTGCGTATCTCCAAACAACAGCTTCGCTTCAATCTACGCTAAGATAAAAGCTCAATCATAATCAGAAAGCACAAGTGTGCGACGCAAGTAAAGCTCAATCTATGTTTCAAAAGCCGGGCTCAAAAAAAATTAATAAATAACAGTTACTGTTCCTTTTTGTACAATACCTGTTTCGCCTTTGTTTGAATACTTTGCAATCCAGACATAGGTGCCGGAAACAGGGCTGTTACCCTGTAGTTTTCCGTTCCACTTTTTATATGGATCTGTGCTTTTAAAAACAAGCTGGCCCAGCCGGTTATACACTACAAGCGAATAATCTTTTACAGTATTTAAAACACCAAACGGCCCGAAGAAATCGTTGCGCCTGTCGTTGTTTGGCGTGAATGCCGTTGGGAAAAATATGTAGCCGCAATCGCCGATAATTTTTATGGTATCTTTTATAACGCAGCCAAGATTGTCGGTTACATGAACATAATAAATACCAGCATTTGTAACAGTGAAACTTGGGTTTGCAGAATTATTCTGCCACCGGTATTTACTGTAAATGCCGGGATATAAAACAATGCTGTTGCCGGGGCATAATGTAGTATCGTTACCAATAAAAATACCCGGAGGATCTGTATTTAGAATGGTTGTTAACAATGAAGTGGTACAACTGTTTTTATCAGTTACATTAAACTGGTAATTACCTGCCATTACATTTGATAAAACCTGGGTTGTATTACCTTGCTGCGACCAGAAAAAACTATAAGGCTGCACTCCACCAATAACCATTGCGCTTGCGCTGCCATTACTGAAGTTACAATAAGAAGGTTGTGTGGTAAAGTCGATCTTTAAAGGCTCAGGTTCTGTGACCAAAACCGAGGTATTAATGCTGCATCCCACAGCATCCTGTACATTGAAATCATACGTGCCTGCACCAATATTTGTAAGGGAATTATTGGTGAAAGTTTGTGTGCCACTTGTCCACTGAAAAGTGTATGGTTCAGTGCCACCGGTAATGGCAGCTTCTACAGACCCGGTTTTAGTGCCTGCGCATAAAATATCCTTATGTGAAAGTTGCACATGCACGGCAGTTGAAGGCGTAATAATTGCGGTATCATTTTTAATGCATCCATTGTTATCTTTTATACTGACTATATATTGCCCCGGCGCAAGATTGTTTATTGAAGGATTGGTATTATTAAGAGGACTCCACGCATATTGGTAAGGTGCTGTGCCACCATAAACTGATACAGTTGTATTTCCATTATTATTGCCACAAGATGTACTTTGTAAACTTATAAAAGAGGAAATCGCTTTGGGTTCATTTATTGTAGCAGTAGCAAATGCTTTACACCCTTTTGCATCTGTAACCGTTGCGGTATAACTGCCTGCAGTTAAATTGCTAACTGTTTGTGAATTGCTGCCCAACAGCAACCACGAATAAGTATATGGTGCTATCCCGGTTTTGGCTACAACCGTTGCTGCGCCATCATTATAGCCAAAGCAGCTTGCGTTCCTTATGTTCGTAATGGCAGCCTCAAGATCACCAGCGCCTGGGAGGTCGATCTTTATAACTTTATAACATTGATTGTTGTCCGTAACAGTAACGGTATAACTTCCTGATGGTAAATTTTTTGCAGAAGCCGCATTGCTAACATTTGGCGACCAGCTATAATGATATGGTGCAACACCGCCGCTCATTGCAATCGAAATACTGCCATTACTTGAAGTACAGTCTGGCTTAACGATTGATGTTGTGTACAAAAGGGGAGGAGGTTCTCCCAAAGATACATTTGCCGATGCCGGGCAACCTTCACTGTTTAAAATCGTAATATTATAATCGCCTGCACCAAGATGCGTCGCAACCCCGGTATGCTGCACCGGCTCACTGTTCCATGTATAACTGATGCCCGTTGTGTCGCCATTGTAATTAACCGTAAGTATGCCTGTGGTATCGTTGTAGCAGCGGATCGGGTTTACAATCACCGCTTTTATATCGGTAATTATTTCCAGGTTGGGCAGCACATAAGTTGATGAATTATTGCCGGGCCCCGACACAGTTAAACTCACTTTGTAATTACCCCCCAGCGAATAAGCATGTGTTGGGTTGGCTTCTGTTGATGTGTTCTCTATACCCGAAGAAGGATCATCAAAATTCCAAAGAAAATTGGTGGGGCACAGTGTTGATGTACTGGTAAAGTTTACCCGAAGATTACTCGAGCATCCATATTTAAAAGATGCCACACTTGCAGGAGCTTCTTCAATGGTAAAATCATCAATGGCAAAGCCGTCAAAATCATTGCAGGCAGCGCCGCTGCCAAACACAAACCGGAACATTACATTTTGTTTTCCTGCAAGCTGCGGTATTGCATGCTTTGCTGTTACCCAGTTAATGCTGCCACCACTTACAATACAGCCAGGCCGCGAAGATTGTATATTGCCCGACCATGCATCCTGGTTTGGTAAATTCTCCCGTAACACAGCATTATACCATTGCTCGGTAAGGCAACCGCCTGCTTCGTTTGCATAACCAACCTGTTTCCAGGTAAGGCCATTATCGGTTGAGTATTGCAAATTCGCGCCGTCATCATTTAGAGAAGTTTCCCAGAATACTTTAAACTTTATGTACGGGTCTTTAAGATTGGTAAAATTAAAACAAGGGCTTTTTAACCAGGAGTTTTGGTTGGCGCTGTACGATGTTTTATTCAGCCCGCCGGTAAGCCAGCATTTTGTTCCGGAACCTGCTTTATTAATGGTGTTTTTTACCGGCGTACCCCAGGCCCAGTCCGAAGCAATACCGCCTGAAACCCAACTACCGTTTGATGTTTCAAAATTTTCAATGTAAGGGAAATTGCTCACAGTTACTGTACACTGGGCCAAAGAAAAAATAGGCGAGCATAAAATAAAAAAAATCAAAAAAGCAATCAGCCTTAAGATAAAAACAGGAGTATAGATCAGCTTTTTCCTCATATATATGCAGCTCAATATCGGTATAAAATTCCTGTATAAAAGTGGTTTTAAAAATACATTTTATGAACCCGGCAATTGAATCTTTAATGAAGCTTTACTTGCCACGCTCGGTTGACAGTTCCTCTTTCATGGCAGCAAAGCCTCCTGTTCCGAAATTGCTTAACGGTTGCACAATTTATTTGTAGCCATTCAATCGTGCTGTTCTGTTTAATGCTGTGCGAAAAAAATCAACCTTCCTCTGAACGCTTTTTATAATCTTGCCTTACCGGAGAAAATACATCGAACAATTTGCAATCGGTAATCGCTCTGCCAGAGTGCTTAATATTGGATGGTATTGCAGCTACAACCCCGGGAACAAGAATTTCGCTGTTGCCATCAACGGTTAATTCAAAACTGCCTTCAAGTACATTTGCCATTTGCTCGTGTATATGCGAATGTTCTGGTACAATGCTGCCTGCTTTAACTTCCCAAAAAACCAACGTTATTGTTTCTGTATGCACAAAACGGCCGATGAATCCTGGAAATATTTCTACCGGTTTGGCTTCGTTTAATGCTTTAAAATATGTTGTGTTCATAGTGAATAAAGTTAGCGTATTTGTAATAACAAAAACTGTGTTTGGCTGTGGTGGTTTTGTGCTTTTGAAATAGCATTCGGAATTATGCCTCGCTTAAATGTCGCCATGAAAATGGGACTGTGAACCGAGCGTGGCAAGTAAAGCTTCATAGATAAACATCTGCCGGGCCAAAAAAATCAATACACAATGGTTACCGTTCCTTTTCTTACAATATTCGTTTGTGTTTTGTAAGTGAACTTTGCAATCCACACAAAAGTGCTTGCAGCCTGCGGATTTTTAGCCTGTACTTTTCCATCCCATTTTTTAAACGGGTCACTACTTTGAAAAACCTTTTGTCCCCAACGGTTGTACACAACAAGTGAGTAATCTTTTACAACATTCAGATTGCCCAGCGGGCCAAAGAAATCGTTTCGGGAATCGTTGTTTGGCGTAAATGCCGAAGGGAAAAATATATCGCCGCAATCTGCCAAGATATTTATGGTGTCGCTGGCTGTGCAGCCCAGTGTATCTGCAACCGTAACAGAGTAGCTGCCCTGCTGTAATACAGTGTAGGTAGGTGTTTTAGAATAATCCTGCCATGTATAACTGCTGAAGTTTCCGGGATTTAAAATGATCTTATCGCCCTCGCAAATGGTTGTGTCGCTGCCCAGTGAAACCTGCAATGGATTGATGTTTTCAATTTGTGCGCCGGTTGTAATAATGCAATTGTTTTGATCTGTTACAGACACCTGGTAACTGCCCGGTGATAAGTTGGTAACTGCCGGTGTGGTATTATTTAACGTTAGCCACAAATAAGAATAAGGTGGTGTTGCACCGCTAACAGTTACAGAAGCCGTTCCATTGTTTTGAGCGCATATTGAAGGCGTAATTATTACGCTGGTATTAAATGGGGTAGGCTGCGTTATTATTACACTACCTGTTGCTGCGCATATATCTGCATCATGAACGGTTATTGTATAAGTACCTGGGCTTAATTTGCTTATTGAATCACCCGTATAGTTTTGCGTTCCGTTTGTCCAGCTAACATTATATGGAGCGATACCTCCGGAAATTTCTACTGTTGCATAACCAGTGGCATTGCCAAAACAGTCAACATCTTTATGCGATAATTTAAGTTTTACAGCCGTTGAAGATGCGATGTATGCAGTGTCATTTTTAATGCAGCCATTCGTATCTGTTACAGTAACAACATATTGGCCCGAATCAAGATTGGAAACAGATGCACCCGTAAGATTACCGGGATTCCAGGTAAATTGGTAAGGGCTCGTACCGCCGGTTACTTGTACCAATGCACTGCCATCTTTGTTACCACAGGAGGTGTTTTGTGATGACACAGAACTGACCAAAACTGGCGGCTGATTTATTGTTGCTGTTGCCGTGGTTTCACAACCATTATTGTCTGTTACAGTAACAGTATAATTTCCTGCTGCAAGATTGTTTGCGACAGCTGCATTGCCGCCCGAAGGCGACCATAAATAAGTATATGGGGCAGTGCCGCCCCTGGCTGTAACTGTTGCTGTGCCATCCTTTGAGCCAAAGCAGTTTGTGTTTTTTACCTGCGTGCCGGCAACAGGCCCGTTGGTACTTGCAAGCGTGTAATCAATGGTGTAGTTACAATTATTTTTATCCTGTACTGTTATTTTATAACTGCCTGCCGAAAGGTTAGATGCCAACGAAGAACTGCTTACATTCGGTGACCATGAATAAGTATAAGGTGCAGTTCCACCACTTACCTGCAGGCTGATGCTTCCATCTTTTTTTGTACAGGATGCTGGTTTATCTGTAACACTGTAAGAAAAAAGGGCAGGGCCGTTAATAATTACAAATGCAGCCGCTGCGCAACCATCTTCGGGAATTACACTTACCAGGTAAGTCCCTGAAGCCAACCCTGTAGCCGTATCGGTGTATTGCGGTGGATCGGTATCCCAATGATAAGTAAATGAAGTTCCGCCACCTGTAATGATGGCCCTTGCCGCACCATCAGCGGTGCCACACACATTGTCTTTTATTACCTGCGCAGTAAGTACGATAATGTTAACAGTAGAAGTATATTCATACGAACTCCCATCGGGCCAGAAAACTTTAAGTGAGATTCCATAAGATCCCCCGGATGTAAAATTGTGTTGCGGTCGTTGCAGTGTTGATGTATTATCCGCAGAACCGGGATTACCAAAATTCCACTCAAAAGACGATGGGCAGTTTGTATAAGCAGCATTGAATGTTACAAGATTGTTGGCACACAGAAAAGAAAATGAAGCGCTGTTTGCGTCGCCTTCATTTACATTAATGTAATCAATTGCAAAGCCGTCGTAATTGTTACACTGAGTACCCGATGCAAACACAAATCTGAACTGCACAGAAGGGCTACCAGCCAAGAAGCTTAGATCGTGCCGGGCTGCCATCCATTGCCTACTTCCGCCGCCGCCGATGCAATTCCCCGTATTGGGTTGAATGTTCCCGCTCCATCCATCGCTGTTCTGCAGGTATTGCAACTGTGTGGAATTATACCAGTTGGTGTTTAAACAGGAAACAGTTTCATTCTTTGAGCCCAATATGGTCCAGGTGCTGCCATTGTCTTTACTGTATTGCAAATTGGCGCCATCGTATTTGCCTTCCGTTTCCCAAAAAACATTGAAAGAAATATAGGGATGCAATAAGCCACTGAAATTAAAACATGGGCTTTTTAACCAGGCATTTTCGCCATCGTTATAACCAGGTTTATTTAGTCCCCCAGTTAGCCAGCATTTAACGCCATGTGCAGCCACACTTATCACAGGTTTAGCCGGTACACCCCAGGCCCAGTCAGATGAAGTGCCACCTGTAACCCAGTTGCCATCAGATGTTTCAAAATCTTCTGAGTAGGGGAAACTGTTGACGGTTGTTAAACATTGTGCCACGGAAATAAAGGGGGTAAGCATTGTTGCCAACATCAAAAAAATAATAATTCCAAAAGGAGCCAGCTTAATATAAATACCGCTTTTCTGCATGGTTTTTCAAAGTAACATTAATAGGAGTTATTGGATCATTATTTTTAAACACAATTTTTTTGAACCAAACAAAGGAACTTTTATCATCGTTCCTTGCGTCGCACACTTGTACACTATAACCTTAGCGACAATAAACAGCCTGCCGCAAAAATAGCTACATTCTGCTCATTCATCATATTCTGATATCCTTAAACATTTATTGAAAGTTTTTTTTATGAAGCAAGAATAATTTTTTGTGTAAATTAATTTGTACAGGGAGTAACATTTAGTAAGATCATTTGCACAGTGCTGAACAAAGAGCTGAACGCCAAAGTGTGCGACGCAACCGGGTTTTATAGTAGTAATGCAGTTGGGTTCATAATAAAATTTATGCACTAAATGTTGCCGGCACTAATATACAGCCTGTTATTTCAATTAATTTTTTCTTAGGTTTGAACCGTAACATACAACGAATGAATGTATTCAGCTATATCAGTGCTTTTAGAAATGTGTATAAAGAAATAAAAATTCAGAAGCAGTATAACAAAGATTTTCTTATTCCTTATTTAAACGAATTAGAAACAAAATATGCGGGTCAGTTTCAGCCGGAGCAAAAAGGAAAGATTGAAAAATATTACGGGCTTTTTATTACATCTTTTTTGTGCAGCAGTTATAAACGGCTATACGGAAAAACGTTAACTAACGATGAAAGAAAACGCGCCACATTATTTGGCATACTCACACCAGTTGGCGATGATCTTTTTGACATTGATAAACTCGATAATAGCAGCATACTTGCGATAACTTTTAACCCGGAAACTTACATTGCCACTACATTCGCTTCGCATGTTGCGAAAGAAATACAGACTTTTTTATTAGCGCATGTGCCACATAAAGCAGCATACATGAATGCTTCAGGAAACGTGTTAGATATTCAGATTGAAACAGTGAAACAAACCAACCAGGCAATTTTAAACGAAGAACTTGAACGGATCACTTACACCAAAGGTGCAGTATCGGTGATCATTTATCATCAATGCCTGGATGATGTTGCCAATGAACAAATGCAGGAAGTATTATTTTTTATTGGGAGCCTTTACCAGTTAGGCAACGATATTTTTGATTTGTATAAAGATGTTCGTGATCATATTTATACGCTTGTAAATACATGTGATGATTTCATTGCTTTCAAACAAAAATTTAATGAGCGGGTTCGTTTACAGAATAAAAAAATAATGGCTTTGCCGTACAATGAGAAAAACAAAAAAGAGTTTTGCATTGTAATGAATACGATCAATGCGAGAAGTATGGTGGCTATTGATCAGTTTATAAAATTGCAAAAAAGCAAAGCAACAAAAATTGACTGGTGGAAAATGGAAAGAAAAGATATGATCTGCGATATGGAAAAGCCCGTAAATATTATAAAGTGGATTTACTATATATGGAAGTTGCCGGGCATATGAGTTTGTTGAAAAGTTGATGGGTTGAAAAGTTGAGAATAAAAAATGAAAAAAAGCATTACGATAGTTGTATTATTTTTTTGCATGAATTATTATTTACATGCGCAAAACAGTGATGCCGTTTTAATTGATTCACTCGTTGAAAATATTGCACAAATGCAGGTGAAAGATAGCAGCGAGTTTTACTCTGGCATGTTTTACTCGTACCGCGAATGTGGCGGCGGGCCGCACAATTACCAACCTGACAACAATGTTTTCTTTACAGCTATTACTGCTTTTGGCCTAAGAAATATGTTACCACACTTTGATACTGTGAATAAAAATAAAGTTGAACGTATTATTGATAAAGCAACAGCAACGTACCCTTACTTTAAAAACAAATATGGCGAACCTTTTTATAATTTCTGGCCAACCAATGCGCAGATTATGCCGCATAGTTTTGTATTTAAATATTTGAAAAGCGTATTTGGGCAAGGCGAAGATGCAGATGATGCAGCAATGGTTTTAATGAGCAGCAATGCTGATGACAGTACCTGCAATTTACTCAGGCAAAGAATGTTGCAAACAAGCAATCTTGCTACCCCAAAAAGAAAGATTGTATCAACATACAAAAGGTATAAAGAGATTCCGGCTTACAGTACTTATCTTGGTTTGCGCATGCCGGTTGATTTTGATTTTGGTGTGCAATGCAACCTGTTATATTTTATTTACGACAGGCATTTGCCCTTTACTAAACAAGATACGGCAACGGTTTATCTTCTTGCAGAAATGGTGAAGAACCGCGAGTATATGAAAGCTCCAACTTACTTGTCGCCTTACTATGTTAAGTCCTCTGTTTTGTTGTATCACTTAACAAGATTGATTAATGCATTTCATATTCCTGAACTGGAAATTTATAAGCCACAGCTCATTGATGACATAAAAAGCGAACTGCAAAAAAGCAATAATATAATGGATAAAATTATCCTCAGTACTTCTTTATTGAGGCTCGGTGCCGATGCGCCAAATATAGATATAGCAGGCATTTCAGCGTTTGAGAAGAGCAATCAAAAACAATATATTTTTTTCCAGGCAAGAGCAGCGTTTCCCTATCCTTCCCCATTTAAACAAATATTTTTACACTGGAGTTATATCAATTATTATTTCTACTGCCCGGCTTATAATAAAATGCTGTGGCTGGAGTATTTGGTGGAAAGAAATTGATTTGGTGATGAAATACTGAAAACTATTTGGTGATTTGATAATTTGATGATTTGGTAATGCAAAACAATCATCACAGATTGGATTTAGATGAAGCAATTATTTTGGAAAGTACTTTTGCAATAGAAATACAATCATTAAGAAGATCGTCGCAATCAGGATACTCTTCCGACTCTTTGCAAAGCAGCAACCAATATTCAGTTTCATCTGCTTCTTTTGCAGCAATCTTCATCTTATGAATGAAATCAATTTTACTTTCTGCATTCTGTGCCTCTCTAACATTTGCGCCAATACTCGTTCCGGATTTTAATAATTGCCTTGCTATTACAAACTTTTTTCTTCTCTCCAATTCCTCCACATACTTAATTATCCGAATAGCGAAACTAAAAGTTAATTCAACAATCAGGTTCTTCTCTTTATTCGTTTGCATTAGAAATCATTTTCAATTTCAATCAGGCTCTCATCACCAATCATTAAATCATCAAATCACCAAATTATCAAATCACTCTTTCTCACTCATCAAATAAGCCTTCACAAATCCATCCAGTTCGCCATCCATTACAGGCTGTACATTACCTACTTCATAATCTGTTCTGTGATCTTTGATCATCTTATACGGGTGAAAAACATAGCTTCTTATCTGGCTGCCCCATTCTATTTTTTTCTTGCCTGCGTTGGTGGCGTTTTTTGC
>DGQT01000018.1 GCA_002390845.1 Chitinophagaceae bacterium UBA4407 | reverse complement strand
GTGCGACGCAACCGGGCTTCATAGTAATAATGCAGCTTGGCTCAAAAAAACATAACTTAAATAAAATGAATAAAATTGAAGCATCTGAACTGATCATAAATAACCGTGGTGCTGTTTATCATTTAAACCTGCGGCCTGAAGAGCTTGCCAGCACTGTAATTACCGTGGGTGACCCTGACCGTGTAAAAGAAGTGAGCAAGCATTTTGATAAGGTTGAATACAGTTTGCAACACAGGGAATTTATTACACATACGGGCTACATTGGCAGTAAAAGAATTTCCGTAGTATCTACAGGCATTGGCCCGGATAATATTGATATTGTAATGAACGAACTGGATGCATTGGTAAATATTGACCTGCAAACACGAATGGTAAAAACCAAACTCGCTTCGCTAACGGTTATTCGTGTAGGCACAAGCGGCTCTTTGCAGGCAGATATTCCCGTAGATCATTTTGTTGCAAGTACACATGGTTTGGGTTTGGATAACCTGCTGAATTACTATCAGCACACGAATAATGATGAAGAGCGTGCCCTGATACAGCAGTTTGTTTCTCACACCCAAATGGAGGCAGGGTTTTCGCAGCCTTATATTTGCAGCGCAGCGGCATCGGTTTTAAAACATTTTGTTGATGGTTTTCATCAGGGCATTACGGTTACCTGTCCGGGATTTTATGGCCCGCAGGGAAGGGTTTTACGATTGGGTTTAACCAATCCGAATCTTATTGACAGGCTTACACAATTTTATTATGGCAACCACCGTATTACCAACTTTGAAATGGAAACAAGTGCCATTTATGGTTTGGGAAAATTACTTGGCCATCAATGCTTAAGTTTGAATGCGATAGTGGCAAACAGAATAAGCAAAACATTCTCAAAAGATGGCAATGCAGCAGTGGAAAATCTAATTCAAAAGGCTTTATCTATCATCGTGAATATATAATTATGCAATTCAATTTTTTCAAGTATCAGGGCACGGGAAATGATTTTATTATAGCAGATAACAGGGAAAATAAAATAGCACTTTCAGCGGCACAGATTAAACATTTGTGCGACCGCCGCTTTGGTATTGGCGGCGATGGTTTAATGCTGATGAACCTTAAAGAAGGCTATGATTTTGAAATGATCTATTATAATGCTGATGGCAATGAGAGTAGTATGTGTGGCAATGGCGGCCGGTGCCTTGTGAAGTTTGCTTATCATCTTGGTATTCATAAAGACAATTATACATTTATTGCAGTTGATGGGGAACATGAAGCAATTATAAAAGAAAACGGATGGGTATATCTGAAAATGAAAGATGTTACGGGCATATCGAAAGAACATTTTGACAGTGTACTGAATACCGGCTCGCCGCATTATGTAAAAAACGTAGTGCGTGTGGCTGACTACGACGTAGTAAAAACCGGTAAAGAAATACGTTACAGCGATGAATTTGAAAAAGAAGGCATTAATGTAAATTTTGTAGAAGAACTAAACGATCAGGAAATTTTTGTGCGTACTTATGAACGCGGCGTAGAAGATGAAACCCTAAGTTGCGGAACCGGCGTAACCGCTGCTGCGCTTGTGTTTGCTCACAACGATAACGGCTTTAACCGTATAGAAGTAAAAACATTGGGCGGCCACCTTGCTGTTGAATTCGATAAAACCAGCGAGGATGAATTCAAAAATATCTGGCTTTGTGGCCCGGCAGAATTTGTATTTAAAGGCGAAATAAGTATCTAAAAACTGCAAGGCATAAATAACAATTATTCCTAAAACCCACAGCTTATCTTTGCCCCGCTTTGATACAATACTTCAAAAATATTAACAGTCAAACGGTTGAGATCGACAAGCCCGAAAATGGTATATGGGTTAATCTTGTGCCGCCCTTTAAGGAAGAAGAGTTTCTTGAGTTAAGTAACGGGCTTGAAATACCTATTGAGTTCCTGCGCGACTCGCTGGATATTGATGAACGTCCACGATACGAGATTGAAGATAATGTGCGTTTCGTGGTAATTAAAACGCCAACAGAAAACAATTCGTTTAACGACAGTGATGCATTTTACATCACCATTCCCATTTGTATCATTTTAACGCACAACCATATTGTTACAGTTAACTCTTTCGATAACGGTGCTATAAAAAAATTCCTGAATACTTTTCAAAAACGGCATCCCGATAAACGCAGCATGATGATGCTTAAAGTATTTGAGAAAGTAGTACAAAACTTTATGGAATATCTTAAAGAGATCAACCATAAACGCAACCTGTACGAACAAAAACTTTACGACAGTAACCGAAACGAAGAACTGCTCAACCTGATGCGTATACAAAAAAGCCTGGTGTATTTTGTAACTGCACTGCGTAGTAACGAACTGGTAATGCTAAAAATGGAACGCACCAATTTCCTCGGGCTTACCGAAGAAGAAAGGGAATTTTTGAACGACCTTATTGTAGATACCAGCCAGGCACTTGAAATGGCGAACATTTACACCAACATCCTCAGCAGCACCATGGATGCATTTGCCAGCATCATCAGCAACAACCTGAACAATGTAATGAAGCGGCTTACTTCCATTACCATCATCCTTTCGTTACCCGTTCTGGTAGCCAGTATTTATGGCATGAACGTTGAAATCCCTTACGCCCATACGCAACACGCTTTCTACATTCCCATTGTACTTTCTATCGCCGTATCTTTTTTACTGGCCTGGTATTTTATGAAGAAAAAGTGGTTTTAGTAACCAATGTTTTATTTTATAAATATATTTTTTTTGAACCCGGCTTTAGTAATGCTATCAAGCTTTACTTGCGTCGCACACTTTTACGGTTGGATTATGAATGAGCATTCAACAGCCCGTAAAATTTGTACTCGTTTGTCTATTCCATAGCTTTCACTAACTTTAAAACCCGCAAAGTCCCTGGCTAGTTCACATAGGCTTTAGAGGAGTCGCTGCGGAGAAAAAACTTGTCAATCGAATATTGATAACAGGTAAGGTTGCGACGTCACTTTTTTATTTTCGCAACTTTCTATATCTTTAATTAACTTGATTTTTTTTCAAATAAAAACCTAGATTAATGAAAACTGAAATTACCACCTTGCTGACCATTGGCATCATGGCGTTTACTGGCTGCACAAAAGAAAACTCTAACATAAATACAGACGAAAGCTCAAAGCAGGCTTTTTCATCGGAGGATAATGTGCTGGCTGGTACTAATGCTGTAAAAATAGGCACTCAGGTATGGATGAAAAGAGATTTGATTGCCAGCTATTATAGAAACGGGGACAAGATAACACAGGTAAAGGATCCTGCTAAATGGGCTGCATTAACTACCGGTGCATGGTGCTGGTATGATAACAATCCTGCAATGGGCAAGTTATACAACTGGTATGCTGTAAATGACCCAAGAGGATTGGCACCCGCAGGCTGGCATATACCAAGTAACGAGGAATGGACAACACTGAGCACCTATTTAGGTGGCGAGTATGTAGCAGGGGGTAAATTGAAAGAAGCCGGAACAACGCATTGGCTAGCCCCCAACACCGGAGCCACTAACAGCACTGGCTTTACAGCGCTTCCCGGCGGCGACCGTAATATCGATGGCGCGTTCGGCAATATTGGGAGCGGTGGTTTCTTCTGGTCTTCTACAGAGAGCAATACTTCAATGGCCGTATACTTGATCTTGGACTACACTAATAGCTACCTCGAGGGGCCTTCTTATTTTAAGCAGACTGGCTTTTCTGTTCGTTGTATTAAGGATTGACTATTTGAGGTATAAGGCGTACCGGCAATTACATACAACTTGTATAAAAATATGTAATGCGTAATTTGTTGCAGGAAAGGAAAGTTATCAGTTTTCAGCAGCAAACAATTGATATTCTTAGCAAGCAGGTTGAAAAACTGCAAGATAAACTTGCGGGAAATCCTTCCCAAAGGTTCGTGTCCTCGCGAAACAGTTCTACGCTTCGGTAAAGCTCAGTCTCCAATCCAACCGTACAAGAGTGCGACGCAAGTAAAGCTCAATTGTATAATCAAAGGCCGGGTACATAAAATTGTATAAATAAAAAAGCCGTCAAAAAAAATTTTGACGGCTTTTTTTAACAGAGTAAAACGATTAATTAAAAATATAACGAATACCAATCTGCCCCTGCCAGCGTGAAAAAATGCTGGTATTGTTTGTATAACTGTTTACAACCGGTACCTGGTTTGCCGGGTCTAAGTAAGGCATTGAAAAACGTGGTTTACCGGGATTTAACGGATCTGTTGCAGCCACAAGCCCTTCGTACTTTAAGAAAGAAGTTGAAGTAAAGGATTTGTAAATGCCCCAGTTCTTGTTCACGAAATTTCCTACATTGATCATATCGAATGTTACACGCAACGTGTGTTTGTCTTTGTTCTTTCCGGTAGAAAGATAAAAGTCCTGTGTAATATTCAAATCAAGGCGTTGAAAGAACGGTAAAACAGCGGCATTGCGTTCTGCATATCTGCCGCGATGCGAACTTAAATAAGGATCCTGGTTAATAAAGTTATTAAGCTGAGCCCAGATTTGTGCCGGTGTTCTGGTATCTGTAATGGTACCACCGCCTGTATTAACGGGAACCAGCACAATATCGGTCTGGTCTTTTGGAATATAAATCAAATCATTGTTACCACCGGTACCATCGTTGTTGGCATCGCCACTGTAGGTATAAGAGGCAACACCGGCGGGAGCCGCTTCAAAGATCAACCCAATTGAAGTTGCAAAATATTTTGCGTACTCTTTACGGTACGATGCTGAAGCAATTACCCTGTGCGGTTGATAGAAATTTGCATAGCCCAGATCAGTAGCATTTGGGTCGCCTTTTACAGGCCGGTCTCGCCAGTTGCTTGCTGCAATAGAACCACCATCATTCAGCGTTTTTACTTCGCTGTAAGTGTAGGCAGCGCTGAAGTAAAAATTACGCATGGTTTTTTGTAGCTGCAGTGTAAGGGTATAACCATAACCTTCGTTGGCATTGGTCATTAAAATGGCATTGCTTATGTTCGGGTTGGTTACCGTTGCTACTGGTTTACCACCATATATTTTAGTGCTGTCGTACCTGATCCGTCCGTCAGAGCCTCCAAAAGCTTTACCGGTTGAAGGCAGGTTTACATTCTGAAAATAAACCGCATCAATATCTTTAGAGAAAGTATATTCCAGCGTTGCAACTACATTACCAGGCAATTTCTGGTCAACTGCAAAGCTGGCTTTCAATGCCTGCGGATATTTAAAATCTTTATCGGTAAATACTAAATTGTATGCAGTGTTTTCTGCTGTTGCACTTGGCCTGTATGCGTTGATATCTGGTGAGAAGGCAACATTTGTTTTGCTGAACGAACCAAACTGTACACCATTGTTACTGGCTTGGTTACTGATCCACACAAATGGCGGCGGGCCTGCAAAAACACCGATACCACCCCTAACCTGCGTTTTCTGGTTTTTAAATACATCCCAGTTAAAACCAAGCCTTGGTGAGAACAAAGTATTGGTGCCGGGTCTTTCGCCCACATCGTAACTTTTTCCATCGCGGAAAATGAGTGCAGGCACATAAGGGTTTGATTGAAATTTATCTTCAAACATGGGAACATCAACCCGTAACCCATAAGTAACAGTCAGGTTCTTTTTAATCCTCCATTTATCCTGAGCAAAAAAGCCCAATTCGGTAGAGCCGATTTCTGCAAAGGGAAATGAACCATCTTTTGTAACTGCATATTGCAAATTGTAACTAACGGCATTGGCAGCACCGTTATTAGCGCTGTTGTAGAAGTCAGTTAACGTATTAAATCTGTAAACACCCTCGTAGTTCGGAGCGAAACCGTTCTTGAATTTCTTGATATAATTCTGGGTACCTAAGGTAATTTCATGAGAACCTTTGTACATGTTGAATATATCTGAGAACTGGTAAATATCTGTATTCAACAGGTTATTGTAAGTAAACGGTTCATAACCGAAAGAAGTATAGGTTTGTCCCTGGCCATTCATAATATCAACCAAAGGAAAATCTCCACCGGCAAGGCTTGCACGGTAATCTCTTAAAGCTGTGTAACCAACCTGCAATTTATTGGAAGACTTATTGCCAAAGCGCGTATTTAACTCAGCTATTACAATATTAAAGTTGTTGTTGATGGTATAACCACTTCCGCTAAAGGGTAAACTTGTAGAACCCGGCTGCCTGTTACCACCTGGTGCACCACTATTACTTGCAGCGATGTCTTTATAAGATTTCAGGTAATTATACTTTAATGTGAACGTATTGTTCTTATTGATATTCCAGTCAATTTTTGCAGTCACTTTATCGCTGTAGGTTTTATAACTGTAGCCCTGGAATTCGCCCGGGTTGTAGCCATACTTATCCATCAGGAATTGTTTCAGTGCATTCAACGTATCAGCATTGGCCAATGAAACAGAAGAAGGATTTGCCTGGTGATTTGCATCTGAAGCAATAAAACTTGTTGCCGGGGCAGTAATCCTTTCCTGCTCGCCGCTTACAAAGAAGAATAGCTTGTTTTTTATAATAGGGCCACCAACTGAAAATCCCCTTTGATTGTAGCTGAAATCCTGTTTTGGAACCGTTACTGTTCTTACATCGTAACCCTGCGTGCCCGGACCTTTTAAATAAGTATAAACAGAACCTTTGAACTGGTTGGTTCCACTACGTGTTACGGAGTTAATACCTGCCCCGGAAAAACCACCCTGCCTTACATCGTAAGGAGAAATATTTACCTGTATTTGCTCAATAGCATCTAAACTAATGGGCTGAGAAAACGTTTGCCCGCCCAATGTTCCGGACAAACCAAAAGCATTATTGAAATTGGCACCATCAACCGTAAGGTTGTTGTAAGAGCCGCTGCGGCCACCAAAACTTAAGCCATTTGCGCTTGGTGTAAGCTTGGTAAAATCCTGTAGCGAACGGTTGATAGTGGGCAGCCTTTCTAATTGTGAGCGGCTGATAATTTCCTGGCTGCCGGTACGGCTGTTATTAAATACTTTATTCTGGCTTACCGCGGTAACCACCACTTCTGTAAGCGTTTTAGAGTCAGCAATAAGAGCGAAATCTGCCTTGTACTCCTGGCCCAGTAAAAGAAATACATTGTCCTGCGATTCGGCTTTAAAACCAACATAGCTAACCGTAATGGTGTAAGGCCCGCCCACTTTCATGTTTGGCAAATTAAACCTGCCGTCTTTACGGCTTGTAGTAGAATACTTTGTACCGGTTGGATTGTGAAGCGCCGAAACAGTAGCACCAGTTACAGGCGCACCATTATCAGTTACAATACCAACAATTTCCGAAGTAGTTTCCTGTGCTGCAACGGTGTAAGTAACACCAAGAAAAAGAAACATACTCAAAATGGTGTAAATCATTCTTTGCATAACTGTAATTTTTTGCAAAGGTGAGCGGCATAGCGTATTCGCACACCTTTTGCGTGTTATTGAATTATTAACTAAACAGGCAAGAAAATCGTGTTAGTTGTACCTGTTTTTTATGGGAAGGATTGGCCGTTTAATAAATAGGTAACAAAGTGCAAAAGAAAATAATTTAACTGAAAAAAAAATTTGTTGTTTAGAAAAATCCTTGCTAAATGCGAACGCATTTTTTAAGCTTTTGCAGCCAGCTAAGGATTAATATGGCATCGCCTGTTGTGTCACTCACTTTATCTGCAGAAGCTATATTGGGCAAAGCGAAATATAGCAAAGGCAGGATTGTACGTTGGAAAAAAAAGGCAACAAGGCAATAGAGTTATATTATAGACGGTTCGTTGTTCATTTCTAACCCAATGCACAAGAGTGGAACACTGAAACAAGTTCAGTACAGGCTACCAGGCTTCGCGTAAATGTCGCCATGAAAGAGGAACTGTGAACCGAGCGTGGCAACGAAAGCTTCACTCATATTCTTCTGCCCGGCCAAAAAAATTACTGCCCTACAAGAAAGACCGCATTACCGAAAAGCATTTTTCCATTTTCCCAAAACATGCGGAACAATACATCGTCGGCCATTAGAATTACGTTTCCATTTCCGGATTCCTGTACACCGAAGAGCAGGCCGTCTTTAAGTTTTGGTTTTAGTTTACTGCCCACAAAACCCGAGATATAATTAGATTGCTTTAGCACACCTACATTCCACCCGTCTTTTAAAAAATCGTACAATTTATTATCCTGTTTAAGGGTGTAATAAAAATCGGGGTAACCAAAAGCAAGTGGGTGGGTGTTATCTAACTCCACGCGGAAAATAGCGCCGGGTATGGCATTTCGAAGATCATCTCTTTCCCTGTCGCCGTATTTTTTTAAACTCTTGTAATCTGTATCAGATTTGGATTTGGAAGAATCTTCATCATCACTTTTCTTTAAATTAAAACCAAAATCCAAACCGGCAATTTGTGAAGCGCCGCTTTCGAGAGCAATTATTTTACCACCTTTTTGTACAAAGCTTTTCAGCTCATCTTCAGTTTGTTTATCATCAAAAGAATAATCGCCATCGGGAACAATGAGTACATCGTAAGCGTTGAGCTTACCCATCCTCCCTGCATTCAATTGTGTAACCGGATAGTTTAATGTCTGATCGAAATAATTCCATACTTCACCCGCGGCGGAAGATGAAACGCCTGTGCCGGTAAGCAAAGCAACCTTTGGAGCTTTGATCAGCTTGATTTCTTCTGAGCCAAAATCTGCGCCTTTATCTACAAAGCCACTTTCAACATCTTCGGCCTGGATATTGAATTTTTTACAGGCTTCGTTGGTAAGTTCTTTCCAGTTGGCAATGTTGTTTCCTTTTAAAACAAGCAAAGTTCCGCGGTTGTAATTTTTTCCATTGTATGTAAAAGGCTTTTCACAAAAACGCACTTTTACATCCTGCTGTAATAATGAAGCTAAAAGTTTTACGGCGTTGAGTGATTGATAAGGAATGATCAACCCGTAGCCGGATGATACATCAGTAACAGCAGCCTGTATTTTGTAAGCGCCCACCTCTAATTTTTCTTTTA
>DGQT01000084.1 GCA_002390845.1 Chitinophagaceae bacterium UBA4407 | reverse complement strand
CACTGCAAAAAATAAGAACAGCAAACGTAAATTATATACACTTTACTGTGTCAGGCGATATTGGCAATAAATTCATAGCACCAATGATCTTTATACCATTTATTGAAAATGCCTTTAAGCATACCACCAATAAAAAACTTGAAAATGCCATTACAGTCAATATCCTTGTTACCGATAAAAAAATAAAAATGGTATGTGAAAATAAATTTGATTCCAAGCTAAAAGCTCAGCCTATGAACGGTGGTTTAGGTAATGAGCTGATTCAAAAAAGACTACAGCTTATTTATGCCGATAAACACCATTTGGAAATAAACAAAAATAATGAACTATACAGCGTTCACTTAACAATTATTCATGGATAAATATACCTGCATTATTATTGAAGATGAGCCATTGGCTCTTGAAAAAACGAAGGACTTTGTAAATAAAGTTCCTTTTTTGCAATTATCTGCAACATTCGACAATGCTCTCGACGGGCTTGCTTATCTTAAGAACAACAAAGCAGATCTGCTTTTCCTGGATATCAATATGGATGAATTATCCGGCATAGAATTACTGGAAAGTTCGAAAATAAACAGCCAGGTTATTATTACAACAGCTTACCAGGAATATGCTTTAAAGGGCTACGAATTGCAGATCACCGACTATCTTTTGAAGCCGTTTACGTTTAACCGGTTTTTACTGGCAGTAAATAAGGCACAGGAAAACATTTTGCACCATAGTCCTGATACACAGCCGGAATTCATTTTTGTAAAAACAGAAAATCGTTTGGAGAAAGTGATGCTGAATGAAATCGTTTACATTGAAGGAATGAGAGATTACCTGAGAATTCATACAGTGAACAAAAAGATAATGACCCTGCAAAATTTCAGCGAGCTTGAGAAGTTAATTCCACCAAGTTTAGTATGCCGGGTACATAAATCTTATATGGTGGCATTAAATAAAATCGATTCTATTGAGCGAAGCAGGATAAAAATTGCAGACCAGTTAATTCCCATTTCAGAAACATACAAAGAAGAGTTCTTTCAACTCATCAATAACAGATCATAATCCTCCGGATATTTTGCAGACTGAAATCACCAGCATGAAGACATCTAAGCTTGTTTCGCCTATCCCGGTTGCAGGGCCATATCGCTTCATATACTTTTGTTTAAATTAATCAACAGCAAGAAAAATTTAAAAAAAGAATTATGAAAAAAACGTTACAGGCAGTGCTTATCACCGGTATGATTATCCTTGGTACAAATGTATTTAGCCAAACCAAAGAGGTAAAATCAAACAAAATAAATGATGGCAAAAAAACTGCAAAAACTTATTTAGATCTTATGGTTAATGTGGTGAATACAAACATTAACTACGGCACATTAAACAGTGCCCTCGCAGATTATAAAAAATCCTCTAACGGTATACAGGCAGGGGCATCATTCCAGGCCGGCATTACACCCGGGTTTTCACTCGTATCCGAGTTATACTACATAAGAAAGGGTGGCAAATTAAAAGCTGGTAACCCACTAACCACCAACGAATCAACGCTACATTTAAACACTTTGGAATTACCGGTGCTGGCACGTTTTAATATAGGCAAATTTTATATGAATGCAGGACCGTCAATCGCCTATAATTTTAGTGGTAACAGGAAAATTGCAGATCAGTCAACCAAACTTTCATTCAATAATTCAACTGAAGGTTTTAAACGTTTTGATGCCGGCATTCAGATGGGCGGCGGCGTTGAGTTTCCTTTGAAACAAAAAAGAATTGCGTTAGACGTAAGATACAATTATGGTTTAACCAACATCGCCTATAATAAAGAAATGTACAACAGGGCTTTGATGATCAGTGTGCATTTTTCTAAAGCATGGAAAACAAACCCACTGGCAAAAAATAAAATGTAAAGCACTTCATTCCATAGTTGCAACCCGCACAGTATAGTTGTACCTGGAAGTTAAGCTGCCGGCATTATGCTGAATAATGAATAAAGTGTAAAAGTGAGTGACACAACAGATGACGATAGTAGTAATACAGCCAGACTAAAATAAGCCTCTGATTGATATGCGTTATTTGGTTTGAATACCAGCAACTGTTTTTCATGGCGTCATCGTTGCGTCGCAATCCTTTTAACAGCATACATAATGGCACCTTTTATTATAGTGTAGTTCATAAACAGTTTATAAAAATTAAAGAATGAATGCAAACAGAAATCCCGCAGTCATCGCAGGTGCGATAACAGAACGAGCCCCAATGAGTTCACTGCGCAAGACCTCGTTGTTAGCAGGCGTACTTTACCTGCTCACTTTTGTATCGGTGCCTACACTCGCTATCTATGGACCGGTAAAGAGTGCAAACTACGTCCTCGGTTCCGGCCCAGACAATTCCGCAATTATCGGCGGAATCCTGGAGATCATTGTGGCACTGGCGGGCATCAGCACTGCCGTTGTATTGTACCCGGTACTCAGGAAGCAGAATGAAACTGCTGCACTAGGTCTTGTCGCCGCCCGAATTCTGGAATCCGGCACCATCTTCGTTGGCGTTGCGTTTCTTCTGTCAATCGTAACCTTGCGGCAGGCCGGAGCAGGAACAGATGCGTTAGCAACCAGTCATACATTGGTCGCTCTATATGACCGTATCTTCCTGCTCGGGCAAAGCTTTATGCCGGCCATCTGCGATCTGTTGCTGGGATTCTTGCTGTACCATTCACGCCTGGTACCGCGTGGTCTTTCTCTCATTGGTATTGTTGGCGGCCCAATACTTCTTATTGGCTACTTTTCTATATTATTCGGTGTTATCGGGCAACATGACCCGTTAACAGGGCTGTTCGCAATTCCGGTTGCACTATTTGAATTTTCGCTTGGCATCTACTTCGTGGTAAAAGGCTTTAAGCCCTCTGTCATCACTGCCGATAAGTAATGCATTTCAATTCTTTTACCGGCTGTTATAAAATAATACATCATGAAAAAGCAAACTGAAATTAACTTTTCAAGATTCACCAAATAACATATAAATCAATTGGCTACAATCGTAACAGAAACTATTGCCAGGGATCTTACTCCTTTTAAAAGATTTACAACATTTGATTTATGGAATATTCAGCTAGGAATAAAACCACAATCAACAGCAGAAAGCCAGCTGCATTTTCTTGAGTAAAAAGGAGACTTATTTGTTAAAGATAAAACCCTGAAAGAAATTGCTTGAAAGCTAAATTATTGTGTTAGGGATAAGGATATTTTATAATACCAATATCAGTATGTCATGGCATCTTTGTTGCGTCG
>DGQT01000081.1 GCA_002390845.1 Chitinophagaceae bacterium UBA4407 | reverse complement strand
GCTTAAATGCTGCCATGAAAACAGAACTTTGAACCGAGCGTGGCAAGAGCAGCTTCATAGCATTGCTATAGCCTGGTACCAAAATATTTTAATTAAAAAGCAACTGTAATTCCTTTTCAAACTGCTTTGCGGTATGTTGCCTGTTAAAGTGTGTGGTTACATAATCTCTTCCTTTTGCGCCAAGTGTTTGCGCCAGTTCGGGGTTATTGTGCAACTGCAAAATGGCAGCAGCCAGTTCGTTTGCATTCTCGGGTTCGTAAAATAATCCTCCCTGCGCTTCATCAATAAAAAGCTGTTTGGCTTCGCCGTCTACACCCAGCAGAATGGGCTTTCCAAAAGCAAGCGGTTCAAAAAGTTTTGAAGGAATGGCACCTTTAAAAAGATCCAGCTTTCTAAGAGGCACTACATAGGCATCGCAGTGCTCCAGATATTCCATTATTTTTTGGTGGGGTTGATTTGGAATAAAAGTTACATTGGTCAGGTTCAATTTATTCTGCAGATTGAGCAGGGTTTCTTTTACCGGCCCATCGCCAATAATAGTGAATTGTATATTGTTAGAATATTTTAAAATTTCGGCAGCATGCAGTATTACTTCAAGCCCCTGTGCATGGCCAATAATACCTGCATATAAAATATTGAAAGATTGGCTTGTTCCGTTTTTTGATGGAGTGTGGTTTATAAAAGTATCCATATCCACACCATTCGGGAACCAGAACAATTTTTGCTTTGGCTGCATTTGCTGTATAGCGTTAATAATTCCCTTTGTTTGTCCACTGATAAGGTCTGCATTTTTGTAGATCCAGTTGGCTAATTTATAAGCACGGTTAAGAATCCATTTATTGTTGATGAGGTTCATTTTTTCAACGCTCTCTGGCCAAAGGTCAGACACATTGAAAACCAGTTTGCATTTCCATTTTCTTTTCAATAATACGGCGGTAATGCCCAGGAACAGCGGCGGCGATTCGCAGATAATTACATCAAACTTTTTTAATCTTACAGATGCACTGTAATAAGAACTGATGGTGAAAGAAATATAGCTGGTAAGCCTTGGCAGCAAACCTGTTCGTTTGCTTACAAAAATATACGACCTGTTGATTGCGATGCCCTCAATATTTTCTTTGCAATGCCATTTTCCTTTGTAGCCGGGAAATTTTTCGTATTTGGGGTAATTGGGTAAAGCTGTTAATAACGCTACTTCGTTGCCTGATTTTATTAAATTGCCAGCAAGATTGCTAAGCCTGTTTTGAGGCGCACCTGTTTCGGGCAAATAATATTGACTCAGGATAAGGATTTTCACTAAAGGCTTATTGAGTTAGGACTTGGATAATGGTAACCTTGTAAATATGCTACTTTTTTTTAATCCAACAATATTTAAGAGGCTTATTTTATCATTAGAAATTTACAGGCGTTATGTATGCCTTTTTAATGTTGAAATAACAGCTTTAAATTTTCCATTGGCTGTTAAGGGTATCTCATTCACTTCTTCTATGTGTATTTGCAAAGCCCCTAGCTGGCTTTCTATTCTTGTTTTAATAAGAGCGGCATCAGTTGGATAGAGACCACTATCCGTAACAACTTTTATAAGAAGTTCGTCGATATTTTGTTGTATCACCTGTGCCTGCTTTACAGATTGCAACCCGTTAAATACGCTGTGAAAACGTACCATTTCCCTGCCATCCTTGCCAATAACAACTTCTTCTGTACGGCCAATAATTTCCTTTACTGCAGGCATTTCTCTGCCACAGGTGCATTGTTTTTCAGATAAAATAATCTCGTCACCAATATTGTAACGGATCAGGGGCTGGTCATAATTTAAAAAACCGGTGCAATAAACAGTACCTGCAACACCAGGCGGCACAGGTTGCAGGTTATGGTCAAGTACTTCTATTAAACCTGCATCGGGACTAATATGCAAGCTTCCATGGTTACACTCTGTAATTAAGCTACATGCTTCTAGGCCACTCCAGCCGTCAAATGTTTTGCAACCATAAACTTCTTTAAATAACAGCCGCATCTCATCGGTAAGTTTTTCGCTAGAAGTAACTATAGCTTTCAATTGCGGAGCCTCTATGTTTTGCTCTTTTAAAAATCGTGCAAGAAAAAAATTACTCATCGCATAGCCCGTCATGTATGTTACTTTATGCTTCCGCATTCCATCTGCATAATTGGCAGCATTTTTTGCATTAATATGGTAGGCTGAAAAATAGACCTGTTTTTCAAAATAATTATAACGATAAAACGGTGGAGTATTGGCTGCGCCAGGTATAATTCTGCGTCCACCGATCATGCCCCGTGGAATATCGCTACTTACACCGGCCCAGTTTCTTACACGCAGTTCAAACAAAGCAAACCAACGCTGGTGCATGGCATGTGAAAAAAGTATTTGTGTTGGTGTTCCGGTGCTGCCGCTGCTGGCAAAAAAACTGCCACCCTTTTCTCTTTTTTTTGAAAGCAATAAACTGGTGCCGTATTTGCGAAGTGCTTCTTTTGATAGAATTGGAAGCTGGCTAATGGTTTCAGATGTAACGGCTTTAAGCTTTTCTACATTGAACCCACTACTTAAAAACTGTTGCTTATAAAATGGAACCTGTTCAAAAGCATGTAACAATATTTTTTGTAATTGTTGCTGTTGATATTCCTGCCACTGGGCAACTGTAAAATTTTCCCGTTGCTTTGCTTTGGTATATTCTTCTGTAAAAACACCTCCAAGCCTGCGTCGTTTCCACGAATAGCCGTATGCAGACACCAGCAGGTTCTGCATCCACACCGGACTGTGCTCATATATGGTTTCGCCGAATTTCAATTTCAAAACAAGATACGTGCATGCATTATTACTGCAAAAAAAGAAAACGGTCAATCGTAATTCGTTCGCTGAAATGAACTAAAATCCTCCAAGCTTGTTAACTTTGAAACAAATCAATTTTTATGGGCATTTTGCGGCAGCTTGCAGAATATTTGTACATCAAAAAACGAGACCCAAACAATCCACGCACTCAGTGGATGAAGTACATGCACGGTATGAACCGCATTTCGATTTTTATGTTCCTCATCGCCCTCATTATAATGCTGATCAAGTTTATTATCATACCCATGTTTTCAAAATAGGATAGAATTTTTTTGAGCCAGACTTAAGAAAATCTATTAAGCATTCTTGCGTCGCACTCTTGTACGTTCAGATACTTTATTCAGCAATCCCGGTTCGGCTCGCTTTAATTATGACAGTTTTTGCTATTCATAATTTAAAAGCTTAAAGTATGGTAAAATCATAAATGCTTTTCGCCGCTTTTGCAGAGGCATCGCCGCCTTGGCTCAGTAACTTTTTCAAAGCTGCATAATCGGTTTTAATTTCTGCAATTCTTTGGTTGTCCGTTAAAATAAGTGCTAATTCTTTTTGCAGGTTTTCCACAGTAAGTTCATTTTGTATCAGTTCTTTTACAACAAACTTATCCATGATCAGGTTTACCAGCGATATGTATTTTATGGTAAGTAAACGCTTTGCAATCTGGTAGCTGATGCTGCTGCCTTTGTAGCAAACCACTTCAGGAACGCCGAACAGTGCAGTTTCCAGTGTAGCAGTACCGCTTGTAACCAATGCGGCTGTTGATCTTAAAAGCAAATGATAAGTGTTGTTCTTTACCAATGAAATATTGCTGTATGGTTGTAGCATGCTCTTATAAAATTCATCTTCCTGCCCCGGTGCCTGCGCTACCACAAATTGATATTGCGGAAATGACTTACTTACCTGTAGCATTACAGGCAGTTTTTTTAATATTTCCTGTTTACGGCTGCCGGGAAGCAAGGCTATTATTGGTTGATTCTTTTTATCATTATCAGGAATATTATTATTCAACTTATAATCATTGATAACTTCTACCAATGGGTGCCCAACATATTCTACTTCCCAGTTCCATCTGGTTTTATAATAATCCTTTTCAAAAGGTAAGATCACCAGCATTTTATCAATGCACTTTTTCATTTTTTTTACGCGGTTCTCTTTCCATGCCCATACCTGCGGAGATATATAATACACCACCTTAATACCTTGTTGCTTTGCCCATTCTGCAATGCGCAGGTTAAAGCCGGGATAATCAATCAGTACCAAAACATCGGGTTGAAATTCTGTTATATCTTCTTTGCAAAAAGCAAGGTTTTTAAAAATGGTACGAAGGTTCATTACAACTTCAGCAAAACCCATAAAGGCAAGGCTGCGGTAATGTTTTACAAGTTTTGCCCCGGTGTGCTGCATCAGATCGCCACCCCAGCAACGGATATTTGCGGATGCATCGAGTTTTTTTAATTCTTTAATAAGATTGCTGCCATGCAAATCGCCACTGGCTTCGCCTGCTATTAAGTAATATTTCATGACTTGCTGCTAAAAAAGAAATGATGAATTTGGAACAAAAATATATGCGTTGCAAATTACAACAGTTACTGTAACATTAGGGACCGGCTGTTGAAAGATGGATATAGTTATACTGTAAAAGTGTGCGACGCAAGAATGCTGACAAGGGTTTTAAAAGCCCGGCCAAAAAAATTCTTTTCATAATTAAGAAGCTGTATAAAAATGAATCATTGTTCTACCAGCAGCAACTTTCATGGCATCTTTAGTTGCGTCGCAATCCATTCATCTGTTGTAAAAATGGCATCGTCAGGTTTCCTCAGCAATGCTGCAAACTAAATTTAAACAGCTTCTAAGTAGCTAATTCCTGCTAATGGTTATTCGTTTGTATATAATATCTCCCTTTGAGGTTATGCCTGTAATCGTTACTGCATAATTGGTTGCATTGTCTGCGGTATAAAAGTTTACAGAAGCCTGACCTTTTAAATTTGTAATTAAATTGCCGTTCCAGTAAATCGTGCTGCGGGGGTCGGGTGTACTGCTGTTTTTTATTTCTCTATTTGAATAATCGGGCATTACAAATTGCGGGCTTACATGATATGTAAGCGGTGTATAAACATTGAAATAACTTTTCGACAACTCTTCGGTTGACGGGCCCTGCTTTGTGTTAACAGAGATAACACCGTTGCCGCCCCGCATGCCATAGATGCCCGCTTCTCCGCCCCGTAACACTTCTATAAAATCAATCTCTGCGGGATTAAGCTCTTCGAAATATTCAATGGTTGCTTCTCCTGTAGCGATACCGTTAACAACGAGCAATGGTCTTCCAATAGTTCCATTGGAATGAAAACCTGTTCCGAAAACTGAAATTTGACCATTTAAGTACGTAATACCTGCAACCATTAGTAAAGCATTCGCCACTGCGCCGTGACCACCATACCTGAATTTATCCGATGCAACGATCTGTGATATTGAATTTATTCTTTTTGATTCATCGTAATTGAGTTCCTTTTTTGCGACAGTCGTTACTTTAACCGGTTTTAGCCAGCCAACTCCCTGGAATACAGTGGAGGTATCAACATGATAATTTTTTATTAACGCCAGTGTTTTTATGTTATAAGCCAGTAATTGTTTTTTTAATGAATCGGGTGTTTCAAATATTGGAAAATGAAAGCTGTCTATCATCATATTTCCATCTGTTCGCAATATATCGTGTTTATCCCTTGCCTGTAAGGATAGCGTTAGGCTATCTATATCCTGCGGAAGCGGTATTTTAAAAACACCATTATTGGCTGTCGTATCAGTATCAGTGAATAGCACGGTTTGATTTTTTGAAATTGCAGTTACGATCCAGTCTTTTACAGGCTTGTTTTTTTTGTCGGTAATCTTTCC
Organism: Chitinophagaceae bacterium UBA4407; assembly: GCA_002390845.1. GTDB lineage: Bacteria > Bacteroidota > Bacteroidia > Chitinophagales > Chitinophagaceae > Limnovirga. The sequence goes on along the minus strand of DGQT01000081.1, from coordinate 101,991 downwards.
AATAAGGTTTAGTAATTTCTCATCATCATCAGCGCCTGGTTGATTCTCTGCTGAATCTTTATTTAATATAATGTTGTATGAAGGCTTATTGCTTATCATGAGCAAATCAATGTCGGCTGCAGTGATTTTATCACGGTAATTTTTCAGCCAGTTGTTTAACTCAAATTCGTTTAACTGTGCCAGGCTATTTATTTCTAAACTGTCTGATAACTGCGCCAGCCATGCATCCTGAACAGAAATATTTAATGCTGCAACAAGGGGTTCCTGGTTTAGGTTCGTTACGCCAATATTAAGCGTGGCATTGTCTCTTGCCGTATATTTCTTTTTATTGGGTTTTATATTTACAAGACAATTGTCTTTACTGATAAAAATTTTTCTTTCGGCAAGCAAGTTTTTTTGCTGATCAAACAAAAGAAGGGAAGTAATACCGCCTGGAAAATTATCAAGTGGAATATTTATTCCATAAGCCCCTGTTCCAGTAGCGGCATAGCACAAACTGTCTCTATTGATTGCTAAAATAACGGTGCCGAAGTTCTGCGGAAGTGAGTCTTCCAAAGTAACAAAAGCTTTTATGCTTTTTTCTGTTTGATTTGTTACGGAAAGTTGTGCCGCAAAATGATCTGGTGAAGGAAGTGCATATCTTACATCGTGGCCATTAATATGAAAAACTGCAGTATAGTTCTCATTAACTACATACTGAAGTGCGATTCGTGAAAGCCCAAAACGATTGGTTGTAAAATTGGTTATTACCGAATCATTACTGTTTATGATTTCACCAGATGTTATAAGTGGGTTGTTATCCGCATCTGTGATTTGAAGAACTCCTGTTGAACTTATGCCGGGAATACCTGTAACTCTTTCAGGGAAAAAACGAATAGCGGGAGGAGTATTAAAGTTTCTTTTTGCAATGGCTTTTTCTGTGGCTTTATAATTCGTAGTGTCAGGCTTTCTTTTATTGATTATGTAAACTGGTTGCAGGAAAATACCATTCGTATCTTCTGCCAGTATTTTATTTGTGTAGCTCCTGAGCCAATAAAAACCACTATTCAGTGTATCGGGTAAATTAATCGCGCCGTTGGTATTAAGTGCTGCATTATTCAAAACAAGTTTTGCAATAATATTGTCGTGATCGTCCACAAAATCTGTAAACAACATCTTGCTTTTGAGATCCACTTTATTGTTTACAGCATTTACAACAAATGCCTTAAACCAAATCTTTTCTCCCGCCATATATATTTTCCTGTCGGTTTGAAAGATGATCTTCTCGTTATTATTGCTGTGAATAAGCATTTGCCAGATGCTGGCTACAGAATCAATCGCTCTATAATTGTTTTGTGCAGTAGAACTTTTGAAAAAGAAAATACATAAGCACAGAAACAGAGTTGTAAAAAACTTCATATAGCTGTATTAAGTTTCGGAAAAGCAATGGATTTAAAGTTAGCAACAGAAAATGAAAACAGGCAGGCTATTATTTGAGATCGTGTTACATTAAAACATTTATAACTAAACTTTTTAAAACCTTAACAAAATAAGTTCGGTATAAGTAATGAGTAATTTTTGGTACCGGCGTTCTGTTCATTGGTTAAGCTTTGTTGCGTCGCAATACATTCATCGTTCGGATCATTAATGAAGCTTCGGATAATCAGCCTGCAATTGCTGCCAAATGATAAGCTAATGCTGTCGAAGAAAGCTATGTCGTAAAAGTGTGCGACGCAACAATGCTTCATGCTTATTCTTTGTTTGGCTAATAATTTTTCTTCTTAAACAAAAAAGGACTGCATTGCTGCAATCCTTTTTTATGAATCAAAATTTTAAAATCTATTGATACATCAGTTCGTAATATTCATCAGCCATACGGTTACTGTCGAACTGGAAACGTACATCCTGCATACCGTTTTTTATAACCTGGCGCCAGGTGTCGTAATTATCGTAGTACAAAGGAAGTATTTGATTTTCCAGAATATCGTATGTGGTTTTAAGATCGTAATCATCCTGTTCGTGAACCGTCATATTTGCATAATCGGCTTTAGGTACTACAAAACCGTTATGGCCATGATTAATAAATTCCGGTATCCAGCCATCATCAGTTGAAAGGTTTACGGCGCCGTTCATACATGCGGTCATACCGCTTGTGCCTGATGCTTCGCGGGGTACACGGGGGTTATTGAGCCATATATCGGAGGCTTGTTTTAAACGCTTGCTTAAGCCAAGTTCGTAACCAATGAGCACTGCAACATTCTTGTATGATTTACTTAAATGAACAAGATTATTAAACTGTGAAATTGAAGGATAATCAACCGGGTAAGGCTTTCCGGCCCAAATAATCTGTACCGGATACTTTGTATTATTCAAGAGTGCATCAAAACGTTTCATGTCGTAAGTAAGCATGTCGGCACGCTTGTAACCGGCAAAACGGCGAGCCCAAACAATTGTAAGAATGTTCGGATCGAAGAGTTTGCCTGTTTGGTCTGCAACAATTTCAAATGCCCTTTTCTTCAGGTATTTTTTTCTGTCATCGAATATCACGTCGTTGCCTTCTTCTTTGGCGCGGTATAGTTGCTTATCGGCCCAATACCTGTAGTTCTGTGCATTGGTAATAGATATGATAGGACAAATATTTTCATATTTGCTCCACATTTCGCGTGATACATGACCATGCAATTGCGATACCCCATTAGCAAGTTTTGCAAAGCGCAATGCAGTGAGCGAATGATTGAACTGGTCATCATGTATGCCGGTTAACCGCCTTACTTCATCGATGCTTAAACCGCAGAAATAGCTCATTTTATGGCACAGGTAAATATCATGTTTTTCATTGCCGGCTTCTTCGGGTGTATGTGTGGTAAACACAAGATGCTTGCGCACCATATCAATACTCTTGAATTTATTCAACAGATAAAAAGCTGCAGAAATACCATGTGCTTCGTTTAAATGATAGAAGTCGGGAGCAAAGCCCAGCTCATCAATAAGTTTGGCACCACCTACACCCAGTAAAATAAACTGTGCTACTTTGGTAGCAACATTGGCATCGTATAAACGGTGTGTAATGGTTTGAGAGACATAATCGTTCTCGGGCAAATCGGTGCTTAATAAAAACATCGGTGCCGTATTAAAAGTAGTTGGGTTAAGATAATATGCCTTTACCCAAACTGGGTGTTCATGAATTAGTATCTGGAATTTAATTCCGGGATCTTCAAGAAAAGTGAATATTTTTTCCATCCAGGTAACCTGGAGTGTTTGATCCTGGTTGCGGGCCTGATCGTAATAACCGTATTTCCATAAAATGCCAATACCAATTAAATTCTGCCGAAGTTCATAAGCACTGCGCATGTGAGAGCCTGCAAGAAAGCCGAGGCCACCACTGTAAATTTTTAATGGCTGATGTACAGCAAATTCCATAGAGAAATAAGCAACCCGTTTTGAATACCGATCGTCAGTTTGATAAGGGATCTGAAAATTTCTAAAATTCATATAGTAAGTATTGGTTTTTTTAAAAAGCCGCCGCAATTTATGGTTTATTATTTAAATGTATTTCCTACACAATAAAAATTGAGCAATGGATAAAGGCATCAAAATATTCACAAATACAAATTGTCTTGGATAAGCTTTATTCGCAATCGTTTGCGGTTGATAATTTTTTTTGAGCCAGGCTTGTGGTCATCTATAAAGCTTTTGTTGCGTCGCACACTGCACCAGCAAGAATTCTATTTAGCAATGGGTGCAACCCGCTATTTTTTTGCAGTATTTTTCGCTCTGCACATTTTAAGGGAAAGCCGGAAGCAGCATATTTCTGAAGATAGGTACATGGCAACAATAAAATTTTTTTTAACCGAGGTTTAGGTTACGGAAAAATAAAATCAAACAGGATTTACTTATTTTTCTTTGCTGTCTTTGTTTCTTTCTTTTTTGTAAAACTATCGTCAAAAAAACATTTTATACCGCGGTGGTTACCGCAGTTCCCCTGCTCTTTTACAATTACAGTTTTACCTTCAAAAGTAAAATCAATTACACAAGGGTCGCCGCTTTCCTGAAAGTAACCATGTCTTGCATCCCGCATCATCAGTGTTCCTTTTAATTCCCCGGTGCAGTCGCCGCCGCTTTTTTCAAAATGAATAAAAAAAGCATATTTGTCGGCATTGGCCCCGTCTCTTATCGAGATGGTATTTCTTTTATCTTTTGCATAGTCGCCACTGAATTTATTTTTTCTTGGTAAAGTATCAATCGGGTTTATGATTTCGTTGATTCTTTTAAGGTCTTCATTGGAATCGCTCATCAGTTCAACAAAATTTCCGGAACCACTGTTGTAGGCATAGCCATTTCGTGTATAAGAAGTTTCGTTATTGAAATTTGTTTTTTCCCTGCCAATGATAAATGTGGGTTCAGATGTAATTGAAACACTATGCCGGTAATTATCCCTGTTATCCTGTTGAAGCAGTTTTAAACTGCCCAGGTATTTATTTTCTTTATTCAGGAGAAAAGCAAACAATGTTGTTTTCTTATTCTGCGTAAAATTCGCAAGCAGGTACAATTCATTTTCTTTTTCAATTTTCCCCAAAGGATGTATTGTAAACTTTTTCGCCTTTTTATTTACAATGCCTGTTAATACAGAGTCTGGAACAAACTGAGAAAATACAGTATAACTGATGTTGGTAGTATCTGCCATTTTTGTAAAGTTGGTATCCGCTAGGCGGTAAGGCAGGTCTGTTTTCTTGAAAGCAGCTACAAAATCTTTTATGTCAACAGGCGCATCTCCGGACAATGATGCAGGCTCATCCTTACAGGCAATTGCCATAAGAAAAAGCAAACTTATAAGCAGGTATTTATGCATTAATAATCTTTTTTATAAAAATATATGTTTCAACTGATATGTTTGCAAGTAATTTTTTTTAGGTTTGTCTAAATTTATTTTAAGTGTCATCTAATTTTTCGCATTCAGAAGAAAATTACATTAAGAATATTTACCATTTACAGCAAAGCACAGGTTTTGCTACCACAAATGAACTGGCAGCTGCATTGCGCAGCAAACCTGCTTCTATTACGGATATGCTGAAAAAACTTAAGGCTAAAAAGTTGCTGATTTATGAGCCATATAAGGAATTTAATTTAAGCCCGCAGGGGAAAAGAATCGCATTGGGTATTGTACGCAGGCATCGTTTGTGGGAGTATTTTCTGGTTGAAAAACTGAAATTTGGTTGGGATGAAGTTCATGAAATAGCTGAAGAACTGGAACATGTAAGTAACAAAAAACTTACAGATCAGTTAGATCAGTTTTTAAACTATCCAAGGTTTGACCCGCATGGCGACCCAATACCAGACAGTAACGGGAAAATGATTGTACAGCAACAAATGATTCTTACGGAATTGGCATTAAACGCCCCATCGCAAGTTAGTTCAGTGGGAAGCCAGTCTTCTGAATTGCTGGAATTGCTTAAACACAAGAATATAACAATTGGCACGCGGGTGGAAGTAAAAAAGAAATTCAGTTTCGATCGTTCAATGGAACTTAAATTAAATAACCAGGTTGCTGTAAATATAAGTGAACAACTGGCGTCTGTTTTATTTGTGAAATCTGTATAAATGTAAAAGAGTAATGGAAGATTGTGTTGCGATTGATGAACCTGACTGCATTAGAATTGCTGAATATATAATAAACCGGTGCAGTGTGCGATCCCGAAATGAATCCGGGACAAGCTGCCACGCTTCACTTAAATGTTGCCATGAAAAAGGAACTGTGAAACGAGCGTGGCAAGAGAAGTTGAAAATAGATACTTAAGCCGGGCCAATAAAAATGAATTTACAAAATAATAAACAATAACCGCGAAGCGCAATTATGTTTGAATATCACAATACTTCTTCGTTAAGCGAAGTGCACGAAACCGTTGATACAACGAAACACTCAAAGTGGAAAAAGCTATTTTCATTTCTTGGGCCGGCGTATTTGGTGAGTGTGGGTTACATGGATCCCGGAAACTGGGCCACCGATTTGCAGGGTGGTGCACAGTTTGGATATAAGCTAATTTGGATTTTATTAATGAGTAACCTTATGGCATTGTTGCTTCAGGGTTTAAGTGCAAGACTTGGCATTGTGCGCCGGAGAGACCTTGCTCAGGCGAATAGGGAAACCTACCCGCCAGTGGTAAATTTTTGCCTGTATATACTTGCTGAACTGGCGATTGCTGCATGCGACCTTGCAGAGGTTTTGGGTATGGCTATTGGCATTCACTTGCTAACGGGTATTCCAATTTTGTGGGGTGTTTTATTTACTGTACTGGATACTTTTCTTCTTTTATATCTTCAAAAGCTGGGTATTAAGAGGCTTGAAGCATTTATAATTGGGTTGGTATTGATTATAGGGCTTTCATTTCTTGTAGAGATATTTTTTGCGCAACCACCGGTAGGTGAAATGTTAACTGGCCTTATTCCATCATCATTAAATGATGGTGCCCTGTATATTGCAGTAGGTATTATTGGAGCAACGGTAATGCCACATAACCTTTACCTGCATTCTGCATTGGTACAAACAAGGAAAATAAAAACTGACGATGCCAGTATAAAACAGGCATTGAAATACAACCGAATTGACAGTACTATTGCGCTGAATGCTGCATTTTTTGTTAACACAGCAATACTTGTTCTGGCGGCTACTGTTTTTTTTAAAACAGGCAATACACAGGTTGCAAAAATTGAAGATGCTCACAAATTATTAGCTCCTTTACTAGGCACTGCTGTTGCACCGGTGCTTTTTGCAATCGCACTAATTGCAGCAGGCCAAAGCTCCACAGTTACAGGAACAATGGCAGGCCAAATAGTTATGGAAGGATATTTAAGGCTGCGTATTAATCCATGGGTGCGCAGGCTAATTACCAGGTTGATTGCTATTACACCTGCAGTTATTGTAATACTTATTTCGGGTGATGAGAATTTAGATGATCTGCTGGTATTGAGCCAGGTAATTCTGAGCTTGCAGTTGGGTTTTGCCATAATCCCGCTCATACATTTTGTAAGCGATAAAGAAACAATGGGTGCATTTGCAATTAAGCTACCTACAAAAATTGCAGCCTGGTTTGTTGCGGGCATCCTTATTTTTTTGAATGTAAAATTAGTGTTCGATTCATCTTTGAATGTATTTGAAAAATCAGGTAATCTTATTGGAAAATTTGCTATTGTTGCTGCATGGCTTGCCTTTGCCTGGCTTTTTTGTATGATGACTTTTTTACCAATAATCCGTAAGCATAAAGGCAAAAAGAATATGTTGATACATGGTGAAGAAAAACTTTTGCAAAACCTGCAGGTACCTGATTTTGCAAAAATTGCAGTATCGCTCGATTTTTCTGATAACGATGAAAAAATTGTTGCTTATGCACTTGCACAGGGCAAACAGAGCGCACAATACGTATTGATGCATATTGTAGAAACTGCATCCGCAAGTTATCTTGGCGACGCCACGGATGATTTTGAAACCCGAAAAGACAAAGAAAGGCTTCAGCTATATGCCGATCAGTTAAACAGTCTAGGCTTTAGCGTAACAACACATTTGGGATATAGAAACCGTGTAAACGAGATTGTGCGTATTGTAAATGAAGCAAATGCCGATATGCTTATAATGGGTGCACACCGACATTCCGGTATTAAAGATTTGCTTTATGGTGAAACAGTAGATGCAGTAAGGCATAAATTGCAGATTCCCGTTTTAATTGTAAGCTGAATTTTTATGAGTTACTAAAAAAATAATTTTTAATGTACGGTGTATATACGCTTAGGCAAATAACTAAAGAAGACAATCAGAAGCTTGCTTCTATTATCCGTTCTGTACTGGCAGAATTTAAAGCCAATAAACCGGGAACCGTGTATTACGATCCCACAACTGATGACCTTTTTACTTTATTTAAAATACATGGTGCTATTTATTTTGTAGCAGAGACAGGTGTTGAAATCATTGGTGGTGCCGGTATATTCCCAACGCCCAACCTGCCCGAAGGTTGTTGCGAACTAGTGAAGCTGTATCTCTCACCCGAAGCAAGAGGGCAGGGGACCGGAAAGGCTTTAATATTGAAATGTGTTGAAGCTGCAAAGCAAAATGGCTATAAAAGTATGTACCTGGAAACAATGCCCGAACTTAACACTGCAGTTGGCTTATACGAAAAAATGGGTTTTAAATATCTTAATGGCCCTATGGGCAATTCGGGACATTTTGGTTGCGATATATGGATGCTGAAAAATCTTTAAGTAATTAATATTCTTTTGGAAGTCAACAGAATTTTTTATGGCATCACCTGTTGCCACGCTCGGTTTAAGGTTCCTCTTTTATGGCAGCAAGGCGTAACGCTTTCAAATCGAAATAATTCAGTACACAAAGAGCAATAAAATGCAAAGAGGCTGCCCTTTTATGACAGCCTCTTTGCATTTTATAAGTGAATCTATTATATTATCTCAGTATTAAGCTATCTATTACACCAGGCAGATTTAATACTTCAACAGAAAATCTTTTAGAATCAACTATCGTTGCATTACTAAGTGCTATGGTAAATGCTGAACCAGCAGCACCAAAAGTTTTTGCCTGTAAAATATAATTGTACGCTCCTGGCATTAATGGTAATGCTTTATTTAAAGCAACAGTTATAGTGTCGTTTGAGTAAGTTATTGTAGCCTTTACCTCTCCACCGTTTACATAAAATTTAAATTTACTCAGGTTGGGCGATCCGGTTGTTGTGAAAATGAATTTTACAAGATAAGCAGTCCCACCGCTTACTGAAAAGCTATCGGTCTGAAGCGTATTTAAACCTTGTGAAACGTATTTAGTTTCCTGAACTGATGTGTTAAAAGTTACTACCGGTACGGCAGCCAATTCATTTTCCTCGCTTACAGTAGATGCGATAGCCTGTGTTTGTGTTGGTAAAACAGTTTCTTTAGTGCAAGAAAAAAGAGTTGCGCAGATCAGTAAGCTTAGGATTGACTTTTTCATTAGAATTTTTTTAAGTTTATTTGGGTTGTTACTCATTTTGCCAACTGTGTGCCATAAATTAATATAATTGATTTTCAACTGTTTAGTTATTTTCTGTACCCTTTTTTTCCTCTTTTGGGAAAGAATGAATAAAAAAATGGAAAACTACTTAGCGAATTCTGGCTGCATAGCGAATAGTTAAAAAAAATGGAGACTTATAGGTTTCAATAGGATAGAACAATTAAGTAAAAGTATTTTTTAAGCCAGGTAACCCTGTAGTTTTTTTGATTAAAATTATACTGCATAGTAACTGAAGCAATTAATTTTAATTAAATTACCTAACCAGTCCTGATATGTAATAATTTTAATTAACCTTCATAATTCCTAATTTCAGCTGGTTTATACTGTTCATGTATTTCATAACTTATTTAGAATGAAAAATTTAAAACTTGCCTTTCTAACCTTTATTCTTTTTTCCTGCGGCATTTCAATACTAAAAGCACAGGTAATAACTTCTTCGCAGATTGATTCACTTGTAACCCTTACATTAAAAACTTTTGATGTACCTGGTATTGCAGTAGCCATTGTTAAAGATGGAAAGGTTATCCATGCAAAGGGCTATGGGGTCCGCTCATTAAATACCATGCAAAAAGTAGATGGGAATACTTTGTTTGGAATCGCCTCAAACAGCAAAGCCTTTACAGTAGCAGCTTTGGGCATCTTAATAGATGAAGGTAAACTTACATGGGATGATAAGGTTACCGATTATATTCCCGAGTTCAGGCTATACAGCCCTTATGTTACAGAAGAGTTTACCGTGCGTGATTTGCTTACTCATAGAAGTGGCCTGGGTTTGGGTGCCGGTGATCTTATGTTCTGGCCCGATTCAAGCCTTGTTACCAAAACTCAAATTATACACAACCTTCGTTATTTAAAACCAGTCTCCGGTTTCAGAACAAAATACGATTACGATAACCTGCTTTATATTGTTGCCGGCGAAGTGGTGGCAAGAGTTTCTGGTATGACTTGGGAGGATTTTATCCAAACCCGCATTCTGCAACCATTGGATATGAAAAGTACTGCTCCATCCTACAGCAGGCTAAAAGATCAATCAAATGTTGTCGACCCACATGCCCCTGTAAATGGAACAGTAAAAGTAATTACACGTGACTGGAGCCAGGTTGCCAACGCTGCCGGTGGCATTTACAGCAACCTTACCGACATGTGCAAATGGATCATCATGCAAATGAACAATGGCAAGTACGGCGATAACCTGAGCAAGCAACTGTTTAGTGAAAATGTTCACGAAGAAATGTGGACACCCCAAACTATTATTCCCATTCACGGCCCAACGCCCTATAACACACATTTTGCAAGCTATGGGCTGGGCTGGGGTTTAAGCGATGTGAAAGGCTACAAACAGGCTACTCATACCGGTGGTCTTGCTGGGATTGTTACCCAGGTAACCTTATTACCCGAATTAAAATTGGGCATTATTGTTTTTACAAATCAACAGTCAGGTGCAGCATTTACTGCCATCACCAATACCATTAAAGACAGCTATTTAAATGTAACGGGCGTTGACCGTGTAAAACAAATGCACGAGCGGGTAATAGCCGCAGAAGATGACGCTAAAAAAATTACGGGAGACATTTGGAAAGATATCGAAGCCCAGCAAAAATCAAATGCGCCAAAGGCCGACATTAATTTATTTACCGGAACTTATAATGATAAATGGTTTGGCGATGTGGTTATCTCAATAAAGAACGACAAACCCTGGTTCGACTCAAAAATGTCGCCACGCCTCACCGGCGAAATGCTCAGTTATAAAGGCAATACATTTATCGTAAAATGGAACGACAGAAGTTTTGACGCTGATGCTTATGTTATGTTCGAACTTGATAACAATGGCAAAGCTTCAGGCATAAAAATGAAAGCCATTTCTCCGCTTACAGATTTTAGTTTCGACTTCCAGGATCTTGATCTAAAAAGAGTGCAATAGTTTTATTATGAGCCGGGCTGCATTGCTACTATGAGGCTTCGCTTGCGTCGCACACTTATACATTTTGAACATTGGGCGACAAGTTGCACAATGCCGAACAAAGAACAGAACGTACACGAGTGCGACGCAACCAAAGCCTCATTCATGTTCTTTGGTTCGGCTCCGCTCACCACTTGGCTCAAAAAAATCTTCTCAGCATTTTATACAGCACACTACATTTGCAGCTCAAAAAATTTTTAAACAAAATCGGGGAGGGGGTTCTAATGAAAGTAATGAAGTTTGGCGGCACCAGCGTGGGCAAGCCGGAACGTATGCGCCAGGTAGCGCAACTGATAACCAATGGCGATGAGGCAAAGATTGTTGTGCTGAGTGCATTAAGTGGCACAACAAACGCACTGGTTAATATTAGCGATAACATTGCAAACGGCGACAGGGTTACGGCCAAACGTAAGATAGATGAACTGGAAGCGCACTACAGGGATTTTGTAAAAGAACTGGTAACTACTGTGGCTGCGCAGACGAAAGCAAATGCGGTTGTTACCGAACATTTTGAATTTCTTACCATCATATTGAAGATCTCTTTCAGCGAGGCTTTGAATAAAGATATTCTTGCGCAGGGCGAACTGATGAGTACAAAATTATTCAGTATTTACCTGGAAGAAAACGGCATTGATCATTTGCTGCTGCCTGCGCTGGAATTTATGAGCATTGACAACAATGAAGAACCACAGATCGGCAGTATAAAAGTAAAACTGAGCCAGCTTTTAAAACAACACAGCGATAAGAAATTGTTTGTTACGCAGGGCTATATCTGCCGTAATGTAAAAGGCGAAGTAGATAATTTAAAACGTGGTGGCAGCGATTACACGGCTTCGCTTATTGCTGCGGCAATCAATGCAAGTGTTTGCGAAATATGGACGGATATTGACGGTATGCACAATAACGATCCGCGTATTGTAGATAAAACCGTTGCTGTAGAACAATTAAGTTTTGATGAAGCCGCAGAGCTTGCATATTTTGGCGCAAAGATTTTGCACCCCGCTTGTATATGGCCTGCACAAATGTATAACGTACCGGTAAAGCTGTTGAACACCATGCAGCCTGAAGCCAAAGGAACCACCATTGAACAAACTGCAAACGGTACAGGCGTAAAAGCTGTCGCCGCAAAAGATGGCATTATTGCAATCGGCATTAAAAGCAGCCGCATGTTGCTTGCGCATGGTTTTTTAAGAAAAATTTTCGAAGTGTTTGAAAAATACAAAACATCAATTGACATGATCACCACTTCTGAAGTGGCCGTGTCTGTTACCATTGATACTGATGCGCAGCTTGATGCCATTGTAAAAGAACTGGAGCCTTTTGGTACCGTAGAAATAGACGCTAACCAAACCATTGTATCAATCGTTGGAAATGAAATTGCTGAAACACCAGATGTATTAAAAAATGTTTTTAATGCAATCAGCGCAGTACCGGTTCGAATGGTAAGTTATGGCGGCAGCAGGCATAATATTTCTTTGCTGATACCTGCATCATACAAAAAAGAAGCATTGCAATCGATTAATAAAAATGTATTCGGATTGTAAAAAATACTTTCTAATCTGCTGCTTAATTGCCTGTTTGGTTTTTTAATCAAGCAGGCAATTTTTTTTTGAGCCGAACTAAAGAACAAGCGTGAGGCTTTCGTTGCGTCGCACACTTGAACGGTTGGATATTCTTTGGAGCTTCTACAGCAATGAATCAATTATTATTTGGAGACATTTATTTGTTGCGCTTTGCCAAATATATAATCGGACGTTCAAGAGTGCGACCCCGAGTTCCGCTTCGCTCGTCGGGTAAACTGCCACGCTTTTTTTGATCCCATGAAAGTGGGACTTCGAACCGAGCGTGGCAAGAGGCGATGCCATGAAACTATAAAGCCTGGCTCAAAATATGTATTTAACATACACATCCGCACATCTTAAAATCTGCACATCAGTCTTAGTTCATCATTAAAATATTTACGCTGCGTTGAAGAATGTTAAAGGCAATTTCGGCCATAAGATTTTCTTTATCAAGTGTAGGATTTACTTCGGTTATTTCGAAACAGCATATTTTCCGGTTCTGCATAAATTTGCTGATGAGGTCCTCAGCTTCCCGCTCTCTAAGTCCGTTGCTTACGGGTGTTCCGGTGCCACGGGAGATGGATGAATCGAGGCTATCTACATCAAAACTTACATAAATATCTGTACAATCACTTAGATACCTTATCACGGAACGAACAATGTTTTCAGGGCCTTTGCGCCGTACTTCACTTGTGGTAATCACTTTCATTCCCAATTTTTCTATCAGATGTTTTTCTTCTTTTTCATAATCACGTAAGGAGATCAGCACAACATCTTCAGGCAGAACTTTTGGAGCTATTTTACCAATATTTTTAAGGTAGTTCCACTGCTTTATTGTTTCAACATCCAGTTCATGAACTGCACAATCGTTATTGTCTTCGTTAATGGCAGTCGCTAATGGCATGCCGTGCATATTACCTGATGGCGTAGTATAGGGGGTGTGCAGATCGGCATGTGCATCGATCCATATTACACCGAGTTTACTTTTAGGTTTTGCCATTTTAATGCCTGCAATTGTTGCACCTGCATTGCTGTGGTCGCCACTAAGAATAACGGGGAAGAAATTATTTTTTATGGTGTCGCTTACTGCTTTAGAAATTTTATCATACATCAACATAACACCTTTAACCCTTTTGGCATAAGGCGATTCTATGGGTTCGTACAACATCTTGTTTTCTGTAGGTATTTTTTCTGAAGGAAAATGCACAAAAAAACTACTCATAAAATCAAGGGCTGCAATCTTAATGGCATCTATGCCAAGGCTTGCGCCGCGGGAGCCGGCACCTATTTCTGAAGGAACTTCAATCAGTTTTATATTTTTCATAAAATGTAAAGGGATAAATAGTAAAATGTAAATCGGAAATCTTAACGGGTTAAGAACGATCAGATTATTACTCAGGAATATAAAAGTTCACTGGTAATAATTGTAAGGCAAATGCAATGCATGGCAAATATGTGAAGCAGTTATTCTTCATACACAAACAAACGTTAGGGCAAATCTACAACTTTCCTTCTAATGGGTTTATTCCGCGTAAAGTTCCAAAACTGGCAATGGGTTTAAACCGAACAAACATATCTTCACTATACCAGTTTTGTTGTTTTGTTTTTCGAATTACTGCTGCATGCTCTTGCATTTTATAGGCAAACTGTTTCATGCTTTCCTTGCTTTGCCAAATGCTAAAGGTTGCCTGTTTTATCCAGGGTACTTCACCAATACCAATTGAAGTAATAAAGCCTGGAGTATTATTCATTTTTGAGGCTACTCCGTCAACGTTTTTCCAGAAGCTTTTTAATTTGTTTATCCTGATCGTTGCCCTTGTAAGTACAGCAATTAATCCTTCGTAATCTGTTTGTTTGGGTAAGGTTCCAAATACTTCCCTGCCATCCCATGTGCCGTGCCCTTCTATTGGTTCGATTATAACCGTCCAGACTTCACAACGAAAAAATTTATACCATGAGTTATACAAGGGTTTGTAGTTTGTAGTTTGTGGTTTGTAGTTTTCACTTATACCAGAAGCAGTTAATACGCCCCACTGCAGCCAGTCTGGATGAATATCAAATGTGCCGTTTTTTCCGCATCCGAGTAGTTTCCAGAAACTGATTTTCTTATTAAACATCAAAGGCAACCGAAACAAGGCCATTGAAACAAAACCTGCAAAGCCAAGATATTTCGGATAACGTACAATGGTTAATGTGCAGTTCAAAAGAAAATGATTTATTGCTTTTATGTTTTGATATAACTTTAGACGATTATAAAATGTAAGATACAATCAACTTATTTTATCATGCGCAAACTTCTAACATTAATTGCCACCATTATGTTTATCGCCGGTTCAATAAAAGGCCAGAAAGTTATTCCATTGTACGATGGGGATATTCCCAACTCAAAACCATGCAGTGTAACCCAGCGTGAATTTATTGATACAAGCTGGAATAAAAACGGCTTGCTCATCGTTCAAAATATTGTAAAGCCAACAATAACCGTTTTTGAAGCACCTGCAGATAAACGCAATGGAACTGCAGTGTTGATTTGCCCCGGTGGCGGGTATGGTGTTGTAGCTGCCGGCCACGAAGGCGCCGATGTTGCAAAGAAATTTAATGAAATTGGTGTTACTGCCTTTGTTTTGTATTACCGTTTGCCAAACGAAGCATGCATGACGAACAAAGCATTTGTTCCATTAATGGATGCACAGCAGGCTTTATATTTCATTCGTAAAAATGCTAAGCAATACGGCGTTGATGAAAACAAAGTAGGCATTATGGGATTCAGTGCCGGCGGGCATTTGGCGGCTTCTGCAAGTGTGCATTTTAATGATGCGGTGCGTAAAGAACTTAGTGGCGAAAACCTTCGTCCCGATTTTTCTTTACTCATTTACCCCGTTATAAGTTTCAGCGACAGCGTTGGGCATATTGGGTCACGTGACAATTTAATTGGCAAAACCCCCGATCAAAAATTATTGCACTACTTCTCAAACGAAGAGCAGGTTACAGATCAAACACCGCCCGCCTTTTTTGTACATTCTTCTGACGATGGTGGCGTAAAACCCGATAACAGTATTCTATATTACCAGGCGCTTGTAAAGCATCATATCTCTGCCGAAATGCACCTTTACGCACACGGAGGCCACGGTTTTGGTTTAAACAATACCACTACAACCGATCAATGGTTTGAACGTTGTATTAACTGGATGAAGGCAAATAAATTATTGTAATTTTTTTTGAGCCCGGCAGTTGTAAATCTATGAAACTTTACTTGCCACGCTCGTTTCACAGTTCCTCTTTCATGACAGCATTTAAGCGAAGCGTGGCATCCAGAAAGTTTTCGGGACCGAATTCATTTCGGTATCGTACTCGTATGCTCAATAACTTTTTGCAGATTCTGCATCACTTTCCAATCTGGTAAATAATTGCACACAGTAAAATGGTGATAATTATTGCAACCAGAGTTTTATAACGTTCCCAATAATCACGCTTCTTTTGAAGTTTAAGAAAAGTAGCAATACTGTTTTTTATTTTATAATCCTCATTTGCAAGTTCCCTTAATTTAACTGCTATATTTTCTGCAACGGAATATTTTAAAGGTTTGCATACAGTTAGCAAAGCATCAACAAGTGCTTCGTTAATAACAATATCTTTTTCTTCACTAAGCAACCTGATATTGCTTTCAGATAAAACCTGCTCAACCTGTAAAATCAAAGCATCTCTGTTAATGCGGTAAGGGTCGGCTTTTTCAAGAAGTGTTTTCAGTTTAAGCGCATCTTTCAATATACTTTGTGGGGTAATTGCCAGCCCCGAATCGTAAGAATAATTGTAGGTATTAAATCTTTTAAAATGGTAATCTTCCCGTTTAGTAGTATCTGATAAAATGCTGTAGGCTTCTGTAATATCCTTAAAAAATGCCTCTGCCAAAACATCATCAGGGTTTTTATCCGGATGAAATTTTAATGCCAGCCTCCTGTACGATCTTTTAATTTCTTCAGCAGAAGCTGAAGGTTTTACACCCAGTATATTGTAATAATCCTTATGCGTCATAACGTAACAGGTCTGGCCATTTAATTAAGCAGCGAAATTATGTTTGTAATATTCATTTAAGTTCTTGTTGCTGAAGAATTTGAGAGTTGAATAAAATATCACCGGAGAAAATCCTTTTATAAAATATGTTAAGTCTAAAAATGCCTGACAAAAAAAATATTAAGCAAAATAGTGTCTTATTTGGATAGCCTATTATCTTATTTCGCGTATTATGAAATGGTAAGCTTTTACTTTTACAGCAGTTTCATTCCTATATCCTTAAGAACTTAACGCTCCATTATCCAAAAGAAAGACCTGTAACCCTAAAGCTCTCCCTGAGAGCTTTTTTTGTGCCTTTTATTCAAATAACAGGATAAATAATCCATTCTGAATTTGGTTGCTGATACCTGTTATACAGTACTAGTGAGTGACACAACAGAAGCTGAATAGCAATATTGTAGCCCGCTCAATAAAAAAATCACGGAAAGAGGTGATTGCCCGGCCTTATAGTACAGTTTAGTTTTACAACAAACAAAATGTTATGAAAACTAAACTAATACTCCTGCTGTTTTTTGTAGCTGCAAATTTTATTTCAATTGCACAAACAGTACCGCCCATTCAATGGCAAAAATGTTTGGGCGGCACCGGTTTTGATGGTGCAAATGATTGCCGCCAAACCAGCGATGGCGGTTATATGATAATTGGTGATGCCACATCAAACAATGGAGATATAACGGGCAATCACGGTGGTACTGACATCTGGATTGTAAAATTAAATGCATCGGGAACCATACAATGGCAAAAAACTTATGGCGGATCAAATGATGAATGGCAACCTAAAATAAGTAAAACACCGGATGGTGGTTATATCTTTATCTGCACATGTAACTCTGTTAATGGCGATGTTACCGGCAATCACGGTATGAGAGACATTTGGGTAGTAAAGATTGATGCTGCAGGTAATATTCAATGGCAAAGATCGCTGGGCGGTTCAAATAATGAAGACCTTGGTTCCATAAAAACCACGGCAGATGGTGGCTATATTTTATGCGGGTACACATTATCCAATGATGGTGATGTAACTGGCAATCATGGTAGCGGCGATGCCTGGGTTGTTAAGCTTGCTTCAACAGGTGCCGTTGTATGGACAAAATGTTGTGGTGGTTCCGGTGATGATAGGGCTAATGATATAATAGAAACCAATGACGGCAATTTTGTATTTGCGGGAGAAGCTTCATCAACCAATGGCGACCTTTCAATAAACTATGGAAATTATGATGCGTGGTTTGCAAAAATTAATTCACTGAATGGCACGTTAATGTGGAGCCAGACATACGGTGGCTCCGGCTACGATGTTATTCATTCGCTGAAGAAAACATCCGACCCGGTTGTGAGCATCGTTGCATCTGGCGTTACAAATTCTCCGAACGATTATAATGTTACGGGTAACCACGGCGGTACAGATTTATGGTTAGTAACATTTGATGATGGTAATGGCGTTTTAACCTCAGCAAAATGTTTTGGAGGATCAGGAACTGATGCTATAACGGGGAGTTCAATACAGGTAACAAACGATCAGGGTTACTTCATAACCACAGAATCCGGATCGCTTGATGGAGATGTTACAAGCAATCATGGAAGCTTTGATTCCTGGATGATTAAACTAAACAGGTCTCAAACAATTGACTGGCAACTGTCTGCAGGCGGGGGAAGCCAGGATCAGGCTGCAGCCGGTATTGAAACCGCCGATGGCAGTTATTTAATCAGTGGAATAACTTGGTCTAATGACGGCGATGTAAGTGGTAACCATGGCCCAGGCGGTTACCCTGATTATTGGGTAGTAAAACTAAGCCAATGCTTTCTGCCACCAGTATCTGCTGCCACCATTACGCCAAACGGACCTGCCTGCGGTGGTACTGTAGCCATGAGTATGCCCGGCGGTCTTGTTTATTTTTATTATTGGTATAAAAACAATGTAGAAATATCCACGGCAACATCCCGAACATATACTGCAACCACACCAGGCACTTATACTGCTGTTGTGGTAAATGCAGGTTGTTTATTATCAACTTTTTCACCAAACAGTATTGTAAGTATAAAACCTGTTGCTACCATTTCACCATCCGGCACTGTAAATAAATGTGCCACCAATACAGTAACATTTACTGCCAATACCGGTGCAGGATTAACGTATCAATGGTATAAAGGCAATGCTGCTATTGCTGGCGAAGTTAACAGTACCTACACAACTAAGAAAGCAGGCAAATACAAAGTGCTTGTTACAAACACGGTTACCCAATGTTCAAAAACTTCTCCGGCTACTACCGTTAATAATACCTGTAAAGAAAGCATTGCATCAGCCAATGAAACTGATGAAAGCAGTTTGCAGTTATTGCCTGCGGCGTTGCTGCAACAGAACATTCCCAATCCTTTCAAAAGCAGTACTGTTATACAATATAGCTTATCAAACAAATTTACCAATGCACAAATAACTGTTGCAGATATTACCGGCAGGGTGGTAAAGCAGTTTGTACTTACATCTGCAGGCAAAGGCTCGTTAACTATAAATGCAGGTATACTTGCACAGGGTGTTTATGTTTATTCGCTGTATATTGATGGCAGGTTTATTGACAGCAAACGCATGGTGATTACAAAATAAAAGCGAAAGAATTTTATGAGCCGGGCAGTGAAATAAACAGGAAGTTTCTGTTGTGCCGGATACTACATAACATTTAGACCATATTTAAATAAATAAAAATAAAAAACAACATTATGAAAACTAATTTATCATGGATCATCTATCCATCCATATTACTTATGCTAGGGTCATGTAATAGTTCAGGTTCTAAAGAACCAACCAATAGCAATGATACATCATCCACGCAAATGATTGACAGGACAAAGGCAATGTCTGAAGATATGCAGGACAATATTGTTAGCCAGGCGAAAGCTTATGAAGACAGCGTTTTCTTTTATATGAATGAGGCAATCAATAACATGAGCAATGCTAAAACGCAAGCTGAAAAACAGACTGCAAAGGAAGAAATGAACAAACTGGCTAAACCTTTTCAGGCTAAACTTGATTCATTAAAATCGCTTCTTCCGGCAAACAAAGCGAAAGAAGTTGATGATTACAGGCAACAATTGGTTGATAAAACAACAAATAAAAAATAGCAACCCTTAAACCTAAAACAGGTACAATGACTTTCTTAATAATTTGTTTGAAATTAAATCATTGTAACATTTAAATCATTGTGGTATATAATTGCTCTTGCGCTGCACCAGTGCTTGTTTTATGATGGCTGCATTTTAAATACATGCCTGCACTGTGCCGCGTAAACAACAGAACCCTGAAGTGTGCGACGCAAAAATGCTTAATAGCAGCAATGGAGTTTGGTACAAAAAGAAATAAGTATATTGAACAAAGTTTAAAATGCTTCATCAAAACAACACACTTTATTAATGTGCGTGTATAAAATAAATTCAAAGGCACTCGTATTATCAATTTGCTGTGTTTTGTACTCAGTGTATTGTATATCCCAAAATCTTTATTTTCAATCTTACTCTTCTGCCGAAGGTTTATCTCAAAATAGTATCTACAGTATTGCCGAAACCAGCGATGGCTTTATGTGGTTTGGCACACAGGATGGCATTAACCGTTTTGACGGGCGTAATTTCATTAACATCAACCCGGCTTTCACAACCGATAGTTCCAGGGCCAAATATTTTGGTAGAATTTCAAAAATGATCACGGCATTGTGTGCTGACAAAAACGACTGGCTCTGGGTTGGTACTACGCAGGGCATGGCTTTATACAACCGTTATACAAATAAATTTTTTCTACCTGCGAGTATCTATAAAGGATTTTTTTTATCAGAAGAAGTTGCGGTAAGTAATATAGTTGAAGATGATAAAGAGAATATTTGGATTGTAACACAAAATGATGGATTGCTTTGCTACAATAAAACACGCCAGGCAATGACTCTATTAAACTGGCAGGGAACGGCTCCCGAAAAAATTATTGCATTATGCATAGATAAGCGCGGTGATGTTTGGGTAAGCGGTGAACACGAAATTTATAAACTAAACAACGCAACGTTCCAGCCACTTGGGTTACAAAACAAACTGCCACTAAAAAAAATACTGATCTCAGATATGAATGTTGTAAACAACCAGTTATGGTTTATTACAAACTCATCTGAAATTATTTTGATGCAGCCAGGCGAAGGCAATGATTATTCATTATCATCTTTTTCAAAAAAATTTCAAGGTGGAAAATATTTATCAGATGCAAGGGTTATCCATCAAAGTGATTCCAATACTGTATGGATCGGCAGCAGGAGTGAAGGATTGATAAAAATAAATCTTACAGCAAAAACATTTGTAAATGCCGGTGCCGCAGGTACAAACTATTCTTTAAAGAAGCAGTTTATTTTAAGCTTTTTTACCAACAGGCAGAAAATAACCTGGATAGGTTTAAGTGGCGGCGGCATTGCCAAATACGATTTGCAAAAGGTACAGTTTGATTTGTGGAGAAATGAACCTGCGCCGGGAAAAACTGCACCGGATAATATGCTGCTGAGTGTGTTCTCTGAAAATGATGAAGATTTTTATATGGGAACATTATACGGTGGCTTGTTACATACAAATATAAAAACAGGCAGGTACGATTATTATGAACCACCGATGTATAAATATGATGAACCCAAGTCAAAAAATATTTACCAAATAATTGCAGGTGAAAATAATTTATTGTGGATGGCGACAATGGGTGGTTTATATAGCTTTGATAAAGTAATAAAACATTTTACGCAATACACAGATGCCAATGACGAGCAAACAAAAGAACTGTGCGCAGTAATAAAACTAAAGAAACAAAATAAAATGCTTGTCGGCGGCTATCGCGACGGGCTCCGGCTCTTTAACCCCGAAACAAAAAAATGGGATACCTGTAAAGACAATAAAAATGTTTTGGGCAATTATAAACTGCGTGTACGGTATATGAAAGAGATGGAAGACGGGAACATCTATATGTCAACCGAAACACAAAACCTGGTGAAGTATAATTATGTAACCGGAGAGTTTACTTTTTTCCCCCAGTTTCAAAACGTGTCTGGTACATCAAGATATTTTTGTTTTGATAGTTTATATCTGTGGCTTGCTACAGATGATGGTTTAATACAGGTATCCGCAGCTACAATGAAAATAATAAAAATATGGAGCACAGATAACGGGCTTTCCAATAATGTTATATATGCAGTAATGCCAGACAATAACGGGCATATTTGGGTAAGCAGTAATGGAGGGCTTGTAATGATTGATTATACAAATGGTGTTTGCAAAAAATTTACAGAAGATGATGGGTTGCAGGGCATGGAGTTCAATACTGCTTCCTGCTATAAAAATAAAGAGGGCAAAATATGGTTTGGGGGCATCAATGGGCTTAACATGGTAAATCCAGGCTTATCTGTAAGCAATACTTATTCCCCTGCGCCCTTAATAACGAGTGTAAATGTTATGAACAGCCCATATCAATCAGATACAGCTAACCCTTATATACATACGATTTCTTTACCCTATTCAAAGAATTTTATAAGCTTCGAATTTCAGTCACCAAATTTTTCGCAAAGTGAAAACATTGTTTATGAATATAAGCTGCAGGGTGTAGATACAGGCTGGGTAAATAATGGTACAAGAAATTATGTAAGCTACACGCAATTGAATCCCGGAGAATATATTTTCCATGTCAGATCAGCCAACAATAACGGTACCTGGAGCAAAGGATACGCTGAAATATTGTTAATCATAACGCCACCCTGGTTTAAAACATGGTGGTTCTATTCGTTACTTACGATAGTAACAGGAACAGGTTTGTATTTATTTTTCAGATACCGTATTAACCAGGTAAGAAAAGTGGAAAGGATGCGGCAGCATATTTCTGCCGACCTCCACGATGATATCGGAGCATCACTTACCAGCATCAACATACTATCCCAATTATCACAACAACAAAAAATTGACACGGCAACACGCAACGAATACCTGCATAAAATAAATGAACAAACCGCAGAAGTAACAGATGCCCTGCGGGATATTGTATGGAGCATCAACCCTAAAAATGATAAGCTCGATATCATTCTTGCACGCATGAAACGCTATACTGCCGAGCTGCTTGAGCCAAAGAATATTGAATACAGCTTCGAAACAAATATTACTTCAACAGGCGAAACTCTGCATGCAGATATACGGCAAAACCTTTACCTCATTTTTAAAGAGGCTGTTAATAACCTTGCCAAATATTCAGGCGCCACAAAAGCGGTTATTGTTGTAAATAAACATGCGGGCCATCTATATTTGAAGGTAAAAGACAATGGCCTTGGCTTCGATCCTGTGCATGTAACAAAAGGCAACGGTTTAGAAAACATGCAGCGCAGGGCAAAAGCCATGCATACCCGGTTAAACCTGTCATCAGAAAATAACATCGGAACTACTATAACGGTAAACATTCCCTTATAAAAATCACGGAAAAAGGTGATGGCAAACAGTGTTTCCATTCTATATCTTGCATACGATTAATATGGTAAGATTGATTATATACGAAGACAAAGACACACTGCGTGAATCATTAAGGCTGATGCTCGATGGTATGCCAGAGGTAGAAGTAGTTGCCGCATTCAGCAATTGCAATACCGTAGTACAGGATATTAAAGCACTAAAGCCAGATGTGGTATTGATGGATATTGATATGCCGGGCCGCGATGGTATCTATGGCGTAGAAAAGATAAAAGAAATAAATGCAGAGATAAATGTAATCATGCACACCGTGTTCGATGATGATGAAAAGATCTTTAAATCACTGGAAGCCGGTGCCGACGGGTATTTGCTTAAAACCACTTCACCCGAAAAACTCTGCGAAGCCATAAAAGATGTAACGCTTGGCAGCGCACCCATTAGCCCTGGCGTAGCAAAAAAAGTGCTGCATGCATTTCACAATAAGCCAAAACAAAGCTTCGCCCTATCGCAGCGTGAGCAGCAAATATTGCAATTACTTGTAGATGGTTATACGTACAAACGCATCAGTGCCGAATGTTTTATTGCTATGGATACCGTGCGAACACACCTTAAAAATATTTACACCAAGCTGCAGGTAAACACCGGCAAAGAAGCTATTGCCAAAGCACTTAAATACCGTATCGTAAAAGAGAACTGATGAACTCGGTTTCTGGCTCATAAATATTCTCTACTGATATATAAAAGTTATTGAAGCAACAGGCATAAATGCCCGTACTGTGGCCATGCCTTTGCTAAAACTTATAAAACAAAAGGAGTAAGCTGAAAATCCTTATTTAAAGAGTAGGCAAAACAAAATATATAACTATGATACACAATTTAATGTTTGCCGGAGGCTGGATACTTGTACCAGGCGAAACAGGATTTCACTGGGTATACGCCCCCCTTTGGGACCCCACTAAATTTAACGAGGTAGGGCGGGCAATTTTTGCAACCCAACTAATAAAGCAACATCTTGCTTTCATCATAAATAACGAAGCCAGAGCGTTGCTGACAAGCGTACTTAAAGAACAGGCACAAATAGTAACAGAAAAATTCGCAGCTTCCGTTGTGGATGATGCTGACGAAAACCGGCATAGTAATCCCCTGCTTAGCTTTCAGGTTCAGGTGCCGGCATATGTGCCGCATGTTGGTGGTGGAAATGGCCCTGATGCCCCCGATTACAACTTCGCTTTGGGAAAAGAATTAAGCGATCAGGTAGCGGCTAAAATCAGCATTTCGCTTTTAGGCAGGGTTTTAAACCACGAAGCCATCATTAAAGCAGGGGCAATAATGTAACTTATAATGTTCCCTGCATACGTGTGAAAATAAAACAAATAATGTATTGATTTCTTTAACGGAGTAAGCAGAAAATCCTGAATTAAAAGAGTACGCAAAACAAAATATAATTTTATGTCAACAATACTAACGCAAGGCGCTGAATCTAAAGATGCAACCCTTATCTTTTTTAACGAATACACCGTTCACTATTACAGCCAAAGCAGTAACCCATGGGAGGCCGCCTATATAAATTGTTTCCAAAATGATGGCATGGGGGATGTAAGACATACTGGCTATCTCATTTTCACGTATCCTCAACACACTGCATTGCCCGGCCAGGAACCGGTACAGGTTAAACCTACAGATATTCCAGCTACGCAGGTAAACAAACTTGAAAAAGTAAACGGAAAGGATTTTTTCTTTCTCTATTACACATTAAACCGTTTTAATGATGTTATAAACCTGTTGAAATATTGCAAAAATCAGCCAGGTAGTATGCTTGTTTCTGCAGACCCACTGAATCACGTATGGGCACTATGCAATAATCTCCATGTACCAAATGGTGCGCAGTATGAAGTTTAAAAATTATTTTTTTGTACCACACTACAGTAGTGCTATGAGGCTTCTCTTGCGTCGCACGCTTGTACTCTTGAATAACCATTTGCAAACAATACAAACCATCTATTCAAAAAAATAAACTTTTATGAACAACTCATCATTCAGATTTACAAGAAAAAAATATAATCAGGATTCCAGTCAATATTTAGTGGAAAACGCAGCCCTGTTTATGCCGTTACTTTCGGAACTGGAGAAAGTGATGGAAATAGCAGTTTTAAAAGCGACTGGTCAGCTTATAGATCCTGCAATGTATCCAATGCCTGCTACAGAAATTCCTGCGCTGGAACATCTTATTTTACCCAGGCTGCTTTCATTATCACAACAAAAAAAAGAAATCGCAATAAGTAATTTTGCTTCAAGAATAAAGAAAATAAATATCCTTTCAGATGCTGATTATTCCGGTCTTTATTCATATGGCGTTATGGAAAGTTTGAATAAACCTGTTCCGGTATTTGAAACAGCTAAGGAATTACTATCCGTTAAAGCCAATAATCTCGGTCAGTATTTGAATACGCAATATGCTGCACAGGCTCTGCAAACACATACTATGTCTGATTCTAACGGCATGCAGGTTTCCCTGAGAATTCATAAAATTAAATGCGTAGATGAAACAGACCCTGAAACAGGTGATGATGAAATTTCACTGGCAGCAACAATAGTTGAACCTAATGGCAACACAAGAAAAATTGAACCAATACTGATTCGTGACGATTTCGATACAGGCGAAGAACGGGTTTATGAACCTGCTTGGAATTTTTTTACTTATAATTTATGGGAAAGGTTCGACACTGCCCCTTTCCCAAGATATTGCGGATGCCTTTTCATACTTTCTGAACTGGATAACGGTGGGCTACCCGAAAAAGTAGAGGAGATATATACTTTTTTGCGTGATGCGGTAGTAGCTGCTCTTGGCAGATATGCAGGGGGAGCAATTATATCTGGTGTTTTTGCAGGGCCATTGGGAATAGTAATAGGCATCGCAGTAGGATATTTACTGGATAAATTATTTGATCTTTTTAAAGAAATATGGGAAGATGATATGTTTCCGCCTCAGAATATTGACAAATATTTTAAAGATAAATATTCAAATTTTGATGGCAGTTTTTTCACCCCCGTATCCACTTGCGTAATACAAGGTTTTGGTGGCATCTATACTATTGATTATTCCTGGCAAATGAAAGGTATCCTTGAAACAATTCATGGCCTTGGTGATGGATGGGAGCCTGCCCCGGAAACACTTTCAGGAGCTATTATCTATAAAAATACTTATTATGACGGGGACAGTAAATTCCTGGCTCCCGGCAAATATTCATTAGGAGGCAGGTTACAGCGTATGAGGTATCAGCTTCCTTCTCCTTTCGATAATGACATAGATTCAATAAAAGTGGGCAAAGGTTATTATGCTACTTTATATAAAACTGACGACTACACAGGTGACTCAATAGAAATATATTATGATACACCTACGCCTTATTTTAATGATGACTGGCGTGACCAGGTTTCATCCATAATAGTAGGCAGGTTAACAGACAGAATTGGATAAAGCCACATAATATGTAGTCACAAAAAATCAAAAAAAATATGAAATACGCAAAAATTCTATCAGCATTATTTGTACTTTCTATTTGCAATGTGTCTGCACAAAACACTTTCCCTGCAACAGGCAGTGCAGGCATTGGTACTGCTGCACCAAACGCTTCTGCATTGCTTGACATGGTAAGTACTTCAAAAGGGTTGCTTGCACCACGCATGACAAAAACCCAGCGCGATGCAATAGCAACACCAGCAACAGGCTTAATGATTTATCAAACCAACAGTACACCCGGCTTTTATTATTACAGCGGCACGGCCTGGACAGCCATGTCGGCGAAAGGTGCAAACACAGCTTTAGCAAATCTTGTTTCACCTACCGGGGTAAATCAAATACTGCAACCCAATGCAGATAATACCATTGATTTTGGCACGTCTGCAAAAGCATGGAAAGATCTGTACTTGAAAGGCGGCCTCTATTTCAACGGCGTAAAAATGTGGCAGTACAGGCCGGGTGTAAATACCATTATTGGTGAAAATGCAGGCAGTGCAGGAACTGGTGGCTATAACACAGCAATTGGCAGCAATGTGCTTAATATAAACACAACAGGTAATGCTAATGTAGCCATTGGGGAAAACAGTTTGGTGTATAATACAACGGGCAGCAATAATACTGCAACAGGTTATGCGGCTTTAATAAATAATAATGCAGGCAGCGATAATGTGGCAAATGGTTATCAGGCGTTATATAACAATTCAACAGGTTCAGGTAATACTGCTGTAGGTAAGTATTCACTTTTTACAAGCACAACCACAAATGAAAATACTGCTCTTGGCTCTTATAGTTTGTATGCTAATACTACGGGTAATTCAAATACAGCTATTGGTACTTATGCAATGGAATCAAATACAAGTGGTTTCAGCAATACGGCAACAGGCAACAGTGCACTTTATGCAAATACTACAGGTATTAATAACGCTGCATTTGGGGCAGGGGCTTTGTCAGCAAACACAACAGGGTTTTACAATACAGCAACAGGCAAAAGTGCTTTACAGGCAAATACAAACGGTTTTTCAAATGTTGCAGCAGGTGCCTTATCGCTAAACTTAAATACTACAGGCCATGAAAATACAGCAAGCGGGGCTTATTCATTGCAGAACAATATAACGGGGAATTACAACGCTGCATTTGGTGCGTATTCTTTACAATCTAACACAAGTGGTTACAATAATACAGCAACGGGTTACAGCAGCTTACTATTTAATACAACAGGTTACAGCAATACAGCAACGGGTTACAGCAGCTTGCAGTCCAATACAACCGGCTACGAAAATACTGCAAACGGGGTACAGGCCCTTAATTCAAATTCTACAGGTAATTATAATACCGCAACAGGGGGGTATGCATTGCAAGCTAATACTACAGGAAATGGAAATACTGCTGATGGTTTTCAAGCACTTCAATCTAACACTACAGGTGGTGACAACACTGCTGTAGGAGAATTAGCTCTTTGGGTAAATATTAATGGTAACTCAAATGTTGCAATAGGCGGCGACGCCCTTCTTGCAAATACTACAGGCAGTTGGAATACTGCAATTGGTTCAAGTGCGCTTGGAGAGAACATAAATGGAAACGATAATACTGCAATAGGCCACACAACACTAAACTCAAATACAGGCAGTAATAATACTGCTGTTGGTGCGGATGCTTTGAGATTAAGCGGAAATGGAAATCAAAATTCGGCTCTTGGGGTTGAAGCGCTATTTAATAATTATGACGGAAACAACAATACAGCATTTGGTTACAAGGCACTTTGGACCAATTATTTAGGAAGCTGGAATACATGCGTAGGCGACAGGGCAGATGTAAGTACTACAAATCTGAGTGGAGCTACTTCTTTTGGAACACAAGCCATTACCAATGCCGATAATAAAATTGTAATAGGTGCAAGTGGTGTTGCTACTATGGTAATAGGTGGTTACAAACCCTGGAGCAACCTCAGCGATTGCCGCTTTAAAGAACAGGTTAAAGAAAATGTGCCGGGTTTGACATTTATAAAAAAATTACGGCCTGTAACTTATACGGTAAATGTTGACAAACTACAGCGCCACATTACTGCTCAAATGCCCGATAGTATTGCCCGTAATTATTATCCTGATGCAAATGCAATTGCATCAGCAAAAAAATATTTCCAAACCGGTTTTATAGCACAGGAAGTTGAAAAGACAGCAAAGGAGATCAACTATCAGTTTGACGGTGTAAATGCACCACAAAATCCAACTGATAATTACAGCATTGCCTATTCTCAGTTTGTGCCAAGTTTGGTAAAAGCGGTACAGGAATTATCGAATGAAAATGAAGAACAAAAGAAAATAAATACTGACCTTCAAAATCAAATTGATGAATTAAAATTATTAATACAATTAGGCAACCAGCAATCAATAAATATTAACCAAACAAGTGCTTCACTCGAACAAAACATACCCAACCCATTTAATCAATCCGCCACCATCAATTATACATTGCCTGCAAAATTTAGCAGTGCAAAAATTGTTGTTACAGATAACAATGGCAAAACCATAAAACAGTTTACGCTTTCATCTTCAGGTAAAGGCGCTGTAAGCATTGCGGCAGGCGCATTGGCAAGCGGCTTGTACCATTATGCTTTGTATGTAGATGGCAAAATGGTTGACAATAAAAAAATGGAGATCATACGATGAGCCCGGCAATGGTGCTGATGGTATCACCTCTTGCGTTCTTGATCCCGCATGTCTCATCGGGACGCACTCTTGTGCGCTTGGTTCATTGCTCAGCAATGCGCAACAGTACAAGTGAGTCCCGATACGTTTCACTATCGGGATAGATAACCCAACGATGCCCATTTAAAATACAAAAGCCAGTAACAAAAAAATAAAAAATCAGACAATATGAAAATGAATTTTATAAAAAGCTTATCAGTTGCTTTTGCACTTATAATAATCATTACAAATATTGCAACAGCACAAAACACTTTCCCCGCCACGGGCAGCGCAGGCATTGGTACTACAACACCAAACGCTTCTGCATTGCTTGAAATGGTAAGTACTTCAAAAGGCTTGCTTGCACCCCGCATGACAAAAACCCAGCGCGATGCAATCGCAGCACCTGCTACAGGTTTAATGATTTATCAAACAAACAGTACACCCGGTTTTTATTATTATAGCGGTACTGCCTGGACAGCCATTTCTGCAAAAGGTGCAAACACCTCCTTATCAAATCTTGTTTCACCCACTGCGGTAAATCAAATACTGCAGCCTAATACAGATAATACCATTGATCTTGGCACGTCTGCAAAAGCCTGGAAAGATTTATACTTAAAAGGCGGCCTCTATTTTAACGGCGTAAAAATGTGGCAATACAGGCCGGGTGTAAATACCATTATTGGTGAAAATGCAGGAAGTATTGGCGCAGGCGGTTATAACACTGCAATAGGCAGCAACGTACTCAATATAAATACAACAGGCAATTCGAATGTGGCAGTTGGCGAAAACAGTTTAGTGTATAATACCACGGGAAGCAATAATACCGCAACAGGGTATGCGGCTTTAATAAATAATAATGCGGGCAGCGATAATGTGGCAAATGGTTTTGAAGCTTTGTATAACAATACAACAGGGAGCACAAACATAGGAATTGGCAGCTCTTCTTTATTTGCAAACACAACAGGTTTTTCAAATATAGCAGTTGGTGTAAGTTCTTTAACTGCCAATACAACCGGTGTTGAAAATGTGGCTGTGGGATCAATATCTCTCAGATTTAATACAACAGGCAATTGGAACAGCGCATTTGGTAATTCAGCGTTACTTGCAAATATTACAGGCTCTGACAATATAGCCATTGGCGACCATGCGCTTGCTGGTAATACAAGCGGTAACAATAATATAGCAATGGGCTCACAAGCCCTTAGATACAATACCGGCAGCAATAATACAGCAGCAGGTAAAGAAGCTTTATATTCCAATTTGAACGCCAGCCAAAATTCAGCCTTTGGCTATCAGTCACTTTATTTAAATACAACAGGTGTTAACAATGTTGCTGTAGGATATTCGTCATTGAAAAACAATACAACAGGTGAGGACAACGTAGCTTTAGGTTCCTCGGCACTTTCCAATAACACTACCGGGGTTTACAATACTGCTTCGGGATATAAAGCACTTTTAGGTAATACAACAGCAGATAACAATACTGCAACTGGTGCATACTCATTAAATAGTAGCACAACAGGAAGCGGAAATACAGCTTTCGGATCCTTTTCGCTTAACGCTAATGCTGCAAGCGATAATGCAGGCTTTGGCAACTATTCACTTTATTCCAATACCAACGGTACAAAAAATACTGCCACAGGCGGTTTGTCACTATACTACAATACCAATGGCACTTTCAACACAGCGAATGGATACGAAGCACTATACAACAACACCGATGGTGCCCTTAATACAGCGATTGGCACATTTGCATTATATAGTAATACAACAGGAAATACCAATACTGCCATCGGTCATCAGGCAGATGTGCGTTCAGGGAATCTGGAAAACGCTACCGCTATTGGATATTACGCCAAAGTTGGTTTTAGCAATATGATGATGTTTGGAAATTCTAGTGTAACAGACTGGGGTTTTGCTGATGCCACCCCCGCAGTTGGTTATTGTTTGGCAGTAGGTACCAATTCAGGAAATGGCAACGGCGCAAAACTTACTGATGGCGGTACATGGACAAATGCATCAGACAAAAATTTAAAAGAAGATTTTCAAAAGCAGGATGCACAAAAAGTACTTGATAAAATAAACAAGCTTGAAATAACAAAATGGAAATACAAGGGCTCCAATAATGAATACCATATTGGCCCAATGGCCCAGGATTTTTTTGCGGCATTTAAAACAGGAATAGATGATAAATCAATATCAACTATTGACCCTTCAGGAATTGCGCTGCTTGGCATACAGGCATTAAGTAAAAAGAACAATGACCTGGAAAAAACCAATAATTTTCTTTCGGGTAAGATTGACAATTTGTTAAAAAGGGTAGAGCAGTTAGAGCAGTCGCTTTCGCAATGCTGTTCAAAATCCGCAGCAATATCATCAGGCCAGTCGCAAACAGAAATGTTATTTTCTTCTTTAGAACAAAACATTCCCAATCCTTTCAATCGATCCGCCACCATCAATTATACATTGCCTGCAAAATTCAGCAGCGCAAAAATTATTGTAACAGACAATAGCGGTAAAACCATCAAACAGTTTACACTTTCATTTTCAGGCAAAGGCGCTGTAAGTATTGCTGCAGGTGAATTGGCAAGTGGGCTTTATCATTATGCTTTGTATGTAGAAGGAAAAATGGTTGACAATAAAAAAATGGAGATCATACGATGAGCCGGGCAATCAGATTTTTATCGCATCGTTCCTTGCGTCGCACTCTTGTACGTTCTGTTCTTTATTGAGCAATGTGCAGCAGTAAAACTATCCGATGCAGCTTTTACGTCAATACATCAATAATATCACATCTGTAAACAAAATTTTCATTATAAAATATTAATCTATGGCAACGAACAAACGAATTACCAACTTAACAGATTATACATCCGTGCTCCCTTATGCCAGCGAAATGTTTGGCGTATATCAGCCAATGATCGGTTGGAAATCTAAAAAGCAACAAGAAAGGCATAAACAGTCACTGCTCGAAATGAAAACTGCTTTGCTCAATAACTATGCAAAGGATTTCAAAGGTCTTTCCCAAATTTCATTTAGTTATAATGATTTGGCAGGCAGGCAGGAAGCAAACATGCAAACGTTGCTGCCAGGAAGAAAAAAAGATACCACCATTGTTTTAAATTCTGGCAGTATCCTGCTAAATAATACAGCCACCCTGTTACCAGCAAACAAAACACCACAGGGAGAAGAGTGGAAAGAATTTATTAATGAAAACACACTTACAGAAATACTGCAGCATAAAGTATTTCCGGAATATAATAGAAGATATGAAAGTGAATTTAATGAAATTAATCGCCGTATAGGAGCTATCAACGGCGAGCATCCTGGCGAAGACCCACTACAGGCAGAACAGAGAATAATAAATGAAAGAAAAAAAGAAGAAGAAAAAAAAGTATTACTCGAAAGTACCATAAAAAGTATGATCAATCAGGAATCAGCTATAGCCGGCACTTTGCTTGGTTTATACGACAATCAACTATACCAGCAGCTGGAAAAAATATTTTATGAAAAGACCCCTGTTGAAATGCAGATACAAAATCTGCAGGCTGCTGACATGCTAAAAAATGATGACCCGTTTTTAACCTTCGATCCGAAGAAAGATATAAAAAATGTAAGCATCTCACCATTAGGTATCGTGCATCTTTTCAGGCAATATTTTTTTGAACTGGATACTTTCCTAGGCACTCCAACAGGCCATGTATGGCTAAGCCCCGGCTCCAGTGTGGAACTTGTTGAAGTAAGTACACGCAAAACAATTACAGAAAAAACGGTTGAAACATCTTTTGAATCTTCCGTAAAAAGAGAAAGTGAAAGCAAAACAGAAGACGAACTTTCTGAAGCAGTAAAATCAGATAACAAGAGCGATACCAAAGCAGGCTTTTCAGGTACTGTAAATCAATCCTGGGTGGGCGGCAGTGCAACGGCTACAGCAAGCCTTAATATGGAAAACACACAGCAGACAGCAAGAGAGGTAACACACAAAAAAATGCGCCAGCAATCGGAAAAAATTACCTCAGAAATAAAACAAAATTATAAATCAACATTTAAAACTATTACTGAAGTCAGCGATACATCCAGTAAAAGATATTTGCTGAATAACAGTACACCCAATCTTATCAACTATGAATTAAGGCGTAAAATGAGGCAGGTAAGTGTGCAGGTACAGGATATAGGAACCTACCTGTGCTGGGAAACTTTTGTAGACGAGCCCGGTAAACAACTGGGGCTTGCCAACCTGGTACACATTGCAAAACCGGCAGAGCTGGAACCTATGCCAGACCAAACTTTGCACCCCGAACCTGAAGCTTCAAAACAAATAAGGATACAGGAAGAAATTTTTTGGGAGGGTGGCGACAAGAGTGTAAAATTCGACTCCGAAAGAATGATTATTATGAAAAATGTAACTATTTCCGCACCCGATGGTTATGAACTGGATCAAATAAATAACAAGATAGGTGAATGGTTTAAACTCCAGGTTACTTCACCTGTTCAATGGGATATTCGTGGAAAGATCCTTGATAACACAACTTTCCTGATTGGAATATTTTGCAACCTTACTATTCCTCCTGACGGATTTAATGTAGAAGAAGCGCAAAGCTTTTCAGTTTTATGCAAAATAAATTATGTAGTAACGGAGACTAAAAAAAACGAGATAGCTTTAGCAAACGCAAAGATAACAGCTGCTGGTAACTCAACTACACTTAGTAACAGCAGAAAAGAAAACGAAGCATACCTGAATAAAGCAAAAGACAGGATCAAATTAACCCATGAGATTACATCAAGAAAGTTTGAAGACCTGCGGGAAGAAGAAAGGATTATTGTGTACAGAAACCTGATAAAAGCATTGATGTCTGACACGCTGTACAATATGTCTGATAACACAGAAAACCTGCACGCAAGGCATACGCTCAGTGAGCTGATTAACTCAATTTTTGATGTTGACAAAATGCTGTACTTCGTGGCACCTGAATGGTGGAAACCCCGCACCCACCAGCACCAGTATTTTGGAGACTTTAGTAAGCCTGCAAGTGCTACACCTAAAACCAGCACCAACGGCAACGCTTTTGGTAACAAGATGATGGCAATTCCCTTTGACAACAGTAAATATGACCTGGCAACAAAATCATTATACAACAAACCTGGAAATCTATTAAGTGATAATTTGGTGAACTGGAGCGATCAGGACCATAGGCCAGATAATTACTACATAACTGAAGATTCCAAAACCGCAAGGCTGGGAAGTTCTTTGGGGTGGTTGCTGCAGCTTGACGGTGATGACTTGCGTAATGCATTTTTGAATGCACCCTGGGTAAGGGCAGTAATACCAATACGCCCCGGCAAAGAACAGGAAGCCATGAACTGGCTGCAGCAAATGAATGTAGAAGGTACAGATGGCCTGAATGATGACTATACAGCATCTGTCGGGGAACTGCAAAAAATTAATCCCGATTATCCCAATACACCAGTTTCAATAAGGGATGCCATCAACTATTTATGCAAAATGGTATCTGAAAAACATGCGGCTTCTTTGGTTCCAGGCAAATATCCGAATGAAGAAATTGACGATACCAATAAAGTCTCTGCAACGCCTGTTGATAAAGTATACGAACATGGTTTTTATCCATTGCAGGGCGGTTTCAGGGCCATTACAAATGAAAATTTTGAAGTATTTGATCAATGGATAGAAATACTGCCAACAGACCAGGTGGTACCTGTAGAAGTGGAATACGATCCAATAAGCGGCAGGCAAAAGATCATACACGGATAAAGACATTTATTTAGCCAGCTGCTGCATTTCATGGCATCGCCTCTTGCTACGCTCAGTTCAGGAGTTCCGGTTACATGGCAACAAATACAGCAATGGCGGCTATGATGAAAGCTGGCACTGATGTAAATGATACAATCAAAAATGGCTATGGCAGAAATAAAATTTACAGATGTAACCGAAGTTGTAAGGCAGGAATTAAATAAAGTTCCCGGCTACAGCAACAGGCCATCAAAGAAAAAATTGAACAGGTTAAAAAAAATACCAGCTTACTTTATCCGGGAAGGATTGGAAAATGCACACCCGGATTTACTGAAAGAGCTTAACGCGAAAGGCAAATCTGATCTTTTATTTAATGGAATGGCTGCCCGCAATATTGAATGGCTTAAAACCTTTAATGGGAAATATGGGACATACCTGGCTTCATCTGAAAAAACAGCCGATCCTAATATCGATAAGCTTACGAGTGAGTCGTCAAGCGGCGAATACAATGCTTATGAATTTGTGCTGGAAACGCAGGAAGATATTATACCAAAGCTGTATGGCATTTCAATACCGGCAAAGTATTTTGATGCTAATCTTAATTTACAGGAGCTTTTTATAAACATACACTTCAGAGTACTTCCCCCGGAAATAACATCAGGATTATTTGAAGCTGACGAATCGTTGAAACCCACGCAAAAAAATTTGCGGGCTAAAGTAGCCTCAAGTGAATATTACCCTTACGGATGGGATTATTTATTTTTTAACCTTTTCACTTTTTTTTGCCCTTCAGACAGTGCTGAACTTTTCGATGCACATGCACAAATGCCCTTTCAGTCTGACCACTCGGGAAAGAATGTTATAAGTGTTTTCCCCGTAGTAAATGCTGTGCCGGATAATAAAGAAAAAATATTTCAGGAAGGCATGTTAGATAATATAATAAGAGGCATTGGTTCATTTATTTCCACGCAAATTGTAAAAGACAGGAAAGGCACGGACACAGCAAAAAATAAATCCGCAACAGCCGAACCTGAAAAATATAAGGTTACAAGGGCATCCATTTCATGCAATGGTTTGGGCATTACTTACATGCTGAACCTTTTTCCTAAAATGGTTAAATTAGACTATATCAAAGAAGTTTATCTTTTTAACCCACCTCCCAATGATAATGCGCACAATCAATGGGTTTCCCTTGCACTGGCATGGGCGGGTAATGACGCGTCAAAATATATAAGGGTGTATTCGCAATATTATTCTGACTTTAACGCATGGAATAAACTTATTGATAACCGCTCAACTATTGCCGCAAAAGCACCATGGCTGGTACTTAAAAATCCCCACTTTAAAAACAGGACATATACAGAACTCAACTTAAATGGAAGTAATGAAACTGCTGCCTTAAAACAAGGGGATATTGAGCCTAAGATACAAAACCAGCTTATGCTAAACAGTTATATCCCGAATATCTGTTATAAACATGCTCTATCCGAAAGTGGCTTTTTAAGTCAGCAGGATATTGCTGTAATTAAGAAAGAAGCAGACTTACTTAAAAAATTCGATCCGCGGAGGGTGCCACCTTTGATTATAAGGGATATCATTAAATACAGTGCGGCGTCGCAGGGAACAATCGCACAGATAATCTTCAGTTATATTTTGGAAGCATTAGAAATGGTGCCCCTTTATAATGGGGGCTTGCTTGGGATTTTATTTGAAAAAAAACCGGAAAATCTAGTTTCATTTATTGTTGACTGGGCTAAAACCCTTCAGCCCAAATCAATGGATGTTGCAGGTTTGGCAGAGCCCCTTGAAACAGGCGCAGGCGGGGCTGCAGAATTATATCGGATCCAGGATAAAACATATCAGGCTATTAAATTGAAAAACGACCATAGTTCCTACTTCGAACTCATCGCACACGAACTATCCCATGTATCACTTGAAAGCAGCAGGGATTATATAGTTAATGACTACAGAGGCACCTTTTTCCCCGGTATTAAAGTAAGTGTCTCTAATAAAATCGCAATGGGCAGGTTTGCCTTTATGTCTGAACTATTAGCAAGAAGGGTTTCGTGGCTTACTATAAATTATAGAAACAATGCCGTTATTTCAGGGATGGGAAATATTCAATCAAAGAGTATTGCAAAAGCTTCTTATGATTTTGCGGTTGGGAATGAGCCGGGTAGGCTTTCCTATTACAAACAGATTAATTATGTAACCGACATGTTCCCCAGGGCTCGTGAAAAAAGAATATTAATTGGTGTCTGGCTGCAAAACTTCTGGACAAAAGATTTAATATTCTCCAATAAAACTCTGGATGAAATTATAAAACGGGAATTCAATTTTGCCGGTGACTTTCTAATAAATGTTGGTGATGCCGAATTTGAAAGGGTTGTTCCCAACGGCATATACTAACAATAAAAATATTGAGCCAGTCTTTTGCAGTAGAATTTTTTTTACCATACAGCAGATTTTTATGGCGTCGTTCCTTGCGTCGCACTCTTGTACGTTCGGTTCTTTGTTCAGCAATGTGCAGCAGTGCAAGTGAGTGACACAACAGGCGATGCCATAAAATACAATAGCCAGGCTCATTATTGTCTTTTCTGCAGATACCGCTTAAAAGTTTATCTTATTAAAACAACTGTTCCTTTAAGTTCATGAATGCCGCTGCCAACATCTCTGTAGCGTATAAGGTAAATATATGTTCCGGCTTGCTGCAATACGCCATTTCTCATTCCATTCCACCCTTTTGAGGGATCTGATGTATTAAATATCTTTTCACCAAACCTGTTGTAAACGGTTAAATTAAGTAAGTGCTGGCTATGCAAACCAGGTATCCGAAAAACATCGTTACGCCCATCGTTATTTGGCGTAAATGCATTGGGTATATAAACAGGAAACCCGCAGTTGGGAAAAATAGTAACACTGTCTGACGCTATATTGCATGCCGTTGAGACTTTTACCCAATACTGCCCGGGTTGTGTGGCATTATAAACAGAATCAGAAGAGCCATCCTGCCAATGGTATTGCACAGGCTGCTGATACTTTAGCCGGTAGGTGATAATATCGCTTTTTGCAAAACAAGTATCGTTCTTTAAAGAAACCGTTACGGGCTGCTGTAAGGTTACTGTAGTAAAAATTACACTATCGCAACCTTTGAAATTTTTAAAAGGAGTTGGATAAACGCCTGCCTCAGAAACCGATTTTCCATCAGGTAATTTATAATTACTTCCTGCGCAGATAAATACATTTTTATACATCAAAGTATCGTTGCAGCAAGACGCGGTAAAACAATCTTTTACGCTGTAAGGCGCCTGGTCATTAGAATGAATGGCACGGAATAAAGGAAAAAGCGGCGAACCATCATCTTGAAATTGAGGTACTGGCACACTTCGCGGCCAATCGCTGGTAAAAATAAATCGCTGTCTGATTGTATCTGTACAGGTGGTTTTACCTTCGGCATTTGCTTTTAAAATATATGCATAGTAGTTTGCTTTTACACCCGGAAAGTCATCGGCCTGAACCTGAGTAAGTATATAAAAGTTATCGTTTATTATAACCACATCCCGCAGTTCTGACATAGATGCAAGCAATTTACTTACGCGATAAGTATGTGCCCAGGTTACAGCAGAATCGTTCCTGATTTTAAACAATCCACAGGTACGGGATTTGAAATAGGAATAGCAATCCTGTCCGTCTGAAGTAGTGCCTATATATTTAACGAAAGTATATTCCTGCCAGTTGGGATCATCGATTGTAAAGAGAAAGTTTTTTATTGCGTTTCCGTTTGCATCAAAATACATAATATTATTTCCATCGTGTATACACAACCTGCCGTCAGGCATTTCTTTTATTGACGGTTGAAAAGAAAAATTTTCAGGATAAGCATAACCATTCGTCCACAGAAAGGCACCGGTAGTTATATCAATTTTAGCAATAAAATAAAGCGGTATATCGGAATAACCATTGTTTCTTGTAAAACCTGCTATTGCAATATTTCCATCGCGTAATTGTGTTACAGAAAATGGTTCATTAAGATCCCGTGAAAAAACTGCCCTGGCCCATATTTTTTTTCCATCTTTATCTGTGTGTATCATAAACATTTCACTATTGTAAACCCTTGAAACATTTTGAAATACATCAAGCGTAAAATTTGTGTACTGCACACCTGTTGCAATAAAACTTCCATCCTCCAATTGTATTACATTGTTCAACTTGCTTGCGCGGGAATCATAAGTTGAGGTCCATTGCACGTTCCCGTCCTGGTCGAGTTTTGCAAGCCAGCCATCATAAGATGAATTATGATCTCCCTGTGTTAGCCCGGCAAAAATAAAACCGCCGTCTTTTGTTTGTTTGGCGTCTAAAAGAAAATCGCCATTTTGAAAAGCCGGTCCCGAAACGCCAATATTTTTACTCCATAAAGGCGTTCCATTTAAAGTAAGTTTCATCAGTATTATTTCCGAGCCTTCGCCCCGCCAGGTATCAGAAGGCGAACTCGTAGAAACAGAATACATATAGTCTTTACCTATAAATAATTTTTGGGGAAATAACCCGGAGTATTTATTAACAAGGTACAGTGTTTGGTAGGCAAGCGTATCACAATGCTGCTGAGAAAAGATTTCTTTACAGGTAATAGTAAAAAAAACAAGAAAGAAACAGCAGCGTAATTTCATAAAAACTTCACATGAGTATAAAGTTATGGGAAAGACTTATTTTACAGGTTTGAAATACAATTTAAAAAAGACAAGGGATTTTTTTTATAATTT
Source organism: Chitinophagaceae bacterium UBA4407 (assembly GCA_002390845.1). Lineage (GTDB taxonomy): Bacteria > Bacteroidota > Bacteroidia > Chitinophagales > Chitinophagaceae > Limnovirga. The sequence continues at coordinate 62,207 of DGQT01000081.1, read as the reverse complement.
ATAATATTATACGCATCGTTTATTGCATCGCACATTTCTGCAGTTGAATATCTTTTCCCCGTTTTTCCAAGTCTTCCGAAGGGTGACCTGAAACTAAAGATAAAAGCCTTCTGTGAAAGGGTAAGGCGTTAATGGTAAAGCTTAAAGAAAAAGTTATTTTGACCTACGCTAAAATAAAAGCTCAATATATAATCAGAACGTACAAGTGTGCGACGCAACAAAAGCTTCATTCATATTCTATGCCTGGTACAAAAAAATACCTTACTCATGTATCAGTTTCTTTTCAAGATCTTCAAGTGAAACACCTTTTGTTTCAGGCATCTTGGTAAGTACCCAAACCAATTGCAGCACCATCATGAAAGCAAAGAAGGCGAATATAGGCCAGGGGTTATCGCCAAATACGCCGCTGTCTTTATCTAAGAAATATGGAGTAATTAGTGTAATGATTGCAGCAAAAACCCAGTGTACACTTGCACCAAAAGACTGCCCCAATGCACGCACATTGTTAGGGAATATTTCGGAAATAAAAACCCAGATCACCGCTCCCTGCCCAACTGCATGAGAAGCAATGAAAAATATTAATGACGTTAGTAAAACAGTATTGCCAACCTGTAATTTAAAACATACCGCTACAGATACAAGACTTAAAATATAACCAAGCGAACCTATAATCAGCAACTGTTTCCGGCCAATGCGGTCAATCAGGTACAAGCCAACAAAAGTAAAAATAAGGTTGGTGCCACCGAATGCAATTGAACTTGCCAGTGAATCTTTTGCTGCAATGCCTGCACTTTGTAAAATTTGCGGGGCATAGTATAAGATGAAATTAATGCCACTCCATTGATTAAAGAATGCAATGAAAAATGCCAGCCATAAAACTGCCTTATACTTTTTATTAAAGAATAATTTTTCATTGCCAAGGCTTGCTTTGATTGTATTATTCGCGGCAATAATTCCGTTGATTTCTTTGTCAGGATCATCGGCACCAATCATCACAAGAATTTCTCTTGCTCGTGCTAGATTATTTTTTATGGTAATTAACCAACGCGGACTCTCAGGCACGCTAAACACCAAAGCCGTATAAATAAGCGAAGGAATGGCCATTACGCCCAGCATCCAGCGCCAGTCGTTAATGCCGCCAACACCCTTTAGTAAATAGTTAGAGAAGTATGCTACAAAAATTCCGAACACAATATTAAACTGGTACATACCAGCAAGGCGGCCCCTTGTTTTAGGAGTAGATATTTCTGAAATATAAGTGGGCGCTGCAACAGAAGATACGCCAATACCCAACCCGCCAATAAAACGAAAAAATGAAAATATATAAGGGTCAGGAGCAAGTGCAGAACCAATGGCCGATAAGCTAAATAAAATGCCTATCCATAGCAACACTTTTTTACGTCCATATTTTTCAGTGGGTATGCCACCAAAGATTGCCCCGATAACCGTTCCCCATAAAGCCATCGACATGATAAAGAAGCCATGAAACAGGGGAGTAGTATGCCAGAGTTCTTGTATGGGCTGATTGGCGCCTGAAATTACTACCGTATCAAATCCAAAAATAAATCCGGCTAATGCTGCGACTACCGACCAGAGAACGAGTTTATTATTATTCATAGCAAGTATCGTTTGGAAATAAAAATTTTTAAAAAAGGAAACCCAATGTAGCACTATTTTTTTCTATTCAAACCCACAAAAAAAAATTCAAACGGTTGTTGTTGAAATTTATTTTTAGCCTGGCAGAAGTATTTCATGGCATCGCCTCTTGCGTCGCACACTTGTGCTGTTGAAAGTTGAGGGAACTTTTACCGAAGCGTAGATTTTCAACCGCAGCGGCGAAAAGAAAAATGCTGCTGTTCAAAAGAATTTAATTTATTGTTCTTGTATTAATATTTTTTAAAGATATTTACCACAGGTCAGTTGCATTATACCATTTTGAAGTTAAACAACAGAATGGTAGTAACGAATTACTTCTAACGACATATTGCCGAATGAATAAAATCAATTGTAACATTCAATGTTTTTACCTGCTTGCTTTAGTGCTGTCTGTTACTGCATGCAATAACGCTCCGGAGCAAAAATCCATACCTGTAAAAGATACCGCTGCCAAGGGCACCTATGCCTACGATGCAGCATTTCTCAGACAGCATACAGGCAAAGTTGCAGAGTTGATCAGCGAAGATGGAAATTCCAAAGTGTTGCTATCCGCAGATTACCAGGGAAGGGTAATGACGAGTACTGCAACAGGCGATACCGGCACCAGTTTTGGCTGGATGAATTACAATCTTATCAGTGCATCAGAAAAGAAAAAGCAGTTCAACCCTGTAGGCGGGGAAGAACGTTTCTGGATGGGGCCTGAAGGCGGTCAGTACTCGCTGTATTTTAAAGGTGGCGATTCATTTAATATTACACACTGGCAGGTACCGGCAGTAATTGATACTGAAGCTTACGATGTAACCCAACCCGATAAATCCTCTGCAATTTTTACCAAACAAGCCAGCTTCAGTAATTACAGCGGAACTATATTCGATATTAATATTGAACGTAGTATAAAATTGCTTACAAAAGAACAGGGCAGTACAATACTGCAAGCTTCTATTCCAGGGAACATTCATTTTGCAGGCTTTGAAACCGATAATAAAATTACCAATACCGGTAACAATGATTGGGTAAAAGAAAAAGGATTAATATCTATCTGGCTCCTCGGTATGTTTACGCCTTCACCCAAAACTGTTGTTGTTATTCCCTTTCACCGCATTGCCAACGCACGTTCTTACATAACTGATAATTATTTTGGTACACTACCCACAGAACGTTTGCAGGTTAAAGACAGTGTATTGTATTTTAGCTGTGATGGTAAATACAGGAGCAAGATCGGCCTCTCACCTTTAGTTGCAAAACCAATTGCAGCCAGCTTTGATTTTGAAAAAAATGTACTAACAATTTTATTGCCACAGGTAAATAAAGATGCACCTTATGTAAACAGCAAATGGGAAATTCAAAAAGAACCATACAAAGGCGATGTCATCAATTCGTACAATGATGGCCCGCTTGCCGATGGCACACAAATGGGGCCTTTCTACGAAATAGAATCTTCATCACCGGCACTGGAATTAAAGATAGGCGAAACAGGCGAATACAAGCAAACAACCATTCACTTACAGGGCGATTACGGTTCGTTAAAACAACTTACCCTGCAATTGTTGGGTGTTGATCTTGATACTATAAAAAAATAATTCAAAATACCATTTCATGCATTTATACAAAACATCAAAAGGGAATATTCTTAAATACGAAACAAAGGCGTTTCTTTTAAACAACGATTGGGATGCACTTATAAACCGTGAATATCTTTTCAATTATCTTTTGCAACTAACTAAAACTACAGAAATACTCAGCGAAGAACTGGCTGAAAATTATATAAACAATTTTATTCTGCCCCCGGTTGGCAGCCAGGAAGTATGGGCTGCAGGTGTTACTTATTTAAGAAGCCGTGATGCAAGAATGGAAGAGTCTGAAGATTCGGGTGCGGCAGATTGCTACCAGCGGGTGTACGAAGCGGAAAGACCCGAGTTGTTTTTTAAAGCAATGCCACAGCGTGTTTCAGGTCATGGGCAGCAGGTAAACATCCGTAAAGATTCTGTATGGAATGTCCCCGAACCCGAACTTACTTTATATATCAATTCACACGGATCTATACAAGCGTACACCATCGGCAACGACATGAGTTCAAGAAGTATCGAAGGAGAAAATCCACTCTATCTTCCGCAAGCAAAAATGTACGAGAAAAGCGCAGCGCTGGGTCCTTGCTTGTACATTACAAACAAGCCCATAACTTTAGCTACGGCCATTCAAATGAACATTTATAGAAACGGGCAAAAGATGTTTGATGATGCTACTACACTCAATAAAATGAAACGTTCATTAAATGAATTGGCGGCGTGGCTTTACCGCGAATTTGATTTTGCACATGGTTGTTTTCTAATGACGGGCACCTGCGTTGTGCCGCCAAACGATTTTACATTAAACGAAAACGATATTGTCAATATCCGTATTGATGGCATTGGTACCTTAACAAATACCATTGCTGTTAAGAGATAAATTTTTTGTTGACAGACTTTTGTATTTCAATTGAGCATCATTGTGTCACTCACTTGTACTGTATATTTATAGCAGCAACGCGACGTAGTTCATATTAACGATAAAATATTTTTAAACAATATAAGCATGCCAAAACCAAACGCCCAAACAGCGAATAATACCATTGCATTTGCACTAATAACAAGCCTTTTTTTTCTGTGGGCTTTTTTACACAACATCAATCCTATACTGATTCCCCATTTAAAAAAAGCATGCCAGCTAAGCGATACACAGTCAGCACTTATTGATACTGCTGTTTATCTTGGCTATTTTACTATCGCATTGCCCGCAGGATGGTTTATGCATAAATATGGTTATAAGAAAGGAATATTGTTCGGATTGATATTGTATGCTATTGGTGCTGCATTATTTGTGCCTGCCGCATCGGTACGGAGTTACGATTTCTTTTTATTTGCCTTATTTATTATTGCTGCAGGAGCTACTTTTTTAGAAACAGTGGCTAACCCATACATTACAAAACTTGGCGATAAAGCAACTTCAGAACAACGCCTGAATTTTGCACAATCATTCAACGGCGTAGGCGCATTTGTAGCCCCACTGATTGGCCGACAGTTTATCTTGTCAGGCATAGAGCATACACCGCAGGAACTTCAACAAATGAGTCCTGAACAATTAAATACATACTTATCGTTCGAGGCAGGAACTATAAAAATTCCATACATGATTATTGCCGGCGTGGTATTGCTGGTGGCAATATTTTTTGTATTTACCAAATTGCCCGAGATAAAGGAAGAAGATGCAGAAGATGATGGTCATGGACATAAATCTTTTTCAGTAAAAGTGTTCCGTCACAGACACGTAAAATGGGCGGTGATTGCAGAATTTTTTTATGTTGGGGCGCAGGTTGGTGTAGGAAGTTTTTTTATACGGTTTTCAAGATACACCATGGATTTGCCTGAAAAGGATGCAGCTTACTGGTGGTCTTTGTCAATGGTGGGCTTTATGCTGGGTCGCTTTACAGGTACGTTTTTTATGCGCTATGTAAAGCCTGCAAAACTGTTGAGTTTATATGCAGTAATTAATATTTGTTTGCTTTCAATAGCACTGTTTTCAAACGGAAGTGTGGCTGTATATGCGCTGTTGCCTGTACCTTTCTTTATGTCAATTATGTTTCCAACCGTATTTGCTTTAGGCATTAAAGGCCTGGGCGAAGAAAGCAAAATTGCTTCTTCATTTCTTGTAATGGCAATTGTTGGTGGTGCTGTTATACCTTTAATTATGGGCCAGATCTCTGATAAAACAAACAGTATTCAGTTGGCTTATATCGTTCCGCTGATTTGTTTTGTATTTATTTTTTATTTTGGATGGAAGGGATACAAAATAAAAGAAGCTGCAGAAGCAACAGTTTAGGATTGGTTTTCAAGTAGCATCAGGCACGGCTGTTTGAATGCTGCCATAAAAGTGGAACCTTGAACCGAGCGTGGCAAGAGAAGCTTAATAGTATTACGAAAGTTCGGCTCCAAAAAAATATTTACCAATTTTTAAAAATACGGGTATGCAAAAATCAATGCTGGGTTCTTTAATTGCAGTTTTAATTTGCTCTGCAACACTTGCACAAAAATACAATGGCATAGATGCCAACATGGGCAACATCTTTCGTTTGTCTGATGCGAAAACACGCTCCATTAGCCCGGAGAATTTCAATGGTGCAAAAGGAGAAGGCGGCAAAGCCACAACAGGAACGGGTTCTGGCCCATCGAGAGATTTGGGCCAGGGTTGGAAAGTAAGTCCAAGCGTTGTAATAAAATCTAAAACAACTTATACCGTAGCAGAGATCGATGGCTCCGGTTCGATACAGCATATATGGATGACACCCACAGGCAACTGGCGTTATTCAATCCTGCGCTTTTACTGGGATGATGAAGCAACCCCTTCGGTAGAAGTGCCGGTTGGCGATTTTTTTGGTATGGGCTGGGGGCAATATTCACCTTTGCAATCACTTGCAGTTTGTGTAAACCCGGGCAGTGCTTTTAACTGTTACTGGCCTATGCCTTTCAGGAAAAAATGTAAAATAACCATGGAGAATATTGACACCGAAGACATGGTGCTTTATTACCAGGTTGATTATATTTTAACTGAAGTACCTGCCGATGCCGGTTATTTTCATGCACAGTTTAACCGCACAAATCCTTTACCCTACAAAGAGAATTATGTACTTGTTGATAACATAAAAGGCAAGGGCCAGTATGTTGGTACTTACATGGCGTGGGGTGTTCATAACAATGGCTGGTGGGGCGAAGGTGAAATAAAATTCTTTATGGATGGCGATACAGATTATCCCACAATATGCGGCACCGGTACCGAAGATTATTTTTGTGGCTCTTACGATTTTGATACACGCAAAAAAAATGCAGCAGGGGTAGAAGAAACAAACTACACAGAATTCAGTACGCCCTATACAGGTTTGCCACAGGTAATAAAAGGGGATGGGCATTATGGCGTATCGCAGCGTTTTGGTTTGTACCGCTGGCATATAACCGATCCCATACGATTTGAAAAGAATTTAAAAGTAACCATTCAGGCATTGGGCTGGCACAGCGGGGGACGTTACCTGCCGCTACAGGATGATATTGCATCAACTGTTTTCTGGTATCAAACAGAACCACATAACCCTTTTCCAAAATTGCCGGCAAAAGATCAGCTGGAAATAAATTAATTATATTTTTTTGAGCCCGGCAAAAGAATATGTATGTAACTTTTCTTGCGTCGCACACTTCTGCTGCATCAATTCTTTTGAACAATTTATGCTCATCAACGTTATTTTATTGATACCCGCATTAATGCAAAAAACTTTCACAGATACCAAATTAGGTTTATGATTAACCCCTGGCTGGTATCTGTGAAAGTTATACATGAAAAACCTTATTGAAAAATTATTTGCTCATCGCGGTCTTCCATCGGTATTTTTCTGATAAACTCATCGTAACCTTCTTCGTCATCGTGGCTGCTGTAAGCGCCGTAAGCATCTAAGCTGTAGCCTACTAAACCATCGTTTGCTTCAATCAGATAAATGATCGATGAATCAGAGGGATTTGAATCGCCTTCAAACCGGTAAGTCTTAATAATCTTTAGTTCGGAAGGACCGTAAGCCTTTCCTTTTCCTGCAGTAAAACCTTCGGGTGTCATTTTAAATTCATTATCCTGTTTCCTGATCCTTAGTTTTTCTAAAATACTCAGAAGCGAGGTCATTGTTACTGGTGTGTGCATAGTTATTTTTTTTTGATTCAATCGTATTATCGTGACAAAAAAAGTGCCTTAAAATTATTGATGGTTTTTAATTATTCTCACCTTTCATGCGCCAATAATTAATGGCATTATTTTAAAGCATAATCAGTAGTCTATAACATCAAATAATATTTTTAATTATCTAAAAAAGTGTTTTTATGTCAGCCAATCTTGCAGAAACAATTCAAAAAAATCTTGGATATCCTGAATTAAAGAAGATCAATCTCAATACAGATATGGTTGAATCTTTAGATAAGGACCAGGAGGTACCTCTTTTGGGACAGGCCACGATACCTGCAATTTTAGTATCAATTTATAAGTACACCAGAAGTGATAAAGGTGCAGAAAATGTTTTATGTGGAGATATTTCCACAAACTGGTTAAATGAATTCCTTAGCGACCATAAAAAAGAAACTATAGAAAAAGTTGCAGCCTATGTAAGCACTTCTGAAGCCAATGCTTATGAAAGCATGAAAAATGTTGCCGATGAAGCCGTTAACCTGATACGCAGTTCAAACCCTCTTACAGTAAATGATGTGAAAGATTTATTGGCTGCTGAAAAAAACAATATGCTTTTATTTCTGCCACCTTTATTGCAGATGGGAGAAATAATAAATGATAATACACTGGATGACGATACCCATAAAATGGAGGGCCCCGTATCGAGTCTTATGAATGCTTTGGGTAATATTTTTTCGGGAAGCGAAAAGGAAGAGCGTAAATAAATCCGGTAAGGATTTTTACGGCAAGGTGCAATCCTTTAAGCCGAAAAATAATCAGAATGTAAAAGTGTGCGACGCAACAAAAGCTTCATTCATATTCTCTTGCCGGGTTCATAAATAAAATACTAAAAATTGAAAAATTATTGAAGGGATTCTTCGTAAATTTTTATTTTATTGTAGAGTGTTTTTCTGTCAATTTTTAAAATATCTGCGGCTTTTGATTTATTATTATTTACCTCTTTAAGAACTTTCATTATGGTTTCATACTCTGCCTTAGATGCGGCATCTTTTAAAGCCGGTTCGCGTTTTATTTCACCAGGCGGCGTTGAAATATCTTGTGAAAAGGAAGAAGGTCCTGTTATTTCTGATGGCAATACCTTGGCAGAAATGTTGCCTTTATAAGTGAGCAATACGGCACGGCGCATTACATTGCGGAATTCTCTTAGGTTACCCGGCCAAGGGTAGCGTAAAAATGCCTGCATTACATCGTCGTCTATTCCTTCGATTGTTTTCCCCAGCTCTGCATTGGTTTTTTGTAAAAAGAAATTTGCAAACAATGGAATATCATCTTTCCTGCTTCGCAATGGCGGAAGATTAATAGAAAATTCATTAAACCTGTGATAAAGGTCTTCTCTGAATGTACCTTTTTGATAAGCAAGCTGAAGGTTTTCGTTGGAGGCAATAATAATCCTTACATCAATATCCATCTCTTTTGTACCACCTACCTTTTTAATTTTTCTTTCCTGTAAAACCCGCAGTAATGCAGCCTGCACATCGTAAGAAAGGTTGGCAACCTCATCTAAGAATAGCGTACCACCATTCGCTAATTCAAAATGGCCCGTTTTATCTGTAAGTGCACCCGTAAAAGCACCTTTTACATGACCAAACAGTTCGCTTGTAGCAAGCTCTTTTGAAAGGGTACCACAATCCATAGCAATAAATGGCTGGTTCTTTCTGTTGCTCATTTCATGTATGGTTCGCGCCATTACTTCTTTCCCGGTTCCACTTTCACCATAAAGAATAATACTGTAATTGGTTGGAGCAACGATTGCTGCCTGTTGATACAATTCTTTGGTTGCCGCAGATTGCCCGATTAAAAAATCACCATTAATTTTTATGGCACCACCTTCTGACATTTTTTCGTAGTTCTTATCTTTTACCGGTACCCCGGTTCCTGAGTTGGTATTGCCCGATTGGGAAATAGCATTTTTAAGCACATTCAGCACTTCGTCGGGTATCAGTGGTTTGGTAATATAATCGTAAGCACCTAGTTTAATAACGTCTACGGCTGTCTTAATATCACTATACCCTGTAATGATCAGCACAATTGTGTCGGGTTTTTCTTTTTTAATTTCTATCAGCACATCTTTGCCGTCCATATCGCCCAGCCTAAAGTCAGTAATTACAATATCAAAGTTATTTTCTTTGAATTTTGCAATGCCTTTATTTGCAGAATGGGCAGTATCGGCCTGATAGCCATGTTTTATAAGATAGCGGCTAAGGAGCAGGCACATATCAAGATCATCATCAATAATTAAAATTTTATTCTTCATACTATATATTCTTTTTTAAAAAGACCGGGTATAAAGGTAATGTATATTACGCCGCATGCTAAAAAAGCATCAACACGGCATATTGTTTAACTAGTGCTAAAAAATACAGGCCTGCATAAGTAATTAAACTTAGTGCAAACCTGCGGTTAAAACCCCTCTATTCAACCAAACTTAAATGCTTATTTTATAACTGTTACCTCCAATGCCCGGGAACCCAATACCAGCCATGATTACCTTTTTGCCAATGCCCTGATGACCATGCACGGCCTCTTTTTGCAATTACCCAACGACCCTGACTACGATAATACTTTCCGCCACGGGAATACCATTCTCCATCTACCCAAATATATGCAGGGCCGGGTTGAGGTGGACGTACAACAGTAACAGTAGCTTCTGCAGGCCTCTCTGTAACTACGGTTTTGCAACCCGATACTCCTGAGAACAGCATTATTAAACAACTTAAAACAACAATACTTTTCATTTTTTTAGTTTATGTATAATTGAATATTAAAGAGCCAGCCCGGCTATCAGTGTTTTTCAGCTAGCAACGGCCGTAAATAATAAGAGTTACAAAATTTTTTCATAACTGCTATTAAGAGCTGGTACCTGTATTATTATAAATATCCTGCCAAATACAATTTTATGACGAATAAAATGTTAGCACAATTCACTGCTTACAATATTTTACAAGGAATATTATTTAAAACACAATAACATGAGGCAAATAGTCAACATATATGGGGAAATAAATATTCACCAAAAATCTTTTTTTGAAATTTTTAATTATTTGACAATACCAAAAATTAGAATTTAGGTTTATAAAGCAGCCTACATATATATGTATGTAAAAACTTGTTTGATTTTTGCTGACTAATGTTTGCGTAGTTTTACGAATCAACATTGTGAACATGAACGATTTTAAGAAAGACATCATTTTAAGTGCTGTAAAGTCTCATAAAGCCCTGATTGTGGAAGACGATCTGGATATTTGTTATTTAGTCTCTGGAATTTTAAAACAAAAAAACCTGGACTACAATTATGTGAACTCTCTTTCCGATGCGGTAAAATATCTTTCGAACAATACTACTGATATTCTTATTCTAGACAACCATTTGCCCGATGGCCTTGGCGTTGATTTTATATCTTTTATTAAAAAAAATTACCCTGAAATTCACATTATCATGATAACGGCCCATGATACCCAGCCCGACAGGATGAATGCACTTGATAAAGGTGCAGACTTTTTTCTGGGTAAGCCCTTTACACGTGCCGCTATGAACGATACTTTAGACAATTTCATTCATTAATCTGCCCACGATATTTAGTATTTTTTTTTCTCACTTGTAGAAGATTGTCTACAAATTTCTTCGGTTGTTATAATCACTGTTAAGCTAAAACACACGGTAGCACTGCGTTTTAGTGCCCGGCATTTTCTGGCAAAATTTTTTCAATAAAGGTTGATATAAATTAAAACAAAAAATTATGGGCAATTTACTGTACCTCATCGCTGTGATTTTAATTATTGGCTGGGCGCTTGGATTCTTTGTATATGGCGCTTCAGGACTTATACATATTTTACTCGTTATTGCAATAATTGCAATACTGCTGAAAGTGATCCGTTCTGCCTGAAGTAAACGGTATAGCTTTTTTTCTTTTTAACCGGGCAACAGTATCAATATTGTGCTTTACTTGCGTCGCACACTTGTACTTTCAGAATATAACTGAACAGGCTTAAACATTCGGCATTCGTTTAAATTCAGATTTTCTGAGGCTTTAATTTTGGCAAATTCCAAAGCACGCAATTGCAGAAATTGCCGCTTTAATGTTTAGCGTACAGGGCATGCCTTCGCTTTTATCTTCGCTTTGATCAATAAAGCTATGGCAGCCCAAGAGTGCGACGCAAGAAAAGCCGATAGGTATTCAATTGCAGGGTAAAAAATATTTCTTTATTCTTATTTTTAAAAACCAAAAATGAAAAACATGGAAACGTGGAAATTAAAGTTAAATGGCACCTGGAACGAAATTAAAGGCAAAGTAAAAAAGCAGTATGCAGATTTAACCGATAATGATCTGCTGTACGAGGAAGGTAAAGACGATGAATTGCTTGGCCGTATTCAGCAGAAAACCGGGCAAACAAAAGAAGCGATTAAAGATTGGATTGAAAAACTGTAAAACAATATGCAGGTGGTTTAATACAAATGCCTTCTTTTTCAGAGGGCATTTGTATTAAGATTACAACAACAGTTTTACAAAGTAATTCTTAAAGCCGGCTGTAAATTAGCATGTTCTAGGCAAAGTCTAATATAACTTCAAACTTTGTTCCTTTACCAGGTTCGCTTTCTACATTTATAGAGCCTTTATGATTAAGGATGATGCTTTGCGTATGTGTTAACCCCAAACCGGTGCCTTTTGGTTTTTTTGTAAAATAGGGTTCGAAGAGTTTTAAGAGATCGTCTTTTTTCATACCTACGCCGTTATCGGCAATAATTACCACACATTTATTATTCTTAGTACCGGTTCTTATATTCAGTATTCCCCTTCCCTGCTCAGTAGCTTCAATTGCGTTTACAATAAGATTAAGCAGTGCGGTTTTTATTTGTTCTTTATCCACTAACACAGCAGATAGTTGGGCATTATATTCCTTCTCTACTTTAACATTGTTTAATTCAATACGGTCTTTGGCCATATATAATGCCTCATCTAATAATTCATTTACCGAAACCTTTTCGAATTTTAGTTCAGAAATTTTTGTAGAATTCAACAGGTCAGATACCAATTGGTTAATGCGGTTGCCGTTTCGGGTAATCATGTCAAAAAGCATGTTTGTTTCATCGTCAGGAGATACCACTTCTTTTAATTGTTCTGCGGCAAGATTTATATTGGTTAAGGGATTCTTTACTTCATGCGCAATGGTACGTGCAATACGGCCTGTAACTGCAAATTTTTCGTTACGTCTTAATTCAATTAGCTCTGTATTTGCTTCTTTTAAATCCTTTATACTTTTCTCCAGTTCCTGGGCGTATAACAATGCCGCTTTATCAGCCTGCTTTTTTAAAGTGTTTTCTCTGTAATAAGTAAAAATGGCATAAGCTAAAAAAAGAAAAGCGATAACAAGAGAAGTAATATTAATAACCCTAACCGCGCTTTTATAAGCGATTAAATCAGTTGTACGGCTTTGCAGTAGGTTTTGCTCTGTATTTTTAACACGTTGAACGCAATCTCTTATCTTATCCATTAGCTGCTTACCTGAATAAATAAGCATTTTTAATGAATCGGTTATCAGGCGATTTGAGTTCTCAAAAACATTAAGGCAGGAGTTGATAATCGCAATTCTTTTAACTACAATTCTGTTAAGGGTATCAATTCGCTTTTGTTGTTCCGGGTTATCGATCGTTAAAGTTCTTAGTTGCGCAATAGCGGTGCTAATCCTTTTCGGGCTGCCATTAAAGGGCTGTAGAAATTCTTTGTCTTTCATAATCAGGTATCCCCTTAAACCTGTTTCTGCGTCTGTTACATCAGACAAAAGCACCCCAGCCTGCATTATAACAGAATTTGTATGAACAATACTGTCAGCCTGTTTTTGAATTTGCCCATTCATAAAAAAAATAAAAAAATACGAGGTTAAGAGCAGAATAAATACCAGCAGGTAGCCCAACCGTATACGGCGGTCTGCAAAAAATTTTTTATCCAAAGCAATTTTCATAACTGAAGTGAATATAGTTTATATATAGCAGGCTTGCCTTAGTTGAAGAAAAGTATTTTAAATATTAGCGGGCTTTTATTTTTCTATTTATGATCCTTGCGTTGCACACCATAACGAAGAGAACGCCGTATAGCAGTTAAAAATTCAGCATGCTGCCGTTTTTGGTATGTATGCAACAATACTAAGTATAATGGGTAAAAAATAAATTAACATACTCCTGTTGTTAGTATCGTTTGTTATTACTGTCTTATCAAAAGTTAAGTTTTTTTAATCAATCAAATTCCTGCGATAGTGGTACAGATATTGACCCACTAAAACTTTAAATACTCCTTTAAAACAGATAGCCATATAAAAAGTTTCCATGGAAAATATTGTAAAACCTGTTATCGAAAAGATACACCTCTTAATTTCATTTCTTCACCAGACACGCGAAGAATTTGAACTTGTTTCAAAAGAAATTGACGATGATCATTTAAGACTTACCCTAAGAAGCTTTGCGCTTGAAACAAACCAATATGAACAGGAATTAAAGTCGCAATTGCAGATGCTTAGAATAAATGAGATACCCGTAATATCTATTTTTAACTGCGAAGAGTTATTGAAAAATATTCGCTCAATTATGAACGCCGCCAGTTTAAAAGAAACACTTGTAATATGTACAGCAACTGAAAGGTTTTTTGAAAAGGCCTACCGCAATGTGTTAAACGAATATTTTCCGTATCAATGGTTAAGAGATATACTCATTTATCAGCTTAACAGTATTAAGTGTTCGTTTATGAAAATAAAATTGCTTAATTCAATTCAGTAATACTCAATGAGGATATGCCTTTATTATTTAAAGGCAACTTATTTTTTTACGGTTTTAGAAATAGTTTTATCAGTGGCTTTTGCTTTATGATTGTGTGTGGCTTCATCCAGGGAGTGGGAAGTAAATAGATCTTTTTCTTTTTGAGCCAATTCGCTCAGGGTAATGTAAAATTTCTTAAGCACCTTTAATTCGTCTTCAGTTAAATCTTCTATATCAATAAGCCGGTTACTGGCCTCTTTGTTTGCTGCAATCAGCTCGTTTAATTTTAACTGAATAGCCATGGTGTCTTTATTCTGCGATTGCTGAATTACAAATACCATTAAAAAAGTAATGATGGTAGTTCCTGTATTAATAACCAATTGCCAGGTGTCAGAAAATTTAAATACAGGCCCGGTTATTACCCAAACTATAATTACTGCAAAAGCACTGATAAATGCTGCAGGGCTGCCGGTTGCCCTTGTTACTATACCAGAAAATCTGTCAAATGTTTTTGAAAATTCAGAACTACTGCCTTTTCTCATACCCGTTTTTTTATGTTCAAAAAAGCTTCCTGATGATTTAAATTAAATGTCAATTTATTTTTCTGAAAAAGACTATCGAAAAAAATATTGAGCGGTATTATACTGTTTTCATTTGCAGGGCTAAAACGATTGAAATCCGCAGCCCACGATGCCATAAATAAGAACGTTGCAGTGTGCGACGCAAGTAAAGCTGAATAGTATTGATTAGCCTGACTAAAAAAAGGCCTTCAGTAAATAAATCATTAAATACCGGAAGATGCGGAGTTTTTTTAGCCCGGCATTTGTTTTTTAATTAAACATTTCTTGCGTCGCACACTGCGGCTATTGTTTTCTATTCAACAGTTCCAGCGCAGTTCCCGTAAGCTTTCACAACCTTTTAAGAAGTGTCATGCTAATAAAAGCTAATCTAAGTACCGGCGTAACGTCCATGCAATTGTTTCGTGTTCCTGCATTAACCCTGTAAGGAAATCTGTAGTTCCGGCATCGCCGAATTTTTTATCACAATCATCTATGTTACTCCGTAGTTGTACGATTACAGCTTCATGATTACTCAACAATTCTTTCAGCATTTCTTTTTGTGAGGGGTATTTACCAGGCGCCTCTTTTATAGAAGACAATTGAAGAAACTCCTGCATAGTTCCAGGTGTTTTTGTACCAAGTTTATTAATGCGTTCTGCAATCGCATCAATTGCTTCCTCAAGTTGCTTATACTGGTTTTCAAATAATTTATGAAGCTCCATAAAGCTTTCGCCTGATACATTCCAATGAAATTTTCTTGTTTTTGTATAAAGTACAACGGCATCTGCCAATACGTTGCTTAGTACAGTGCTAATACTCTTAAGATTTTTTTCTGTAATCCCGATTTTAGGTTGCATAGCGTTCTTTTTTTGTTTAATAATTTTTTCCAAAGGCACATTGCATTTTCAAAGAAAAATTCAATGCCTTAAAATTGTAACATACCGCTACATAATTGTGCCATTTGCCAAACCCACTAAAAAGAACTTAATAAAATTGAATTATAAATATTCTGGGGTAAAAATTGCTTACAGGCATGCGGACAATTGTAGAAAATAATACTCACGATTACAGAAAAATTTATTTAAAAGTTAATAAGTACAGTTAGGGTTATTGTTGGCAGCATTTTAGATGGTTTGTCTGATATAAAATTAAATTCAATAAATTTTAAAACTTGATTATCATGAGTTCAAAAAAATTAATTTCCGGATTGCTGATCGGCGCCGCTGCGGGAGCAGTATTAGGAATTTTGTTCGCCCCGGATAAAGGCACAGAAACAAGAAAAAAGATTTCTAAAAAGAGCACCGACTTCGCAGACAACCTGAAAGAGAAGTTCAATGATTTTGTTGACAGCGTATCAGATAATTTTTCATACGCCAAAGAAGAGGCTACAGAATTGTACGAAAATGGCAGACAGAAAGTTTCGAATGTAAAAGCAGAAGTAACCAAATCACTTTCTTAGGCTGTTATTTTTTATACATCCCGGTGAAAACTGTTAACCATGGAACATCAAAAAAATTCTGTTGAATCTCTTTTTAACAATGCTGGTGACTATTTCGAAACGAGGATTGATTTGTTAAAACTAAAAGGTATTGATAAATCTTCCGACGCATTTTCGTTACTGGCTTACAGGTTAATCATGTTACTGATATTTTTTACTGTATTGGTATTTTTTGGAGTTGGCCTTGCATTGCTTACAGGCGATGCACTTGGAAAAACAGCTTACGGTTTTTTTGTTGTCGGTGGCTTATACAGCATCACCGGGATGGTATTATACCTATTTAGAAAACAATGGATAAAGGAACCTCTGAGTAATTTGTTTATAAAGAAAATGCTCAATTAATTATATGGCTATAACTACAAAAGCAGGTTTAGAATTTGCAATATTACAATTGGAAATTAAAGCAAGTGAACAGAAAAAAAACCTGCTCGTTCAGTTACAGCAAACAAGCGAAAGCCTTAAGCCTGTAAACCTGATTAAAAGTAGTATTCATGATATTACTTCTGGCCCGGGTCTGGGCAATAAGGTTTTAAATGCAACACTAGGGCTTGGTGCCGGATTAATTTCAAAAAAATTGATGATTGGCCCCTCAACAAATATTTTGAAAAAAATTGCAGGTACCGCTTTTGAAGTTGGTGTGGCAGGCGTGGTTGCAAAAAATGCTCAGCAAATAAAAACTGGTGCTGCTGGTTTATTTAAAAAACTTTTTACCAGATAAAGCCTTAATGAAAAGCAATAAAATTCTATCAATTAAATTACATAACGTGGAAACTGGTAATGCATTTAATTCACATCCCAAAGGGGAGAATAAAGAAATTGACGAAGTTGTGATTCCGGTAAAAAGTAATGATGCTGATATTAAGCATCCCGATGAGGTTATAATCCCCCGTAAAGATGACAATATCGGCAATGAAATACCTGATGAAGTTGTTGTTCCGCGAAACGATAGCAACGAGTCAGAAGAAGTACCCGATGAGGTTGTAATTCCCCGCAAAGAAACAGAAGAGTAATCTTAGTTGCAGGTAAATTTTATAGCTGCTAAATATTTACAGTTATTTTTTATGTACCCGGCTAAAGAATATAGATTGATTTGTACTTGCGTCGCACACTTTTACTGCAACAATTCTATTCAGCAATTTTAATGCAACACGTTATTGCTTTTTCAGGCTTTATTATCGAGTGCCGGTTCTCCTGTTCATCAACTCCTTCCAGGTTACAAGTATAATATGTTCATCTTCCAACGCCTTTTTAAAAGCAGGGTCAATCATTGTAAGCATATCGCCCCTTCTTACCGGGCCACTGTCTGATATATGCCGAAACACTTCTGTAGTTGCTGTACAATGCATAATCATCATTGTAATACCTGGCTTTAAAGATTTTATTGCCGCAATATATTTCTGCGTTTTAAAAGCCTGTAATTTCTTATCGTTCGTCTTTACACTATCAGGAATTTCCCAATCATAACTTTCATTATGCAGGTCATCAAGCACTGGCAAACCTGCATTCCACAATGTTTTTCCAATCATACGCATTTGCTGTATCGTTTCATCTGAAGCATGCATTTGTTTGGCTATTAAAATATCATGCCCGCCGGGCATCATTACGGGTATGTGGTTTTCAATTCCAAGTTTTACATATTCCTGAATAAAAGCAGGCGAAGCAAATAAAGTACCCATGTGGCTGTCAAGATGTGTTGGTTCAAAACCCATTGATCTTGCACGGTCTAATTGAGCTTTAATCTCGGTATAAACCTCTTCGGGTGTTGCATGCTTTACCACATCTTCAACACTCGGCCAAAGATCACCTTCATTATCTGTAAGCCCCGGCACAAGGGGCTTTCCGGCTAGCGGCCCCCAACGGTAGCCATTCCATTCCGAAGTTAAAGTAAGGTGTAAGCCCGCATCAATTTTTGGGTGCTGATGAAGGTAATGTATAAATGAAGGAACCCAGGAGCACGGCATCATTACGCTGCAGGATGTTGCCACACCATTCATAATTGCGTTAATTGCGCCTTCATTGGAATCGTAACTCATACCCACATCGTCTACATGAAGTATTAAAACTTTAGCGCCTTTTGGATAACCTGATTTTTGGGCATAAGTACTGTCTGGTATTTGCGCAGATACAATATATATACAGCCAAGCAATGTAGCTGTTGCAAGTATTTTTTTCATAAACATAAAGGCAGCAATTTGTGTGTAATATAGTGCATTTAAAAACTTGAATATTCTCCTCGCTTTTGTTTGAGTAATACTATAATTTTTGAAGCCGGCATTTGCATTTCATAGCATCTGCGTTGCGTCGCATTACGTTCATCTGCAACTCATTTATTGAGCTTTTACCGAAGCGTAAATTTGAAATGCCCCCCAATGATAATTATGAAAACAATACATGAAACATTATTGGCTCCCTTTCTTTGAATGCACTAACATAAAAAGGTTTGAGGGTAGCATACGTGTACAGTAGCATTGTTGCGGTTGCAGTGTGCGACGCAACAGCAGCTCAATAGTAGTAAATAGCCTGGCTCAAAAAAAAATTCTTAAACAGTTAATAAGCGTTCAATAACAATTCACTTTATAAATAAAAAATCCCGCCAGTAGAGGCGGGATTTTTTATTAGTTCAGCACTTTTAAAGAGTGGCTGATAATATCAACGCATTCATGAATCTGTTCTTTAGTAATAATCAGCGGCGGCGCAAACCTGATTTTATCGCCATGTGTTGGTTTGGCAAGTAAACCGTTTTCTTTTAATTCCATGCACAGGTCCCACGCGGCTTCGGGGTTTGGGTGGTTTACTACAATTGCATTTAGTAACCCTTTACCACGAACTGTATTAATAAGCGGTGAATGCAGTTTATTTAATTCGTTGCGGAACAGTTCGCCCATTAACGCTGCATTCTCAGCCATATTTTCATCAATTAAAACCTGGAGCGATTCCATGGCTATGGCACATGCCAAAGGGTTGCCGCCATAAGTAGAGCCATGTTCACCTGGCTTTATAAGCATCATAATATTATCGTTAGCAAGTACGGCTGAAACGGGCAGTACACCGCCGCTTAAAGCTTTGCCAAGAATCAAAATATCGGCATGTATATTTTCATGGTCAATTGCCAGCATTTTACCGGTACGTGCAAGCCCTGTTTGAATTTCATCGGCAATCATCAGCACATTATATTCTGTGCATAAATCGCGAACTGCTTTAAGATAGCCTTCATCCGGCACAACCACGCCAGCCTCGCCCTGTATGGGTTCTACAAGAAATGCTGCAACATTTTTATCCTGAAAAGCTTTTTCAAGCGAAACAATATCATTGAATGGAACAAAATCAAACCCAGGCATTAATGGCCCAAAACGTGAATAAGCAGTCGGGTCTGTACTAAAAGAAATTACCGTACTCGTTCTGCCGTGAAAATTGTTTTTGCATACAACAATACGTGCCATATTTTCTTCAATTCCTTTTACGGCATAACCCCACCTGCGTGAGAGCTTAATTGCTGTTTCTACAGCCTCAACACCTGTATTCATTGGCAGTACTTTATCGAAGCCAAAAAGAGTAGTGATGTATTTTGTGTAAGTGCCCAGCAGGTTATTATAAAATGCCCTGGATGTAAGCGTAAGTTTTTGCGCCTGCTCTACCAATTTACCGATAATGCGGGGATGGCAATGCCCCTGGTTAATGGCAGAATAGCCACTTAAAAAATCGTAATAGCGTTTGCCATCAACATCCCATACAAAAACGCCTTTGCCTTTTTCGAGTACTACGGGCAGCGGATGATAATTATGGGCGCCATATTGTTCTTCTAAATGCAGGTAATGTGCAGACTGCTGCGAAAGTGTATGCGTAAGCATAAAAAACGATTTATTAAAGTGATTGAAAAGAATTACAAATAAAGTATAGCAAACAGGTTGGTCACCTGTTCTAAAGATCAGAAAGTTCGATGATCGAGAAAGTCAAGATTGTTACTGAGAAATTTCATGCTTTGTAATTCGGGTGCAAGATAAAAAAAGGGGGTGAAAGTAGCAGTAATTTTTTGGAGCGGGCAACAGAACCTGCTTCATCTTTTCTTGCCACGCTCGGTTCAGGGTTCTTCTTTTATGGCAGCAAAAGCCGTGGCTGCCTGTCCTGAGCGGAGCCGAAGGACTCCACACCTCCTGAAACAATTCCTGTTCAGCAGCCAATGCACAGCCCTGCTTTTTGCAGGGGTTGAAAGCATAAAACATTATTTTTAAAGTGCGCTTTTAATATACTTAGTTCACATAAAAAATGGTTTGCAGACTACACTGCAAACCATTTTTTTTATTAAAATAAAAGGTTATGCCGTTTGTTTATGGGGCAAGAACAATTGTAGTAGTTACACCATTTTTTGTAAACGTACCCAGGTTGTCACATTCCCCGTTACCATAATCAAGGTTTGCGGTTGTTTGGTCACTATAGGTGTAAAGTGATTTTCCTTTTGTTATCCAGTCGCATCCTGATTTATAAATCAGTGCGTCCTGCGGACGTGTTGCTACTGTAAACTGGGTTGTAACACCGCTAACACTATTAAATTGTGTGTAATTCAATAAACCTGTAGCCCTGAAATCACCGTCAGGAAAACCTGGATAGCCAGAACCTTCTCCTCTTTTTATTACTCTGTGGTGACCGTTGATATTAGTATAACCACCATCGGGCTGAATAGATTTCCTGTTTTTGTAAGTAAGCCTGTAGATGATCTGTCCCTGTGTACCAACCTCGCCGTTATTAGCGAATTTTGTACCTCCTTCGATCTTTATTCCATCAACATAATAATTATTGTAAGTGGTCAATTCCTGGCTGCCTGTTATTGCCAGGTCGTTTGAGTATTTTAAAATAATTTTACCACTGCGTGTTACGCCAGATGCACTTGTACAGCTCTCTCCATAATCAATTGTAACGGTGCGTGGATAAACATCGGGCCCTGGATCGTAAGTTACCACAGGTATGCAACCACCTGATGATTTCGAAAAATCTGCAAGAGGGTTCGTGTTTAAAACAAGCGCAATCTGGTTTGCTTCTTCAGCGGTTGCTGCTACTGACTGTGCGCCTGGCGTTACAGGCGTGAGTTTGCTTGCATTTGGTTTGGATGCAATTTCTTTTTGACATGCTACAAAAATTGCAGACAAGGCAAAAATGGATACTGAAATAATGATTACTTTTTTCATTTTTTTGAGATTAGTATGGATGAAGTTTTGGTTGGAGACAATGGTTGAATATTGAAATTGTTTTGGTTGCAATATGTACAGTTTTTATGTGCGATATTGGACAAATTTTTAGATTAATCTTATGAAATAATCTTAAACTTTCAAAGGCAAGATAGGGATTTATCAATAGTATAAGAGTGAATTATATTTTTTTTTTTTCACATAGCTGTTGATAATTAATTTGATTTAACTGACCTTAAAAAAAGCTTTAATCTTACTTAAAAAGTTACGGGTAAACGAATTATTGCCTGGGTGAAATAGATATGCAAAAAATTATTTTAAATATTTAGTTACCAGTTTAATTGTTTCTACAGCTTCTTTTACGTCGTGTACACGTAAGATATTTGCTCCTTTCAGTAACCCAAGGGTATGCAAAACAGAGGTGCCGTTCAAGGCTTCACCCGCTGTAATGCCAAGTGTTTTATAGATAGTTGATTTTCTTGAAACACCTAACAGTATTGGCTTTTGTAATATCTCAAATGCTGAAAGGTTACGCAGCAATTCAAAGTTATGCTCAATCGTTTTTCCAAAACCTAAGCCTGGGTCAATAATAACATCATTAATACCTGCGTTACGGCAGGCTTCTGTGCGAAGGATAAAATAATCAAGTACTTCTTTTGTTACATTTTCATAAACGGCATTTTGCTGCATTGTTTCTGGTGTACCTTTTATGTGCATGCATATATATGCAACTTTTAAACGTGCAATAACAGTAAACATTTTTTCGTCAAAACTACCACCGCTGATGTCGTTAACTATGCCAGCCCCATTGTTTACGCATTGCTCTGCAACTGCAGCATGGTAGGTGTCAACCGAAATAATTGTTTCAGGGAATTTTTTAGAAACCGCTTTTACAACAGGCAATACCCTTTCTAATTCAGCTTTTGCCCCAATTTGTTCACTGCCCGGCCTGGTACTCTGCCCGCCAATATCGAGTATTGCCGCACCTTCGCCGATCATTTTTTCAGCCTGCTGCAAAGCCTCGTCAGTATTTATTTTGCGGCTGTTACTATAAAAAGAATCCGGAGTAACATTTATAATGCCCATAACTATGGGTGCATCGAATGTTAGTAACCTTCCCCCGCAGTTTAGTGTAAACATTGTTGGCTTTCCTTTATTTTTGAGCGTAATAGTACGAACGTTTTTTATAAATAATTAAATAGTGTTTTTTAAAACAGCGCTTTTATTTTGCAAACTGTACGGTTATGCATTTTATTGCAGGCAATTAGGTTGCTTGATAAAATAGCAAGATGTAGCGCCTGAAGTGCTGAATAAAGATTGGAACGATGCAGTGTGCGACGCAAGAAAAGATGAAGAAAGCTTTATTGCCCGGCCCCCAAAAAACTGTATTAATATTTCACCAGTGAATAAATAAATTCTGAATGACCGATACAAACGTGCAATACGATAAAGCCATTGCAACATGCAGGGATATTTTTATAAAGAAAACAACTGATTACGGTACCTCGTGGCGTGTGCTGCGTACTATTTCGGTAGTTGACCAGATATTTATAAAAGCCCTGCGCATACGCACCATACAGGAAAAAAAAGAACAAAAAGTTGACGATGATATTGCAGGCGAATTCAGGGGCATAGTTAACTACGCGGTAATTGGTTTAATACAGCTATGGCTAAATAGACCTGCTGTAGAAGATCTGCCGGCAAATACTGTTCGTGTGTGGTTTGACGAACAGGTGGCCGCTGCAAAAAAAATTATGCTTGATAAAAATCACGATTACGGCGAGGCATGGCGTGATATGAGCCAGGAAAGTTTTGCAGACCTGATACTGGTAAAGCTTCTGCGCATAAAACAAATATTGATCAACGATGGCAAAACCCTTATCAGCGAAGGTATTGACGCGAATTATGTTGACATTATAAACTATGCCGTTTTTGCACTTATTTTGATGGACGAAGGAAGGCATTAATTTTTTTGAGCCAAACTGTGGATCATATATGAGGCTTCTCTTGCGTCGCACACTTGTGCATTAGGATTTCTTTTCGGCTTGGCACTAACTATAAAATCACTTTATAAAATGAAAAAATCTTTAATCGTTATACGCTGGATCGTGGGCTTACTGTTTATTTTTTCCGGGCTTATAAAAGCCAACGACCCGTTAGGCCTGAGTTATAAAATGCAGGAGTTTTTTGAAGTTTGGAACCTGAACAGTTTAAACGATTATTCGCTTGCATTGTCGCTGGTGATGAATGTATTTGAAGTACTGGCCGGTGTTGCCGTAATTATCGGGTGGCGCATGCGTTTATTTAGCTGGCTGCTTTTGCTTTTAATTATCTTCTTTTGTTTCTTAACCGCCTATGCTTACTTAACGGGCAATATTAAAACCTGCGGTTGTTTTGGCGATTGCATTCCGCTTACACCTTTAACTTCTTTTATAAAAGATGTTATACTGCTGATCCTGATTCTTGTTCTTTTTGTAAACAGGAACAATATAGTTTCTTCCTTGCCAATGCCATTGCCCCAAATTCTGTTGCTGGCATGTATTACAGGTATTGCATGGATGCAAAGTTATGCACTGAATCATTTACCGTTTAAAGACTGTTTACCTTTCAGAACGGGTACAAATATCATTGAAAGCATGCGTGTGCCAACCGGGGCAAAACCCGATAGTTTTGCCCTTACATTCAAATACAAAAAGAACGGCGAAATAAAAGAATTTGACGCCAATAGTTTTCCTGCAGATTTTGATTCAACTTACGAGTTTATTGATCGTTACCAAAAGCTGGTAAAAAAAGGCTCTGATGCACCTGCAATTGCCGACTTTTCGCTCCAGACAATGAACGGGAAAGATGTTACGGTTTCGGTGCTTAACCAGGGCAATTATTATGTAATGCTGCTGGTAAATGATTTTTCAAATTATGCAGAATGGCACAATAAAGAATTTGATACTCTGCTAAGCAGGTTAAACGCCAAACACCTGCCTTTCGTTATTGTTACATCCGACAAGAACAAGGCGGCTGAATTATTTGGCACCAATAAAAACATTCATATTCTGCTGAGCGATGGCACCGTTATTAAAACTGCGGCAAGGGTAAACCCAACTTATTTTATTATGCAACTGGCCAATATAAAAGGTAAATACAGTTACAGGGATATGGATAAAGTACTTGAACAAATCGGCAGGGTTCCGGTTGACGAGGATTACGATGAGTCTGACGCTATTGATTTATTCAATGAAACAGACACGCTGCCATAGAAGCTTTTTAAAAATAAATGATTGTAATACCAGCAGCAATTTTCATGGCAGCTTCGTTGCGTCGCAATCCTTTCATCTGTTGTAAAAATGGCATCGTCCCGCTTCCTCTGCAGTGTTGTAAATAAAATTTAAACAGCTTAAATGCTAAAGCTCATCATACGCAGGTTGTTGTATGGCATACTGGTTTTATTTGGTGTGGTGGTTTTGGTGTTCTTTCTTTTTCAGGGTTTTGGCGATCCTGCAAGATTGGTGATTGGCCAGAGTGGCGATAGTACCACTATTCAAAACATACGCAAAGAGCTGGCATTAGACCAGCCAAAATGGAAGCAGTTCCTGTTGTACCTGAACGATGTTTCACCCATTAGTGTTTACAGTAAAGAAGATATTGCAAGCCGCGAATTAAAAGGGTTCTTTATTGGCGGCGATACAAAGCTTGCCATTAAACTACCTTACTTACGCCGTTCTTATCAAACCAAAAAAGAGGTGTCTGCAGTTTTGTGGGAAGCGCTGCCCGGCACATTAGTATTGGCTTTTTCAGCATTACTGATAGCTACAGTAATTGGTATTTTGCTTGGCGTACTTGCAGCGGTAAAACAAAACACCTGGATTGATACCTCCGCTGTTTTTGCCAGCGTTTTGGGCATTTCGGCGCCCTCGTTTTTTATTGGGATTTTACTGGCATACCTTTTTGGCTTTATACTAAGCGATTATACAGGTCTGCACATGACAGGCAGTTTATACGAATACGATGCTTTTCAGGGAAAGCAACTACAGTTGCAGAATCTTGTACTGCCTGCAATTACATTGGGCATTCGCCCGCTGGCAATTATTACACAACTTACCCGCAGCGCAATGCTCGATGTACTTGGTCAGGATTATATACGCACAGCCCATGCAAAAGGCTTAAGTAAAAAAGCTGTGATTTTTAAACATGCTTTGCGCAATGCACTAAACCCTGTTGTAACGGCGATTACCGGCTGGTTTGCTGAATTACTTGCAGGCGCTTTTTTCGTAGAATACATTTTTGGTTGGAAGGGAATTGGGAAGGTTACAGTTGACGCGTTGGAAAAATTAGACTTTCCTGTTGTAATGGGCAGTGTACTTGTTACTGCCACCTTTTTTGTATTGGTAAACCTTTTGGCCGATATCTTGTATGGTATCATCGATCCACGGGTTAGGGTAGGGTAACGATGTTTTTTTGCTGCATAAGGCATCGGAACGTTCAAGTGTGCGACGCAACGAAAGCTTCATGCTTATTCTATAGTTGGGTACAAAAACTTACAATAAACAAACTAAAAAACTAATTGGGGAAACGATTATTTGTCAAGCATATTTATGACATGATGCCTGCCTTTAAGCATATACTTTTTACTTTGTTCAATAGCATCCATTACCTGCTCCATAATAGCATCAACAGATTGTGTATAATCAATTTTAAGCGGCTCTTTAAAACGCACTGTTAACAGCGAGCCTTTCTTTTTAAATACAAGACCTGTTTTATTAAATGCCCGCCAGAAGCCGTTTATTACAACAGGAACAACAACCGGCTGGTTGTTTTTTATAATATACCCCGTGCCTTTTCGGCCAGGCGCAAAAGGTTTTGTAGTGCCCTGAGGGAAAGTGATTAGCCAGCTTTTATTCAGTGCCTGATCTATTTTGAAAGTATCTGTTTCATCCCGCTCCCTTTCTATATTTTTTCCTTCTGCACGCCAGGTTCTTTTAATAGTCAGGGCGCCACCCATTTTAAAAATTCGGCTTAAAAAACTGCCATTCATTGTTTCTTCTGCAGCTACAAAATATACGTTGGTAAAGGGATTCAGAAGATAGTATGGTGCACCCAGCCGGTTTTGCCTGCGCCATTTTACCGCACAAAATATATGAAGGAAAGTAATTACATCTGCAAAATAAGTTTGATGATTGCTGATGAATAAAACATTCTTTTCAGGTAGCCCCTTCAGATGTTCTGTGCCTTCAATTTTAAGTTTATTAAACAATGCAAGACCCGGGTAAGTAAATGCACCCACCGCACCATACACCAGCGCCCTTACAATTCTTATCTGTTTTAATTTTTCAAAAAAATCTTTCATGAAATTTCTGTTTGGCAAGCACCCTACTGCAAAATAAGCATTGTAAATTAATTGTTAAGGTAATGTATGATTATAATTTGAGGTGTGTAATTTATTTGTAAGCAACATCCATAAACAAAACATACAATTATGAAAAGATTGACGATCGTATTTGCAACACTCATTATTGCAGCGCAGGCAATCGCGCAGGAAGTAAGGCCAGCACCCAGAACGGTTTCGGTAAGCGGTTCTTCGCAAATTGAAATAGTGCCCGATGAAATTTATGTTCAGGTTGATCTTCGCGAGTACAACAAAAAGAACGGCGATAAGATTGACATAAATTCTATTAAGAATAATTTTCTGGCTGCCTGTAAAAGTATCGGACTTACCGATAAAGATGTTGCTGTTCAAAGCTACCAGGGTTACGATAACAATTACTGGATGATAAAGAAAAATAGAAAACAAAACCCCGATCTTAAAGCCAGTATCAGCTATTGGGTTAAGGCAAGCAATACTGAAAAACTCGATGACCTGGTTGATAAAATGGACGATGAGGCTACTCAGAATTTCTTCATTGCCAAAGCATCTTACAGCAAAATGGATGAACTGAAAAAAGAGCTGAAGATTGCAGCAGTAAAGGCGGCCAGGGAAAAAGCAATCTATCTTTCAGAAGCTATTGGCGAGCATATTGGGGAAGCGATAACGATTAACGATCCTGCAGAGATTAATAATTACCCGCAGCCTTATTATGCAAATGTAACAATGCAAAGGGCTGTAGCTGCTGACAATGCTGAACCACCGATGAATGTAGATTTCAAAAAAATAAAAATACAGTTTGAGGTAAGTGTGGTTTTTGCTTTAAAATAAATAATGGCTGTAAGGTGAAGGTTTAAGGTAAGGGTAAAGGTGCAATGTTTTTCCTTTATTTTAAACCTTACTCCTTTCACCTTTGTTACTGTTCCAGTTTATGCTTTTTATCTGCAATAATATTTTCTAAGGTCCAGTCTATTTTTTTATTGAAT
This sequence comes from Chitinophagaceae bacterium UBA4407, assembly GCA_002390845.1. Lineage (GTDB taxonomy): Bacteria > Bacteroidota > Bacteroidia > Chitinophagales > Chitinophagaceae > Limnovirga. Next base: position 34,476 of record DGQT01000081.1, on the reverse strand, counting down.
ATATGTTTACGAACTGTACAGTTATCTTTTGTACAAATATTGCAGGAAAAATCAAGGCATGCATCTGTATGTACAAACATTTCAATTGCATCGCCAAATTCTTTTTTAATTAAAGCCATTAATGCCTCTACCTCTCTGTGTGCTTCTATTACGTTCATATACCAGGGCACGGTAAGGTGACAGTCTATATGCAGTACACTGCCATATTTTATTACACGAAGATTGTGCAGGTCAATCCAGTTGGGCAACCTGTTAAGGTTTAAAACTGCTACCATTTTTTTAAGGAGCTCCATATCAGCCTCGTCCATAATTCCGGCAAGGGAGCGGCGGATGATTTTATAACCATTGTACATAATTACAATGCTCATAATAAATCCTGTTACTTTATCAACCCAAAGCATTTTCGTAAACAGCATTACAGCCAATGCAGCGATAATGATAAGCGTTGACCATGTATCTATCTGTAAATGTTTACCGCTTGCCTGCAGTGCTATTGAGTTGTTTTTCTTTCCGATTTTTATGCATACAAACCCTGCTACATAATTTACAACTGCGGTTACTGCTACAAGGTACAAACCGGTATCTAACTGCTGTAGCGGTCTGTTCTCAATAAGATTTTGAAATGTTTCATATAGAATTAAAAATCCTGCTGCAATAATCAACGCACCTTCTGCGGCAGCAGAAATAAATTCAGCTTTGCCATGGCCATAGGGGTGCTCCGTATCTTTTGGTTTGGCTGCAACGTATAAACTGTACAGGCCAATAAAACCTGCAAGTACATTGACAATACTTTCAAGCGCATCCGATAGAATAGCAAGTGATTGTGTAAGATAATAAGCGATGATTTTTGCTGCAAACAACACTAGAGATAATAATGTTATCCATTGCTGTATGCGCAGGTTTTGTTTTGCTGTTTGCAAGCGTAAAAAATTTGAGTAAAAATAGAACTATGTAAGCGTTGTAAATAGTTTTACACTACTTGCAGACCATATTTATTTTAGTACATTTTTGTACCCGGCATTTTATCATATTGGAGCTTTAGTTGCGTCGCACTCTTTTACAGTTTGATACTTTAATGAACTTTTATCAAAGCGTAAATTTTATCACGTTAACGATATGATTGTTATTTACTCCATGCTGCTATCCTTCGCTTAAATGTTGCCATGAAAGAGGAACTGTGAAACGAGCGTGGCAAGAGAAGCCTTATAGTAATTCTTTTGCCGAGTACATAAATATTTCTTCTGTGTACTATAAAATAAAAAATGGTACAGTTAATTATCCCGCACCATTTTTATATCTGTCTGATACTCTTTATACCATTTCTTCAAAACGCTTTCCAACAAAATCCCAGTTTACTGCATTCCACCAAGCTGTAATATAATCGGGGCGGCGGTTCTGGTATTTAAGATAGTATGCATGTTCCCAAACATCTAAACCCAATACGGGAAATCCTTTCAGGTCACTTACATCCATCAGCGGGTTATCCTGGTTTGGTGTAGAACCAATTACCAGTTTTTTATCGTTGGTTAACACCAGCCATGCCCAGCCACTGCCGAAACGGGATTTACCGGCATCGGTAAACTGTGTTTTAAATGCATCAACGGAAGTAAAAGATTTTTCAATAGCGTCTTTTAATTTGCCTTGCAATGTTGTTGAATTTGGTGCAGCCATACTCTTCCAGAAGAATTCATGATTGTAATGACCACCGCCATTATTGCGCATTTTGGTTGAATATTTCGAAATGTTCATCAGCACATCTTCAAGCTTTGCTGATGCCGGATCTACTTTTTCAGCAGTACACGCTTCTGCAAGATTCTTAGCATAAGCAGCCGCATGTTTTGTATAGTGGATTTCCATGGTCATTGCATCAATTATGGGTTCTAGGACATTGTATTGATAAGGCAATGGTTGCTGCTGGAAAGAAGTGCCGCCAGCTTTAAAATTGAAAAAACCTTTAGGTGTATTTTTAGCAAGTGCTGGCAATACAGTTAACGCAAATCCTGCTGCTAAACCTGCCTTTCCAGAAGTTTTGAGAAACGCTCTCCGGTTGGTATTTGAATTGTTTTCCATGATCTTATTTTTTGTTGTTAAGAATTATTGTTTTGTTGAGTACTTGTTGCAAACTTCTTTTTAAACATTCTGAAATAAAACTCTTTATTGAACAGTTGTGAATCACGCATTGCTTTGTAAGTTAAGAATATCCCGATTGGAACTAATACTAATGCTGAAAGCCACATGCCAATAAATATGCTGGTTTCTCCTGTTTTAGCAAATTTTTCGCCAAAAGTATTAAGCATATTAAACACAACAAAGAAGGCTATTGCAGTAATAAGGGGCGTACCTAGACCACCTTTGCGGATAATAGAACCCAATGGCGCACCGATCATAAATAAAACAAGGCATGCAAATGAAAGTGCAAACTTTCTGTGCAATTCTATCCAGTGTTTACGCAGCAATTCAGACCTGGCATCGTAATCTGTTGCCATAAGATCAACCAGGCTTCTTGAGCTGTTAAGCATTGAGAGATACCTGTCGTACATAGTTGATTTAAGCGAATCGGGAATAAGCTCATCATAAGACTTTACTTTTTTAAAAGCAGGTTGCTTTTGTGAGGGCCAGGCACTATCTGCATATTTGATAAACGACAGATAAGTTGACAGCTCTCTTTGGGCTCTTTTATAATAAATAGAAGGAAGATCACCTAAAGAATCTATTGCGTTATCAAGTTGGCGCACACTTAACATTTTGGGATCGTATTTAAACAGGCTATCTTCAGTTCTGTTAAGCTTAAAACTACTGAGGTCGAACTCTTTTTTATAGTTTTTAAACCCCAATCGTATAAATTCAGTATTGGTAGTGAACCTGGTACCATTTTCCTGGTAATTCCAGCCATTGTGCAACTCAAATTCCATGAAACGCTGATCAGGTGTTATACGCATTACACCGCTTTCGGCTACCATAAAATTATCCTGCAGATTGAAGTTTCTTTCATAAATAATTACATTATGTATGGTACTGTCATCTTTATCTTTTTTTCCAATTTTAATTACGTAGCCTTCTATCTTATCGTAAAAAACACCTTCTTTTATGTCAAAGGCAGGTTTTTTTACAATGATGTCATACTTAAGTGAATTGAGTTTTAAATTGGCAACAGGTATGATATTGTTAGCGAAAAGAAAAGCAATGCCGCTTAAAATTACGGTTACAATGAAAAGCGGCTGCATAAACCGTATGAGCGGAATGCCTGAAGATTTTATTGCAACAAGTTCAAATGTTTCGCCCAGGTTGCCAAAAGTCATTATTGAAGACAGAAGAAGTCCAAGCGGAAGGGCGAGCGGCACCCATGTTACAGCGACCAATCCCGTAAGGTATGCCAGTGTTGAGAGATCGAGCCCTTTACCTACCAGGTCATCAATGTAGAGCCAGAAGAACTGCATAGTGAGCACAAAAAGGGAAATAAGAAAAGTAGCTAAGAACGGGCCTATAAAAGAACGAAGTATGAGTATATCAAGTTTTTTTACCACTTTGCGTTTACTTTTATAATTAATTTATGAGGTATGCAAATGTAGAGCTTTCACAAACTGAATTGATGTTGGTTTGTGATGAACAATTTATTTTAACAAAGAACAGGATTATTGATAAAGTTTACAATCTTTTTGGAGCAGTGAGTAATGTTTTTACAGAATTGCAAAGGAAACATTCCATTATTTTTCCGGTTGAAGTACTGTTACCATCTCCTAAAATATATAAAGGTGAGCAATACAAAGGCCTTCCTTATGTGATGCTCGACTGCCCGCGGTATTTTGCAAAGAATGAAGCGTTTACAATTCGTTGCTTTTTCTGGTGGGGTAATTTTTTCAGCATTAATTTACATTTAGAGGGCAGCTATGTTTTTTCTTTTGCCCCAGGTATAATGAATATATTACTGGCAGCAGAAAATAAATGGTATATCTGTATTAATAAAAATAAGTGGGAGCATCATTTTGAAATGGATAACTATTTGCCTGCTCGGCAAGTATTATCAACTATAAATGGAAATAAATACCTTGACAATAGGGAGTTTCTGAAGATTGCAAAAAAAATTCCACTGATGCAATGGAATGATGCTCACGAATTCTTCATTGATGCTTATTTAGAAATATTTAAAATGCTGGGTGCAACGGTTGATGGAGACAATCAGACATTTAGAATTTGAAAAATTGCTGAATTATATTATTGCCGTACAAGTGTGCAACGCAAGAAACGTTTAAGTTTGAACCGAGTGCGTGTATAAAAGTGATTTAAATTGAATAATTAATTAAAAGCATATACTTAAAATCAAATTATACTGACTGTTACAACAATGCTATACACAATTTTTTGTATAGTGAATAAAAATAAATAATTGAAAGAGAAACTATTGGAATTATCGAATTAGAGGGGCAACAGGTGTTTTGAATTTAGGTACTTTAACGGTATATCTATATGGATAAACATAAGTTGTATTACCCCTTTCCATGCGAATTATAGATTGTGATTGTGCTTGAACACCATTATATAACCTGTAAATTTCCTGCGAACCTTTATACTGGAAAGTATTGGAACGTAAAGGGGAAAGTGTGTATAACCGGGTTAGTGAATTAAGGTTACTTAAACTAAATTTGTTTTTGTGATCATCAGTATTACCAATAAAAGCACCATTTGCCATATTCATCATCAGAACAAATATTGAAGCAATTAGAAACTTGTTATATGTAAAATGCTTTCTCATTAGGATTCAAAATTAAACATTTTAAAATCGTTAACAAATAATTTATTTTTCTTATAACGCTGATTTTTTAAAAATGTTACTCAAATTATTGGAAATTTCAATATTCATCGCTACTTTACAGAAACCTACAAAAAATGCAGGAACATCTTTCCCGAAATGAGCGTGATGAATTGAACGAATTGCTTCGTCAATACAATAACATACGCAACGGCAAAAGCCACAGTTTCCTTGAAGAAGAAGCATTTGAGCGGATTATCGATTATTTTGATGATAAAGATAATTTAGCTCAGGCCTTGGAAGCCGCCGAAACAGGGTTGGAATATTTCCCCTACTCATCCCAGTTACTTATTAAAAAAGCTGATCTTCTTATTGCCACGCGGCATTATAGGGAAGCGCTTGAAATTCTTGAAAAAGCTTCTCTTTTCAACACAAATGAAATAAACATCTATATTCTTAAAACTGATGCTTATCTGGCACTGGATGAACAGGCAAATGCCGTAGCATTGCTGGAAGAAGCACTTTTACTTTTTGATGGAGAAGAAAAGATTGAATTACTTTTTGAACTTGCAGATGTGTATGATGATTATGAGGAATTTGATAAGGTTTTCGATTGTCTTAAAATTATTCTTACGCATGAGCCCAACAATGAAGAGGCACTATATAAAATATGTTTCTGGACAGATTTTACCGGGCGTAATGAAGAAAGCATCCGCCTGCATCATTCAATAATTGAAGACTATCCTTATAATGAGCTGGCCTGGTTTAATATGGCATCCGCATACCAGGGGCTAAAACTTTATGAAAAAGCAATCGATGCCTACCAGTATGCCGTGGCCATAGACGAAAAGTTCGATTATGCTTACCGTAACATGGGTGATGCATATATAAGGCTCCGAAAATACAAAGACGCTATTGAAACATTAGAAAAAGTGCTCGAGCTAACGCGGCCGGAGGAAGTTATTTACGAAGCCATTGGCCATTGCTATTACCGGTTGGGTAAGCATGCGCAGGCCAGGTTTAATTACCGAAAAGCTTCGCACATGAACCCTGATGATAGTAAACTCTATTACAAAATAGCGCTCACTTATATCAATGAAAGTCAGTGGTCCAGTGCCCTCAAGCCCCTTGAACAGGCAATGCGGATACACAGGAACATGCCCGACTATAACCTTGCTATCGGCGAATGTTATATGAATCTTGAAAAGTTCAGGGAAGCCATTCAGCATTTTAGTATTGTAGTACGTAGCAAACCACGTAATGTAAGTGGATGGGAATCATTGATCCGCTGCCTGTATAAAGCCGGGTATTTTGAAGAAGCTTCCCGGCAATGCATCTCAGCCCTTCAGGGAACAGAAAATAAACCTGTTTTTTATTACTTGTACAGCGCTGTTTTATTTGCATTGGGCAAACATAAAGATGCATTGCTGCAACTCGAAACCGGCTTAAGCCTTGCTCCGAAACTGGTAAAAAAATTCCTTGAACTTAATCCATCAATTCTCCAGAATAATGGCGTTGTGGATTTACTGGCTCGGTATAAAAAAAGAAAAAAAATTTAACCTTCAACCGTTCGCTATAGAATTTTATCTCATTTTTTTTATTAACCCGGCGAAAGAATAACCTTCAGCATTTCTTGCGTCGCACACTTTTGCTGTTGGATCGTGCCGCAGCCATGGCGCACAATGTTCTGCCGTACACGGGTGCGACGCAAGAAAAGCCTCATAAAGAACTAAAAGCCGGGCTCATAATTCTTCCTCTACACTACACACTGCTGCGCTTTACAAAATCCTGTATTTTCGCGGCTCAATAAAAATCTTTTATGAGCAAAGTAAAAGTGGGCCTTGTTCAAATGAGTTGCACTGCAGATAAAGTTGCAAATTTTAATAAGGCTATCTCCAAAATAAAAGAAGCCGCTGCACAGGGCGCACAAATCGTTTGCCTGCAGGAATTATTTACCTCGCTTTATTTTTGCGATGTTGAAGATTATGAAAATTTTAAACTGGCCGAAGCTGTACCCGGCCCTTCTACAGATACTTTAAGCAAATTGGCAGCAGAACTGGGCGTGGTAATCATTGCATCATTATTCGAGAAACGAACACAAGGCATTTATCACAACACCACCGCAGTTTTAGATGCAGACGGAAGTTACCTTGGCAAGTACCGGAAAATGCATATACCCGATGATCCTTCTTACTATGAAAAATTTTATTTTACACCCGGCGATCTTGGGTATAAGGTTTTTAAAACAAAATTTGCGACAATTGGTGTTTTAATTTGCTGGGATCAATGGTATCCTGAAGCTGCAAGAATTACAGCCCTGATGGGAGCTGAAATACTTTTTTATCCTACAGCAATTGGCTGGCATCAGTCGCAGGATGAAGCAACCAATACTGAACAATATAATGCGTGGCAAACCATGCAACGCAGCCATGCAGTTGCGAATGGCATTCATGTTGTAAGTGTAAATCGCTGTGGTTTTGAACAGGAAGAGCAAATGAAATTCTGGGGTGGATCTTTTGTTTCAAATCCCTTCGGGACTATTTTATACAAAGCTTCTCACAATGAAGAAGCAATTCATGTTGAAGAACTTGATCTTGAAAAATCAGATCGTTACAGAACACATTGGCCTTTTTTAAGAGACCGAAGAATAGATTCTTATCAACCAATTACCAAACGTTTTATAGACGAAGAATAGTCGGGAAGTCCGAAAGTCAGTAAGTCGGGAAGTCTGAAAGATGAACAATCTTTTTTAAATCTAATGTATGGCTTTTAAGTTTGAGAAATTGATTGTATGGCAGAAATCGCTGGATTTAAGTGTTGCTGTTCATGAGGTTGCTATGAAGTTTCCTAAAGATGAAATGTATATACTTGGATCTCAAATTAAAAGGGCTGCAGATTCTGTTTGCCTGAACATTGCAGAAGGTTCTACAGGGCAAAGTAACCCGGAATTCAAAAGATTGATTTCTTTCAATTGCTTTGCGGTCAGATATCGAAGTTGTTGGGTGCATTTTTATCGCTCAAAGGAGAAATATCATTAATGCAGAAGACTTCGATAAAATCTATAAAATGTGTGAAGAAATACTTGTAATGATAAACGCACTTCGTAACTCACTTAACTAATTTCAATTGAATAATTCATCAATAAACTTTCCGTCTTCCGGACTTCCGGACTTTCGGACTTTCCCCAAAGACTTAGGTTACTACTTCCCCGCCGAATTTGCGCCGCATGATGCTACATGGCTTAGCTGGCCGCATAAAGAAGCTTCATGGCCTGAAAAAATAAATACTATTTTTCCGTATTACAGCCAGTTTATAAAAGAGCTTACAAAAAGCGAAAAGGTTTGCATTAATGTAAACAACGAAGCGCTGAAAGCCTTTGCGGTAAGTCATTTGCATCAAGCTGATGTTGATCTAAGCAAAGTGCAGTTCTTTATGCACCCAACCAACGATGCATGGTGCCGCGATCATGGTCCGGCATTTCTAATCAATCCAAATGCCGTACAAAAGAAAGTAATTGTTGACTGGAATTATAATGCATGGGGCGGCAAATATCCGCCTTACGATCTTGATGATATTATTCCAACGCTTATTGCAAAGCACTACAATATTCCCGTGTATTATCCGGGCATTGTAATGGAAGGTGGTTCAGTTGAGTTTAATGGAAAAGGAACTGTGCTTACATCAACTGCATGTTTGTTGAACAAGAACAGGAATCCGCACCTGAACCAATCGCAAATAGAAACATACCTCTGTAATTATTATGGTGTTGAACAGATACTTTGGGTTGATGAAGGTATTGTTGGCGACGATACCGATGGCCATATTGATGATACCGTTCGCTTTGTAAACGAAGACACTGTAATAACTGTTATTGAAGAAAACCACAACGATGAAAATTATGCTTTGCTGCAACATAATCTAAAACAGTTGCAGCAAATGCGTTTACTTAATGGCAAACAACTGAACATTGTTGAATTGCCAATGCCCGATGAGATTGTGCACAACGATCAGCGCCTGCCTTGCTCTTATGCAAATTTTTATATTGCCAATCATGCAGTAATTGTTCCCACATTCCGCTGCAATAAAGACGATAAGGCTTTACAGATTATCCAAAACTGTTTTCCAACACGCAAAGTAGTTGGTATAGATTCTGTTGAAATTATTTGGGGGCTGGGCAGTTTTCATTGCCTTAGCCAGCAGGAGCCTGCAGTATAAAAAATTCTTTTTATAGAATATTTTTTGGGAATCAGCTTTTTGCATTTCATGGCATCGCCTGTTGTGTCACTCACTTGTACAATTAAGCATGAGTCAGCAAAGTCAGGAAGTCGGAAAGTCAGTAAAGACATTCACAAATGCAAATCATCTTTCGGACTTTCGGTCTTGCCGACTTTCGGACTAAACGTACAAGTGAGTGACACAACAGGCGATGCCATATAAAACTTCTGCAGGGCAAAAAAATTAATGGCTTTGAAAAACGATGAAGATGATAATGGTAATTAATGCCCAGAAATATAAATAATAGTTAATCAGATTATTGAGCTTCATATATTGCTGGCGGCTGCTATTGTTGGTCATAATACGGTCGCTTTTACTGTAAATGCGGAAGAAACTGCTAAACGCTGCAGGTGGGTTAAACCCCTTTGCGCGAAAAACCATAAAGAGCTTTACAATAAATGCCATTGTAGCAGCAATGTGCAATACAGGCATACTATTATAAAGGAAATATAAAATTTCATCCATGTATTCCAGGTTTTATAATTATTGGGAACCAATCGTTGGGTACGCTGAATTTTTAATACGAAGGAGGGTGAACCCTTGTGAAAAAAATTGCTGTGTGAAGATAAAACGAATTATGCAAACTAACATTATCCAATGATTATCTTTGCCGCTTATGAAGCATATCAGGAATTTTTGCATAATAGCGCATATTGATCACGGAAAGAGTACATTGGCCGACCGTTTATTAGAATATACCCACACCATTGGCGAACGCGATATGATGAACCAGGTACTGGACGATATGGACCTGGAACGTGAAAAAGGCATTACCATTAAAAGCCACGCCATACAGATCGATTACAAATACAAAGGCGTAGAATACACGCTTAATTTAATTGACACACCCGGCCACGTAGATTTCAGCTACGAAGTAAGCCGTGCACTGGCTGCCTGCGAAGGGGCCTTGCTTTTGGTTGATGCAAGCCAGGGCATACAGGCGCAAACCATCAGCAACCTTTACCTGGCCATTGAGAACGACCTGGAGATCATTCCTGTTGTGAATAAGATCGACATGGATGGTGCAATGATTCCAGAAGTAAAAGACCAGATGATTGATTTGATTGGTTGCAAAGAAGAAGAAATTCTGTTGGCAAGTGGTAAATCCGGGATTGGTATTGAAGAAATTCTTGCAGCAATTATTGAACGAATTCCGCCACCAAAAGGTACAGAAGAAGCGCCTTTACAAGCACTGATCTTCGATAGTGTATTCAATAGTTTCCGCGGTATTATCATCTACTACAAAATATTGAACGGTGTTATAAAGAAAGGCGATAAGGTTCAATTTGTTTCTACAGGAACTGAATACATAGCAGATGAAGTGGGTGTACTAAAATTAAAAATGACGCCCAAGAACGAAGTAAAATGTGGCGATGTGGGTTACATCATCACCGGTATAAAAACCGCCAAAGATGTAAAGGTGGGCGATACACTTACCCTTGCCAATAATCCCGGCGAAATGATACAGGGTTTTGTGGAAGTAAAACCGATGGTGTTCGCTGGCATCTTTCCCGTAAACACAGATGAGTTTGAAGAGCTACGCGACTGCATGGAAAAGCTGCAACTTAATGATGCTTCCCTCATTTTCGAATTAGAAACTTCGCAGGCATTGGGCTTCGGTTTCCGTTGCGGTTTCCTTGGCCTGCTGCACATGGAAATCATACAGGAGCGTTTGGAGCGTGAGTTCAATCAAACAGTGATCACCACCGTTCCCAACGTAAGCTTTAATGCATATACCACAAAGGGCGACAAGATCATAGTAAACAACCCCGCCGAAATGCCCGATGCAACTAAAATCGACCGCATTGAAGAGCCTTTCATCAAAGCACAAATCATTACACTGCCCGATTATATCGGCAATATCATGACGCTTTGCCTTGGCAAACGCGGCATACTCATTAACCAAAGTTATCTTACGCCAACCCGTGTAGAACTCAGTTTCGAAATGCCGTTAACGGAAATCGTATTCGATTTTTACGATAAACTAAAAAGCCAAACCCGCGGTTACGCCTCATTCGATTATTCACCCATCGGCATGCGTGAGGCAGACATTGTAAAAATGGATATCCTTCTCAACGCAGAAAAAGTAGATGCTCTCAGCGCCCTTATACACCGCAGCCGTGCTACAGATTTTGGCCGCAAGCTTTGCGAAAAATTAAAAGAACTACTGCCTCGCCAGCAATTCCTGATTGTAATTCAGGCCGCCATTGGTGCCAAAATTATTGCCCGTGAAAACATCAGCGCCATGCGTAAAGATGTAACTGCAAAATGTTATGGAGGTGATATAAGCCGTAAACGCAAGCTCCTCGAAAAACAGAAAGAAGGTAAAAAGCGTATGCGGCAAATAGGCAATGTAGAAATTCCACAAGAAGCATTTCTCGCTGTGTTAAAGCTGGATTAAATACATTTTTTGAGCCAGGCAGAAGAATAAGCAGGAGGCTTTTGTTGCGTCGCACACTTGTGCTGTTGGATTATTATTGAGCTTTCAACAGCCCTTTCAATTGCATATCATACAGCGTTCATGAAAATAATTACCTGGAACTGTAATATGGCTTTTAGAAAAAAAGCAGCAGCTATTCTTGCATACAATCCAGATATTTTAATTGTTCCCGAGTGTGAGCATCCAGACAAATTAATATTCACCAACGAAGCAAATAAACCAAAAGATTTACTTTGGTTTGGGGAGAATAAAAATAAAGGGCTTGGTATTTTTTCCTACTGCGATTTTAAATTTAAACTTATCAAAATCCATGATCCCTCTTTGAAAATGATTATTCCAATTTTGGTGAGCAATCAACATTTTAAATTCACACTGTTTGCAGTCTGGGCCAATAACCCACAAGATCCCGACGGACATTATGTAGAGCAGGTTTGGAAAGCAATTCATTTATACGACAGGAAATTAAAAAGTACAAGAACAATTCTTGCAGGTGATTTTAATAGCAATACGATCTGGGATAGAAAATACAGAAAAGGCAATCACACGCATGTTGTTGGGTATTTAGAAGCAAAAGGAATTTTTAGTACGTATCATTTGCATCACAGACAAATAAAAGGTAAAGAGCAGCATCCCACGCAATACATGTACCGGCATAAAGACAAGCCCTACCATCTTGACTATTGTTTTGTTTCTAACGACTTCGCAAAAAAAATACAATCAGTTGAAATTGGTGCATACGATTTGTGGATGCAATACAGTGATCATGTACCTGTAATGGTAACACTTGGTGATTGATAATTTTAAAGAATAACTGTTGGCTACAATTTTTAAATTTCAAAGTACAACCTTCTCATGCACAATAACCTCACTCATGCACTCCGCCTCAAACCCAATGAGGATTTAAAACTATCGCTTCAAAATTTTGTGCTGGTAAATAACATACAGGCCGGCTGGATTGTTACCTGTGTGGGTAGCCTTACACAATACAATATCCGTTTTGCAAATAAACCAAATGGAAGCAATGGCAAAGGCTATTTTGAAATATTGAGTTTAGCGGGAACATTATCGGTTAATGGTTGTCACCTGCATATCTGTATAGCAGATAGTGAAGGTAAAACCATTGGTGGTCATTTGCTGGATGGCTGCATTATTTATACTACTGCAGAAATTGTAATTGCCGAAAGCAAAGAAATCAGTTTCAACCGTGAACATGATGGAACAACGGAGTGGAAAGAGTTGCTTATAAAAAGGCCATAAATTTTTCCATCTGGCCCAACTGTATTTAATTTTATCTGGGCTTTAGTAAAGCTGATAATTATTTTATAAGTATTTGAACTACCAGGAAAGGAAACTGTGCGTAAATGTTAAGTTGCCTGAACCATGCCGAATAAAGAATTAGCCGTACAAGTGAGTGACACAACAAAAGCTTAATAGTATAACTTATGCATGTTACAAAAAAACTTTTTTAGAAAAAGGCTCCTGATTTTCTTATTAATATTTTGAGCGTTTGGGGGTGTTGTTATTTATTGCTCTGCCCATTGCCTGAACTCTGGCACCCGATCCCTGCTTATTATTATTTCTTCTGATTTTTGAAAACCTTTTAAACATAGTATAAGCCTGCTGTTGGGATAAGGTTTTATTTGTGCTATACTGTCTATTGCTATAATTATTTTGCGGTTTAACCTGAAGAAATTGCGAGGATCTAATACAGCTTCTAATTTTTCGAGTGAATAATCTACCGGCAGCCTGTTTGCCTGTTTATCTATCAAGTAAACAATTTTATCTTCTGCCCTGAAATAAGCTATATCGCAGGTTTTTACGAAAATAAGTTTATGCCCTATGCGGGCAAGAAACCTTTCTTTGTATTGTTCTGAAGGTAATTTTTTTAATACTTTAAAAATTTCGGTATAGTTAAACTCCGGCTGGTTTGTGATAAGTTTATATTTATTAAGTGCCTGTTGCAGGGTTTGAAAAGTAACAGGTTTTAACAGGTAATCTATACTCAGATACCTGAATGCTTCCAGTGCATATTCATTATAGGCAGTAGTAAATATAACAGGCTTTTTGTATGTTATTTTTTTAAAAATATCGAAACTGAAGCCATCGGTAAGTTGTATGTCGAGCAAGAGTAAATCTGGGTGTGGATTGGCCTGTAGCCAGTTGACTGAATCTTCAACGGTTTCCAAACACCCCATTATTTCAATGGAAGCGTCGTATTGTTTTAGCATCATCTGCATACGCTGCGCGGCAATGGGTTCGTCTTCAATTATCAGGATTTTCATAGCGGTTTATTTCAATTAGCGGCAAGGTTACACAGAAGGTTGTTTCGGTTTTTTGAACAGTAATTTGTTTTCCGGTTGTAAGGCCATATCTTTTGCTTATGTTATTTAAGCCAATGTTTGATGATGTTACCTGGTTTAATTTTGGCTGAAGATTATTAGTAACTGAAACCGTTTCATTGCCATTTGAATGAATTTTTATTTTAAGAGGTTTCTTTTTTGAAAATACATTGTGCTTGATAACATTTTCTACCAGCATCTGTAATGCTGCCGGAATAATATAATACCTGGCGTATTTTTCCTGAACATTTATATCGAGTTCAAGTGCATCGGGAAACCTTTGGGATAAAAGAAAAAAATATGGGTTTAAGAAATCAAGTTCTTTTTTAAGTTCAATCATCTCTTTGTCGAGATTGTTAAGCACATGCATGTAAACCTGCGAAAAAGCCTCGATAAAATTATTGGCTTCACTGCTTTGTTTCATTACGAGACCTGATAAAACATTAAGGTTATTAAAAAGAAAATGTGGATTAATTTGTTGCTTTATAGCCTGCAATTCTGCCTGTGCATGCATTCTTTTTAAAGATTCTGCCTCTACCAGTTTTGTTTGAAAAGCTTTTTGGTAAACAAATACAAGGTTGAGCAGGTGAAAAAGAAGATTGATAAGCGAAGTATAAAGTAAAGTAAGTTTAAGTGGGTTGAGAATAGAAGGTGAAACTTCGTGTAATACTACTTCAGCGAAAAAAAGGTCAACAGCTATTGTAGCTATAAAACCTGCAGTTAAGCCTGCAAAGAAAAAAATAACGGAGCGTTTTATTATTTCATGTGCTGCGGGCAGCCACCTGAAAAATAATGGTTGCAGTAGCCTGTTACACTCCCAAACAAAAAAGGTAATCAATAGTATAATCAAAAATGCATTGTACCAGTCAATATCTATTTGAAAATAAACATATACCTGGCATAATGCAGTATTAATATATGTATATACTGCAAGAAGCAGAATATAGAGGTAACGGTTCTTATGGCTGAACATGATTAGTTGTTAAACACAGGAACAGCTCAAAAAGTTTGAACTGCACCTGTGTATTAGTAAAAATTACGGTAACAATACCTGATCAATAACATGGATTACCCCATTTGTTGCCACAATATTTGTGGCCTTAATCTTGGAAGCGGTAGTATTACCAACCCCTGTTACAGTAGCACCTGTACCAAGATTGATGGTTACAGTTTCTCCGTTAAGCGTGGCAGGCTGTAACCCATTTGTAAGGTCTGATGAAAACACTCTCGCTGCAATTACATGGTAAGTAAGTATACCTGCAAGTACATCCGGGTCTGCGTTGTTTATATCGTCGATGGTAGTAAAGCCGGCATTTACAAAGGCCTGGTTAGTTGGCGCAAAAACAGTAAGGGGGCCAGCGCCGGATAATGCTGCTGCTACATTAGTTGTTCCTGTGCTGGCTTTTAACACTGCTGCAACCAGGTAACTGAAATCAGGTGTGGCAATGGCTGTTTCAACAATATTACCCGACGGCGGAATTAAAACACTGCCAATAACATGTATTACGCCGTTAGATGCAGTAATATCAGCGGTAGTTACTTTTATGCCGTTAATATAAACCCCGCCACTGTTATTTGTGGCATAAACCACAAGACCTCCTTTTGTTGTTACAGAAGCATTTGGCCCGGCGGGTACCGAAGATGCTTTAACCGTTCCATCTAATATGTGGTAAAGCAAAATTGAAGAAAGCGTTGCAGCATCTTCTGCACTTACAGATGCCGCTGTAGTATATCCCAAAGCCCTGAAGGCGTTATTAGTGGGGGCAAAAACTGTTAAAGGGCTTGTGCCAGCCAAAGCACCGTCTAAGCCGGCTTTTACGGCAGCCGCAAGTAAAAATGAAAATGTAGTATCCCCTGATACAATTTCTGCAATATTCTTTGAAATGGGAGCTGGTGTAGGATCATCATCCTTGTTGCAACCGGCCGTTATTAAAGAGGTTAGTAACAAAGAAGCTAATAAGCTTTTGACAACAGATGTTTTTTGCATAAAATTTATTTTTATATATTAACATAGATCAAGAAAAACCGTTGTGTAAAACTGATGACCTGTAGTAAATAATTCGTGAACTGCATTACAGAAGTAATGAATGGGGCCGCCGGGATAGTTTAAGAGCCATATTTAATAACGGCACCAACATTTTGTTAAGCTGTAGCATAATGGTGAATAGAGAACAAAATGTAAAAGAATGCCGAAGTTTAATAGTAGCAGGCAGTTTGGCTGCAAAAATTTATTTCCTGGTTATACCGCATTGCAAAGCTTTCAGATGTTTAATGGTAACATTGAGTTCGTTTATAGGCTCTGGTAAAACCCGCTGCCAGCATACTGTTGCTGTTAGTAAAACGGTTCACGCCATAAAACCTACAACTCACGGTAGATTTACTGTAACCTGCTTTTATTATAAACATTCTTTAGTTACTATTGTATTGTAAAACAAAAACAACTACATGAAACAGCTATTTTTTTATTGCATTATAATAACAGTAATGGCAACCACTGCCTGTAAAAAAAGCGGGGCTGAAATTACACAAACCAGCCAGGTGGCAGCTAATGCACAAAGCGAGGACATGAGCCAGGCTGATAAGAAAATACGAAAAGGCTTTACCGCCAAAATCAACAGGGTAAGGTGGGTATCCAATGGCCTTAAGTCCGACTCCACAGCTATTCCAGGGCCTGCTTATTATGGTTCTTACGGCATTGACAGTTCTTTGGTACTTGTTGGCTATGGAAGTTTCCCCGGCTATGAACAAGCCAGTTATGCTTACATACTTTTATTTGTAAATGGGTTTAAAGGCCCGGGCGTTTACCCTATGGGAGAGTACCGGGGAACAAACAGTTTTGGTGTATTTACATCTGTATACGAAGATGGAACTTTTGACCAGTTTTATTCCGGTGAAAGTTCAGGCACATTAAATATCACATCTTACGATGAGGTAAACAATACTATATCCGGTGATTTTAATTTTAGTGCGATATCATCAACAGATGGCAACATTATAATTAAAGATGGTTTGTTTGCCGGTTTACAATTGCAATAGAAAGCAAATAGTATTTATCCCCAAAGAAATAATAAATTCTTTGGGGATTTTTTTTTGAGCCAGGCTTTCAATTCTTTGTGAACCGTTCCTTGCGTCGCACTCTTATGCGGTTGGATTATATATTGAGCTTTTACCGAAGCGGCGATTGAAGCGAAAGCTGTTTGCGGCCAGGCCGGTAAAAGCAAAAACCAGGTCTGGTCCAACCTACAGTTTACGCTTTATTTCCCCACTTACGGTTACATTTGTGGCTTGATTAAATTAGCCCGAATGTTTGAATTGTACTTTAAAAAGGTGAATGAAAAAATTTCATTAACCGCAGCCGAAGAGGAGTTGTGCAAAAGCTTTTTTGTATATAAAAAGCTGCGCAAGAGGCAGTACCTTTTACAGGAAGGCGAAGTAAATAAATACACTGCCTTTGTTGAAAAAGGAGTGCTGCGTTCTTACACAGTTGGTGAGAATGGCGCAGAGCATATTCTGCAGTTTGCTTTGGAAGGATGGTCTATCGGCGATATTTACAGTTTTATAACCGGCGAGCCGTCAAAGTATAACATCGATGCGCTGGAAGATTCGGAATTGCTGCTACTGAGCAAACCCGCAGTGGATGAAATGATGTTGCGCGTACCTAAAATTCAGCAATATTATTACCTGCAAATGCAAAACGCTTATGTAGCCCTTCAACGCCGGATGACAATGAACATTAGCCAAACCGCCGAGGAAAAATACAAAACACTTCTTGCCGCTTACCCTGAAATTATACAGCGTGTACCCCAACACATGATTGCTTCTTACTTGGGTGTAAAACCCGAAACACTCAGCCGCATAAGACGAAAAAAATTATAGCCGTTTTGGTATTTACTTGACAAATGTCAATGCTATTTCTTGCCTTTTCTCAATCAACCGGCAAAATAGCTGTACATATTTTTGTATTCTAAATATAAAATGAAAATGACACTGAAAAAAGCTATTTTATTTGTCGCGATTGCCTTAATAAGCACATCTGTATTTGCGCAGGAAAAGTGGACCGTGGATCCAATGCACTCATCTGTAAAATTTAATGTAACCCACCTGGTGATTTCTGAAGTGGAAGGCTCTTTTAAAAAATACGATGGCAGTTTAACAGCATCTAAACCAGACTTTACTGATGCGGCAATCGATTTTACTGTAGATGTAAACAGTATAAGCACAGACAATGAAATGCGTGACAATCACCTGAAATCTGATGACTTCTTTAATGCAGCAAAGTTTCCAAATATGACTTTTAAAGGAACAAGCTTTAAAAAACTATCTGGCAATAAATATCTGTTAAGCGGCAACCTTACCATTCGTGATGTAACTAAACCCGTTAAGTTTGATGTTGTTTACGGCGGTACTGTAAAAGACGCATACGGCAATACAAAAGCTGGCTTTAAGGCAACCGGCGTAATTAACCGTTTTGATTATAATTTAAAATGGAATTCGTTAACTGAAGCTGGTGGCGCAATTGCAGGTAAAGAAATTACAATGGAAATACGCCTCGAGTTTGCAAAGTCTAAATAATAATAAGGTTATAAATAACTAAAAGCAGGTAAGTGTTTATCTGCTTTTTTTAATGCTATAAATTCCGGCAGCGGATTATATAAATTATTTTTTGCCTTTTTTTGAGCCCGGCCTTAGTAAGCTATTCATCGTTCCTTGCGTCGCACTCTTGTACGTTCTGATTATATATTGAGCTTTTACCGTAGCGGCGATTGAAGCGAAGGCCTTTGGCGGGGTGAGCCAACATCTGCAAAAAATGTAATAATTTATTCAATTTTTATTTGCCATTTTTCAGGATCGCGGAATTGATGCATGATTACATGAATAAAAATATTTTCATTTTCGATTGTATAATAGACATTATAAGGAAAACGTGGAATTACTGCTCTTCTTACCGAATCAGTAACATTAAATGCAAAAAATGGGTTTGATTGAATTGTATTAATACATTGATCGGTACTTAAAATAAATTCATAACCCAAACCCTCCCGTTGCTCTTCATACCATTTAAAAATACCATCAATATCTTCTTCGGCACCGAGTTTCAGTATAACGGTGTACATGAATTTAAACGGAGTATTTATTCTTTATTGTTGACCAGGATTTACCGGATAAAGGATTCAGCTTATGCTCATTCAATCTTTTTTCCAGTAATGCTTTTTGTGTATCTGTCATCGGTTGTGAACGCTCTGCTTCAATACTTTGCCATAGTTTTTCAGCAAGCTGTATTTTTTCATCGGTATCAAGGCTTTCAATTTGTTCCAATGTAACGGGCATATAAATTTCTTTGCAATAAAATTAAGCAAATTTATATTTAGTGGTATCGTGGTATTTTAGAAGAAGAAAATTTTGTAAGGCTTTAATTGCGTTGACTCTTGTACAGCTGGGTTATATTTTGAGCTTTTACCAGAGCAAAGAATGAAGCGTATTGTTGTTGACATAAGCGCAAGCAACAGTAAAAAGTGACAAAAAAATAACGATTTAAACATTTCTAAATTTTTCACCCAGCCGTTCTGCTAATTCTTCAATGTCATCTCGTCTTGCAAGCTTATCGAGCCACTTTTTTGGAATGTTATTTTTTCCATAAAGGAGCCCTGCAAGTCCTCCTGTTACAGCACCTGTCGTATCTGTATCGTCACCTAAATTTACTGCTTTTAAAATTGCATCTTTGTAATTGTTCGTTGTAAGCAAACACCAAATACTTGCTTCAAGAGTATGCAACACATAACCACTGCTAAATATTTTTTCTTCTTTTAATTCGTGTATGTTTTCTTTCAGTAAACGGTCAAACAAAGTAATCTCTGAAGGATTAATTGAAAGAGAAACTAAATGATTAGTAATTTCTGCTTTTAGATCTATATAAATTGCAAACTTATCTTTATGCGTTAATAATTTTCTCGCAAATTCAAGATAATAAAAACAAGCAATAATAGACCTGATGTGTCCATGAGTGATTGATGAAACTTGCTTTGCTATTTCATAGCGCTCATTAATTGGTTTATCCTGCAAGTAAAAAACCAAAGGGGAAATCCTCATTAGAGAACCATTGCCGTTAGAAGAAATTTCAAAACCTCCTGCTAAATCTGCCCTTTCTCCCTTTGCAAGTCGCACTATGGCTTGTCGTGTTGCGTTGCCAATATCAAATACCTCACCTCTTGGTGTCCAATAGTTATTAAAACACCATTTTACAAAATTTTGCCCAATAATATTTATGTCAAAATCCAATGTCAATGCTTCTGCGAGACAGAAGGTTAATGAACTATCGTCAGAAAATGTTCCAGGGGGTAAATTGTAAGTTCCATAGCCAATCATATCTTTTACAGGATTTTGCCAAATGGTTTGTCTGCTTTTGAACTCAACAGGAACACCGACAGCATCACCAACGGCAACTCCAAATAATATATCTTTATAAATATCTTTTTTTATCATTGAACAGCGTTTTTATTCTTTGTTATTTACTTGAAAATATACTAAGATTTATCATTTGCAAAACTATATTAGTTTGTTGCCGTTGACGGTGTTGTCACCGTCAACATTCGCTTCGGTAAAAGCCCAATTTATAATCCAACAGCACAAGAGTGCGACGCAACAAAAGCTTCATAGCAATTCTTCTGGCCGGTACAAAAACAAAACCCGCTTCTTTCGAAACGGGCCTGTAAATTATCACTCAAAAAAATGAAATTAATAACGATACATATCGCTCTTGAACGGTCCGTTTTTAGAGATGCCTAAGTAGCCAGCCTGCTCATCGCTAAGCTCGTCTAATTGTGCGCCAACTTTTGCAAGGTGTAAACGTGCAACCTTCTCATCAAGATGTTTTGGTAACACATAAACTTTGTTTTCGTAGTTGCTGTGATTCAGCCACAACTCAATCTGTGCAAGGGTTTGGTTGGTGAATGAGTTACTCATCACAAAACTTGGGTGGCCTGTTGCGCAACCTAAATTTACCAAGCGTCCTTCTGCAAGAACGATCACATCTTTGCCTTCAATATTGTACAAATCAACCTGTGGTTTAATGGTATCCTTTGTGTGTCCGTAGTTATCATTTAACCAGGCAATATCAATCTCAATATCAAAGTGGCCAATGTTACAAACGATCGCTTTATCCTTCATTGCACGGAAATGTTTTTCCGTAATCAAATCGCGGCAACCGGAAGCGGTAACAATAATATCAGCTTCTTTAACTGCATCAATCATACGCTTCACTTCAAAGCCATCCATAGCAGCCTGCAGTGCGCAAATAGGATCGATCTCTGTAACAATAACCCTTGCACCTGCACCACGTAAACTGTTGGCAGAACCTTTACCCACATCGCCATAACCACCAACCACTGCAACTTTACCGGCCATCATTACATCTGTAGCACGGCGTATGGCATCAACCAGACTTTCCTGGCAACCATACTTGTTATCGAACTTAGATTTGGTAACGCTGTCGTTTACATTGATTGCAGGGATAGGTAATGTGCCTTTTTCCATACGCTCATATAAACGGTGAACGCCTGTTGTAGTTTCTTCGCTTAAACCTTTAATGTGCTGGATCAATTCAGGGTATTTATCAAACACCATATTGGTAAGATCGCCACCATCATCAAGGATCATATTCAATGGACGTTCTGTGCTGCCAAAGAATAATGTTTGCTCAATGCACCAGTCGCTTTCTTCTGTTGTTTGTCCTTTCCATGCAAATACACCAATGCCTTCGGCAGCAATGGCAGCGGCAGCATGATCTTGAGTAGAGAAGATATTGCAAGAGCTCCATTTTACTTCTGCGCCTAAAGCAATCAAAGTTTCAATCAATACTGCGGTTTGAATGGTCATGTGCAGGCAACCTGCAATACGTGCACCCTTCAATGGCTGCGATGCGCCATACTCGGCACGTAAACTCATTAAGCCCGGCATTTCAGCTTCGGCAAGTCTTATTTCTTTTCGGCCCCATGCTGCGAGGCTCATATCTTTTACCTTGTATGGTAAACTTAGATCGATGTGTTGAGCAATTGTTGACATACTTTTTATTTTAGAGCGCAAAGATAAATTGGCAGGATAAACCAATACATATTTAATTAATTTTGGGAAAGAATTAAACTTATCAACCTTCGTACAGAATAAACGTTAAGTTATCTATGGCAAAGACTTTTAAAAAAGAGGAAACCACTGTTGCGCCTTTACTGCTCGATGAAAAAGACATGAGCATACTGCGCCTGCTGCAGCATAATGCAAGGATAACGGTGCGTGAAATTTCAGACAAGATCCACCTGAGCACCACACCTGTTCACGAACGCATCAAACGCATGGAAGAAGCCGGTGTAATAAAACAGTACGCTGCATTGGTTGACCATGCCAAAGTAAAAAAAGGTTTGATGGTGATCTGTTATGTATCGCTGAAAACGCATAGTAAAGATGCGGGCACCAAATTCATCAAAACCATACACGAATTGAATGAAGTAGTGGAGTGCTACAACATCTCCGGCGAGTTCGATTTTATGCTTAAAGTGGTTGCCGAGAACATGGATGATTATTATAATTTTCACGTAAACAAATTAAGCCAGGCCGAAAACATTGGCCAGGTGCAAAGTGTGTTTGTAATGGGCATTATTAAACAAACACATGTGCTGGTGCATTAGCGGGTTTAGAGTTTGTATTTTACAGATATATTAGCGAAGTTTTTTTAGCCAGGCAGCAGATTTATTATGAGGCTTTACTTGCGTCGCACTCTAGTGGGTTCAGATATTTACAGAGCATTGTAGATTTTAATAAGCCATCTAAATATCAGAAACGGAAAAATTAATATTTCTGCATAATAATAGCCTTTACTTTCTGTTTACTTTTAAGTTTAATGTCGAGTAACCGTTGTCGTTTTTTCAAAAAATAATTAATTAAAATAATTTATGAATATTACAATTATAATATCAACATATGCTGCAGTTCTTGCTACTTGCAGTTTTGTGTGGAATATTTATCAATATTATGATAAGAAAGGCACGATAAAAATTACTCATTATTTGGATTGGTGGCAAATTCCCGATACTTCCATTTTTAATATTGGATATATTAAATTTTCTATATTAAATAATACCGACAAAAAAATCTATATAAATAAAGCAACACTTCATATAAATAAAGTTGTGTACTCATTAAATGAAATTGACATTTTTCATTTTCCTATCATAATAGAATCTCACGAAGAATTTTCTTTCCAATTTTCTTATCTTAATATTCAAGATTTAATCTTAAGAAAGGGTATTCAGAATCAAAATGAAATTAAAAATATAAGACTATCTATTATGGATAATTTCACAAATCTATATTCTTCAATGAATATACCTTTTGATGAACATTTGTCTTTGAAAGAGCTCAATAAGTCTTGGTATAAAAAGCAAGTATTTTAAATAAAATCTTTGTGTTTGTTTATAATAATTTACGCTACCCATGCTTCGGTAAAAGATCAATCTATGTTCCGAACGTACAAGAGTGCGACGCAACGGAAGCTTAATTGCAGCAGGCAGTTTGGTTCAAAAAAATATTCGTTAACCTGGCACTTTTACGGATTAATTAAGCTTTTTAAAGCGCTTAATTTACCACTGCTATTGCCATGCCGTCATGTTCTTTTGCCCCAATGGTTTGTATAATAGAAGCGGTTACTTCTTTTGTAGCTGCAAGTAGTTTATTAAAACGGTGTACACCCGTCACTCTATCGTCTTCATGATTTTCGTTGAGTACTTTTCCTTCGCGTATTACATTGTCTGCAACGATCAATGTTCCGGGTCTTGATAATTTTAATGCCCATTGAAAGTACTCTGCATACGGTGGTTTATCTGCATCTATAAAGATCATATCAAAAGGTGCAGTGCCATCTTTAACGAGTTTAGGTAAAAGATCAAGTGCAGCACCCGTTTGTATTTCTACGATGTTTTCAAGGCCTGCACGCTTAATATTTTCTGCGGCTACTTTAGCATGCAAAGGTTCATATTCAAGACTGATCAGTTTACCATCTTTTGGCAACACTCTTGCCATCCATATAGTGCTGTAACCAGCGAGTGTACCTATTTCCAATATCCTTTTTGCATTGCAAAGTTTCGCAAGTACCTGCAGAAATTTTCCCTGGCTTGCGCATATACTGATCTGTGGAATGCCATTGGTTTCTATTGATTCAATCGTTGCTTTTAATGCATCGTCTTCTGTTGCTATAAGATTACAGATATAGTTATCGACTGCTTCAAAAAGTTGCTGGTTCATGTTTTATGGTTTGTTCTTAACTGTTTATTTCAGCATCTAAATGTATGAAATCTGCTGTAAAATTGCTGAAGGCTGTTGTGTAGTAAAGAGTATAATACCGAAATGAATTCGTGTAAGGGGTAAGCTAAGGAATAATTTTTTTGAGCCAAACTGCCTGCTACTATTGAGCTTTGGTTGCGTCGCACTCTTGTACATTCTGAACATCATTGAGCTTTACCAAAGCGTAGATTGAAGCGAATGCTTTTTTAGTGACGCGACCAACAAAGGCAAAGAGTTTGTATTTTTATTGAGGCAATGTTGCCGATATAAAATAAAATGTAGGTAATATGAACACTGGAACGGTTAAGTTTTTTAATGAAGCAAAGGGCTTTGGATTTATAGTGGACAATAGCTCAAAAGAAGAAATTTTTGTTCATGTTAGTGGCCTTGTGGATAATATCAGAGAAGGAGACCAGGTTACTTTTAACACAGAACGCGGTAAAAAAGGTATGAATGCCGTTGATGTTAAGATTGCATAGAAATCAGATATTTTTTCTGCATTAGTCCTTTCGCCGCGGTTGGTCGCTGATCAAGAGAGCTACGCTTATATCCCCGCTTCGGTAAAAGATCAATGATGTTCCGAACGTACAAGTGTGCGACGCAAGAGAAGCTTCATAGTAATTTTTGTGTTGGGTTCATAAAATTTCACTGTAATCTTCAATGATCGAAGGGCTGAAATTGATTGTTTGCTTTGTGCGTTTGCTCGGAGAGATTTCTGTGTATGCGGATTGATTTTAATGAAAGTCTTATGGCTAAATACCAGGAAACGAGCCCGCCAAGAATTAATAAACCGGATGAAACATTTTCAGTAATTGTTTTTTCTTCTGAGAGAAAAAGAAACCCATCGAACAATCCATGAAAGAGTGTGGCAAGCAGTAAGCCTTTTAAAAATAACTGCTTTCTTTTTTCAATATTGAATTTTGCAAGTCCGGCATAATAACCCATTAAAACTGCAAAGGATGCATGTGCAGGCACACTTACAATCATCCTGATTATACCTGTACCAATGCCATTTTGAAATACATAACCAATATTTTCTATGGTTGCAAAACCCATACTGATCATTACGCTGTAGATAATACCATCGAAGGGTTCATCAAACTCAGGTTTTGTAAAAGCGTATCTTTTTAATACAAAAAATTTGCAATACTCTTCAGTAAAAGCGACGACTACAAAAGCCTGTAGAATAATATAAGCTGCAACAGGAATAATGCTTTGTAAATATTGTTCTGACAAATAAGTACCTGCTTCTTCTACAAGTACAGCAGGTATGGCGCAAAGGATGCCAAATAAAAAACATACAATAAGATACTTTGTGGGTTCTCTGTTGAATTTATCTTTCAGATAAATATAAAAGCTTATGGCTATTCCGGGGGCAATTGCAAGGAGCAGTAAATACATTCAGGAAAATTACAGAACTGTTTATTTCTTATGAAATAATTTTTGCGTGGCCCAATGGCTGAGCCATGCGCTGCCCGCACCCACTACGGCACCGGCAATTACATCGCTGGGATAATGCTCACCCAGGTACATTCGTGAATAACCAACGCCTGCAGCCCAGGCATAAGCCGGAACAACTACATACCATTTCTTAAACTCAAGAGACAAAGTGGTTGCTGTGGCGAATGCCATAGAGGTATGCCCTGATGGAAAAGAGGGGTCTGTTTCTATGCTGTAAGGAAAAATGATGCCCGGATATTTATCGTAAGGCCGCTGCCTGTTAATCGTATATTTTAACCCAAGTGTAATAACAGTATTTACCGCCAGCGATCCTATGGATTCCAGGCCCTTGTATTGTAATTCTTTGTCTTTTTTTATTAAGCCAGTAGTAAGCAGGCTTATTGGAGTGGCGAGACTTACCGGATAAACTGAACTGGTTAATGCACGTATTGCACCTGAATTTGGATATTGTGGATTGATCTTTTTTAACAGATTAATATCTGCATTTTGGGCGTAAAGCGGTTTGCAAAAATAAAAGCACCCCATTAATAACAGGATGCTTTTCAAGTGAATTATATTTTTCAAACAGAGATATTATTATTTTAGATTATTAAATTTTTGTTTGATTCAAAACTAATTTTCTTTTTACAGACCGGCCAAACTTTCTTTTATTGTTCTGATCCTTGCTTCCGCATCTGCCTGTTTTTTTCTTTCAAGCTCAATAACTTCAGGTTTTGCATTTTGAACAAACCGTTCGTTAGTGAGTTTTTTTAAAACGGAGTTGAGAAAATTTTCCTGGTGATTAAGATCCTTTTGTAACTCTTCTTTTAATACCGAAGCATCTAATTGATTTTCTGTTTCAATAAAGAATTTGTCTTTTTCTACTGTAACAATAATTGCATCGCTAACGCTTTCATTTGTATAATTTATATCTGAAGCATTAATCTGTTTGGTTAAAATATGCTCAATTGCTTTATAGTTTTCTAAAGAAGCAGTTTGAATCTGTAGTTTAACGGCATCTTTCGGCTTTAGCTGATTTTTATTCCGGGCATCACGTATTGCAGATATTACCTGTTTCAGTAACTCCCCTTTAGCTAATATAAAACTGTCAGGTTTAGTTTCAGATGCAAATTGTTTTATACAAAGGTCATCTTCCTTTTCTTCTATCAGATGATACATTTCTTCTGTAATAAATGGCATAAAAGGATGAAGTAACTGCAATAGCGCTTCAAAGAATTTTACAGTGTTACTATATACCGCTGCTTCAATTGGTTGTTCAAAACCGGGCTTTATCCATTCAAGGTACCAACTACAGAAATCATCCCATATTAAGGAGTAAATTGTTTTTAATGCTTCGCTTAAACGAAATTGTTTCATTAAAGCATCAACTTCAAGTCTTACTTTGTTCAGCCTGTTTTCAAACCAATCCAATGCAAAGTTGCCCGTTTCCTGTTCTTGTCCTTCAATAACCGCAAACTGTAAACTGTAAACTGAAGCTTGTCTGCCTTCCCACATCTTTATAAGCTTCAGTGCATTCCATAGCTTATTATTAAAATTTCGGCCCTGCTCGAATGCAGCTTCATCAAACAAAAGATCATTGCCGGCAGGAGAGGAGATCATGATTCCAAACCTTACCGCATCAGCGCCATATTTTTCAATCAGGTCTAATAAATCAGGACTGTTGCCAAGGCTCTTACTCATTTTTCTGCCCTGCTTATCCCGTACCATTCCGGTAAAATAAACGTCGGTGAAAGGCTTTTCATTTTTGAAATACATACCCGCCATGATCATTCTCGCTACCCAAAAGAAAATAATATCCTGCCCCGTAACCAGCACAGCAGTGGGGTAGTAGTAATTGATCTCTTTATTATCCGGTTGCGTAATACCATTAAAGACTTCTATCGGCCAAAGCCAGCTGGAAAACCATGTGTCGAGTACATCCTCATCCTGAGCCAGTTCTTCAATTGTTAATTGTTCATTGTTACTTATTAATTGCTTTAGGGCTTCTTCCTTTGTTTCAGCAACAGCAAAACTTCCATCAGGTGCATACCAGGCTGGTATCTGCTGACCCCACCAAAGCTGGCGGCTAATGCACCAATCCTTTACATTCTCTAACCAGTATTTATAAGTTGCAAGAAATTTATCGCCAGGATGTATGGTTACGTCCCCAGCTGTAACGGCCTCTAATGCAGGCCCAGCCAACGCTTTCATTTTTACAAACCATTGTGTAGAAATACGTGGCTCTACCACAGCACCACTTCTCTGGCTGTACCCAAGACGTGTTTGATATTCTTCTTCCTTCAGTAGAAATCCTTTTTCTTTTAATTCAGCGATAATTTTTTTCCTTGCAGCAAAACGGTCTTCGCCCACATATATCTGTGCAGCTTCACTTAAAGTGCCATCCTGATTCAATGTATCAACTACTTCAAGGTTGTGTTTAAGGCCAAGATTGTAATCGTTTATATCATGGGCAGGTGTAACTTTTAAAGCGCCTGTACCAAATTCTTTGTCAACATATTCATCAAAAATAATAGGGATTTTTCTATTGATCAATGGCACAAAAGCATAAGCGCCTTTTAGATGAGCATACCGTTCATCGGCAGGGTTTACGCAGATCGCTGTATCACCCATA
Organism: Chitinophagaceae bacterium UBA4407; assembly: GCA_002390845.1. GTDB lineage: Bacteria > Bacteroidota > Bacteroidia > Chitinophagales > Chitinophagaceae > Limnovirga. Next base: position 6,277 of record DGQT01000081.1, on the reverse strand, counting down.
ATTGTTTCAGGGCGCTGCGTTGCAATAACAATGCCCCCATCCCCTGAAGGGGTGTTTGAAAATTCATTTCCATTTTCGTCAACCACTTTGTAGCGCAGGTAATACAATATACCCTGCAGGTCTTTATATTCCACCTCTTCATCACTCAAGGCAGTTTTTGCTGCAGGGTCCCAGTTGATCATCCTGGCGCCGCGATAGATCAGGCCTGTATTATACAGCTCAACAAAGACTTTTATTACAGCTTTGTAATAGTGATCGTCCATCGTAAAACTTACCCTGTTCCAGTCAACACTGCAGCCCAGTTTTTCTATCTGGCTGTAAATAATGTTACCATACTTTTCTTTCCATTCAAAAGCGTATTTCAAAAATTCTTCACGGGTAAGTGTATTTTTATCAATGCCTTTTTCTTTAAGCATCTGCACTACTTTGGCTTCGGTAGCAATGGAGGCATGATCGCTGCCCGGTACCCAGCAGGCATTAAAGCCATGCATCCGTGCATTTCTTACCAAAATGTCCTGAACTGTTTCATTTAGTGTATGGCCCATGTGCAGCACACCTGTTACATTGGGCGGTGGAATTACAACAGTAAAGGCGTTTCTTTCATCAGGCTGGCTGTTGAAATATTTTTTTTCTTTCCAGTGGTTCGTCCACTTTTCTTCCGTGGCAGCAGGTATATAGTTCTTGCTTAGTTCCATAATTATAAAATGCGTGCAAAAGTAAGTAATAAGGTGTTGCTGAAAAGGGCTGTAAATAAAAATGCCCTCCATACAGGAAGGCATCAAATGTTTTTTTAATTTTTCACCACAGCATCATACGCATATCCCAGCCAGCCGATGCTTTGGTTTCTTCGCCTCCTGTATTGTTATATTCACTACTGACCGATGATGCATTTATGTTTTCATTACATGCATCCGTAACGGCCCCTGTGCAGGCTTCTACAGTTTGTGCTACTTTTTCTCCGGCATACTTAAGGCCATCCAGTTTTTGTCCACAACCGGCAAAAAGTATGGTGAAAGAAATAATAATCAGATAGCGCATGGATGAATATTTTTGCGATGTAAATGTAGAAATATTTTTGATAGTCAAGGTTAATCTTTGTTAATATAAGACTCATTATTGCCAGAAATATTACAGTTCTGAAAAGATTTTTTATAGCAATAAACGGGAGGCTTTTGCTGAATATAGTTTTATTGTACAAGAGCGCGACGCAAGGAACGATGAAACAACAGTCAACTAGCCGGGCTCAAAAAAATAATTAAATACATTTTTAGCCAGGCACTTAAGCAAAGATTAAGCTTTAGTTGCGTCGCACACTTGTACTTTTGAAAAAGCAGGAGCATTCAACAGCCTGGAACCGAAATTTTTGAATTGAATTCATGTATGCAATTGTAGATATAGAAACCTCTGGCAGCCACCCTTCGGATAATGGCATTACTGAAATTGCTATTGTTCTGTACAATGGTGAGGAAGTTGAAGGCCGTTATGAAACACTGATAAACCCGGGTTGCCCCATCCCGCCTTTTGTTGTACAGCTTACAGGAATTACCAACGAAATGGCCGAAGCTGCACCAGCCTTTAATGAAGTGGCGCATAAAATTTTTAACCTTCTCAGCAACAGGATTTTCATTGCGCACAATGTAAACTTCGATTACTCTTTTATAAAATATCACCTGCGCGAAGCAGGGTATGAATGGACGCCCAAAAAACTTTGTACACTTAAACTCAGCCGCAAAGCTTTTCCCGGTTTGCCCAAATATGGTCTTGGGCATATTTGCCGCGCTTTGGATATTCCTGTTCAAAACAGGCACCGTGCAGGTGGTGATGCCAATGCTACCGCAATTTTGTTTGATAAAATTTTAAAGGCGGGTGGCGAAAAACTGATTAAAGATTTTTTAAAGAAAGAGAACCGGGAACAGATTCTTCCACCTAACCTGCCCAACGAACAGGTGAATGGCTTGCCTTATGTGCCAGGCGTATATTACTTTCACGACAGTAAGGATAAAGTGATTTATGTAGGCAAAGCTAAGAACCTGAAACAGCGTGTGGTAAGCCATTTCACAGGATTAAATGCAGGAAAGAAGCGCCAGGAATTTCTTCGGAATATTTATTCAGTAACGTATAAAGAATGCCCGACTGAGTTCACTGCCTGCATTTTAGAAAGCATAGAAATAAAACGATTGTGGCCAATTTATAACATCAGCCAGAAAGGATTTGAACAGTTATACGGCATTTACAGTTTTGAGGATAACCGTGGCTTTCAACGGCTGGCGATAGATAAGAAAAGAAAATATTTTGAGCCGATTGTTTCCTTTAACCTTTTTACCGATGCGCACAGGATGCTTTGGAAACTGGTAAAGGAACATGAACTGCATCCAACTTTATGTTTTCTCGATAAAACTGCCATCAAAGATGATGGGTATCCTGAAAAGGAAGATTACAACTCGAAAGTACAAAATGCCTTGGCCGATATGCAGGCTAAAATGGATACTTATGCCATTTTTGAACCTGCAGATTTTGGAAAAAAATACTCATGTGTGCTGGTAGAAAAAGGGAAGTTTTATGGCATGGGTCTGTTGCCGGAGAATACCAATTTTACAAACATCAATAAGCTTAAAGAACGCCTGACCAATTACCCCGAGAATGAAGTGGTTAAATCTATGATACGCAGCTATGCCCAAAAACACCCCTCCAAACTTTTGATGATGAATGATTAAAAAGTCTTGAGTTGTAAGTTTTGAGTTTTAAGTCATTAGAGATTTGGTTTGATTATTACGCATAAAAGACTCTTCCCCATTTACAGAAAATTGAATCGCTAATCAATTTTTTCTTTTCAAATCCACCCTTTACTTTCGCCGCCCTCTGTTCAGGAGAATTACCGAACGTACAAGAGGGCGACGCAACGAAAGCTTCATAGTATTTCTGTCGCCCGGTACAAAATATTACGATTTTAAAATAACAGTATGACTGATTTTTCACAGCCGATTGCATTAAAACTAAACATAAAAACTGCTCAGGCAGAAGCAGTATTGAGCTTGTTTGCAGAAGGCGCTACGGTGCCGTTTATTGCACGTTACAGAAAAGATGTAACAGGCAATCTTGATGAAGTGCAGATACTGCAAATTCAGGACGAAGCAAAGTTTTTAAAAGAGTTCAGCGAACGCAAAGCTGTGATTGAAAAAACAATTACCGAGCAGGGAAAAATGACGGACGCATTACAGGAAAAACTAAACAAAGCCATTACCATTGCAGAGCTGGAAGATATTTACCTGCCTTATAAACCCAAGCGTAAAACCAAGGCATTAATCGCAAGGGAAAACGGACTGGAACCTCTGGCATTATTGATTCTTGAGCAAAAAAATATTGATGTAAACACAGAAGCGCTTACGTTTATTAACGATAATATAAAAACGGCTGATGAAACGCTGCAAGGCGCAAGAGATATTATTGCCGAGATGGTAAATGAAGATGCGCAGGTGCGTGCAAAAATGCGCAAACTGTTTGAAGACACCGCCACACTGCAAAGCAAAGTACTTGTAGATAAAGAAACAGAAGGGATTAAATACAAAGACTATTTCGACTTCAGTGAGCCAGTTTCAAAAATTCCTTCGCACAGGATTTTAGCAGTGCTGCGTGGCTTTCTTGAGGGCTTTTTGCGCATGTCCATTGCGCCGGTTGAAGAAGAAGCTTTAGAGATGATTGGGCAGTTGTACATCAAAGGCATGAGTGCATCTGGCGATCAAATCCGCAAGGCGATTAAAGATGCTTACCGCAGGTTGCTGCAACCAAGTTTGGAGACTGAATTCCGTACAACGTTAAAACAAAAAGCAGATGAAGATGCCATCAATGTTTTTGCAGAAAACCTTCGTCAACTGCTGTTGAGTTCGCCATTGGGAAGTAAAAGAATTTTGGCAATTGATCCGGGTTACAGAACAGGTTGCAAAGTGGTTTGCCTGGATGAAAAAGGCGAACTAAAAAAGACCGATCTAATCTTTGTACACGAAGCCAACCGTGCCTATGATGCGGAATATAAAATTAAAGAACTCGTTAAGCAATATAACATTGAAGCCTTTGCTATTGGCGATGGAACTGCAGGCCGCGAAACAGAACAGTTTATTAAAAAACTGGAGCTTGGCTTGCCCATATTTTTGGTGAATGAAGATGGCGCTTCGGTGTATTCAGCGTCAGAAATTGCAAGGGAAGAATTCCCCGATCGGGATATTACCGTGCGTGGTTCTGTAAGCATTGGCAGGCGTTTAATGGACCCTTTGGCCGAGCTGGTGAAGATAGATCCCAAAAGCATTGGTGTGGGCCAGTACCAGCACGATGTAAACCAAAGCCGCCTTAAGGAAAAGCTTGATCAAACAGTAGTAAGTTGTGTTAATGCGGTAGGTGTAAATCTTAATACGGCAAGCAAACATTTGCTCAGCTATGTAAGCGGCATCGGCACAACACTGGCTGAAAATATTGTAAAACACCGCAGCGAAATTGGTAAGTTTTCTGACAGAAAAGAGTTGCTGAAAGTTGCCCGCCTTGGTGGAAAAGCTTACGAACAATGCGCTGGTTTTCTTCGCATAAAAGAAGGCAATAACCCGCTCGACGCAAGCGCTGTTCATCCCGAAGCATACAGCATTGTAGAGAAGATGGCGGCAGATGCCGGCACCAATGTGCAGGCATTGATTGGCAACGAAACAATCATCAAAAACATTGATGCAAAAAAGTATGCAACCGAACAAATTGGCGAGCTTACTATAAAAGATATTCTTAACGAATTAAAGAAGCCCGGCCTCGATCCGCGCAGTGAAGCACAGCAATTTGAGTTTGCCAGTATTTATAAAATTGAAGATGTAAAAGTGGGCATGGTGGTGCCCGGCGTAGTAACCAATTTAACGCGTTTCGGCGCTTTCGTTGACATTGGCGTAAAGCAGGATGGCCTTGTGCACGTAAGCGAAATTGCGCACAAATACATCACCGATCCCAACGAAGTGTTGAAGCTCAACGATAAGGTGCAGGTAAAGGTTACCGAGGTAGATATTCCCCGCAAACGCATTGCGCTTTCCATTAAACAAACGCAGCAAATGCCCGCACGAAACAGCGGTAATTTTAAACCGCAAAACACGAACAATAAATTTCAGCCAAAAGCAAAGCAGCCCGAAGATTTAAGCACACTCAATGTTACCGATGCATTAAGCGCATTAAAGAAAAAGTTTGGTAAATAATTTTTTGAGCCGGGCAAAAGGTTCTTTGGTGATCGCCTGTTGCGTCGCACACTTGTACGGTTGGATTATGAATTGGGCTTTTATCGATGCATAGATTACGGAGTTTTTTAAATACAGCTTATGTGGGCAGATATGCGAAAGTTTTGTTACAAACTTTCGCATATTTTTGAGTTGGTGTAGGTTTAAAAAACATAATAGACAGACAAGAAATGGGATTATTTGACTTTTTCCAAAAGAAATTTTCTAAAAGCAACGAAGGTAACAGACAAGAAGGAACACCTATTGACAATAATTCGTATTTGCTTGAAGTGTTAAGAAATAGACTTAGTCAATTGGGCTACCAGATTGACAGACATCCTCAATATCTTGCATTAGTCGTTAACTCTGAAATCGAAATTGCGACTGTTATTATTGAGAATCCAAATGATCATCCGAGTATCTTACATTTAATGGTTTTGACAATTCAACCTAAGTATTTTCCTAATGGAATTAAAGAAAATATAGTAGGCATTGGAACAACAATTCAAGACAAAATAAATTCTGTATTAGACAATTATATTAATACGACTTTTCTGCCGATAATTGATAGCTTCTCCGACAGCCATAATTCTGACTTGGACTTTTCTACAATGATTAATAATAAAGAAGTTCTCTGGCATCCTAAATTAGGTAATCTTACCCTTCAAGGACGATGGAACGAACAACCTCAAAACGAACCATTTTTTGAAGTTGTCAAAGACAAATTGAAAAACAAGCTGACATCAAACAAATTTAATTGGCTCAAACTTTATATTTTTAAACAAGCAGATGGAACAATCATAGGAGAATGTCTTTTTAACAATGAACATTGGGGTGAAGGGTTGACCGAGATAACCGAATATGCAAAATCATGGAAAATGAACAGCAACTTTCAAGGACTTAAACAATTTATGATGTTCAGAAAATGTGACGCTTATGATGAATAGAAAATCTGAGCTCTGGTTAGTGTCCCCACAAAAAAAATCTTCTAAATCTACCCGTCGCTAAAAGCTCATTCATCATCCAACCGTACAATTCCCCAT
>DGQT01000020.1 GCA_002390845.1 Chitinophagaceae bacterium UBA4407 | reverse complement strand
CCATGAAATACAAATGCCTGGCTCATAATTCTTACCCCCGCTTATATAATTTGAGCGCCTGTTTAAACTGCAACACTCTTGCCATATCCTTTACTCCGGGTGAGGTTTCAAACATGCTATTGATATCTACGGCATAAAAATCCGGATGCTTAAACTTGCTTATTTTTTCAGCGTCTGCGGGGCCGATACCACCACTTAGAAAAAAAGGTTTTTCAATTTTACTTTTTGCAATCAATGCCCAATCAAACTGTTTGCCGGTGCCGCCAAACGAATCTTTTTGCCCGGCTGTATCGAAGAGATAATAATCGCAAACATCATCGTAATCTTGTATCAATTCATCAATATTGGTTTGCGGGTTTGTAACAATTCTAAATGCTTTTATCAGTTCAGTTTCTTCTGAAATCTGTTCGCATAATTCAGGAGTTTCATCGCCATGTAACTGAACCACATCCAGGTCGTAATCTTCAACAGCTTTCATTATTTCATCATATCCCTGGTTTACAAATACACCGGTTTTCTTAATGTCGAAATCTGCGGACTTAATTTCTTTTTTTGAGATCTTGTCACCAATATATCTTGGCGAACCTTTGTAAAAAATCATTCCTGCAAAATCGATTTCCAATGCATCGAGTTGCTGCAATTGTTTTAACTGCGTAATACCACAAACTTTTATATTCATATTTTCTTCTTTAGCTGTTATAATTTTTTTTCCGCCTTTATTACTACTATTAGACTTTCGTTGTGTCACTCACTTGTACGCCTTGTTCGCTATTCGGCATAGTGAAACAACTTTATTATATCAGATAGTTTTCTGTTGCAACTCTTTAGAAAAATTTTCAAATGCAGCAGCAGGATCTTGTTCTTTCATAAAATTTTCTCCTATCAAAAAACCTTTAAACCCGGCCTTTTTCAACATAACAATTGTATCAACATCAGTGATGCCACTTTCTGCAATAGCCAATTTAACCTTTGGAATGTGCGGAAACAATTGCAATGATGTATTGATATCTACTTCAAACGTTTTAAGGTTGCGATTGTTTACACCAACAAAATCTATATCATCACAAATATGTGCAAGTTCATCTTCGTTGTGAATTTCGAGTAACACTTCCAAACCAAGCTCTTTTGATAAAGCAGCAAATTCTTTTACCTGTGTTGGCGTTAAACAAGCGGCAATTAATAAGATCACATCTGCACCAATTGCTTTAGCTTCATAGAACTGATATTCGTCAATCATAAAATCTTTGCGAAGAACAGGCGTATTGTGTACTCTTGCTTTTATTAGATCTTCTTTGCTGCCGCCAAAGAAATTTTCATCAGTTAATACTGATAACCCAGAAGCGCCAAATACTGAATAAGCATTGGTAACTTTTACTACATCAACATTGCCATTAATAACTCCTTTTGATGGTGATTTTCGTTTGAACTCTGCAATAATGCCAGTCTTTGTTTCGTCTGATAAAAATTCACGCAGCGATAAAGCTTTTCTTGCAAATGATTCAGTTTGTTTCAATTCCTCAACAGAAACTTTTGCTTGCTGAATTTTGACTTCTTCTTTCTTATACGCTACTATCTTATCGAGTATGTTCATTACTTATAACTTATTACTGTAGTTCTATTAATTTTTTCAGGCTATCGTAAGCTTTGCCACTTTCCAAACTATCAACTGCTGCATGATAAGCATCATCGTATGTTTTGTATTCGCCTGTGCAATGCAATGCCATTGATGCATTGGCAAGCACAACAGCATTCTGTGCCCAGCTACCTTCTCCTTTAATGATCTTCGTAAAAATGCTTGCCGCTTCTTCTGTTGTATTGCCGCCAAGAATATCTTCTGCTGAAACAATACGTTTACCCAATTCAATGGGCGTCATGATCTTTTCGCCTTCTTTGGTAATGACTTTTGTATCGTTTGTCAAAGAGATTTCATCATAGCCATCAAGACCGTGAATAATAGTAAATGATCTTCCTGTTTGTTGTAACAGGTAATTATAAATTCTTGCCATCTCTAAATTATATACCCCAACTAACTGATACGCCGGTGATGCAGGATTAACCATTGGGCCGAGCATATTAAAAAAAGTTCTTAACCCAAGATTCTTTCTGATAGGCCCAACTGTTTTTAATGCCGGATGAAAGATGGGTGCATGCAGAAAACAAATATTGGCAAATTCAATTTCTTTTTCCAATGCTTCATTATCGCTTTTGAATTTATACCCAAGCTGCTCCATCACATTACTGGCACCGCTTATGGAAGATGCACCATAGTTGCCATGTTTAGCAACTTTTTGCCCGGCACCCGCAACAATAAAACAACTAAGTGTTGAGATATTGAAAGTATTTTTTCCATCGCCACCCGTGCCTACAATATCCATTGTTTTATAACCATTTAGATCAACTTTTACACAGAGCTCCAGCAATGCATCTCTAAAGCCCTGCAGTTCTTCAATGGTTATGCTGCGCATCAGGAATACGGTAATGAAGGCTGTTACTTCATGGTCGTTGTACATGCTTTTACTAATATTCAAAAGAACTTCTTTCGCTGTTTCTTTCGAAAGGGTCTTATGCTCAAATAAGTATTGTAATATCTTTTTCATTGTTCACGAATTACACTAATTGACACGAATTATGTTGAATTATATTTTTAACCAATTTCTCATAATAGCTTCACCACTTGGTGTTAGCACACTCTCTGGATGAAACTGCACACCTTGTATATCATAAGTTCTATGTTGTAATGCCATAATAAAACCTGTGTCATCTTCAGCAGTAATTTCTAACTCATCGGGAAATCCGTTTCTGTCAACCACCCACGAGTGATAACGACCTACTTCAAATTCTTGAGGCAAGCCGTCAAAAAGATCGTATTCAACTTTTGATCTGTTACTTTTGATTTGTATCGGTGTTGCCACGCCATGAAATACACTTGTTAGATTACTAAGTGTTCCACCAAACGCCTGTCCGATTGCCTGGTGACCCAAACATACCCCCAGTATGGATTTACTGCCGGCGTATTCTTTTATTAAAGGCAATAATAAACCTGCTTCTTCCGGAATACCAGGGCCGGGTGATAAAATTATTTTATCATATTCTTTTACTTTCTCTAATGTTATCTGGTCGTTTCGGTGTACTTCTACTTTATAGTGCAAAATTTTTTCTACCAGGTGCACAAGATTGTATGTGAACGAGTCATAGTTATCGAAAACAAGTATGCGGAGAGGATTGCTCATAATATATTCTTCAGTACAAGAGTGCGACGCAACGATGTATCATGCATGCACAATTGTTTGGTTCAAAAAAATTACTTAATTCCAAATTACCAATTCCAAATTCCTTTTATCAAAGGGTTTCAGCCATATCAACTGCCTTCTTTAGAGCGCCGAGTTTATTATTCACTTCCTGCAACTCAGTTTCAGGAACTGACTTTGCCGTAATGCCTGCGCCTGCCTGGTAGTGCAACGTATTTTGTTTGCTTAAGAAAGTGCGGATCATAATGGCCTGGTTGCAGGTGCCATCAAAACCCATAAAGCCAATGCAGCCTGCATAATACCCACGCACTGTTGGTTCATAATTATCGATCAGTTGCATGGCTTTAAACTTTGGTGCGCCACTCAAAGTACCTTGTGGAAAGGTGAGCGCCAACAACTCAAAAGGATTTGCGTTTGGGCCAACATTGCCACTTACTTCGCTCACGAGATGTATTACATGAGAGTAATAATGTACCTGCCTGTAATGATTTACGATTACATTATCGCAGCAGCGGCTAAGATCATTTCGTGCAAGATCAACAAGCATGGTATGCTCTGCATTTTCTTTTGCATCATTCAATAATGCTTCTGCAAGCTGTTCATCTTTTTCATCATTACCAGTGCGTTTAAAAGTGCCTGCAATCGGGTGTACGATTGCTTTTCCGTTTTTGATGATGAGCTGACTTTCGGGGCTGCTACCCATTAATTTATAATCGCCGTAATCAAAATAAAACAAGTAAGGCGAAGGATTTACACTACGTAATGCACGGTATACATTAAACTCATCGCCAATAAATTTTTGCTGATATCTTCTGCTTAACACAATTTGAAAAACATCGCCACGCAAACAACTTGCAATACCTTTCTGTACCATTTCTCTGTAACCATCATCGCTGATATTACTTACTTCATCAAGCTGAATTTTAAAAGGATAAGTGGGTACATCTTTACTTTTTATCAGTGATTCAACAGTGGTAATGTCACTTTCCAATCCATCAATCTGGTTTTCGCACAAATACATTTCATCTTTGAAATGATTGATCACAATTACATATTGGTAAAGGCGATAACGCATCAACGGAATTTCCGGAGTTGCTTTATTGCTTTTCAATTTAATGGTTTCAAAAAACTGCACCGCATCGTATGTAGTATAACCATATAACCCCTGCGCCAGCTTTACCTCCTTATCATTTGTGGCTTCTATCTCAAAACGGTTCATAAATGCCCACAAAATCTGCGGCACATCCTGTATATTTTTTATACTTTGCTTTTCAGGTTTGTAACCAGGCATTTTATATTCAATAGACTCATAACCCGAAATCTCCATGCCACCAATGGCGTTAATGCCAATAAAAGAATAGCTGTTTTCTACTGCACGGTTATCAGCGCTTTCAAGCAGAACAGTGTCTCTGAACCTGTCGCGCAGCCGCAGGTAAATACCCACAGGTGTGTAGATATCCGAGAGCATTTTTTTGTAAGTTGTTTTGATCTTGATTTTTTTCATTTGAAACCTAAATCCTGAATGGGACTTTTTTTGATTGTGTTATATTTTATTTTGACTCCGGCTTTTGTTCTTCCTTCAACTTCGTTGCGTCGCAGTCCGTTCATCTGCATTGCTGCTATTATACTTCAGCCTGCACTTTCTTCAACTCTCCGTTAGAGGCTGGTAGTATACAAACAAAAAGCCCCGATGTTAAATCGAGGCTTTTGAATATTTTTATTATTCAGTACTGGCAATGCCACTACAAGCCCCGACCGGAGTTTGTATGCCACCACCAATGAATATTTAATTTTACTTTCAGCATTGCTGTGCGAATATGAAACAGAATTTTGGATTGAACAAAAAATATTTTTCAACTTTATTTTTTTGTACAGTGTTTATACCCGCAAGTGCTTTGCTGAACAGCATTTCAGAACGTATAAGTGAGTGACACAACGATGATCCCATGAAATACAAAAGCCTGTAACAAAGTCTTTTTAAACCCCATAAAAAACGCAAACGATTGTTCAGGTTTGTAAACAAATGGTAAAATAACCTATTTTGTATCTTATTAAAACAATTAACCCATGCCAGCAATCATTTCAAACAACCCGGCAATAAAACGTTTACAGTCATTAGATTTTATGCGGGGTTTTATCATGGTACTTTTAGCGCTTGAAAGTACGGGCTTGTATGAGCATTTTTTTAAAGCAACCGAAGGAAATTTTTTAAACGGAGTTTTTTTACAGTTCTTTCACCATCCCTGGAACGGCCTGCGTTTCTGGGATCTTATTCAACCCGGCTTCATGTTTATGGCGGGAACCGCCATGGCCTATTCATTGCACAAACAAAAAGAACAGGGCGTAACATGGAGCCAATCGTTCAGAAAAATATTAAAGCGCTGTGCCTGGTTATTTTTCTGGGGTGTGCTGGATTACGCTGTGCGGCCTTCGGGTTTATCATTTGAACTGTGGGATGTACTTACACAGCTTTCGTTTACTACGCTTGTTGCTTTCCTGATTTTTGAATGGAGCAACACGGCACAGATACTCGTATGCATTGGCTTACTACTGCTTACTGAAGTGTTGTACAGGTTCACCAATGTTCCTGGTTTCGATCAGCCTTTTACTGACCAGCACAACTTTGGTAATTACGTTGATCTGTTGCTTATGAATAAAATAAACGACGGCGGCTGGGTAGCTATAAATTGTATACCTACGGCGGTTCATACAATTGCCGGGGCATTGGTTGGCAAACTATTATTGGGGTCAGCAAAAAATAAACTAAAATATATGCTAGCTGCCAGTATTCTTTGCCTTGCAATCGGTTATGGGTTAGATCTTGCAGGCATTACCCCCATTATTAAACGTATTGCTACAAGCTCATTTACATTTGCATCACTGGGCTGGTGTTTACTGGGATTGTCAACCTGTTACTGGTGGATAGACCTGCTTGATCACAGAAAATATTTAAAGTTTTTTACAATCGTTGGAATGAATTCTTTATTCATTTACCTGTTCTTCGAAATCGTTGCTTCACGCTGGTTTAATGAATATATAAGTGCCATCAGTAATGGCTTACTGGGCTTTATTCATACACCCGAAATGTTAAGCAATATTATTTCATCGCTATGTATTTTTTCGCTGGAATGGGGCATGTGCTATTTTCTTTACAAAAAGAAAATCTTCTTCAAAATATAAAACTTTTAAATGCTGATTCAACAAAAAGATAACGAGCACAGAGGCATGTTCTTTGTTGGCGAAGAAAGTGAGCCACTTGCAGCATTGGTTTATTCAATAGCTGCACCAACCAAAATGGTAATTGAACATACAGAAGTTAGTGATGAATTGCGCGGAAAGAATGTTGGCTACCAGTTAGTGCATGCAGCTGTAGAATATGCAAGAACAAATAACATAAAGATCGTTCCGCTTTGCCCTTTTGCAAGATCGGTATTCAAAAAAAAGCCAGAGTTTGCTGATGTATTGAGTTGATAAGTAAGAAAGATTTTGATCCCCGCATTTGTATTACATAGCATCTCCTGTTGTGTCACTCACTTGTACTTTTGGGAAGCATGGCAGCGTGGGTTCACTAATTCCACTCTTCATCAGCGTATTATTATCTTTACAAAAATTTGAAGATGGCGGTTAACAGTGAATTGTATTTAACGTTGGCAGACGAACTAAAACAGAAAAATGTAGTACTTGTTGCCGTAAGCAAAACAAAACCAATTGAAGATATACTCGAACTTTATCATCTCGGGCAACGCGATTTTGGAGAAAACTACATACAGGAACTTTCAGAAAAACAAAAAGAATTGCCTGCAGATATCCGCTGGCATTTTATTGGTCATTTACAAACCAATAAAGTAAAAGTTATTGCTCCGTTTATACATCTTATTCATGGTGTTGACAGCTTAAAACTTTTACTCGAAATAAATAAACAAGGGCTGAAAAACAATCGCATTATTGATTGTTTACTTCAGGTACATATTGCACAGGAAGAAACAAAATTTGGTTTTAATGAAGATGAACTTGATACTACAATAAACCAATTACCGGACATGCAATTAAATAATGTAAAAATAAGCGGGCTAATGGGTATGGCTTCTTTTACTGAAGATCAGGAAAAAATAAAAGATGAATTTCATTATTTAAAATCGTTTTTTGACAAATATGCTCAGCCACTTTATTCAATGCAAACACTTTCGATGGGCATGAGCAGCGACTATAAAATTGCGATAGACGAGGGCAGCAATATGGTACGCATTGGCAGTTTACTATTTGGTGAAAGGGCTTATATAAAATAAAAATGCCTGCTTAATTATCAGCAGGCACCTACAGAATAAAAAACTTGAATTATTTTTTACCAATCAATTTACTAAGATTTACAGAAAAATCTACAGCCGCCGAAGAACTTCTTCCCTTATTGTTTCTTCCGCGAAAGTCGGTAGAGTTGTATATGTTAAACACACCAATATCGTAATGAGCACCAATAGTTACCGTATTATTAATAACGTAACCTACTCTTATATTAACACCCGCATCGAAACTTTTCCATGCTCCGCCAAAATCTAATTTAGAGGTTACAGAATCTGTGTATTTGATCTTACCACTTACAGCATCAGCAAGAAAAATACCTGGAGCCACAAAAAAATCATCATCGCTTTTTAAGGGGAAATCATAAAGCACATTGAAATAGGCACCTGCATAATCCAGATGCACTGATTGGCCTGCAGTATTAAACTTAGTGCCTTTAGATGCATAATAAATACCTGTTTCGTAACCCCAGTTACCCGGATAATTTGCCCTGAGCGACAAAACAACTTCAGGCCCTATTCTTAAACTTTTATTGCTGTTGTAAGTTTCGTACAAAGAGGACAGCGTTACACCGCCAGATGCCCAAACAGTTGTTTTTTGTGCTTTAAGAAAAGATGCAGAACAGATTAATGTAATGATGAATAAAGCTTTTTTCATTTTAGTTATTATTTCGTAATTAAGTTTATTTGTTACAACAATTTTTTTTAGCCACGCTTACAGTATGTTAATGAAACTGCTATTGCTTCTCACAACCTTACTGAATTGCTCTCTTTAGCAAGATCAAAAAAAATGGTATAAATAGCGTTATAAAAAACCGTGCAATGATATTGAATAATGCCTGAATGAAAAATAGTATTTTAAACTATGGAGTATACAGGTATGTTAAAAAACTTTTTAATATTACAAGGCTTGAGTATTGTTCAATAATTCGTTGGTGAGGCTAAAAGCTAAATACAGTATTCAAATATTATCACAGGCTTTGCAGAGCCTGTCAGGATTAAGTTTGCAGAGATTTAAAAATCTTTATTCATTGCTATTGAATAACGTTTTGCTGCTCACGATGGAACCATAAAATGAATTCTGTTCAGCTGCCACACTTCGCTTAAATGCTGCCATGAAAGAGGAACTGTGAAACGAGCGTGGCAAGAAAAGCTTCATAGTAATTATTCTGCCCGTTACAAAAAATCAATAACCCCGCTATTGAGCGGGGTTATTGATTACTTACAGTCTTTTTGATTAATGGTATAAATAATTAAGTGCTATAACATCGTTTGCGTTAAATGGACGATCGCTTCCATCTGTGCAGGCAAGCATCCAGCTATTTGGATCTCCATTTCTGGCAGTGCCCGGAATCCAGATAGCGCCAACACCTGCAGTGCCTTCGTTTGATTTAAAGCCCCCACAGCTATAAGCACGGTTCTTGTAATCGGTATGACGAAAACCAATTGTATGGCCCATTTCATGTGCAATAACGGTAGCAACCCAGTTTACATTAGGGTTTGAACCAAATGCACCGGCACGGTTATTTAATGTAATAGGTGAAGCAGGATTACCAGTTGAAGTTGGGAAACCAGAAGACTGGCCTAATACACCACCACCACCAAGATCTGCACCTACAATTTGAATATTGCCACCAGAGGCTACCCTTTGAAAAGTAAGTCGCATACCCAATGCATTATACCTTGAAACGGCTATATCAAGGCCATTTTGAAATACAGTAGAAAGTCCGGAAATAGAAATTGTAATTACACGAGGTAAACCTGTTACCAGATTTGTTGTGTGATACTGCTCTTCATCGCCAACCCTTAAAATGGGGCCGATAGCGGGGCTTTTCAAAGCTTCATCAGATAAAAATATGTCGTTCTCAACCCTATAGCCGCCGTTAACTTTTACAACGCCTTCGGTGCTGAAACCCTGAGATTGTATCTGGTTAATTACTTCAGCAGGAACCGCATTATTGTCTGTAACTGTGGTCTGTGTTTTATTTTCTTTTTGACAGGAGAAAAGAACAGTAGTTAGCACTACGCCTGAAACAAGCGCTTTTAAATTGATCTTCATTTAAATTTAGGTTTAAAGATTTTAGAATGTTTTTATTAGGTGATTTTGACTGTAAGACCATAAATGTATATCTTTTTCAAATTCATCAAATATGCATTCAGGCAACTGAATTATTGTTCAAAAAAAATAAAAAATACTAATCCTGAAAATTGAGAAGAACTCATTTAATAATCTAATTATTATGAACTCAGCATAGAAAAGTTTTAAAACAAGGCAGTTTTCTTTTGAAAATTTATGAATGTGGCAGCGACATTAAATTTTGATTAAACTACAAAAAAACGTTTATTGTTTATTTTCAAGATTAAATAAAGAATCAACAAATTCATGTTTGTTAAATACAATGAGGTCAGTCATTTTTTCGCCAACGCCAATATATTTTACGGGTATTTTAAATTGATTTGCAATGGCGAGTACTACACCGCCTTTTGCAGTGCCATCGAGTTTTGTAATAATCATTGCTGTTACATCGGTAGCAGCAGTAAAATGTTTGGCTTGTTCTAATGCATTTTGGCCGGTAGAGCCATCCAGTATCAGCAATACTTCATGTGGGGCATCGGGAATAATCTTTGTTACTGCCCGTTTTATTTTAGTAAGCTCATCCATAAGGTGGGCTTTATTGTGCAGGCGGCCAGCAGTATCAATAATTACTACATCTGTTCCTCTTGCAACAGCACTTTGTACAGCGTCAAATGCAACCGCAGCAGGGTCACTGCCCATAGCCTGTTTTACAATTGGTACTCCGGCCCTTTCACTCCAGATGGTTAGCTGGTCAACTGCCGCAGCACGAAATGTGTCTGCAGCACCTAGCAATACAGATTTCCCTGCTACTTTATAATTGTTAGCCAGCTTACCTATTGTAGTGGTTTTTCCTACACCATTTACGCCTACAACCAGAATGATATATGGTTTTGTTGATGCTGGTAATTCAAAGTTTTTATAATTATTATCCGCTGCGTCAGCAAGCATGTCCTGTATTTCTTGCTGTAATATTTTATTCAGTTCGGCTGTATTAATATATTTATCACGGGCTACTCTTTTCTCAATCTTTTCTATAATGGCAATAGTAGTATCAATTCCTACATCTGCACTTACCAATGCATCTTCCAGCTTATCGAGTACTTCTTCATCAACTGTACTTTTACCTGCAATTGCTTTTGTAATTTTCGAGAGAAAGCCTTCTCGTGTTTTTTGTAACCCTTCATCTAAACTTTCTTTTTCTTTTTTACCAAACAGTTTTCCAAAAAAGCTCATATAAAAATTTTTAATTGTGAAAGTCCGTTATAATATTATTATTAACCAAACAGCATCTCAATGATTTAGCATTTATTGCGTCGCGCACTTGTACGTTCGGTATTCTTATAAACTTTAGCACCAGTTACTAAGTTCATCCAAAAAAAATTACATTTTTCCGGTGCCAATTGCTCAAAGATATTCAACTGTAAAAGAGTGCGACGCAAGAAAAGCTGAATAATACTAATTAGCCGGGTACAAAAATCAGTTTACATAGAACAATAGAAAAAAGCTGCCCCAAAAATGAGAACAGCTTTTAAATATATTAATACTCTTTAATCAACTATTTACCAGACAAATAATCTTTCACTTTGTCTTTGTGTATAATTGCTTCTTTAAAAGAGTAAGCTCCTGTTTTCGCACTGCGAACAGGTTTAATTACCTTAGTCCAGTTTTTTGCTTCTGCAGAAGCTTTTATATCTTTAATCTTAGCGTTTTTTGAAGCTGCTTTTGCCATGGTTCAATTATTTTATCTCTTTATGAACGGTTACTTTTTTCATTATCGGGTTATACTTCTTTAACTCCAAACGTTCCGGAGTATTTTTTTTGTTCTTTTTGGTAATGTAACGGCTGGTTCCCGGCAAACCACTTGTTTTATGCTCGGTACATTCCATTATAACCTGAACCCTGTTGCCTTTCTTTGCCATTTTGTGAGCAATTTACTTTTTTTGATCAATTTAGATTTTAGTTCCTGCAGCCCTTAAGCCTTTAATAACGCTGGCCAATCCATTTTTATTAATGGTACGTATAGCCTCAGTGGAAACTTTTATAGTTACCCAACGGTCTTCTTCTGCAAAAAAGAAGCGCTTGGTTTGTAAGTTTGGTAAAAACCTGCGCTTGGTTTTGATATTCGAATGCGATACGGTGTTACCTGTAATCGGCTTTTTTCCTGTAACCTGACATACTCTTGCCATAACATTTTTTTTCGGACGGCGAAGGTCGGTAAATTCACCGAATAACCAAAAGAAAAGAATTTTTTTTTATTTTACTTATTAACAAGGCTTGATAACTACTGAAATGATTTTCAGTTTCTTTAACGTTGTACACAAAATGTGGATTTAACCAGTATAATTCAATACCCGTATCTTACAATGCGAAAAATTTTAATCAAAAAAAAGCCACCATAAAATGGTAGCTTTTTTAAAAATCTGTAAAATTATCTTGAAGGTTGTTCAAAGCCAGGAATGGCGTTTTTGGCGGCAGGCGGTGCTTCTTTTACATCCACGATCTGTACTTCGAATACAAGATTTGAATTTGGTGGTATTTCACCGGAAGCCTGAGGGCCGTAACCCAGGAAGGCTGGCACAAATATTTTACCACTTCCACCTTTTCCGAAATAAGGTAATGCTTCATCCCAACCCGTTATAACGGAGCGTGTTCCTACTAATACCGGATAAGGATCTGTACCATGACCATTGGTTGAATCAAAATTTGTATCGAACACTTTGCCGTTAGACTGTAAATATCCTTTATACTTAACAGCCGCAATTTTTCCTGAATCAGCTTTGTTAGTAGTATCGCCAGGATTCTCGATTAATACAAAGGCACCACTTTTAGTTTTAATACCTTTTATTCCTTTTTGTGCCATATAATCCTCAACAGACTTTGTTTCCCTTTTATTTTCAAGTTCCATTTCCTTCTGATATTCGGCCATTATATCAGTTTGATTTTTAAAAGTTTTCAGGATCATTATTTTACATAGTATAGAACTTCCTTTTGTGAAAACTATACTGTCATTAGGATCCAGTTGGTTCTTCTTCTTTAAGGTATCTGAATTAAGTATTGCAACAGCACTATCCCCTGTCCTTAATTTTGTCATGATTTCTAAAATGCTGTAAGCTGCACGGGCACCGGTATCAACCTGACCAAAACCGGGCATTTTATCATATGTGGTTTGAAGAACACTATCTGCCTTACCAGTTCTTCCGGTTAACAAATATTCTACATTGTATTTCACAAATTCACCAACTTTAACTGAGTCGCCACCTTTTCCCGGGAATATTTTGTATGCCAGACCGGAAGGTGCCTTTTCGTAATTAACCTGTTGGCAGGCTGCCAAAGAAAGAGCTGCTGCTGCAGCTAAGAGGATTTTTTTCATTTTTTATTATTGTAATTGTTGTTCGTATTGCTGAATTACTTCTTTAAATTTTATTACATTTTGCTCTATAGAGCCAGAACTTCTGCCACCCGCAGCATTTTTATGTCCACCACCTTCGAAATGGTTTCTTGCGAAAACATTTACATCAAAGTTACCCTTACTTCTGAAGCTCCATTTCCGTTCCTCACTCCTGTCTATCAATAAAGCCCCAAGCCGTACGCCCTCAATTGTTAGCAGATAATTTACAAGGCCTTCAGTATCACCGGTTTTAATCTGGTATTTAAGAATGTCTTTTTTAGAAATCACCATCAATGCAGTATTGTACTCATACAATACTTCTAACCTGTTTAATAAAGCGTTGCCAATAAACCGCAGACGGTTCTCTGAAAAATTATCATATATATTCTCAAAGATTACGCTATGATCAATTCCAGTGTCTTTCAAATCTGCCACAACCCTGTGCACATTTGCTGTTGCAATGGTAAAACGAAATGAGCCTGTGTCGGTCATAATACCTGTATAAAGACAAGTCGCAATATCCTTATTCAAAATATGCTTGTAAGGTGAGTTGGCTATAAAATCATATACAATTTCACTTGCAGAGCTTTTAGCAACATCACTTATTCCGTAATCAAAAGCATCTTCCTGCGGTTGTTCGTGGTGATCCAACAGAATCTTTATACAAGATATTTCTGTTAAAATTCTTTCCATGTGTTTGGTTCGGTACATGGCATTAAAATCCAGGCAAAATAACAAGTCTGCATTATAAATAATCTGTTCTGCCTCTTCCCGGTTGTCTTCGTAGTTTATTACTTTGTCAGTTCCCGGCATCCAATCAAGAAAACCCGCCCAGTTCGTTGGAACTATAACTGTAACTTGTTCGTCCAGTTCCTTAAGAAAATGATACAAGCCCAGTGAAGCACCCATCGCATCCCCGTCTGGCTTTTGATGTGTGGTTAAAACAATATTTTTTTTTTGCCCTAAAAATGAATAAACCGGCTGAACATCTTGCATAAGTGGCGGCAAAATTGGGGGTTTAATACCATTTGGGCAAATCATTTTATTCAATGCTATATACGGCAGATATTTTTTGGCAATTCTTTTTGAGCCGGGCTTTATTTCTTTTATCAGCTGCCGTTGCACCGCACACTTGTCCGTTCGGAATGTAATGCAGCACTTGCAAAGTTCACGGTTTTACAAGTACATATAGTAATTAGAAGCAAAGAAAAGGTGTAAACCTTTAGAACTTGTGAACTTTTGAACCACAATTCAAAAACGTTCCGAAAGTACAAGTGTGCGACGCAACAAAAGCATCATATTTATTCTTCAGCCTGGCTCAAAACATGTACTAAACTTCTTACAGGAATTTTAAAATTGTATCTTACCCACCGGTTCTAAAAATCATAACAGCATGCCTGAATCTTCCTCATCAAAAAATAAGTTGGGCTTATGGACCAGTACATCACTTGTTGCAGGCAACATGATTGGTGCAGGTGTTTTTTTAATGCCCGCCGCATTGGCGGCATACGGCAGCATTAGTATCCTGGGCTGGTTATTCTCTGCGGTTGGCGCATTTGTACTGGCAAAAGTTTTCAGCAATTTAAGCAAGTTGATGCCGAATGCAGATGGTGGCCCGTATGCTTACTGCTACAAAGCTTTTGGAGATTTTACCGGATTCCTGGTTGCATGGGGTTACTGGATTTCTGTATGGTGCACCAATGCAGCAATTGCAGTATCGCTGGTAAGCGCATTAAGTACTTTTTTTCCTGTACTTGCAACGAATGCGGTGGCTGCGGTACTTACCGGCTTAAGTGCTATTTGGTTGCTTACATGGATCAACACCTTGGGCATTGTAACATCGGGCAAACTGCAATTGATTACAACCTGTTTAAAAATAATCCCTTTGCTTCTCGTTGCCTTTGGTGGTTTGTTTTTTATGCACGGCGAGAATTTTAATCAATTCAATACAAGCGGCGTTTCTAACTTTTCGGCACTTTCAGCAACAGCTACATTAACATTTTATGCGTTCCTTGGTTTAGAATGTGCTACTATTCCTTCGGGTAGTGTTAGTAACCCTGAAAAAACAATTCCCCGTGCCACCATGCTGGGAACAGTTATCGTTACGGTAATCTACATAGCAGGCAGCATTAGTGTTATGGGAATGATCCCTTCAAACATACTGCAGCATTCGGTTACACCATTTGCAGATGCTGCTGTAATTATCTGGGGTAGTAATGCACGTTACTGGGTTAGCGCAGGTGTTGCCATTGCCGCATTTGGCGCACTAAACGGCTGGATACTGATACAGGGGCAAATACCTTCTGCTATTGCAAAAGATAAATTATTTCCTACTATTTTTGGCAAAGAAAATAAAAGAGGGATACCTGCTGCCGGTATCGTTATTTCAAGTGTACTGGTCTCTGTTCTTATGATCATGAACTATACAAAAGGTCTTGTAGAACAGTTTAAATTTTTAATCCTGCTATCTACATTTACAGTATTACTTCCTTATCTTTTATCCGCTGCAGCGTATATAATAATAAGAAAAGCCAGCAAAGAGTATTTAAGTAAGAATAAATGGCTGCATATTATTGTTCTGGCATCGTTAGCTTTTTTATTTTCACTGTGGGCTATTGCCGGTGCAGGTCAGGAAATTGTTTACTGGGGCTTTATATTTTTAATTGCAGGTACCCCTTTCTATGTTTATATCGTATTGAACAAACAAAAAAAATTATAAAAGACTTATAGCTGTTTAAATTTATTATTTTATGTTACAGGCTAAAGTTTTTCATAGCATCGCCTGTTGTGTCACTCACTTGTACGTTCTGTTTTATGGCAACACCAGGCTGCATAATCAATATTTACAATTAAGTCAAACAACTTTTTATTCAAATGAAATTAACCAGCCATTCTGAAACAGGAAAAATTAAATCATTGTTCATTAAAAATACACAGCATGCATTTATAAGCGATGCGCATATTGAAATACAATGGAAAGATCTAAACTATTTAAGCAAACCCGATTTCAGCAATGCATTGCTTGAATACGAAATTTTTGAGTCTGTATTAAATGAGTATGAAGTTGAGATATTTCACCTGCCGACTAATGATGCAGTTAACATAGATTCTATTTACTGCCGCGATGCAGCCATTGCAACGAACAAAGGAATGATCATTTGTAATATGGGCAAGGCTGCAAGAGCACATGAACCGCAGGCTGAAAAAAAGGCATTTGAAGCGGCTGGCATTCCGGTGCTTGGTACCATAATGCCACCAGGTACAATAGAGGGTGGTGATGTTGCATGGTTAGATGAACACACACTTGCTGTTGGCCATACCTACCGCACCAACGAAGAAGGAATTGCACAATTAAAACTGTTGTTGAATCCCTTAAGTGTTGAAGTAATTACCGTGCCGCTACCACATTATAAAGGCCCTTCAGATGTGTTTCATTTAATGTCGATCCTTAGCCCTATTGATGCGGATCTTGCTGTTGTATACTCACCATTAATGCCCATTGCTTTCCGTAATCTTTTATTGCAACGCGGTTACTGCTTGATTGAAGTGCCTGATGAAGAGTTTGAAACAATGGGATGCAATGTACTGGCGCTGGCACCACGTATCTGCATGATGGTAGATGGTAACCCCAAAACAAAAGCTGCATTGGAAAACGCCGGGTGCAAAGTAATTGTTTACAAAGGCGAAGACATAAGTGTAAAAGGTGGTGGCGGGCCTACCTGCCTTACAAGGCCAATAAAGCGGTATAAATAACAAGCACTGCAAAACGACAACGGCACCGCATTGGAATTGTTCAATAGTATTGTTGCAGCTGCAGTGTGCGACGCAACAAATGCTTTATAGATTTACTTCAGCATGGCTCAAAAAAATTACCGACCCAATTAATTATTATGCCAGCATAGTAAGCACTAAAAATCTTTAACAAGTATTTGATAACATACTGTTGCATTGATTCGTTTCACAACAAATCTTTGCAGTATGAAAAAAATAATCATCGTTACCCTTTTTACTGCAGTTACAGCATTTGGTTTTTCGCAATCTACATACAAACAAGCCATGGGTATAAAATTACCCGGTGGCTATTCCATTACTTATAAAAAATTTCTTACCCAAAACAATAATATTGAAGCGCAGGCTACGGTTTGGAACAAAGGCTTTAGAGTTAGCGGCTTGTACGAGTTTAATTTTTACAATTTAAATGTTGATGGCCTTGCGTGGTTTGCTGGCCCCGGCGTACACGTTGGCTTCTGGAAAAATGCTTATCAAAAAGATTATAACAGCAAAGCAGACCTTGGTATTGATGGTATTCTTGGCCTTGATTACAAATTCGCCAATATACCAATTAACGTAAGTGTTGACTGGCAGCCATCAGTTACACTTGCAGGATCCGCAGGTTTTACTCCTGCCTATGGCGGTGTTGCAGTGCGCTACACTTTCTAAGAATTTTAAAAAATGGCACGATTTTTTACCAACGTAAAAAAAATAAATGATGAAAAAAGTATTTCTGGCAACAATTATTTGTATCGTAGCCCTTAACACAAAAGCACAAAACACAAGCAGCAGTTATCAAACCGCATTGGGTATTAAATTTTATCCGGGTGCTGTAAGTCTAAAAAGTTTTATCGCACCAAATAAGGCACTTGAGGGCTTGGGTTATTTCTATTCAGACGGTTTCAGGCTTACCGGCTTGTACGAGATACACGGCAATATAGAAGGTGCTGAAGGCCTGAAATGGTACGTTGGCCCCGGTGCGCACATTGCTGTTTGGAACGATACCTGGAAAAAAGAAAACCCAGACAGGAATTCCGGTGTAGCCATTGGTATTGACGGTGTACTGGGTCTTGATTATAAATTTAAAGGTGCTCCGATTAATATGAGTCTCGACTGGCAGCCTTCATTCAATTTTGTTGGCTACAATTATTTTGAAGGCGGCTGGGGCGGATTGGCCGTTCGATACACTTTCTAAATAAATACCCTTATTTTTAACAACCACAGCTTTACCTGTGGTTTTTTATTCTTGAAAGCAATCCTCAAAGCGATTGGTTGATGATGCAAGAATTGAAGGATTTATATTACTACCTGTAAGAACTCCCTTAAGAATTTTTGATATTTCAGCAGCCTGTTCCATTACCATAAAATGACCTCCTCTTTTTATAGTATAATCACTTTTTACATATTTATATGGAAGCACTTTATCATGAGTACCATGCAGATGCAAAATATTTTCAGGTACTTCCTGGTTGTTCCAATTAAGTAAAGCTGTTACTGCCCATCTGTTAAAAAAGGGGTCACTGTTTTTTATAAGTTCCTGGTAAACTTTTAATACAGTTTCATCTGTAATACTAAACAGGTTTTTCATTTTTAACATCAGCCATTTGTGTGCGGCACCAGGAAATATATCATGTACCGCAAGATATTTACCCGCTTTATAAAATGATGGTATTTCGTATTTTGTTTTTGCACTGGAAATAATAATTGCATTTGTAGATGGATACTCTTTTGCAATCTCTGTTGCAAGCATACCGCCAAAGGATAGCCCAACGATAGTTGCATTATCAGGTATTAGAGTTTCTTTTAAACGAATCGCATAATGCTGTAGTGTTTCTTTTTTCTGAGGGGGTATCCAGTCAATAAAAACCGGTTTACAGTAGCTAAGATCGAGGAACTGGAAAACAGTTTTATCAGCACCGAGACCGGAAATAAAAAAGGCCTGCATAATTTATAGGTTATATGCAAATGTAAAGCATGATAACCAACATAAAAAAAGCACCAAGTTTTGTATTAGTACCTGCCGAAGCCTGTACGCTTACTAACCTGATGCTTTTGTGAGATACAATCATCTTCCAAAGTGCCTCTTGCTTCTTTTCTGTTTTCAAACCTTATTAAAGGGTTTGTACTCCTTCTTAGTTACACCAAACACCATTGTCAGATTCCAGTTTCTCATGATTCACCTCAATCATTACTTTAGATTTCAACTCCTCTCAATCTACTTCTGTCTTTTAACAGACTTCAGTTTCCTGAGATTCGCTTCTTTCTTACTTAAAATTTTAGCTCCTCATTTGTAAAGTAAAACTACACTTCAAAATTTCTGATTCCAAATTTTTACCCTTCTTGTTCTGCACCCATTTTGCACCATGATATGCACATTTTTTTGCGGAAAATGAAAAAATAATAGTCGCAAAAAAATATTTAATTGTGTTAAACAAGAGGCAAATACATTAAGTATTCTTAGAAGCTGCATAATTTAATTGCAGAGATTTTGCATAGAATCAAAAGATGCCGTTTGTACAACTGTTGAAGTGATTGCGACGCAACGAAGATGCCATTAGAACTGCTGCTGGTATCAAAATTGCTTATTTTTAAACAGCTTTTACAAGGAAATAATTTCTTTTTCCCTTTTGAATCAAGAGATACTTTTGATGAAGCAAAAAGGAATTATCGATTATCATTTGAAAATCTTCAACCTTTTTTCGGTTAATCATAATACCACCACTTTGCACCATTTTCCTGGCTTCTCCTTTGCTCGGAAAAATACCGCTTTCTGCTAGAAAGCTAACGGTGTCAATGCCTTGCTCAATCTTATCCGCAGCAAAATTAAACTTCACTATGCCTTCCATTTGTTCCAGATCTTCTTCATTTAAACTTTCGGCAGGTGCACTTTGATTTGCAAATAATTTCTCCGTAGTCTCCATGGCTTTATGATACTCATCTGCACCATGAACAAAAACTGTTATTTCCTTTGCAAGCCGCTTCTGCAGCAATCTTTGTGATGCCTCTTTTTCGTGTTCAACGATCAGGGTTTCAATTTCATCTTTCGGGATGAATGTAAAAATCCTGATCCATTTTTTAGCGTCTTCGTCTGCAGCATTTAACCAAAACTGGTAAAACAAATAAGGCGATGTCTTTTCTGCATCCAGCCAAATATTACCTTTTTCAGATTTACCAAACTTGCCTCCATCTGCTTTTGTCAATAAAGGGCAGGTAAATGCAAATGCTTCGCCACCTGCTTTACGGCGAACCAGTTCGGTACCTGTGGTAATATTTCCCCACTGATCGCTGCCGCCCATTTGCAGTTTACAATTATGGTTTGCATAAAGCCAGTAAAAATCATAACCCTGAATTAACTGGTATGTAAACTCGGTGAAACTAATGCCCGTATCGCCTTCAATTCTTTTCTTCACACTATCTTTAGCCATCATGTAGTTCACTGTTATATGCTTGCCTACATCTCTTATAAAATCCAGAAAGCTCATTTCTTTAAACCAGTCGTAGTTATTTACCATTACAGCTGCGTTAGGCTTAATGACATCAAAATCAAGAAATTTTTCCAGTTGCTTTTTTACGCCTTCCTGGTTCTTTTTCAGAACATCTTCACTTAATAAATTTCTTTCCTCGCTTTTACCGCTTGGGTCGCCTACCATACCGGTGGCCCCACCTACCAATGCAAAAGGTTTATGGCCCGCTCGCTGAAGGTGAACCAAAAGTAAAATAGGTACAAGGCTGCCTATATGTAAGCTATCGGCGGTGGGGTCAAAACCAATATAGCCCGAAGTCATTTCTTTTTGTAATTGCTCTTCAGTACCAGGCATTATGTCTTGTATCAGCCCACGCCATTGTAATTCTTTAATCAGGTTCATTCCTTAAGATTTGCGCAAAAGTAAGAGAATGTGCTTATTCTGATTATGCAGAATAATTCAATAAAAAAGATATTTATGAACCAGGCTTTGGATATTCTATGGCATTGCCTCTTGCGTCGCACACTTGAACTGAAGAATAAGATTGAACGAATTCACGGATTATCGAATTTGCGTACTAGTAAATTCCGCAATCCGCGAATCAGCTAATCTTTGAATTGAACGTAAAAGTGTGCGACGCAACGAAGATTCCATGAAATACAAATGCCGGGGTCAAAAAAAAATTTTGTACAATAAAATCGAAATCAGGAGGTTACCAAAAATAAAAGCCGCCACTTAAAAAAATGGCGGCTTTGTTAAGCTTGTGTAATTATAAATGCTATTCCTGGCCACCTTGCATTAAGCCATCGTATTTTGCTGCATTCGCCATAAAAGTTTGCTTTTGTTGCGGGTTTAAAAGTCCGGTAAGTTGTGCATTCATCTGTTGCCGTGCTGCCTGAATCTGCGCCCTGTCGCCACCTGCAGATTTAATTTGTTTGCGCTTTTCTTTAAACGCGCTGAATGCGGCATTAAACTGGCTTACCTGGTTTGCATCGAGGTTAAGATCGGTAGTTAAAGTTTGCAATAATTCGCCCATTTTACCACCGCCCTGGGCTCCGCCGCCGCCAAAAATTTTTTGAAAAAATCCCAT
>DGQT01000046.1 GCA_002390845.1 Chitinophagaceae bacterium UBA4407 | reverse complement strand
TATCGTAAAAGTTTTCAAGATTGTAGAAAGCAATTATTGCAACCTTATATTGTTGCTTCTGGGCATTGGTGAAAAGGGCAGATAAAACAAATAAAAAACAAGTGATTACGAACTTCATAAAATGATATTGAAGCAAACATACAACAGTGTTGCAGTAGTTGAATTAAGAAATAATTATATTTAAATAAAAAATAGGGGCATAAAATCAACATCCCTACTTTTGCTGCCGACCAAAATTTTCTTATGCGTAAAATGATGATGTTGCTGATTGGTTGCTGTTCTTTTTTTGTGTCAATTGCACAGGATCAGCCAAGGCCAGACCAAAGCAAGGATACAACAGCAAGACTTGATTCTTCCATACTTGACGAAATAAAGGATAATGTACTGGATAACATACCGGTGATTTCATTGGATGACAATGACCAGACGGATGTAAACTCGCAGAATATATCTTCGGTACTTACTGCGGGCCGTGACCCTTTTTTTTCTGCTGCTGCGTTTAATTTTAGTCCCGCCCGTTTCCGGATACGCGGGTACGATGCTGATTTGTCGGGCACTTACATGAACGGTATCCCCATGGATAATCTTGACAACGGCTTTACACCGTTTGGCTTATGGGGAGGCCTTAATGATGTGATGCGCAACAGGGATGTATCTCTTGGCTTGCGTAATAATAC
Source organism: Chitinophagaceae bacterium UBA4407 (assembly GCA_002390845.1). GTDB lineage: Bacteria > Bacteroidota > Bacteroidia > Chitinophagales > Chitinophagaceae > Limnovirga. The sequence continues at coordinate 13,773 of DGQT01000046.1, read as the reverse complement.
GTTTTCATTTGGCGATATTGGCAGTACCACGAGTATTGATTCACGTGCAAGCAAGCAACGCAAAACAACAAGCTTCAGCTACGCTTTTTCAAACAGAAGTTACGACCATAGATGGATGCTTACACACAGTACTGGAATCAGTAAAAAAGGCTGGGCTTTTACTTTTTCCGGAAGCCGCCGTTGGGCGGATGAAGGTTATGTGCCCGGAACTTATTACAATGGCTGGAGTTATTTTGCCGGAGTTGATAAACGCGTTGGTCAAAAGAACCTTTTTTCGTTTGTTACTTTCGGAGCACCTACTGAAAATGGAAGGCAGGGAGCGGCAGTAACAGAGATGATGGAACTTGCAGGCACCCACTATTACAATCCTTATTGGGGATACCAGAATGGAAAGAAAAGAAATGCCAATATCGGCAAAACATTTCAACCTGTTTTTATTTTTACGCATGACTACAGGATTAACAATAACACCTCACTCATTACAGCAGCGGGCTATTCTTTTGGAAAAAGAAGCACATCGGGTATTGACTGGTATAATGCACCTGACCCAAGGCCCGATTATTACCGTTACCTGCCCAGCTACCAAACTGATCCATATCAAAAAGACCAGGTTACCAACATTTTGCAAAACAATGAAGCTGCAAGGCAACTTAACTGGCAGAACTTTTATAACGTAAACAGGGAGAATACTGCAACCATTAATGATGCAAACGGCATTGCAGGGAATAATGTTACCGGCCATCGTTCTTTATACATCGTACAGGAAAGGGTAACCAATACTCAAAAATTCAATTTCAATTCAGTAATTAATACCCGTATCAGCAACCATGCAGATTTTACCGGGGGTGTTTCTTATCAATGGCAGCGAAACAATTATTATCAGAAGGTAAATGACCTTTTAGGTGGTGAATTTTATGTAGACCTTAACCAGTTTGCAGAAAGGGATTTCCCCAATAATAGCAATGCAGCACAAAACGATTTAAATAACCCCAACCGCATATTAAAGGCCGGTGACAAGTATGGTTACAACTATGATATTGATGTATCTAAAGCTGCCGCCTGGTGGCAAACAGTATTTAAATATAACCGTGTAGATTTCTTTATTTCAACGGAGCTTTCACAAAATAAATTCTGGAGAGTGGGTAATGTAAGAAATGGCTTATTTCCTAATGATTCATACGGAAAGTCAAGTGTTAATGAGTTTATTAATTATTCAGCCAAAGCCGGTTTAACTTATAAGATCAACGGAAGAAATTATGTATATGCAAATGCAGCTTACATAACACGTCCCCCGTATTTTGAGAACGCTTATATATCAGCCCGCACAAGAGATGTTATACAGGATGGCTTAAAAAGTGAAACCATAGAAACAGTTGAAGGCGGATATATTCTGAATGCACCTAAACTTAAATTAAGACTGAGTGGTTACTTCTCAAATTTTAAAGATGGGTTTAATGTGCTTACTTTTTATCATGAAACCTACCGCAATTTTGTAAACTATGCCGTAAGCAATATTGATAAAATTCATTTTGGTGGCGAGTTTGGCTTTGAAGCAAAGGTTGTAAAAAATGTAACAGTAACCGGTGCTGCTGCGGTAGGCCGTTATTACTATAACAGCAGGCAGAATTCTGAAATAATATTAGATAACACTGCAGAGGTGCTTGATAAGCAAGTAGTGTATTCTGAAAACTTCAGGGTGCCTGCTACACCGCAGGAAGCATACAGTTTGGGTATTACATACCGCTCTCCTAAATTCTGGTTTGTAAGCTTAACCGGAAATTATTTTGACCAGATGTGGCTTGAATTTAACCCGATCCGCAGAACTTATTCTGCTATAGAAGGCATTGATCCTAAAAGCACTGAATGGCGCGATATTATTGATCAGACAAGATTTGACGGACAATATACGGTTGATTTCTTTGCAGGTTATTCGTATAAGTTGCCCCATGCCCATATTGACAAACGTTCTGTATTTCTTGTTCTGAATGCCGGTGTAAATAATTTATTAAACAATAAAGACATTGTAACTGGTGGTTATGAACAACTGAGGTTTGATTTTGATACAAGAGACCCTAAACAGTTTCCACCAAAACTATTTTACGCATACGGCCTGAATTTTTTTGTAAGTGCAACCGTTCGTTTTTAGTGAACTGATAAAAGGAAAATACAAACTGCGAAATGAGCAGCGGGATAGCATCGGACTGCTCAATAGAATTACCGAACGTACAAGGGTGCGACGCAACAAAAGCTTAATAGAAAACAAAACGGCGGGCACAAAAAAGGGTTCGCTAAAAAATAAAAGATATGCAAATTCGAAATATGAAAAATAGAAGATCAATAACCTGGCTAAGTATTGTTGCTGTGATATTGGCAACCAGTGCGATCGTTGCCTCGTGTAACAAAAAATTTGATGAACCACCTGCGTATGTTGGTCCGAATATTACACCCACACTTACCATTGCCGACCTTAAAGCCATGCATACCATTGGCGGGCTTGAACTGATAACCGCAGATAAAATTATTGGCGGTGTTGTAGTGGCCGATGACAAAAGCGGTAATTTTTATAAAACCATTGCCATACAGGATGAAACCGGTGGTATACAGTTAAAGTTAGATGGTTACGACCTGTACACGCAATACCCTGTTGGCAGGCAGGTATATGTAAATGTGAAAGGCCTGTACCTCGGTGATTACAACAGGTTAATACAGATTGGCGGCGGTATAGATAATACGGTTACGCCTGCAAGGCTGGGCTACCTTGCTTCTACGCTTTTTGACCAGTATATTACCAAAGGAAGCCTGAACAATGTTATTAGTCCAAAAGTGGTTAAAGTATCTGACCTTAATGATAGCTACCAGAGCACTTTGATACAGCTTGATAATTTTGAATTTGCAACAGGTGATACCACTAAATCATTTGGCGATACAACGCTTACATCTTCTGCTATCAACTATACCATTAAAAGCTGTGCAGGTGAAAGCATTACATTGCGCAACAGCAGCTATGCAGATTTTGCGGGATACAATTTACCGAATGGCAATGGTAGCATTCTTGCCATTTACACCATATTCGGTTCTACCAAACAGTTGAATATCCGCGATACATCTGACGTAAAATTTTATAATTCACGCTGTGGCGGCGGCAGCGGTGGAGGTGGTGGCACCGGCTCAGTAATAAGCGTTTCAGATGTAAGGGCGCTTTACACCGGCAGCGATTTGGTACTGGGTTCTTACCAGTTAAAAGGTGTTGTTATATCCGATGCAGCAGCCAAGAACCTTTCTGCGGGTAATATTATTCTGCAGGATGGCAACAGGGGCATAGCGTTGTATTTCGGCAGTAGTGCAGCTACCACAAATTTTCATATCGGCGACTCACTGGTTGTTGACATTACAGGCGGTACTTTAAAAAGCTATAATGGCTCACTTGAAATTGTTCTCTCCTCTTCTGCATTGCCTGCTGCGGCTATTGCAACAGGAAAAGTAATTGTGCCACAGCAATTAACAATTGACCAGATTAATACACAATTGCCCGATATTGAATATACACTTGTAAAAATTATTACTGCTACTGCAAGCGGCAATGCCACTTACGGCGGTAATAATACATTGACAGATGCCACTGGCACCATGACATTGTATACGAAGTCAGGAACCTCAGCCGCAACCTTTGCTAATGATCCTTTGCCAACCGGGGCAAATACCTGGACTGGGTATTGTAATCTTTTTAATACAACAAAAGAATTCCAGATACGCAATACCAGCGATGTTGTTGCAGATGGTGGCGGTGGCGGAGGTGGTGGCACTACCGGCAGCGACCTTATTTTTTCAGAATATGTAGAAGGTTCATCCAACAACAAATATCTTGAGATTTACAATGCCGGAACAACTGCGGCTGACCTTTCAAAATATGTGGTAAAACTTTATGCCAATGGTGTTACAAGCGTAACCAACCAGGCTAAGCTGGATACGTTAACCGGCCTGAGCACTTTAGCACCCGGTGCAATCATCGTATTAAAAAATTCAAGTGCTGCTTTAACGCTGCCCGCAGGTATTACTGCTTATGCTTCCAGTGTATGCAATTTTAATGGCGACGATGCAATTACCATTGAAAAAGATGCTACAGTAATTGATATGTTTGGCACGGTAGGAATTGACCCCGGCACAAGCTGGACGATTGCAGGAAGCGCAACCGCAGCCCTGGATCATACCGTAAGAAGGAAAGCCACAGTAACAGGTGGAAACAGTGACTGGACAGCTTCTTCAGCGAATGAATGGGATGTAGTGGGTATTGATGATGTAAGCAATCTTGGAACTCGATAAGCAAACTTTTAGTAGAAATAAATAATAGCTCAACCCCATCATTCAAACGGTGGGGCTTTTTGTTTTATTAAGTTTTGGTACCCGGCTGAAGAGCATGTATTGGGCTTCTCTTGCCACGCTCGTTTCGAAGTTCCTCTTTCATGGCGACATTTAAACAGCCTGCCCGATTCGGGATTGCACACTTTTATTTATTAAGATTAAAGTTGCTCTAAACAATAAGCTTGTTGCATCATGCGGAAGCATATTACCATTGTACAAGGGAGTGACACAACCGGCGATGATAGTAGCAATGCAGTTAAGACTAAAATAAAATTCTAATAAGTATCACAAGCTTTAATTACCAGTCTCCGGTAACTATTATAACGGCTTTGGTATATTATGCCTGTAAAGCTTTACAATAAAATTGTAGCTTAAACTGCAAATGATTATTAAACTAAAACCGGCATCATATGTTTAAACGATTTGTTCTGAAATTCATTACCATATTTTTCGCATTATCACCATCAACAATACTTACGGCACAAGGTATTACTACACCACGTGCACCCAGCCCGGCGGCAATCGTTGTACAAACCATCGGCATTTCTACAGTTAGTGTAACCTATTCAAGACCATCGGTAAAAAACCGCGAGGTATGGGGTGCTCTTGTTCCCTACGGGTGGAATGTGCAAGCCTTTGGCGCGGGTAATTCAGCACCCTGGCGTGCAGGTGCCAATGAAAACACCGTTATAAAATTTTCTCATGATGCAACTGTAGAAGGCAAGCGTGTACCTGCAGGTTCTTACGGTTTATTTTTTGTAATTAATAAAGACAATACCGGTGAAGTGATCTTTTCGAAAGATTACAGATCGTGGGGAAGTTTCTTTTACAACCCAACCCAGGATCTTCTGCGTGCTAATATCCAGTTGCGTACCATTCCACAAACTGAATTGCTTACATACGATTTTATTAACACAACCAAAACATCGGCGGAACTGGTACTTAACTGGGAAAAGAAACAATTTCCCGTGAAGATAGAATTTGCAGTAGATGACATTGTAATGACAAACGCTGCAGAGGAATTGAAAGGGCCCGTAGGTTTTAACTGGCAAGGCTTTTCCACTGCCGCCAATTACGCACTTCAAAACAATACCAACCTTGATACAGCGCTAACATGGATCAATAAGGCCATAGCTCAAAATAACAGCTTTGCAACACTCAGTATTAAGTCTGCTATTCTTGCAAAAATGAACAAGGCAGATGAGGCTGATAAAGCAATGAAAGACGCTCTTACAAAAGCAACAGAGGTTGAAATCAATCTTTACGGATACCAGTTACTAAACCAGGGCAATACAGATAAAGCCATTGAAATATTGATATTAAATACGCAACGGTTTCCTAATAGTCCCAATGTGTGGGACAGCCTTGGTGAAGGTTATGCCACAAAGGGCGACAAGAAAAATGCGATTGCCAACTTCAAGAAATCTTTGAGCATGAACCCGCCGGAGAATGTAAAAGCAAACTCAGAAAAGTTCCTGAAACAATTGGGCGCTTTGTAATCAGGCTTCTTATTTATTCCCTTGAAAGAAAGTGTTTGTGCCTTGTTAGTTTTTCCATTATGGTTGCATATTAAACCGCACGGTTATAAATATGCAACCTTTTTTTTAGCCCAACTACAGATATAATATGCATCGTTCCTTGCGTCGCACACTTGTACTTTGGGAATACAAGTCAGCAAAGTCAGGAAGTCGGAAAGTCAGTAAACACATTCACAAATGCAAACATCTTTCGGGCTTTCGGTCTTGCCGACTTTCGGACTAAATGTACAATTGTGCGACGCAACAAAAGATGCTATCAGTACCCAAGCTGGGCTCATAAAAATATTTTCATGGGGCTTGTCCAATTGATGGAGTTTTATTTGTTATTGAAATATGATTCGAATATTCAATAATTTTAAAACTAAAAACAATGGACGAGTACGCATTAATTATGAGGCATGAAGATGGCGGCAAAATTGCTTCGCCTGAACAAATGCAGGCATGGATGAAACAAACCATGGACTGGATCGGTGGTATTGCTGCACAAAATAAGTTTGTTGGCGGCACAGGTTTACCTTTTGACAACGCAAAAGTTGTATGGCACAACAGCGTTGTAACCAACGGGCCTTTTGGGGAAATAAAAGAAACCATTGGCGGATTTATTACAGTAAAAGCCGAGTCCGTTGAAGAGGCAGTTGAATTTGCAAAAGGCTGCCCGGTTTTACAAGGCGAAGGCAATAGTGTTGAGGTTAGAAAGATTGCAAAGAACGATGGTGGTCACTAAAAAAATTTAAGCGTTCCTGTATGGCATTTGCTGTACAGGAATTTTTTTACCTATGAACCAACAGGAACTGATACCGCATTTATTCAGAACTGAATTCAGGAAGATCACGGCAGTGCTCTGCAAAGTTTTTGGTATTGAACATATTGAAATTGCTGAAGATCTTGCCAGCGAAACTTTTTTATCTGCGATAGAAACATGGACCTATAAAGGCATTCCCGAGAACCCAACAGCATGGATTTATGCCGTTGCAAAAAACAAAACAAAAAATTATATAACCCGCAATAAAATTTTTACAGAAAAAATTACTCCACTAATAAAACATTCTCCAAAGGAAAACGAGGAGATTGAAATTGATTTGTCAGACAAAAATATTACCGACAGCCAATTGCAAATGTTGTTCGCCATTTGCCACCCCACTATTTCAACGGAAGCCCAGATAGGCCTGGCTTTGCGCATTCTTTGCGGGTTTGGTATTGATGAAATTGCCAGTGCATTTTTAAGTAAAAAAGAAACAATCAACAAGAGGCTCTTCAGGGCAAAAGAAAAATTAAGGCTTGAAAAAGTACCTATTGAATTTCCCGGTGAAGCTGAAATAAACAATCGTTTGGAACCCGTGTTAAGAACATTGTATTTGCTGTTCAGCGAAGGTTATTATTCAGAAAGCCAGGATACAATTTTGCGCGAAGATCTTTGCCATGAAGCCATGCGGTTAACCAGCCTGCTTCTTGAAAATGAACCCACCAACCTGCCGAATGTAAAGGCATTGTTTTCGTTAATGTGTTTTCATTCGTCGAGGTTTGCTGCAAGAAAAAATGAACAGGGCGAAATCATTTTATACCAGGATCAGGATGAATCGCTGTGGAATGAAGAACTGGTAAACAAAGGCATTTATTTTCTTCATAAGTCATCGCAGGGGAATCAACTTTCAAAATATCATATAGAAGCTGGTATTGCTTACTGGCATACGATTAAAGCAGATACAAAAGAGAAATGGGAGAATATTCTGCAGCTTCATAACCGTTTGCTGCAACTGGAATATTCGCCTGTAGCGGCGCTTAACAGAACGTATGCGCTTTCGAAAGCAAATGGTAAACACGAAGCAATTAAAGAAGCTGAAAAACTACAACTGATTAACAATCATTTTTATTTTGTTTTGCTTGGAGAGCTATATACAGGCATTGATAATACAAAAGCCAAACAAAATTTTAAAGCCGCACTTGCACTTGCCAAAACACAAACAGATAAACAAACCATTCAAATGAAAATAGATTCGTTTTAAAAAAGAAAGGCAATTATTAACCCAACTATATGACTACTAATTTAGCTTTTCTTGCGTCGCACACTTTTACGTTTGGATTATATATTGAACTTTTTACCATAGCGTAGATTGAAGCGAAGGCTATTGGCGAGAACGCCAGCAGCAGCGAAAATACAAATGCATTCGTTATGCGTTCGTGCTGTAATTAATGAACTTTTTTATTTTCAACATTTATTGTGTCATTAATTAAATCCAAATGGGTCGTGTCTTGTATCAAAGTATCACTGAGTGTTGGGTTAAGTGTTGTGTCATTTGTCAATACCGTGCCAACAGGGTTGTGGCAACCTAAAAGTGTCAAAGCGAGGCTTAGGAAGAATAAAAAAGTTAACCTTACAATTCTAAATTTGGCCGTTCTTTCAACGTAATTATAACTATCAATGAAAGCTTGCTGAAATTTGTTGTAGTTCTTTTGAATTTGAGCTGGTTTAAAGTGACCGCAAATATGTTGCGGTCTTAATTTTAAAAAATAGTCTTTCACTTCTTCAGTCGTCATAGAGGTAAAATCAACAACAACCTTGCTGCATACAGCGCAAAACCGACCACTATCGGTACTTGTCATACAATTCCAATTTTCTTTGCAGGGAAGTGGGACTTTTATTCTAATATTATTCATGAGTTTTATTTGTCTTGCAATTAATATTGGGAAGCTATTTGCCCTGACCCTTCTCTGCACGAAACAGTTCTTCTAATTTACGCATCGGTAAAAGCTCAATTCATAATCCTGCAGTACAAGTGTGCGACGCAAGTACAGGTTAATTGAAATACAAATGCCTGGATCAAAAAATTTCTATTGCATTGCAACTACTTCTTCTGCAAGCCCGAAACTCAAAGTCATACCATTGCCACCCAAACCATTTACAATAGTTACGCCCTTTTCCGGTGAGTGAATAAAATCTGTTTGGCCGTTGGTGATCTTTGGGTAAATGCCATGCCAGCTCTGTATCATTTGCCAGTCTTTGAATACAGCGAACTGCTTCATATAATCAATGATCAATTGATTGATGAATGCCTTATCAAAAGGATCGAATACAAGGCCGTACTCGTGGCTGTCGCCAATGGTAAGCTCGCCTTCTGCATTCTGCGAAACCATTACATGAATGCCCCATTTAAGATAATCGGGCATGGTTTGTTTGTAATGTTCTTTCAACAGTGGCAATGATGCGGCAGCTTCAAAACCTTTATAATGCACCATAGATAAACCACCGCAAAGCGATGGGCCAATGCGCCATCCATCAGGTTGCATAATAAGGCGCATCATTTGCAATTTGCATTTGGTAAAATAGTTTGCTGCAAATATTTCGGGGTATAAAGTTTCAAAATCTGCACCACTGCAAACATAAATTTCATCTGCATTAAAAGTATGCTGAGCCCCAGTTATAACAGATGGATAACTGATCTCTGTAACGGCTGTATTGAAATGAAAAACAACACCATATTTCCGGGTGAGGTAGGCAGGAATTTTTTCAATGGCAACGCGTGATTCAACGATCATTTCATCGGCACTCCACAAAGCGCCTTTTAAATTTGCTGGGTTTACAGCTTCACTTTTGTGTAATGCATCTGCTGCACTTATTGCTTTAACGGGGCGCACATTTTTATCCGCTTCGGCAAACTCCTGAATTACCTGCCACTCCAGATCGCTGTAAGCCAAATGCAAACTCCCTACTTCGTTGTGCCATAAACCTGCTTCGCTGCAAACCTGCTTCCAGATGGACTTTGAGCGCAATGCCCTTTCATATAAATTTCCATTGGGCTGACCAATAGGCCACACCATACCAAAGTTTCGGATGGAGGCGCTTACGGCTTTTTCATTACGTTCAAACACCGTTACGGCATAACCTTTTTCTGATAGACTTCTTGCGATAGCAAGACCAACGATTCCTGCACCTATTACAATTGCATTTTTCTTATGCATACGAGGATTGTATAGTTGATTGATCTGATAAATATTTTCTTTTAAAATAGAATGCAGCTACAATAGTTCCAGCAATACCAATTACAGAAATAATGATCACAGCATTGGTAAAGAAACTCGTCCACGAAAGTTTTACGCCTATAAATTCTTTTAAGAACAGCACCAGTACACTACCCAAGTAACCAAATGCATCTGCGATATACATAATAAAACCAATATTGCTTCTTACTTTATAAGTAGCGATCATCCTTTCAAAATACAATGCATTAAACGGCACATAACACAGGTACAATCCTGTACCGATCATCGTCATCCATACAACAGGATTTATATAACCTGCAAGGAATAATAAAGTAGAAATCAATGCAAGACCATAACCCCCAATAATGATATAATGATTGATCATAAAGGCTTTGATATTGTTCTTTACCAATATCAGCAAACTCATACACAGCAATACGATCAGCGAAACATAGGTCTCAGTCTCGGTAAATATCGCCGCATTATTTCCGTAGCCCAGTTCGTTCCACAATTCATTGGAAAAGTTGTCTCTGAAGTCCCGGAGTATTGTAAGTAAAACATAAGTAAACACAATAACAATAATTCCAGGTAAGAAGCGTGCAATAAACTCTTTACGCTCGGTTCGGGTCATTGGCCTTCGTGCACTACGCAACGTAACATCTTCAGCAGTTGGTGGCGGAACATGATTCAGTAACCATGTAAACAAAAGCATTGGCAAAACAAAAAGACCACCTGCTATAAAAGGCATCCACATTTCGCTTACATGCCAGTAAAGCACAATAGATTTGCCCACACTTTTTACAACACCGGAAGAGAAAATAAAACTGATACTCAGTACTGCACCCATAAATTCTGTGGCCTTTCTGCCTTCTAAAAAACTAAACACCAATCCCCACACCATCCCCAACGGAAAACCATTCAAAAAAAGGAAAACGATATTATACGGAGCAGGTGTAACAGCAAACAATAGTAATGCAAGCCACGCCAGTAAAATTAATTTTACAATAGTAACGGCACGCTTCTCCCCCTGCATGCCCGATATAAATTTTATACCGTAAAATTTACTCAGCATATAACCAATTACCTGAGCCGTTACCAGCCATACTTTATAATCAATATGCAAAAATTCTATCCCGGTAAAACCAGCGGCAGTAAAGGGTTTCCGAAAAGCATACATACAGAAGTACACGCAAAAAGAACAGAGTGCAGCATAAACAGATAATGCCCACGCTGGCATGTTTTTTACTTTCTGCTGCAATAATGTTGAAGTATGCATGTTTTATTTTTATGTACCAGGCTATGGTACTTCTATGAAGCTTTACTTGTGTCACTCACTTGTACGTTCCTTACAGCGGTCGACAGTCGACGGTCAAAGTCGACCGAAGAATCAACAGTTCAAGTGTGCGACGCAACAGGCGATGCTATGAAATACTTATGCCGGGTTCAAAAATTATTGCTCTAAAATTTCAACCAGTTCATTCAGGTCATCAATAATAAAATCGGGATTATAGGGCATTAATGCTTCTCTTGTGAATGCACCGGTTGTTACCGCAATGGAATATAAGCATCCGGCATTTTTACCTTCATTAATATCCACTTCTGTATCGCCTAATTTTACTACCTGCTTTGAATCATCAATTCCTGCTGCCTGCATCATCTTCTGTATCATAAAAGGTTGCGGCCTTCCTGCGGCAACCTGGTTACTTGAAACAACGTAATCAATTATTCCGTTTTTTAACCAACCCAGCCTTTCTATAATTATATCGGTTATATGATTGGAGAAACCTGTATCCAGTCCAATTTTAATACCCCGTTGTTTTAAATATGCAAAAACATTTTCAGCGTGCGGCAGCGCCTGAAGCTGATCAGTGGTTCTATAATATTCAACCATCAGCTCAATAAACCTTTCATGAATATCATTAATATAATCATCCGTAACCTTTGTTGCATCTGTTTCATATTCATCCAGCATCATTTTTATTGCCTCAGGTTTTTTGTAACCCATCAGTGGGTTTATCTTTTCCACGGGTACTTCGTACCCTTTTTCTTTCATGGCAGTTTTAAAAGCAATGGCAATCTCTCCGTGATCTTTTACTGTAGTACCTGCAATATCAAAAACCACTAATTTAATGTTGTTGTTCATATCAATTCCTGTCGTTTAAATATTCATCAATCAGGTTACGGAAATGGCTTAGAGGCAGCATTACCGCATCATAACTTTTTGCCTGTTCATCCCATAAACGTACTTTAATGATGTCATCAAAAAACCGGTGCTGTACAAATAGCATCACTTCGCCTTCACTCATTGGCCCGCCCTGCCATTCAAGGGTTTGCAAACTGGCTTCTGACAATTTTTCTTTATAGGTTGTATCTGTAGCAACAAGGTATCTTTTTGCATCTACATGTTTTTCCACCATAGCGCAAACTCTTTCTGAGAAGCCTTTTGAACGCAGGTATGCTGCTCCAATACCCTCATGATTCACAACACCGTAGCCACCCATTTCTTCGGTAAGCTGTTCATGACGTAACAGGTGGCCAATATCGTGAAGAAAGCCGCCAAGTATTAATTCCATATCGGCGCCTTCGCTCATGGCCTGCATGGCGCATTGTATCATATGCGATGTTTGTGATACGGGTTCGCCATCATAATCTTCATTACCATATTTTTCAAACAAATGCATTATTTCTGCTGTTGCATTATTCTTTGTTAACGCGCTTTTGTTCATGATTAGTTATTTATAAAAGATCGTTTTTATTGGTGCTGTTACAGGATGGTTTGGTTTAAAATTAAAGCCAAGCAATGCCGCAAATGTTGGCGCAAGCTGGCGCTGGTATAACTGTTCCGAGTTCTTTACTTCGCCCAATGGTTTTGTGTCTGGACCGATGGCTGCAATCCATATCTGGTCTGCATCTGCAATCTTTTCGCCATGAGATGTCCATTCTTCTTTTACTTTATTTCCGCGGCCATGATCGCAGGTAACAATCAATGTAGTTTTGCCTTTATACTCTGGCATTGATTGTATTGTTTTCCATAAATCTGCGAGCATTGCATCTTCAGCATGAGCGCTTTTTAAATACTGATCGTACAAAGCACTGTGTGCAAAATCATCTGTTTCATCGAATGCGATATACAGTGCTTTCGGTTTAAATTCTTTCAGATAGGTTTTTGCTGCGAGATAGGTATTTACATCGAGCCGTACATTGATTGGCTCTGCTGCAAGAAACTGCATATCGTTGAGTAACTGAAACGATGGCGACTTAAACTTTAAAGTATCTACACCAGCGTTTACATAAATATTACTGCGCCATTTATTAAGGATATACGGAAACACATCCCATGTACTGAATGCTGCAACTTTACCGGTATACCCTTTTTGTTTATTGATAAACTCCAGTACATTTTCGTTCTTATTTTCGATTTTGTCATTTGAATTTACCGCAGTATCAGGGTAGCCTGTAAAGATTTCATTGTAGCCCGGATATGAGAACCGGTAAGGGTTTGCAACGTTTACAAAACTGTTTAAGTTGCGGTTACCATAAAGTTGACCGTGATTTACAACCGTAGTCCACAAGAACGGAAAAAGTTTTTTTCTACGATCATTTATATCGTTGCTCCAGAAAGTTTTTGCTACGTTTTCTGAATCCTGTGTAAAGTTTTTATTTACCATTATCATTGAATCAACGCCGCCAAAAACTTCTTGCCAACGCATGCCATCGAGCGTTACTATAATAATATTTTCTGTTTTGCGTGTTTGTGAAAATGCATTAGGTAGAACAAATAAAAGGATTACAACAAGCGTATATCTTTTTATATTTTTCATTTTGTTTTATACTGTATTTTTTTGAACCGGGCTAAATAATTCTATGGCATCGCCTGTTGCGTCGCAATACTTTCATC
>DGQT01000052.1 GCA_002390845.1 Chitinophagaceae bacterium UBA4407 | reverse complement strand
AAGACAATGATTGGCCGGGCTGAAGTGGCACTATGAGGCTTTTGTTGCGTCGCACACTTATGCGTTTGGAACATCAGTCGACAGTTGACCGTCAACTGTCGACTGAAAATTCTACAGCACAAGCGTGTGATCCCGAAATGAATTCGGTCCCGAGAGCTTTCGGGATGCCACGCTTCACTTAAATGTCGCCATGAAAGAGGAACCGTGAAACGAGCGTGGCAAGAAAAGCTTCATAGTAGTTTTAAAAGCCTGGTAAATAAAAATATTGAATTGCTGACTTTAATTATGCATTACCATGATTTTTATCATACTTGCCGCGTAGCCAGTGGTTTACTTTTGTAAAAAATAATTTTATGACAAAGAATATGGGATCGGTTGACAAGTTAATACGTATTATACTAGCATGCCTTTTTATTGTACTTTATTTTACCGGAACAATTTCGGGAACAGTTGGAACAATACTCTTAATAGTTGGGGGAGTTTTTATAGCCACTTCTTTTATTAGTTTTTGCCCGCTTTATAAAATATTTGGCATAAGCACTTGCAAAATAAAAAATTAAACCTTTTTTATTTTAAAGCGGAGTAAACCATCGCTTCAAATTTTGCTTCAACATCGCCATGACTATTGGGGTTTTGTTGTGTCATAAAAAGGCAAACCAAATGTGCTTTTGGATCGGCCCAATATGTTGTACCGTAGTACCCACCCCATGAAAAGGAGCCTGCATTGCGAGGCTCTTTGGCGGCAGATTTTGCAGAAGTTATGCCAAAGCCCAATCCAAAATAATCGTCTCCAAAAAGACCGTCTTTTATTTGATTACTCGTCATCATTTCTATGGTTCTTTTTGAGAGAACCTGGTGACCATTGTATGTACCTCCGTTCAATAGCATCTGCATAAAAATGGCATAATCAAAAGCGGTGGATGAGAGGCCTGCGCCACCAGAGAAGTAATGTTTGTTCATGGTGGGATAGTCAGGATCTATATGACGGAACTCGTGGCTCCATTTAATAACTTTATGCTGATCATCTTCGGTATAAACAGTTGCTAACCGGTTTGCTTTTGCAGCAGGAACATTAAAATAAGTATCCTTCATACCGAGTGGTTCAAATATATTTTTGGTTAAGAAAGCTTCCAGGTTCATGCCGCTGATTACTTCTATTAAACAACCAAGCAAATCACTGTTTAAACCGTACTGCCATTTTTCACCAGGCTGAAAACTTAGTGGCAGTTTGCCCAAAGCTTTCATGCTTTCGAGCAGGCTTGCATCAAAATAACCCAGGCCGGAGGGTATATGGTTCTTTGTATAAATAGCCTGCACTTTTGAACTGCCAATATCTGTATAATCAAGCCCTGAAGTATGCGTAAGCAGATCACGGAAAGTAATCTCTCTTTTTGCAGGAACGGTTGTGTAGGTTGTATCTGCATCGTTGAATTTATCCAGGACAACAGGGTTTTTAAATTCGGGAATAAAATCTGAAACAGGTTCATCGAGCAACAGTTTGCCCTGTTCGTATAAGATCATTATTCCTACACTGGTGATCGCTTTTGTTTGCGACATAATGCGGAATATCTGATCTTTCTGCATAGGCTTTTTTGTATCTGCATCAGCATAGCCATATCCTTTATACTGTACAACCTGGTTATCTTTTATTACGATGGAAACTGCTCCGGTTAACCAGTTTTTGGTAATATAATCATTTACCAGGCCATCAATCTTTGCCAGCTTATTGTAATCAACAGCATTGCTTTTTGTGGTTGTTTGAATTGTTTGGGCGCTTGTTACAAATGGGATAACAAATAACAAAAAAATTGAGGCAATACGGAACTTCATCATGTCAGTACATTTTAATGCAGTAAGGTAATTTTTTTTTCTGTTATAATTTATTTCAGGCTGGAGTAAACCATTGTTTCAAACTTATCCATCACCTGGTAATGGCTGTTGGGCGTTTGCTGGGTCATAATCAGGCAAATAAGGTGTTCTTTAGGGTCGGCCCAATAAGTGGTTCCAAAAAAGCCGCCCCACGAAAATGTACCTTTATTTCTTGTGCCTTTTGCTGCGCCTTTTTCGCTCGTAACAAGAAAGCTTAAACCAAAATCATTGGTGCCGTCGAACATAACATTCACCTGGTTGCTGGTCATTGCCTGCACAGTACGTGGCGATAAAATTTGATGCCCGTTATACGTACCACCATTCAATAACATTTGCAGAAAGATTGCATAATCAAAAGCAGTAGAAGAAAGATCAGCTCCACCGGAAAAATATTTTTTATCGGCCAGCGGGTAATCAGGATCTGCACCAAAATAACCTTTCTCCCATTTGATCACTTGTTGAAGCGAATCTTCTCGGTACACTGTAGCAAGCCTGTTAGCTTTAGATTTAGGCAAATTAAAATAGGTATCTTTCATACCAAGTGGTTCAAAAATATTTTTGGAAAGAAAATCATCCAGGTTTGTTCCGCTGATCACTTCAATTAAACAACCCAGCAAATCAAAGTTTAATCCGTAAGTCCATTTTTCTCCTGGCTGGTGCACCAAAGGCAATTTAGCAAGCTTCTTCATTTTATAAAGCAGTGTGGCATTTGCTGCGATATTAAATCCTGCTGCTATACCTGCTTTGGCATAAATGGCTTTCATGTTGTCACTGCCAATGCCCGGGTAATCAAGCCCGGAAGTATGCGTAAGTAAGTCACGAAAAGTAATATCCCTTTTTGCGGGAACCGTTGTATAGCTTGTATCTGCAGCATTGAATTTATCAAGCACCAACTGGTTTTTATATTCAGGAATAAAATCAGAAACAGGTTCATCAAGTAACAATTTTCCCTGTTCATATAAAATCATAATACCCACGGCAGTAACTGCTTTGGTTTGAGATGCAATACGGAATATTTCATCTTTCTGCATTGGTGTTTTCGTATCCACATCAGCATAGCCATAACCCTTGTATTGCACCAGTTGATTGTCTTTTACCACAATGGTTACAGCACCATTGATGTAATGTTTGTTCACGTAATCATTAATCATCCCGTCTATCTTCCCAAGCCTTTCATAATTAATGTGGCTGTTTTTTGCAGTGTTTTGTATGGTTTGCGCATTTACTAAAAATGGAACCATAGCCAGCAATACAAGAGGTACAATATAACGTAGAAACAAAATTTTTCTCATGCAATTTTTAGTTTTTATAATTATGCTACAATATATTACAACCAGTTCTATTTCTGTAAAAATTAATAATACATTTTTGGGCCGGGCTGAAGAACAATGACTGAACTTTCGTTGCGTCGCACTCTTGTGCTGTAACAATTTTATGCAGCTTTACCGAAGCGAAGGTTTAAAGTGGAAATATGTTCATAAAAGCTGTCAATAACAACAGTACGGTTTATTAGATTTGAATTAATAAACCTTTATGTAGTTCCGGATTTTTATGTACGAAAACTCAGATCTCGTTGCTAAAATTTTCGCTTCTATAAAGGCCCAATTATATTCCGAAAGTACAAGTGAGTGACACAAGAAAAGCTTCATGAATGTACTTGAGCCCGGCCCATCAATATGCTATTTTATCAACAGATTATTAAAGGCAGTAGTGTCGCCGTTAAAAACATTAAAGTCAACAAGGCTGGTAATGCCATTTACTTTCCCGCCGCTGTTGTGTTGCCAAAAGGTCCAGTTGCGCGAAACGCGTGGCTGGTTGTTCTCGAAATAATGCGCCACCCACAATGGGTATTTATTAAAAGCATCGCCTAGGTTGCGGTTGTAGAAATCTGCATTTGAATAAATGATGGGCTTTACATGATAAGTGGCTTCTATAACTCGCAACCAGTCTGTAATACGCTTACGCATCAACTGCGGCGATACGCCATAAAGCTGCTCAATATCTAAAACCGGTGGCAGATCGCCGGGTTGCAGTTGTACATTTTTTATAAAATTCTTTGCTTGCTGCGTGCCATCTTTTGTGGCAAGAAAAAAATGATAGGCCCCGCCGGTAATACCCGCCTGTTTTGCCAGCAGCCAGTTTCTTTTAAATTGTTTATCGGTATTGCTGAGGCCTTCTGTTGCTTTAATAAATGCAAACCCGATCTTTATACCCTGCTCATTCATTTTTTTTACCGAAGGCCAGTAAACAAACTCCTGGTAAAAACTTACATCAATACCATGCAACTGGTAACCAAGCGGCAACTGAATGCCGAAACCAGGGTACATGGTGAATTTTGCTTTTTCCTCTTCGTGCTGCTGCCACAGGTACATAACGGTGATGTAGAGGCTGAGCACAAAAAAAATCATCACCGGGATAAGCCACCACTTGGTTTTTTTCTTCTTACGCTTCATAAGTAACAGGTGCAATAATAAAAATGATTGCCTGTTAAACGGGCAATCATTTTATACATTGTTAAACAACAGTCTATTTTTTTATTACGTTGTGTATAGTTGTTTTTCCATCAACAGTTACGCGTAACACATAATTTCCAGGCGAAAGATTGCGTGGCGTTGCCAGCATATAACTGCTGCGGCTTCCTGTAGTGGTACCTGTATTTGTTGCAACGGACTGGCCTGCATTATCAAACAACTGCAGCATTACTTTTTTACCGGCAGCTTTGTCCTGTAAGGTAACATTGATCCTGTCAGTAAACGGATTTGGCGCAACAGAAATATTTAAATCTGCAACTGTTTTTACAGAAGCCAGTTTTATTGATTTATTATTCTTACTGATAAGGTAATTATCGGGGTCGATTAAAACCGTGTCGGCTTTAAACCCAATATCTTCAATATCTAACTGGTTATTTACAGTGTGTTGTACCAGGATTGTTTTTTCCTGTGTTGCATTTTTAAATTTTAGTTGTAACGGCACCTGGAAAAATGATACCGAAGCATGCGATGTAGTTTGGCTGATGGTAATGTTTGCCTGGTTGGTTGCATTCTGGCTCCATTGCACGGTAAAAGAAGGGTAGCCCTGGCCGGCATACCATTGATTAAAAAAGTAAGTAAGATTTAAACCACTGGCGGCTTCAAGATTGCGCTGAAGGTCTGCTGTTCGTGCAAAATTGTATTGCAATAAAGGGTCGCCCAGATAATCTCTAATACCTTTAAAGAAAGCACTGTCCGTCATGGTAAAACGCAGCATTCTTAAAAGAAAAGCACCTTTGTCGTAACTCAGACGGCCATCGAATATCCTGTTGGTGTTGGTGGTATCATCTACTTTAACCGAGCCATAAGGTGCTGAAACAATATAATCAAGATCGCTTTTTACGTTTTGTTTGTACTGTGCTACATTATTATTTTCCGGGTAAAGAAAATCGGCACAGTAAGTGGCAAAACCTTCGTTCAGCCAGATGTCCTGCCAGCTTCCGCAGGTTATTTTGTCGCCGAACCATTGGTGAGCTAATTCATGTGTAACCAGGTTTTCACCATTGGAAGTAATGAATGAATTGGTTTGGTGTTCCATGCCGCCGCCCCATCCAAACTGAGTTTGACCATACCGCTCATTTACAAAAGGGTATTGCGTAAACTTATTATTGTACAATTGCAGGGCATTCAGGGTCATGTAAATGGTACTGTGAAAAGTTGCAGAATCTTCGGGATATATATTTGAAATTACCGGCATTTTTTTATTACCCAATTGCACAGAATCGGTAAAAGTGCTGAAATTGGTAACTGCCAGTGCAACAAGGTAACTGGCTATCGGGTAACGGTGCCTGAAAGATGAAGTTATATTCTTTCCTTTAAGCACAGTGCTTACCAGCATACCGTTTGATGAAGCTTTGTATTTGGTGGGGTGAATAATATCAATATCAATACTGTCGGCTTTATCATCAAGCCCATTGCGGCAGGGCCACCAGTCCCTTGCGCCATAAGGCTCACTCAATGTCCAGATAACCGGTTTGCCGTTATGGGTAGATTTTACAAATGAACCAAAGCCACCACCTATTGGGGCACCCTGGTAAAAAATCGAAAGAGAATCCATGCTGCCATTCGCGTAAGCCGAGGGCAGTTGTATGGTAAGCGTTTGATTGGAAGCCTGAGAGAACAGCAGTTTGGTTTTGCGCATATACACGCTGTCTACCCGTAATGCATTCGACAAATCGAAGACCAAAGAACTTGTAGCCCCGGTTATAATAAAATGCGGGGTTACTTTACCAGTAATATAATTTTTAGAAGGATTGATCTTCCATTCGCATTTGTAGTAATGCACTGTAAAATTTCCCGAAGCAAGCGAAACCAAACCATTATTGATTCTTTTCTCCCTTGACTGTTTTTCCATTTCGGCAATATCATTTGTCTTTTTAATAACCTGCTCCTGTGCATTAATTTTTGCAGTTAGCAACAGCAGCACAACTGGTAAGAATTTACTTTTCATACTTAATTTATTGTTGTGAAAGTGAAGGTGTTTATATTTAATTGTATCTATTTTTTAGTTAATTTTTTGGACCAGGCATTTATACTTCTATGATGCTTTTCTTGCCACGCTCGTTTCACAGTTCCTCTTTCATGGCAACATTTAAGCGAAGCGTGGCAGCCTGTCCCGAATTCATTTCGGGATCGCACACTGCACCTGCTACAATTCTATTCAACAATCCAGTGCAGGCAGGTTGCAAATTTTCAGGGCTTTTATCATGTGATTTCTGTTTAATGAAAAATGCCTCAATGGTTTTCTGATTGCAGTTTTAAAATGATAATAAAGAAAAAAACAAGGTTAGAAGCTGTTCAAATTTTGTTCACAATACAGCACCTGCACCTTAGAGGCCATTTTTACAAAAGATGAAAGGATAGTCTCGAAACAAGTTCGGGATAAACTGTGCAAGGAGCGATACCATGAAAAACTACTGCTGGTATTCACATAAATTATTTTAAACAGCTTCTTACAATTTTGCTTCTTTTTTAAAAAGCTATGCAATATAACAAACGTAAGTTAAAAGATACTTTCTTGCTCATTGAAGATATGGTTTTAATTTTACAACTCTTATGCCTTATTTCAATTGGAACGATAGTATTAATTTGCTAACAAAACTTACACCGCGACGCATATTAAATGCTGCGAAGGTAATGGCTAGCTACCAGCTTAGTAAGTTAACGGGTAAGCCAAATCAATGGGGTTACCCGATCTCTATTTCTTTTGAGCCTACTACATCGTGCAACCTGCGCTGCCCTGAGTGCCCGAGTGGTTTAAGGGAGTTTTCAAGGCCAACAGGAATGCTTAAAAAAGATTTTTTCAAAGAAACGATCGACGATATTTATAAAGACCTGCTCTACCTTATTTTTTATTTCCAGGGCGAGCCTTACCTGAATCCTGATTTTCTGGATATGGTAAAATATGCCCACGATAAAGGCATTTATACGGCAACATCTACAAACGCACACTATCTTACTGATGAAAAAGCGAAGAAAACAGTAGAAAGCGGTTTAGACCGGCTGATCATTTCTATTGATGGCACTACACAGGATGTTTACCAGCAATACCGCGTTGGTGGCAAGATTGATAAGGTGCTTGAAGGTGCCAGGAATATTGTTAAATGGAAGAAAGCACTCAACAGCAAAACGCCTTTTGTGTTCTTCCAGTTTTTGGTGGTAAAACCCAACGAACACCAGATAGACGATATAAAACTACTTGCCAAAGAAGTGGGTGTTGACCAGGTGCGTTTTAAAACAGCTCAGGTTTATGACTATGAAAATGATCCCAACAATTTAATTCCTTCACTGGAGAAATACAGCCGTTACAAGAAAGACAAAGAAGGTAAAATGAAGATCAAAAGCGGCTTGAACAATCATTGCTGGAAGTTGTGGCACGCCAATGTAATTACCTGGGATGGCCTGGTGGTTCCCTGCTGTTTTGATAAAGATGCCACACACCAGTTGGGTAATTTAAAAATGCAGTCTTTTAAAGAAACCTGGAACAACGACAATTACAAACAGTTTCGCCGCGAACTGATGACCAGCCGCAAGAATATTGACATTTGCGCAAACTGTAGCGAAGGTCTGAAAGTTTGGGAAGACTAGATTGCGTTTGGTTCTTCGCGTAGCTTAATTGAAAGAAGAACCTTGAAAAGTGCGACGCAAGAAAAGTTAAATCATAGCCGTTTTGCCGGGCCCAAAAAATCTCTTGTATTTTATCAACTACACTTATCGCACTGCCCGCTTACAACCACATCTGTTTGCTTTGTAATAAATCCTTGGGGTACTTCTACTTTGGGTATGGTAATATGTTCAAGGCAATAAGTAGTGCCACAATCGTCGCATATAAAATGTACGTGGTCGTCGTGGTGGTGGCCTTCGCTGCAGTTGTCTTTACACAAGGCATAAAGCACAGAATTATCAGTAGTAGGAATGGTATGTACAATGCCTTTTTCTACAAAAGTTTGCAGGGTACGGTAGATGGTAACACGGTCGAACTGCTCGCTGGTTTGTTTTTCAATATCGGCGTGTGCAAGAGCACTGTTGCTATGCCTGAATAGTTCCAGAATTTTTTGCCTGCTATCGGTAACACTTAGCTGGTTGCGTTTTAAAATTTCTGCTATTTCGTTTTTCATTTTACTACGGATTATTACCAAAAAGGTTATTTGAAAAATTACTGGTGCCAGCCTTTTCTTTCAACAAGGTTTTGATATCTTCCTTTAATTTAGCGAGGTCGTCTTTTTTAAGTCCATCGTACACACCGCCGCGCACATCGCCATTCTTATCTACCAGAGCAAAAAACTGAGTATGGAGGAACTGATCTTCGATTTTTTCTACATTGTTTTTGGGATCGTCGAGAAGGTAGCTTACCCTGGCCTGGTTATAAAGGCTGTCTTTTCTGCCGGTAAGAAAAACCCATTTATGTTCGTTAACCTTTAAGGAATCTGCATAATGTTTTAGCACAGGTGCAGAATCTCTTTCGGGATCAGAGGTGTGAGAGATGATCATGAAATCTGGCTCGTCTTTAAATGCATCGTAAATACTGTGCATATTAGCATTCATCCGGGGGCAAATGCCTTTACATGTGGTAAAAAAATAATTAACAAGGCATACTTTGCCCTGCATGTCTTTCTCCGTAAAATGACCGCCATCCTGTGTTGTAAAAGTAAAGGGTTTTACAAAGCTGATTGAAGGCGATTTTGCCTGCCATTTATCTGTTCCCCAAAAAACAAACACAAGAAACAGCATAGTTAAAACAACAAAGAAAATTGTGTAGCCTAATAATTTCTTTTTCATTTTTTGTAAATGCAATTGATGAACAACGAATTATTTAATATCAAACTGCCACAAAGTTACAGTAGTTAAGACCTATGAAAGACAGTTAAAAACTTCTAACTTTTATTTTGCAACAAAGTTGCAATCATTTACTTTTGCAGACTTAATCATTATGATCAACAGAAAAATTAATTGGGATGCGTTGGGTATTGCAACTTCATTTGCATGCGCAATACATTGCGCTTTACTTCCGCTTATTCTTACTTCACTACCTCTATTTGGTGTAAATATTATTGAAAATGTCTCTTTCGAGTTATTTATGATACTTCTTGCTTTTTGTATTGGTAGTTATTCTTTATATCATGGCTGGAAAAAGCACCATCACCGCTTGCTGCCGTTCTTTGTATTTTCTACAGGTATGTTGCTATTAATAGGTAAACAAATCTGGCACAGTTACCAATACTGGTTTCTTTTACCTGCAGTTCTGCTTATTATAAGCGGGCATTATATAAATTACCGTTTTTGCCGTGTACACAATCATGCACATAAAGAAGACTGCAATCATTGATTTTGTGCCAATATCAACCTTCCAATCAAGGCACTTGCCCAACTATATTGGCGGAAAAATAACATTCAGCTTTGCAAACTTTACTCAGATTATAAAACACGATTAAAACATTTATTTCGGGTAATTACAATTTTTACTATCTTGTTAAAACTTAAATTCTTTAAAAATAAAACCAAAACAATGAAAAAGAATGTTTTAACCTTCTGCATGCTCAGCCTGATTTTTATTGCAGGTTGTAAAAAAGACCTTACCAGTAATCAGCAAAACAATGCTGTAGCTAATTCTTCCCAGGAAGATGGCTTGCAGTCAGGCCCCAAAAATTACATTGCCAACGAGATCCTTGTAAAGTTTAAAGGAGTTCTTTCAGAAACTTCGAGGTCGCAGGTGTTATCTAAAGTAAGCGGCAACGTTTCAGAAAGAATCTTTACCCAGGCCATGCAGCGTGCCGGCAATAAAGATGGCATCTATGTGGTACATGTTCCTATTGACGCATTGGATGCAATCGCTAAGCTAAAAGGCTTACCTGATGTTGAGGTTGCCGAGCCCAATTATCTTTACCAGCACGATGTTGTTTCAAATGACCCATACTTTACCAATGGTTCTTTATGGGGTATGTACGGAGCTACCGGAACACCGATAAATAAATATGGCAGCAGGGCAGACAAAGCCTGGAGTAAAAACCATACCGGATCTTCATCAGTTTTCGTAGGTGTAATTGATGAAGGTGCCATGTATAGCCATGCAGACCTTGCAGCCAATTTCTGGACCAACCCTTACGATGCTCTTGACGGTATTGATAATGACGGCAATGGTTATATTGATGATGTGCATGGATGGGATTTTGACGGCAATAACAATTCTACATTTGACGGTACACAAGACGACCATGGAACGCATGTATCCGGTACTATTGGCGCTGTTGGTGGCAATGGCATAGGTGTAGCTGGTGTTAACTGGAGCGTTACCATGATTTCAGCTAAATTTTTAGGAACAGCCGGTGGCACTACCGCAAATGGTATTAAAGCCATTGATTATATAACTGATCTAAAAACCCGTCATACTCTAAACCTGGTAGCAACCAATAATTCATGGGGTGGCGGCAGTTTTTCACAACTAATGCAGGATGCAATTGAACGTTCCAACACAGCAGACATATTATTCGTAGCTGCTGCAGGCAATGGCTATGGCAATAACAATGACGTTAGCCCGCACTATCCATCATCTTACCCTAACAGCAATATTATTTCCGTTGCCTCAATAGCGTCTAATGGATCGATCAGCAGTTTTTCTAATATCGGTGTAAATACCGTTGATATTGGTGCACCTGGTTCAGGAATTTATTCAACATTACCCGGTGCCGGTAATACTTCTACTTATGGATCTTACGATGGTACATCAATGGCCACACCACATGTAACCGGTGCTGCAGCATTGTACGCTTCAAGGCATCCTGGTGTTACTGCTGCAGCTATTAAAGCTGCAATACTTGGTACAGCGTTACCTACACCTTCTTTATCAGGAAAATGTGTTACTGGTGCAAGATTGAATGTTTCAAGTTTTTAATTTTTCTAAGTCATAATAAAAAAGTCCGTTCTTAAAATTTAAGGTCGGACTTTTTTTGTAGCTTGGCTGAAGTAAAACTATGTTGCTTTTCTTGCGTCGCACACTTGTACAGTTGGGACAATATTGAGCTTTATATAAGCGAATATTTTAACCGTAGAGACCGAGAGGCGCAAAGTAAATTGAGTTTATCTCTGCGTCTTAGCATCTCTGCGGTTTGTATTTTTCAGTCCCACATTGCTCCGAAAGCAAAAGAGTGCGACCCCGAGTTCCGCCTTCCTCCGTCAGGCTCGTCGGGGTAAACTGCCCCGCCTTTTATTGCTGCCATGAAAGTGGAACTGTCAACCGAGCGTGGCAACAAAAGCTTCATTCATATTCTTCAGCAGGGCTCAAAAAATTATTTCTTTTCTAAAAATATTTCAGCCATCATACAACGAACACTGCCACCGCCAACGGTTTCAATTGTGTTGATGTCAATCGGCAACAATGTGGTGTGGTAATTGAATATTTTTTTTTGCTCACTGGTGAGCGACATATATGCAGACCGACTGAGTATGGTGAATTTTTTGCCGCTTTTATTTTGAACCTGAAGCATATTGCCTGCATATTTGCGCACCTGTTCAAAAGTTATAGGGATAATTTCGTGGCCTGTGCTGATCAGCAGTTGCGATAATGCGATTCGTTCGGTTTCATCGGGAATTGATTCCATACAGATTACTGCATAACCATCGCCAAGATGCATGATCACATTGGTGTGGTACACATCTGTTTTATGCTCATCTTTTGAATGAAACAGCATGGCTTTATAACCATGTGCATGGGCAAATTTTTCCAGTACGGTTTTATTGGTGCGCGGCGAAATGCATGCATATATAATTTTATATGCATGATCAATGATCATGCTGCCCGTGCCTTCCAGAAAGAGGTGTTCAGCTTCATATTCGCTCCAGTCTTCCACGTCGCGTACCTTGAATTGCTCTGTAAGCATTTGTAAAAGATCATCACGTTTTTCTATACGTCGGTTGGTTGCGTACATGGGGAAAACACATACGCTGCCATCACTTAAAGTGCAGAACCAGTTGTTGGGGAAAATGGCATCCGGCTTTGGTGGATTAGCTGTATCCTGCACCACAATAACTTCAATTTTCTTTTTGCGAAGGGTATCAATAAAATTATCGAATTCTTCAACGGCCTTTTGTTGAACCTGTTGCTGTGTAAGCGTTTCAGGAGCTGTTTGAAAAACATTGTTTGCTGCAGTTTCTGCATTAAAACCAAAACTAGCGGGGCGTATCATTAATATTTCCGAGGCTGTTTTACTCATGTTTTATTGGTTTGTTCTAAGCAAAGGCATGCTCATGCAATGTGCGCCGCCTCTTGCTCTGGAAAGTTCTGCTGATGGTAAAATAATCAGGGTATTCTTTACCTCAGCCGGGGTTATTTCTTTGTTTTCAAATTTCGTAAAAAGATCGCATGCTTTTATTACATTAAATCCTGCTGCAACAAAGCCTTTAAAGGTTTCTTCGTTTCGGTCGTAACCAACTACCACACCATCTTTTAAAGCAAGCAGATTGCAGGAATCGGTCCATTGTTCCCGTTCATCGTACGGAAAAACATTGTTGCCGCTGTAAATAATTTTTACATCATTTTCAGCAATACCATAATCTTCTATACTAATGTTGCGCAATAAAGATTCAAGGCCCTGTATTTTAGCACTTACATCAATGCGGTAATTTTTTCCTGCATAGTAAACTTCATTCAATGGCTTATAAAACCGCAGCACTTCTATACTTTCATGATCGGGGGTATCTTCTTGATCGAGCAGGTGAAGATAATAAGCATACTGTTTATCATTTTTCTCCTGCATTACCCTTTCTGAAAACCTGCCGAACAACACCCAGGTATCTTTTCGCACCTGTGTAAAAACCGTATCAATATGCATCATGGCACGTTGCTTTGGTATTTTTACCACGGAAATTTTTTCAATACCGGAATCACTGTTTGCAAATATTTTATGAATAATGTCATCAACTGCGCTGGGTGTAGTTCTTTCGCTGCAACCAATAAGCAAATGGTTTGGCGCGATCATCATTACATCGCCGCCCTCAACAGAGGTTTTATATATTTTCTGTTCGCTTTGCTCCAGCAAAAAGAAGTCGCTTGATTCAGAAATTTCAATCACCTTTTGCGGATCATTTTTATAAAGGTGGTAGTACGTAATAAATTTCATCAGCATGGTTTCGCGTTCCCTTGCAGGGGTTGCTGCATTGCTCAGCAAAAGATGGTCGTTAATAACAATTCCAATATCTCTTGTAAAAATAAAATTGGGCAGTGGCGCAAAAACAAAATCGCTGTAACCTGTACCGGGCATTTGCAGAACACCGCTTATTAAAACCTTGGCCAGCTCAAACGGATCTTCTATAGCTTCCAGTTTTCTTTCGGTTGCAAAGCTGCAACCTTCCCATGCGCACACGGCTGAAATTAATCTTTGCCTTACTGCATCGTCGCGTAAAATTTGTGATAAAATATATTGTGTATCTATAACTTTATCGCTGTTAAAATAAGCTGCGTGATGTGGTTTGTAACAATCAGGCTGTCTTTTATCAGACTGCTTTTTTTCACACTCAAGAATGTAGGGAATTTTATCAGGATCCAGAAAATACAAAAGCAGCTTTACGTAGTCATTATATTCTTTACGCATTTGCGAAAGATGCACCGTATCATCATAAAGCCATTCTTTAAATTTGCCAGGCACTACTTTTCCAATACCTCCATCCGGACTGTGAATGAGTAATCTTTTAAGTGTGCCAATCTCCGAACTTACATTAATAGAACCTGTTAATTGCATATAGTTTTATATACAGCAAAGCAACGAAACTTCGGCCATACGTGTTTAATCAAACCATTAAATGTTTAAATGGAACTTTTTTTGAGCCAGGCTTTGAGGAATTCTATGGCGCTTTTCTTGCGTCGCACACTTTTACTCAATAGCTTTTTACAGCTTTTGGTTTATATTTTTACGGCAAAATAAATCGCAGGCAACAATTTATCAAGCTTTCAATAAAGCATTGATCTTCTTAGAAAGCTTATGATCTTTCGCTGTAACTATATCACCTGCATCGTGTGTGTTGAGCCAGATTTCTACTTTGTTATAAACGTTCTTCCATGTAGGATGATGGTTCATTTTTTCTGCTTCAATAGCAACACGTGTCATGAATGCGAATGCTTCGGAAAAATCTTTAAACTCAAATTTTTGATAGAGCTTGTTTTTTACTTCTTTCCACATATTTTTAAATTTTATAGATTTATGCCTCGCTTTGTTAATTCCTGATCCGAACGTATAAGAGTGCGATCCTTCGGCTCCGCTCAGGACAGGCTGCCACGCTTCGCTTAAATGTTGCCATGAAAGAGGAACTTTGAAACGAGCGTGGCAACAGCAGCTTCACAGAATTACTTTTGCCGGGTTCATAAAATGTATTTGTATTTTAAAGCCCGGTTTAAAATACAAGATTGCCTTTTGTAATTATTTTTTCGTTGGTTAACTCGGCCACCAGTTGCACGCCATTCATATTTTTTACCGATTGAATTAATTCTTTACACTGCGCATCGGGAATACAGTCGCCTTTTATCAGCCATAAAAAATCCATGTGTTTAAACTCTGGCAAAAGGTACTCTCCATCGTACTGGTTGTGATAAATAAAGTGGCTGAGGGCCGACCCATGTACCGCATGCTGGTAAACAGGAAAATAATACTGCCTTCCTTTCTTGCGTAAATGAATTTCTATATCGGTATTCAGGCGAAAATTATAACCAAGCATATTGTTTAACTGCCAGCAAAAACGGTAACTCTTGGCCGATACCATGATGCCGAGCAAACGGGTATCGTCAAAAAAATTTTCGGTTAATGCTTCTATGTCCAGTTTTAATTTCATGTAGTTTAAAACACGATTGAAAATTCCATTTCTTTACCGGCTCTGTTAATACGCAGCGTGGTAGCATCTCCTTTTTTAAAATGTTGTAAAGCCTGCATATAAGTTTGCACATCTACAAATTTATAATCGCCTAATTGCAGCAAAACATCGCCTGCAAGAAGCCCTGTTCGCTCGGCGAGTTTGCCTTTGCTTACACCGTCAATACGCATACCTGTGCCGGTATAACCGTAATCGGGCATTACGCCCAACGTTACCGGAAGTGATACAGAACGCATTTCCTGGTCGCGTGTTTTTGTAAAGGCAAGTTTGCCTTTATCATCAGTTGCTTCAATAATATGATTGATGTATTTTACAATTTCCAGTTCGCCTTTGAAGTTGATCTTTTGCCAGTCGTCTGTAGCTTTATGGTAATCGCTGTGGCTGTTTGTAAAAAAGAAAAGTACGGGAATTTCTTTCCTGTAAAAGCTTGCATGATCGCTGGGGCCTGTGCCGCTGCTGTCGAATTTTACAACCAAATTTTTATCTGTTGTTGTAGTAAAAACATTTCCCCAAACGGGTGAAGTACCATAACCGCCTATGGTTAATTTTTTTGCAGAATCGTAACGGCCCACCATATCCATATTGATCATGTAATTGGGCACTATATTAACCGAAGGATTTTCCAGCCAGTATTTAGAACCAAACAAGCCAAGCTCTTCGCCGGAGAATGCAATGAAAAGGTAATTGTTGTTATGCGCTTTTGTGGTTTGCAATATTCTCGCCATTTCTAACAGTGCGGCGCTGCCACTTGCATTGTCATCTGCACCGTTATGAATTTGCCCCTGGCCATCAAGGCTGTTGCCATCTTCGCCATAACCAAGGTGATCGTAATGCGCACCAATAATTACGGTAGTTGGCGCATTGAAGTTTAAATATCCAACTACATTTCTTGCTTTACGTATTTGTTTTGAAAGCGTTACCTGAAGCTTTAAATCATAGCCGGCGCTTGCATCTGCAAAATGCTGCATACCATCTTTGGTAATATACACAATAGGCACTGCTGCTATAAGTGAGGAATCGTTTTTATTAAACTGTATATTATCTACCAAGGCAGAACTGTTGAAAACAATTAATGCCGTACCGCCCTTTTCTTTTGTATGTTTTGCTTCTGTGGTTAAGGCATCATTAATATCGAAATGCGGGTTGCTGCTGTTTTCTTCCAGAACATCTTTTACATCAAAAAACCAGGGCTCATTTTTTTCACGCAATGCAATTGATGCATTGCCTTCTGTTGTGGCGTTTGCCGAGTATGCCAATGGAAAATATTCTTTTTTCAGTTCGAGCTTTTTGCCATTCACTGAAAAAAAGTTATCGGCTTCTGTAAACTGTTTCCCTTCATTAATTTCAAATTCCTGAATGTAACCGTTGGTGCCTTTTGGTATTAAGCCATCTTTCGCAAACTGAGTGCTTATATATTGCATTGCCAGTACTTCGCCGGCAGTACCGGTACGGCGGCCTTCTAATTTATCGCTTGCAAGGTATTGTATATGTGCCCTTAGATTGGCGATTGTTATGGTATCGGCTTTTGCCTGGGCTTTGCGCTGCTTGCGGCTTTGCGAAAAGGTTAGCCCCGGAATCAATAAAACGATTAGCAAAAAGTTCTTCATAAATAATGTGTTCTTTTTTCCCATGCAAATGTAATACCGCTATTTTATGAATAAAGTATTTTGTTTGCCGGCAGGGGGAATTACTATGAAGCTTTTGTTGTGTCACTCACTTGTACGTCGTGTACAGTATTGAGCTTTATCTAAGCGAATATTTTAACCGCAGAGACGGGGAGACGCAAAGGAAATCGAGTTTATCTCTGCGTCATAGCGTCTTTGCGGTTTGTATTTTTCAGTCCCACAATGTTCCGAACGTATAAGTGTGCGACGCAACAGGCGATGACATGAAAAGCAAAAGTCTGGTCAAAAAAAATTTATTTTACAATTCTTCCCTTCCATTGGTAGGTTCCAAAGCTGCCAAGAAACCCCGATACGACTGTATAAATAATATGTAGCGGCTGCATAAAAGGAAACCACCATAACAATTTTTGTTCCTTAAAAAATTTTGATACGGCGTACATGAAAGCCATTTCGCACGCCGTTTTTGCAAGCAACAAATAAAACCACCAGATCAATAAACCTGCATGAAAGATGCTTAAAAATGGTAGTAGCAAAAGGCAGAAATTGAAAAGATATACGAGCAACAAAACAGAGAAAACCCGTTTGTCTTTATAGTTGTTTGCTTTGCTTGCCCAACGTATGCGCTGATTGATAAAATTTTTCCAGTTGGGCATTGGCAATGTTTCTACAATGGCTTCTGAGCTGAACAGGTAGCCGGTTTGCCCCGGATATTGCTGATTTATTTTGTGCATCAACAGCATATCATCGCCACTTGCAATGTTGTCAATGTCTTTAAACCCATTAACCGAATAAAAAGCATTTTTACTGTATGCAAGATTGGCACCGTTGCACATACTGTGAAAACCTGCGCTTACCGATGCGGCTGTAATACCCTGCAGGCTTATAAAATCAAGGCTTTGAAAAACGGAAATAAAAGAATTCTTATTTACAAACTTAACGGGTGCCGCTACAAAAACCGGGTTGCCGTTTTGGATATAAGTATCAAATAAGCTTAGCCATTTTATGGGTACTAAACAATCTGCATCGGTTGTAACGATCCACTCGTACAAAGCTTGTTTAATACCTGTTTCAATTGCTTTCTTCTTATAGGCATTAACAATAACCTCAGAAATATTTTCTAATTGAATAAGGCGAATATTTGAAAATTGCTGCTTAAGTTTTTCTACAATTGCCGGAGTGTTATCTGTTGAAAAATCGTCTACTACGATTATTTCAAAAAAATCTGCCGGATAATCATTTTGAACAATAGAACGTACACAGTTTTCAATATTTGTTTCCTCATCCCTGGCCGGTATAATAATACTGAAACGGTTATATGGGTTAAGTTTTTTGCCTGGATTAAAATAATTTAGTTGGATAAAGCACTTTAAATAAAATAGTATCAGCAAGCAATATGCTACCGTTAAAAGCGCAGCCACACCGAATAAAATTTGCCACATGCCTGCAAAGAAAGTTTAATTTATCGGGAGAATAACGATGCAATAACAGTACTGAATTTTTCTTTTAGTAATTCATGCCCGCCTTCAACAACAGTAACAGTTACATTCTTGCTATCCTTTTTTAAAGAATTGCGTTTACTGAGTATAACCCTGTCGTAGCTGCCATAAAGAAACCGGACGGGGATTTCTTTTTTAGAAATAATATGTTTTAATGCAGCAAGGTTTGGTTTAAAAAGCCGCATGGTAGTCCAGCGGTTATAAAGCAATACCCTTTCAGCATCATCGTCAATGCTTTTATGCACAAATTTTATTACACTTTTATTAGCCAGCCCTGCTTTGCTACTAAGGTTGAGCAGGCTAAAAAACCATTCAGGCTTTTTCATTGTGTATTTAAACAGCTTATTCCCTGCCCATGTTTGTGTGCCCAGCCAATACCAGAAGTTAACTTTTAAACCATCTGGTGCCAGCAAAACCATTCTTTCGATTTGCGTGGGGATCATCTGAATCAGGTGTAATGCAACCCTTCCACCCAGGCTGTAACCCAAGATTGAAAAAACAAATGGCTTATCATTACTTTCATTATTTTCATGAATAATGATTGCCAATATGCCAAGTAAATCTTCAGGGCTCATTGTTAACCCTTCGTTCCATTCTGTTTTACCGTGAAAAGGAAAATCAATGGCAATCAGTGTGTATGCTGAGCCGAGGGGGTTTTCAAGCACCTGGAAACTGCTTCCATCTTGTCCAAAGCCATGAAAACAAAACAACCATTTTGGCCCGTTTCCAAAAACTGAAACATTCACAAGCGACTGTTTATAAGGGATTGTATGCGTTTGCAATTTCATGAACTTGTGGTTAAATTCCCTGGATATGGTTAAAAATAAATGATAGTAATACCAGCTAAGATTTTCATGGCATCTTCGTTGTGTCACAATCCTTTCTTCTTTTGTAAAAATGGCATCATCCCGGCTTCTGCGCAATGTTACAAGTAAAATTCAAACAACTTCTTATATAAAATTTAAGGTAATTAAGTTTGGCAGTTTGGTAAAGATATATCAATTTTGAAATTAGTTGCATAACTAACTATATGCCAAACAACCATTTTAAAAGAGGGGAATTATACAGCGTTATCAACGGCATGGCTAGTACTGCTATTGCACGTCGTCTGCAAAAACATTTCAGGCAGGCGGGGCTTGAAATTACTATTGAACAGTGGAGTATTTTATATCACCTGTGGCTGGAAGATTGCCTTAGCCAGCAGGAGCTTTGCAACCGCACCTTTCGAGACAAACCTAGCATTACAAGACTTATAGATAACCTGGAAAAACAAAAACTGGTAAAAAGATTTGCTTCAAAAGATGACCGGAGAATCAATATTGTTTGCCTTACAGAGCTTTCAAAAAATTTACAGACACTTACAATAGACCTGGCAAACCAAACAATGGACGAAGCGCTTATTGGTGTAAATAAAGATGAAATTGAAACTGTAAAAAAGGTTTTATACCAGGTTTATGATAACCTGAATAAAGGATAGAGAGAATTGGCTATATAGATGAACTTTTGAGTTGTATATTGTCTTTAATAGCTCAGAAAAATTCCGAACCCTCAAGAGTGCGACGCAAGAAAAGTTTAATAGATATGCTCAGTTTGGCTCATAAATTTTCTAAAATATAATTGTAAATTTTATAACCTTCTCAATAAATTTTATATGGAAACCACAACACAAAAAACAGCTTTGCTAAAAGGTGGCGAATGGCTTGTTAAAAACAGCATTCCCGGCAATACTTTTATTCCCGAAGATTTTTCTGAAGAACAGAAAATGATACAGGAAATGGGGCGCCAGTTTATTAACACTGAAGTAATGCCCATACTCGACCGCATAGAAAAACTTGAACCGGGGCTAATGCCATCGCTAATGCAAAAAGCCGGGGAACTGGGTTTACTGGGTGCAAGTGTTCCGGAAGAATATGGCGGGCTTGGAAAGGACCTCATCACTTCATCTATTATCACAGAAAGTTTTGGTGGCGGTTATTCTTTTTGTGTTGCTTTTACGGCGCATACAGGAATTGGTTCTATGCCCATCCTGTATTTTGGTAATGAAGAACAAAGAAAAAAATATGTTCCGAAAATGGCATCGGGTGAATGGAAAGGCGCTTACGGGCTTACAGAACCAAACAGCGGCAGCGATGCATTAGGGGCAAAAACAACTGCCACCTTAAGCGCTGATGGAAAGCACTATATTTTAAACGGCCAAAAATGCTGGATCACCAATGGTGGCTTTGCCGATATCTATACCGTGTTTGCAAAAATTGACGGCGATAAATTCACTGCCTTCATTATTGAACGCGGCACAGAAGGATTTACGCAAGGCCCCGAAGAACACAAGATGGGCATTAAAGGTTCTTCAACAGTACAGTTGTATTTCCAGGATTGTAAAGTACCTGTTGAAAATGTTTTAGGCGAAATCGGCCGTGGACATATTATCGCTTTCAATGTATTAAATACCGGTCGTTACAAACTTTGCGCCGCCACACAAGGTGGTGCAAAAGCCGCTACTACATTGTCTTTACGCTATGCCGTTGCTCGGGAGCAATTTAAAACCTCTATTTCAAAATTTGGCGCCATAAAACACAAACTCGCTGAAATGGCCATCCGCACATGGATTGCAGATTCTGCCATGTACCGCACCGGAAAAATGATTGATGACCGGGAAGCCGAGCTAAAAGCGAATGGTGAAACTTTTGAAAAGGCGTACCTCGGGGCTGCAGAAGAATATGCAATTGAATGCGCCATGCTAAAAGTATTTGGCAGCGAAGTGTTGGATTTTGTTGTAGACGAAGGGGTTCAGATACACGGCGGCAATGGCTTTAGTGATGAATACGAAATAAGCAAAGCTTACCGCGACAGCCGCATCAACCGCATTTACGAAGGCACCAACGAGATCAACCGCTTACTTACTGTTGATATGATCTTAAAACGTGCCATGAAAGGCACCATCGATCTTATGGGCCCGGCGCTTGCAGTGAGCAAAGAATTAATGAGCATACCCGATTTCGGCAGCGATGATGACAGCGCTTTTGCAAAAGAAAAAAAATATGTTGCCAACTTTAAAAAAGCAATTTTACTGGTGGCCGGTGCTGCGGTTCAAAAGCTGATGATGAATTTAGATAAGGAACAGGAAGTATTGATGAACATTGCAGACATGATGATAGACACCTACAATGCCGAAAGTGCTTTACTGCGTGTTATAAAACTCACCGATACTTTTGGCGAAGCAGCAACTGTTTCTCAAACGGATATCATGCGCACTTATATTTATGATGCCGCAGACCGTATCAATAAAAATGCAAAAGATGCTTTAAATGCTTTTGCGGATGGCGATGAACTGCGTATGATGCATATCGGCATCAAACGTTTTACAAAGGTTGAACCCTTTAATACCAAGGCTGCCCGAAGAAGGATTGCCGATAAAATGATTGAAGAAAACGGCTATTGTTTTTAAAATGATATTGCAATTTTTGAAAGCCTTGCATAATGCAGGGCTTTTTTTATTTTGAAGATATTTTTTGGGGCCGGGCTATAAATCTTTATGAAGCTTTTCTTGCCACGCTCGTTTCACAGTTCCTCTTTCATGGCAGCATTTACGCGAAGTATAGCATCCCAAGAGTTTCGCATAGGCATCAAGCTAAAATTCAGTATTATAAACTGGAAGATTCTGTACAGGTTTTCAAAAATTTAATACTGTCATTTCTATCGTGCGTTATAATACCCGTCCTTACATAAGGCGCCTTAGCTGGTTCGGTTCCGGCAAAGCCGGAATTGCTGCGATGGCATAGCCATATCGCAGCAAAGAAGCGGGTGCAGCGCCGTTGCAAGGACAATGCCATGCGGCAATGAGCATACAAACATTGAATTTGAACGATACATAAATAAAATTTGCTTGATGCTTATGCGAATTTATTTCAGGATCGCATCTTTGTACGCTAACAAATCCTATTGAACATTTCAATGCAGTCTACTAGTTTTTTCTGATACATATTGTATCAATTCTATTCGGTAAAAACCCGCTATTAAACAGAGAACGATCATCTGAATACTTAAGCCAATGCACATCACCCACATTCCTTAACTTAACGCCATGAAATACTGCTGCTTTATTTTAATATTTTTTTCTCATCAACTGTTTGCCCAGCAATCAGCAGACATCCTGATACAGCATGGAAAAATTATAGATGGCACCGGCAATCCCTGGTTTTATGGCGATGTTGCAATTAAAGATGGAAAAATAATTGCGCTCGGCAACCTTACTAACTGGCTTGCAGTTAAAACTATTGATGCAACTGGCTTTGTTATAGCACCAGGCTTTATTGATGTTCATACCCATATTGAAGAAGATGAAATAAAAAACCCGCTTGCCTCTAATTTTATTTATGACGGCGTAACAACAGTAATCACAGGCAATTGTGGGGCATCACAGGTTGATATAAAAAAATACCTTTCATTTATAGATAGTCTTCATCTTTCTGTAAACGTAGCAACGCTCGTTGGGCACAACGATATACGCGAATCGGTAATGGGCACCGCCAACCGTCAGCCAACAAATGAAGAACTGGAGCAAATGAAAGCCCTTGTTGAAAATGCGATGCAGGCTGGTGCTGTAGGTTTTTCAACAGGGTTAATTTATACGCCCGGCACTTATGCTGCAACCAGTGAAATTGTGGCGCTTGCAAAAGTTGCTGCACAGTACCATGGTATTTACACCACGCACATGCGTAATGAAAGCGATAGTGTAACAGATGCAATTCAGGAAGCTTTAACTGTTGCAAAAGAAGCAAACATTCCTTTAGAGATTTCTCACTTTAAAGTTGGCGGGCAAAATAACTGGGGAAGGAGCAGACAAACTTTGGCAATGGTACAAAAAGCCAGATCTGAAGGTGTTGATGTTACTATCGATCAATATCCGTACACTGCAAGCAGTACATCATTAAGTACTTTATTGCCCGATTGGGTATTGGCTGGTGGTGACGATTCTCTAAAGCAAAGATTGCAACAACCTGCTGTTCAAAAACAGGTAGGCGTTTACATGCTTAAAAAATTGCACAACAGAAAACTACAGCATTACAGTTACGCTGTAGTTGCAAATTACAAGTCTGATACTACTTTAAATGGTAAAACAATAGAGGCGGTCAACCTGCTGCTTAAAAGAAAACATACCGCAGAAGATGAAATAAAAACTGTTTTTGAAATGATGCTGAAAGGTGGTGCCGGTATGGTTTTCCACGGCATGAGTGAAGATGATGTAAAGTACATTATGAAGTATCCGTTCAACATGTTTGCCAGCGATGCCAGCATCCGTGTTTTTAATTCCGGTGTGCCGCACCCACGCGGTTATGGCACCAATGCCCGGGTGCTGGGTAAATATGTTCGGGATGAGAAAGTGATTTCATTGGAAGAAGCCATACGAAGAATGACTTCGTTGCCGGCACAACGTTTTCATTTTACAAACAGGGGCTTGCTTCGCGAAGGTTTTGCTGCTGATATTGTTGTGTTCGATGCTGCCACTGTCAGCGATCTTTCAACTTTTGAAAAACCGCATCAGTATTCTACGGGGTTTAAATATGTTTTGGTAAACGGTATTATTGAACTGGAGAATAGTCAGCAAAATTCAGCAAGAAACGGAGCAGTGTTATACGGACAGGGAAAACAATAAAATAATTTTTTAGCCATCTGTTGTTTTTTATAGCATCGCCTGTTGTGTCACTCACTTGTACTTGCAGGCTATGACTGAACTAAAATACAAGCTGACTCAGCGTATAACTGCAGTAAATGCAATTAATGATTTTCTGTACAAATAAGATGGATTAATACTAAACCAACATTGCAAAAAAATACTAACCGATCTTTTGCCCGTTTTTTACCTGCTTATCAGGCTGCAATAGCACCACATTGTTATTTTCATCGTACACACCAAGCACCAGGCATTCGCTAAAAAAGCTGGCTATTTGTTTTACAGGAAAATTTACAACTGCTACTACCTGTTTATTCAGCAGTGCTTCTTTTGTATAATGATGTGTAATTTGTGCAGATGATCTTTTAATACCAAGCGGTCCAAAATCTATAGTAAGCTGGTAGGCTGGTTTTCTTGCTTTTGGAAAATCCTGCACATCTGTAATGGTGCCTGAGCGAATGTCTATTTTCCCGAAATCATCCCATGTAATCATGCAAATTGTTTTAAACAAACTTAGCGGAAAAAATATTAAACCGCGAATGCCCGGTGCGGTTGGTTTACGCTAAGGTAAAAGCTCATTCATGATCCGAACGCACAAGAGTGCGATGCAACAAAAGCTAAATTTATGTTACCGGAGCCGGTAACATAAAATGCTGTTTTCTGCCGACAATTAGTTAGCAAAAAAGCACTGAAACAGCTAATTTTTCAGTAAAAATCTTTCTGCACAAATTATGTGGATTAAGCAGGATGGTAAGCGGAAAACTTTTTAAAATTGTGGGCAAACAATATTTTCATGTTAAAAACCCTTTATAATATGTGAACTTTGATGTGGGTTTAAATAGAACAAATATTCTTTTAATAAAATTTTTTATCACAGATAAAAGGCTTCTATATTCGCTCCCCCTTTACTCAACGGGTAATCGTTTTTTTGAGCAGTTAACATGCCGTACCGAAAACAAAAGAATGCTACCAAAAGAGAATTGGTGAACAAAAAAGTTTACTAACCGAGTATATTCATTGCCCGATGGAATTGACAAATTTTAATAAAGACAGAAAAAAAGGGAGAAAGCCAGCCATAGATTTAAGTACTATGGTCTATGGCAAATTACCCCCTCAGGCAAAAGACCTTGAGGAAGCAGTGCTTGGTGCGGTAATGCTTGATAAATCTGCTTTTGATACAGTTGTCGAAATCCTTAAACCAGAATGTTTTTATGTTGATGCGCATCAGCGCATTTATCGAGCCTTTCAAACCCTGGCCCAGAAAAGTTTGCCCATTGATATATTAACGGTTGTTGAAGAACTTAAAATAAAAGAAGAACTTGAAATGGTAGGCGGCCCCTACTATGTAACCAAACTTACCAATGCTGTTGTTTCTGTTGCAAATATTGAAGCGCACTCAAGAATTGTTTTACAAAAGTTTGTGCAACGCGAACTGATCCGTATCAGCGGCGAAATTATCAGTGAAGCTTACGAAGAAAGTACCGACGTTTTTGATTTAATGGATGATGCCGAAGACAAAATTTTCCAGATCACCAACAACTTTCTTAAAACAGATTATAAAGAAATGAGCAGCGCCCTTGCGCAGGCCATTAACCGTATTGATGAGTTAAGAACAAAGAAAGAAGAAATATCCGGCGTACCCAGTGGCTTTGCAAGTATGGATCGTGTTACTTATGGCTGGCAGCCAACAGATTTAATTATTTTGGCTGCACGGCCTTCAGTAGGTAAAACGGCTTTTGCATTAAACCTTGCACGCAACGCTGCATTGCACCCCACAAAACCAACAGCTGTTGGTTTCTTCTCATTAGAGATGAGTGCATCGCAGTTGGTACAGCGTATTCTTTCTGCCGAAAGTGAAATTATGATGGAGAAAATTTCGCGTGGTAAACTGGAAGAATACGAATACCAGCAGCTAAATACCAAAGGCATTAAGCGTCTTGAAAAAGCACCCATTTATATTGACGATACAGCAGCCCTTAACATCTTTGAATTCCGCGCAAAAGCCAGAAGGCTGGTAAACAAACATAAGGTTGGCCTGATATTGATCGATTACCTGCAGCTTATGAGTGGCAGCAACGATAATAAAGGCGGTAACCGTGAACAGGAGATCAGTACCATTTCCCGAAATCTTAAAGCGCTGGCCAAAGAATTAAACGTGCCCATTATTGCACTCAGCCAGTTAAGCCGTGCCGTGGAAACACGTAAAGAAAGCAAGATGCCGCAGTTGAGTGACCTTCGTGAATCAGGAGCAATCGAGCAGGATGCAGATATGGTTATGTTCATTTACCGGCCTGAATATTACGAGGTGATGAACAACGAAAATGGCGAAAGTACCAAAGGCGAAACACATATACGCATTGCAAAACACAGGAACGGTTCGCTGGAAACCATTAAACTCCGCGCCCTGTTGCATATACAAAAGTTTGAAGAATGGGATGGTGATAGCGGCGGCTATAACCCCGGTAAAAGTGCCGGTAACTGGAAACCCGTTCCTTCTGCACCTGCTGCACCCGGCAGCGGCAACGATGAAGGTGGAAAGTTCTTTATTCAAAAAGGCAGCCGCATGAACAACGGCGCTTTTGATGAAGGCTTTGATGAAGAAACACCATTCTGATTTTTAGAAGTACGATTTCAGATTTACGATTTTTCAAATACATTTTTTTGAGCCAGGCAATAGAATATGAATGAAGCTTTTGTTGCGTCGCACACTTTTACTGTAAAATACAATTCAGCTTTCAACAGCCGTTGCTGCACTTATTGCAGCAGGGGTATAGTCAAATAATTACTAAGCTTTTCTTTCGTTGCGCTATGCATCTTCATCCCTTTGCTCTGCATCTTTTAGAATATCAATTAAAGTACCGGGCTGTTTCCTCAAATAAAGCAAACGTACAATTAAGACGTACATATTCCAGGCAGTGAAAATTATTTTTTAAGGCAGCAACAGGCCTGGAAAAATTAAAACACCACAATCATAAATTCATTTGCCGCATTCGTAAACTGGCTAACTGTTTTCACAGGGCTTTTGCTTGCTTTACACCATTAAAATTATTTCACCGAAAAAAAACAGTTATGAAAATTAAGTTTATTCTTTCAGCGCTGGCAGCTACAATTGCTTTTACAAATTCAAACGCACAAAATACATTTCCCGCAAATGGTAATGTTGGCGTTGGCACATTGGCACCTGCCACTTCGTTACAGGTTATTGGTACTTCCCGTTTTGGCTCAGCCGCCAGTTATGGAGCATTCGATGCTACAGGTAATTTAAGTTTTACCGGTGGCTCAGCTTACCGTGTGGGCGATAACCAGTACGCTTTTCGTTCTGCCACCTACCCCAATCTGGGCTTATATTTTAATGCAGCCAGTGTTCGTTACGAATTTCGTAGCAATTTGGGTACACCCCTTTTCAATATTGCTGCAACTACCGGCCTGGTAGGTGTGCGGGGCACTACGAACGCTTCGTATGCACTTAATGTAAATGCCTCCAGCTTATACAGTGGTATTAACGTAACCGACCCCGTAAATAACTATGCATTTTACAGTGTAAAAACGGGTAACAATCCTTCTGTCTATGTAGAAAACAGCAATACTTTAGCTACAGGTGCTGTTTTGAAAGCGGTATCTAAATCTAACACACATGCTATCGAAGGTACCAGTGGCGAGGCAGGGGTAGGTGTGTATGGCAACAGCGTAAACGGTGCTGGTGTATATGGTAGCGATGCTTCTGCAGGTAATGGCGTTACCGGGTATAGCTTTACAGGCTACGGTGTTTCAGGAACTACAAGCGAAGGAATTGCAGGAGTTTACGGTGGTCACAATAACGAGGGAATAGGGGTTTATGGCCGTAGTACGTCGGGCACAGGAGTATATGGTTACAGCACCGGAACCAGCCTAACAGGGGGATATGCCGGTGAGTTTACATCTACCAATTACAGGGGTATTTATGTTTCCAGCGGTATAGGTTGGTACGCCGGCTATTTCAGTGGCGATGTATATGCAACAGGTGTTTTTCAGAGTTCTGATGCAAAACTGAAAAAGAACATCAAAGATTTTGGCAATGCCATGGATATCATCAATCGCCTGCAACCCAAAAACTATGAATTCAGAAACGATGGCAATTTTGCAAAAATGAACTTACCGCAGGGTACACATTATGGCTTAATTGCACAAGACCTTGAAAAAGTTTTGCCAGGCCTTGTTAAATCAGAAAATTTTGACACGAAAGACGCTGTTACTCCCGATAAAAGAGAGGCTGGTAAAAAAACTTCAGGTGAAAGTATTGAGGTTAAAGCTGTGAATTATACAGAACTCATCCCTGTAATGATTAAAGCCATGCAGGAACAGGATAAAACCATACAGGATCAAAATGCAAAAATTGAAGCACTAACACAATTGGTAAATAAAATTACCGGTACAACCAACGTAATTACAACTTCTGAAAACACCAATGCCGTTGCTTCAGTTGTACTTACCAATGCTGCGCTGGATCAAAACATTCCCAACCCTTTTACAAGCACAACAAAAATTAATTATACACTGCCACAGGAATATCATACTGCACAAATTATTATTACTGATAAAGGCGGCAGAACATTAAAACAGGTAAGTTTATCCGGCACAGGCAAGGGCTCGCTAAACATCGATGCAGCAGCCATGCCATCAGGTGCTTACAGTTATACACTTATTGCCGATGGTAAAATTGTTGGCAGCAAACAAATGATCGTAGCAAAATAACTACGGTATGGAATATTTAAATAAAAGCTGTTGCCAAAAGGCAACAGCTTTTATTTAAAGTAGCTGGTTTGTTTACCGGCTTATGTATTTTAATAAGGCATTCTTGCGTCGCACTCTTGAACATTTGTAACTGTATTAAGCTTTACCGAAGCGAATATTTTAACCGCAGAGACGGAGGGGCGCAAAGAAATTTTGAATTTGTCTCTGTGTCTTAGCGTCTCTGCGGTTTGTATTTCTTAGTCCCACAATGTTCCGAACCCTCCAGTGTGCGACGCAAGAAAAGCCTCATAGTAATACTATAGCCTGGCTCAAAAAATAATTTTTAGAAGCTCATCATTTCTTTAAACTTCACTGTTTGCCTGCGGCTTACTTCAATTTTTTCGCCACCTTTTAATTCTACCAAAAGGCCGCCGTTAAAGTAAGGCTCTATCTTTTCTATCCAGCGCAGGTTGATGATGTGTTTGCGGTTGGCGCGGAAAAATACTTTTTCATCAAGGCGCTCTTCCAATGCATTGAGCGACTTTAAAATTAATGGCTTGTTGTTGGCAAAGAAAACCTTTGCGTAGTTACCCACACTTTCAAAAAGGCGGATCTCGTTCAATTTTACAAACCAGCAGCGTTCGCCGTCTTTTACAAAAACCTGGTCACTTTCTGTTAGCGGCCCCCGGTTGATCATGCCATTTTCTTCGCCGCTTTCTTTGCTCATTTCGTACTGCAACTTATGAATGGCATCGCTTAAACGTTTTGGCTCAATTGGTTTAAGCAGGTAATCCAGCGCATTTACTTCAAATGCTTTTAGGGCATATTCATCGTAGGCCGTAGTGAAAATTACATGCGGGGCTTTGTCCAGTTCAGCCAGCAGATCGAACCCGGTTTTGCCCGGCATTTGAATATCCAGGAAAATAAGATCGGGGTTTTGTGTTTCAATTTTTTCAATTCCTTCATCTACATTGGTGGCTTCATCAATTACTGTTACATCCGAAAACTCCTGCAGTAATTTTTTTAATTCAGTTCTTGCAAGCCGTTCATCATCTACTATAATTGCTTTAATTGGCATAACTGGTATTTTGAAGTTTAAATTTATAAAATCATTACGGGCAGGCATACTTTGGCTTCTACCATATTCCCATTTTTATTCGAAATAGCAAAATTTGCTTTACCGCCATACAGCAGTGCCAGCCTGTTTTGTGTACTTACAATTCCAAATCCTTCTGTATTGGCAGTGGTACCCAAAGAGCCGGTATTCTGAACAATCAGTTCATGCTGGTCGTTCCTGAAATCGGAGATTATTTTGATCAATCCACCATTAACCTGCTTACTGATGCCATGTTTTATCGCATTCTCAACCAATGTTTGCAGCATCATTGGTGGTACTGGCTGGTCAAGGGTATCTTCATCAATATCGTATTCCACTTTCAAACGGTCTTCAAACCGTATATGTTCCAGTTCCAGGTAATCCTTTACAATATTTAACTCTCTTTCAAGCGGAGCAGTTTCTAATTTTTCAGCCTGCATACTGCTGCGTAAAATATTACTTAATTCAGTAATTGCTGTTCTCGCCCTTTCGGGGTTTTCATCTACCAATGCCCTTATGCTGTTAAGTGCGTTGAAAATAAAGTGCGGATTTATATGAGATTTGATGGTTTTAAGTTCCAGTTCTTTTACCAGGCTTTCGAGGCGTATTTTATCGAGTGTTTCTTTACGGGCTTTTTCTACATAATGGTAGGTAAAATAAATAAAGTTCCAGATAAGCAGGAAAAGAGAGAAGCCG
The DNA here is from genome assembly GCA_002390845.1 of Chitinophagaceae bacterium UBA4407. Lineage (GTDB taxonomy): Bacteria > Bacteroidota > Bacteroidia > Chitinophagales > Chitinophagaceae > Limnovirga. The sequence continues at coordinate 50,159 of DGQT01000052.1, read as the reverse complement.
AACGAAGCCCGAAGCATTTTATTCCAGAAAGAATATTCACGCATCAGTTCCGATTCCCACCCAAGTGTCTGATCAGCCCAGGTAATGATGAATGCATAAATAAAGGCAAAGAATAGCGTGGTAAAAAACATGTAAACGATCTGCCGCCTGATTTCATAACTTAACTGGTCGCTTTTCTTTATAAAAGCCCGCATTAAATGTGTAATGGCAATGCCGGCAACAACATCTAAAAAGAGTGATTGAAAGAAATAAGGGCTGGACTTGGTGCGGATAGTAAAATAAAAAAAAGTATTTACAAGTATATAACCACTCCACCCACCTAGCTGGCACAACCAATACGCTGATACTCGTTTTATCATTTTATTCGATTAAGGTTACCCTTAGCCACAAAAGGGCTAATATGCTACACAAACTCCGCAATAATATACCACGGTTTTCAAAGGTAAATTAACCTTTACCCAAAGCAGCACGTCATTTTACTAAAGGTAAATAGTATGGGTATCTGGCAATTTAGTATTTTAAATTCAGCAAACGATGTGGTGGTTTTTAATATTCAATAATATCAATCCCCCATTAATACATTGGCCTGCATTAAATTTCTGATACATTTTATGAACCTAACAGCGGTAATTCTGTTAAACATCCTTGCGTCGCACTCTTTTACGGCACAGCTAAATTCGGCATATGGTGCCGGCTGTTGAAGTTTGAATATTCAGGTTGGTTAAATTGACCCGGAGCCCAGTCGCCGTAAAATTGTACTTTTACAAACTTTTAAACAAATGCAGATGGAAATTACACCAGGCCTGTTACTGGATGCAGTGAATTCCCCGGGCGATCTGAAAAAGCTCAGCCGGGAACAATTGCACCAGGTTTGCGATGAATTGCGCCAATATATTATCGATGTCGTAAGCGTACATGGTGGCCATTTTGGAGCAAGCCTTGGGGTGGTGGAATTAACTGTAGCCCTGCATTATGTTTACAATACGCCTTTTGATCAGTTGGTTTGGGATGTAGGCCACCAGGCTTATGGCCATAAAATACTTACGGGTCGAAAAAACAGTTTCTCAACAAACAGAAAATATAAGGGTCTTAGTGGTTTCCCCAAACGCAGCGAGAGTGAGTATGATACTTTTGGGGTAGGTCATTCTTCTACTTCCATTTCTGCTGCTTTAGGCATGGCCATTGCTGCTAAATTAAAGGGTGAGAACAGGAAATCAGTTGCAGTAATTGGTGATGGCGCTATGACGGCAGGTATGGCATTCGAAGCTATGAACCACGCCGGAGTTGCCGATGCTGACATGCTCATTATTCTTAACGATAACTGCATGAGCATTGATCAGAATGTTGGTGCGCTTAAAGAATACCTTACAGATATTACAACTTCCCATACGTACAATAAACTACGTGACGATCTCTGGAATATGCTGGGCAAATTACCTGTTGGTAAGAACTTCAGCCGCGATATGGCCAGTAAAATGGAAGCCAGCATAAAAGGCATGGTCAGCAAAAGCAGTAACCTTTTTGAAGCATTGAACCTGCGTTATTTCGGCCCTATTGACGGGCACAATATCACCAAACTGGTAGATACCTTAAAAGATCTTCGTAAAATTCCTGGCCCCAAACTGTTGCATATTGTAACGGTAAAAGGAAAAGGATATGAGCTGGCAGAAAAAGATCAAACCAAATGGCATGCACCCGGATTGTTTGATAAAGTAACCGGCGAAATATTTAAAAAGAAATTCGATACGCCCCAGGCGCCCAAATACCAGGATGTATTCGGGCACACCATTATTGAACTTGCAGAGCAGAATGATACAATAATGGGAATTACACCCGCAATGCCAAGCGGTTCCTCATTAAAATTCATGATGGAAAAAATGCCCAAACGTGCTTTAGATGTTGGCATTTGCGAACAACATGCAGTTACACTAAGCGCAGGGCTTGCAACACAAGGCATGAAAGTGTTTTGTAATATTTACTCCTCTTTTATGCAACGGGCTTTCGACCAGGTGGTACACGATGTGGCCATACAAAAACTCCCAGTGATTTTTTGTTTAGACCGGGCCGGCCTGGTAGGCGAAGATGGGCCAACCCATCACGGCGCTTACGATATTCCTTATTTCCGCTGCATTCCTGATATGATCATCAGTGCGCCAATGAATGAACAACAATTGCGCAACCTGATGTACACTGCACAACTCGATTCAATAAAATATCCGTTTGTTATCCGTTACCCCAGGGGCGAAGGCGTAATGCCCGAATGGAAAACGCCATTCGAAGAAATACAGGTTGGTAAAGGCCGTAAAATTAAGGATGGCGAAGATGTTGCAATTCTTTCATTTGGGCATCCCGGAAATTTTGCAACTGTTGCCATACGCGAATTAAGAACCGAAGGCATTAACCCTGCTCATTACGATATGCGTTTTGCAAAACCGCTTGATGAAGAAATGCTTCATGAGGTTTTTGCAAAATTCAATAAAATTATTACGGTTGAAGATGGCACTATTGTAGGGGGTTTTGGCAGCGCTGTGTTAGAATTTATGAACGAGCACGGTTATAAAGCAGCAATAAAAATGCTCGGTATTCCAGATCGTATTGTAGAGCATGGCACGCTTAAAGAATTGCATAAAGAATGTGGTTACGATGCACCAGCAATTGCCAATACAGTTCGCGAAATGCTTAAAGATAAAGTTACTGCCACCATAACCATTGCTGGTTAATTTTCAATAGCATCTTATTTAAAAAAACACTGGCGCTTCAATGTGTCAGTGTTTTTTATTGACCAGGCTTGAGAATAAGCATTTAGCTTTTCTTGCGTCGCACACTTGTACATTCTGAACATTGATCGACAGTTAACGGTCAACATTCGTAACAAAATTCTACCAGCATCCTTGTTGGTTTCCTGAACAACAATAATTCGCTTCGATCTTTGCTTGGGTAAAAGCTCAATATATAATTCAACTGTACAAGTGAGTGACAAAAGGAACGATGCGTAAAGTTTCAAATGCCCGTCCCAAAAAAATTGTATTTCTGCAGCTACTAAAAAATGTGATAAAATTCCTGTTCAGCAACTGATCTTTTTGTTTACTGGTTTGTTCTATTACTTTTGCACACTACAAAATGATTATGATGGCTAAACGCGGAATTATATTAATGAACCTGGGCTCTCCCGATTCTACCGAAGTAAAAGATGTGCGCAACTACCTGATGGAGTTTTTGATGGATGAACGTGTGATTGACTATCCCTACATCTTTCGCCTGATGCTTGTGGGCGGTATTATTGCACCGTTGCGTTCACCAAAATCTGCAGAAGCATATAAACGTGTTTGGACCAAAGAAGGCTCACCACTGGTTGTTCTTACAAAACAATTGCAGCATGCCCTTGAGCCACAGATTCCGGAACCAGTGGAAATAGCCATGCGTTATGGTAAACCAACCATGCAGGAAGCTTTTGAAAACCTGATGAAAAAAGTACCGGGGCTTGAAGAAGTTATTGCCATTCCGCTCTATCCACATTATGCAATGAGCAGTTACGAAACTGCAGTAGAGCATGCAAAAACAGTACATCGCAAGATGAAGAATACTTTCTCCCTGAAATTTATAAAGCCATTTTACAACGATGCGCATTATATAGATGCGATGATTGAAAACATAAAACCTTACCTGCAACAGGATTACGACCAGGTGCTTTTTAGTTATCACGGGTTGCCGCAACGCCATATGAAAAAGGCCGACCCTACCAATTGCCACTGTTTAAAAGTAGATAACTGCTGCGAAGTTTTTTCACCTGCACATGCCACATGTTACCGCCACCAATGTTGGGTAACAACACAATTAATTACAGAAAAATTAAATATACCAAAAGAGAAAACAGGCTTTTCATTTCAATCTCGTTTGGGCAGGGAAGAATGGTTAAAACCTTACACAGCAAAGCGTTTGGAAGAATTGCCAGGCGAAGGGGTTAAAAAGCTTATTGTGCTTTGCCCCGCTTTTGTAAGTGATTGCCTGGAAACTTTAGAAGAAATTGCAATGGAAGGCAAAGAAAGTTTTTTGCATGCCGGTGGTGAAAGTTTTACATTAATTCCCTGCATGAATATTCACCCGGTGTGGGTACAGGCAGTAACAACCTGGATAAAAGAATATGCACAAGGTAACAGGGAAATGCTATTGGTATAAAATATTAGCCAGTTTAATTTTACATTTTAAATTCTCCATTTTTCATTTAACATTTCCTGCATGTATTCGTATCTAAAAGCACTGCATATCATCTTCGTGGTTACCTGGTTTGCTGGGATGTTTTACATGCCGCGACTTTTTATATATAATACAGAAGCAGGTGAGAAAGACGAGATGGTAAAAAATGCTTTACGCGATCAGTTTAAAATAATGATGAAGCGCTTATGGTTTGGTATTACCTGGCCTTCTGCAATTCTTACCCTGATGATGGGGCCAGCACTTTTATTCAGCCCTGACTATAGTTGGTATAAAATTGTCTTTGCCCCTGAAGGGCTGTGGCTGCTGATTAAACTGGTGTTTGTTTTTTTTCTTTTTCTCTATCATTTTTCTTTGCACCGCATTTATAAGCAGCAAATGAATAATGTGTTTAAATATACCTCGCAACAACTGCGTATCTGGAACGAAGTAGCTACCATTTTTCTTGTTTCCATTGTAACGCTTGCCACAGTTAAAGAGAGCATCAGTTTTGTTTGGGCTGTTGCAGGCCTGGCTGGTTTTATTATAGTACTGATGAGTGCAATAAAAATCTATAAAGCAATCCGCGATAAAAAATAAACATCCTGTTTAACAACCAATCGGTTCTTATGAAAAAAAATCTTGGCATTTATTTGCTCCTTATTTCAATTACTGCATGTAATAACAAATCAAATGCTGACCTTATTGTATTTAATGCAACTGTTTACACCATTGACAGTACATTTTCCATAGCCGAAGCGTTCGCTGTAAAAGATGGGAAAATCATAAGTGTTGGTAAAAGTGCTGATATATTAAATGCTTACGATGCCAAAGAAAAAATTGATGCGCAAGGCAAAGCGGTATATCCTGGCTTCGTAGATGCACATGCACATTTTATAGACTACGGACAGTCGCTTTTTAGTGTTGATCTTGTTGGGTGCAGCAGCTTTGATGAGGTTACAGAGCGCGTTAAAAAATTTTCGAAAGAGAACCCTGATGAAACTTGGATACGCGGTCGTGGCTGGGATCAAAATAAATTTCCCGGAAGGGAGTATCCCAACAATCAGCAGCTCAATGAACTGTTTCCTGAAAAGCCAGTGGTATTGGAGCGTATCGATGGGCATGCTGTAATTGCCAATAAAAAAGCGCTTGAACTTGCAGGTATACAACCCAAACAAAAGATTGAAGGTGGCGAAATAGAAACAAAGAATGGCAAGCTTACGGGTGTTTTAATTGACAACGCCACAAATCTTGTACAATCAAAAATTCCATACCCGTCTTTGGCACAGTTTGAAAAATGGATGATTGCTGCACAGGAAAAATGTTTTGCACAAGGACTTACAACCATTACTGATTGTGGACTTAGTTACAGGGCGGTTGATATTATTGATACACTTCAAAAAAGCGGCAAGCTTAACATGCGGTTGTATGTTATGCTTAGCGATGATAAAGAAAATTACGATCATTATCTTGCTAAAGGCCCTTATAAAACCGATAAGCTTTTTGTAAAAGGGTTTAAAGTATATGCAGATGGTGCATTGGGCAGCAGGGGCGCCTGCCTGTTACAACCTTACAGCGATAAACCCGGCTGGAACGGGTTTCTGTTAAATACAAAAGCCCATTATGATTCAGTTGCAAATTTACTTTCAACTACCGGTTTTCAAATGTGTACACATGCAATCGGCGATTCTGCTAACCGCGAAATACTAAATGTTTATAATAAATATTTAAAAGGAAAGAATGATAAACGTTGGCGTATTGAGCATGCGCAGATTGTAAATGAAAATGATTTTGATCTTTTTGCAAGTGCTACTGTAATCCCCTCTGTACAACCCACGCATGCAACAAGCGATATGTATTGGGCACCAACACGTTTAGGAACAGAGCGGTTAAAAAACGGGTATGCTTACAAGCAATTGCTGCAGCAAAATGGATGGCTGCCGTTAGGAACAGATTTTCCCGTGGAAGATATCAGCCCCTTCAAAACCTTTCTGGCTGCAGTTTTCAGGCAAGATGCAACAGGTTTTCCGAAAGGAGGGTTTCAAATGGAGAATGCATTAAGCAGGCAAGAAGCTATTCGCGGTATGACCATCTGGGCTGCCAGAGCAGACTTTTTAGAAAACGAAATTGGCAGCATTGAACCTGGCAAGAAAGCCGATTTTATTTTGCTTGATAAAGACTTAATGAAGATTAACCAGCCCGATGTATTAAACACCAAAGTACTCGCAACTTATTCCGGTGGTAAAAAAGTTTACAGCAAATAATACAATTTTTTTGAGCCCTGCTTTTGATATACTATTGAACTTTCGTTGCGTCGCACAATTCTACGTTCAATTCACGAATCAGCGAATTTGCGGATTAAAGAATTAAATTAATTCGACAATTCGTAATCCGTTAATTCGCTCAATTATTTTCCGAACGTTCAAGAGTGCGACGCAACAAAAGATCAATCAGGCGCTAATGCCGGGCTCAAAAACAATCACCTATTTTTCATAGTATTCTGAATTTCAGGTTTTGTAACTTGTTTTTTACAACACTACCAACTTGGCCAAATAGCTATCCTTTTCTGCAAAAACTCTTATATAATACACACCGGCAGCACCAATTTCGGCTTTCTGAATTGCAATGCGGGCACCGGATACAGTTTTTTGCAAAACCACTTTGCCTGCCTGGTTATAAATTGTAATTGCAGTAATGTTTGCATGATCTTTTAGTTCTGCAAAGAATTGCGTTTGAACCGGGTTAGGGCTGATGAGCAAACCCTTGCCTGAAACCGGCGGCTGGCCTGCAACTGCTGCATCGCTGCCTGCACTTGCAATACTTTGCGAAGCAACTGCAGATGCGAAATTTGCTGGTCTTGAAAGTTCAACAATCGAGAAGATCACTTTTTGATCGTTGCTGCTGCGGATGCTGAAATCAGATGCACTTGGGCCTCTGTTTCCAAAGTATGCATCGGTTAATGTAAAGGTTGCTTTTTTCCATAAATTGGTATTGGTGCAGGTAATTTTTGCAGATGCCTGGTCTGTATTGTTTTTTGAATCGTAAAAAAGCTGCCAGGCGGCTGTGCCTGCATCAAGATAGGTAACATCTATTGTTACCGTATATTTTCCATTTAAAGCCGCATTGCCGAGAAATGCATCGTCCACATCAAAATTCAGCGCTTTCTTGTTTGTAGGAATATCGAATCCCCTTGCAAATCTTCCATACATGCTGCTGGGGTTTGAGGATATTACATTCCAGTAGCCAACGCTTGTTGTATTGGGTGTAAGCTGGTGCAGATAACGGTCGTAATTTCCAGGGAATACATTCCAGCCTACATCGTTAAGGCCTTTGGCATCGAGGTTATCCTGCTCTTTTAGTGTAGCGGCTCTTACATCATCGAGCTTTGCACCAAAGGCAGTGTATTTGTTTGCGATATTTTGATAGCGTGACTGATTGGTTTGTGAAACTGTTCCATAAGTTGATGACGGAAAGCGAACAGCATCAGATGCATCAAGCCCATCTTTTAAAGCACACATTGCATTCGTGGCTTTTGTAGCATCTTTTTGGCCTGCATATTTGGTAAAGAAAGTAAGTGCAGGATCCATAAGCGGGTCCATAATATATTCGTTGGTAGGATTAAATATATCAAGCCCCCAGAATATGCTATAGCACTGTACGGCAAACATGTTCCTGTATTTGGATGTAAGCCACCAGCCAGAAGTAAGGCTGTTGCTTACTATTTCGCATTGCGCCCTTACATAAGTTCCGTTTTGCGGTGTATTGATGAGGTTGTATAACCATGATGCTTTATCTACCTCATCATTTAACTGGTAGCCTTTGCCTAGGGAACCTGTTTTTAACCATCCGCCGGGACAAGTTTGTACAACCCATTCTGCCCCAGATTGGCCGTTATTATTAGGATTGGTTACCAGAGTAATTTTTGGAGACGTATTTTTATATTCATCGTAATAATATTGTGTAAATTCCTGGTACAAGCTGTAAAAGTCTGGAATAGACAGGGCATACTGCGCAGGCACATTGCCTTTATAGCTTATATAATCCCCCGTGCTTCCAAAACATCCGGCAACACCTACAATCTTGCTTCGTGTTGTAGCAGGCAGGGTTTCTATATGAGCATGAACGTGCTGTATCATACGCTTAAAAAAGGTTTTATATTCCGGGTCTTTATAATAGGGCGCGTAACCGGTTTGATTACCCCTGCTATCTGTTTCAATAACTTTTGGAACCCCGTTTGAAAAGATCCAGTCTGGTGCATCTTGTTTCGTATATACATATAAAACAACGGGTAGTGAGCTTGCTATACGGGAGTTGAGATCGGCATCAAATTTTGTCCAGTTCCAAACATTTGGAGCAGTTTCAATATCCTTCCAGCTCATTTTAAAAAGCCTTCCATTGATTTCCGGGTAGGTAGTTTTACTCAAGGCAATGGCGAATGCCTGCCAGGTACCATAAGTGATGTTTGTTTGTGCATTTACATTAAAAAAGCAGGTAGCGAGCAGACCAATAATAAAACCCTTTAATTTGTTTTTCATTTGAAATTGGATTTAATAATTAAATAATAAAAATTCCGCTAGGGGACAAAGAAATTGAAAGTGGTTGGCGGTGTTTTTATAAATCGACTTTTATTAAAGGCAAACTTTATTCCAAAGGCCAAAAAGGAAAAATGTTTTTTTGAATTTTTATCACATTTTAATACAATCAAAGCAAGCAAAGCGCAATTTCATTATTGTTTTAAAAAATGCTGAGGTTGTTTTTAACAAACAAACAGCAATTAGCAAACATTTTAAAACGTAGAAGATATAAATAAAAACAAAGAATATTTTTAATAGCAAAGCTGTATAAATAAGAAAGGTGGTATAAAAAATACCACCTTTCTTATTATATTATTTCAATCATTACTTCAATATTTTCTCCTCAATTTTTCCTGTAACCTTATGTTTCAGTATAAGTTTTTTTGCGCCATAATGGGTTACTTCCTCTTTGATAAGATAATAATCTGCATCGAAATCAACAAGGTGGCTTTCCTTAGTTAATCCTGCTTTACCGCGCCAAACTTCAAGTTGGACAGGCTCCCACAATTTTGTTTTAGCGCTTTTATAAGCAGCATCAATAATAGCATTTACAACATAACCATCATAGAAGGTCTCTCTTGGATCGGTTTTATTTTCAATGCTCTTGAACATTTCTGTAAACATATGATTGTAGCCCAGATCATTCACTTCATCACCTACCGGAAACAACCAGCCGGTATTACTTTCAGCTTTCTCCGCAACATAATCTGCTCCTTTGCCGGTGGTAAACATATCCATACCGGTACGTAAAAAATTATTGATCCAGATGGTTCCTTCGCTGCCCATTACTTCATCGCGTAAATCCATTCCGCCGCGAAATGTCCAGCTTACTTCAAACTGACCAATAGCACCGGTTTCATATTTTACCAAACCTATTGCATGGTCTTCTGCATCTATGGGTTTTACCTGAGTATCTGCCCAGCACATTACCTCAACGGGCCTGATATCTTTACCTATAAATGTTCTTGCAATTTCTATGCAATGGCAACCAAGATCCAGAATACAACCGCCACCTGCCAGTTCAATATTCCAGAACCAATCGCTGTGCGGGCCAGGATGCGCTTCTCTTGATTTTGCCCAAAGTATTCTACCCAATGCGCCGTTTTTTACACTTTCATAAGCCTTTAAAAACTTTGGCGAGTAAACAAGATCTTCAAGATATCCATTGAAGATACCGGCTTCTTCCACAGCTTTTAACATACGCAAAGCTTCGGCACCATTGCGGCCCAGGGGTTTTGTAGTAACTACTGCTTTTTTATGTTTGCAGCAAAGCATTACAGCATCTTCGTGCACATAGTTTGGTAAAGCAATACAAACCACATCAACATTAGGGTTTGCAATCGCTTCTTCCATGTTCGTTGTTGCCTGTTCGCATCCGTAATCTGCCGCAAACTTTTTGGCGTTTTCTTCTTTTCGTGCGTAAATACTTACGATCTTGTCTTTACTTCTTTGGCCTTGAATAGAGTCAGCATAAAAACGTCCGATGAAACCGGAACCAAGCATAGCAATGTTCATAGTATATTTTATTTTGTACTTAACTTTTTCAATATATAATCATCGTCCCTTGTGTCACTCACTTGTACGTTCGGAAAAACAGGCAACAAGGCAAAGAGGCAATAGGCAAATAGTGTTTTATTGTTCACTATTCACTGTTCGTTGTTCACTGCTCACTGGTATTACAACAGTTCAAGAGTGCGACGCAAGTAAAGCTTCATACTTATTCTTTGCATGGCCAATAAAAAACCGTTATACCATTTCAACAGGTTCTGCTTTTATTGACGCCACAATTTTATTGTCTTTAAAAAGCAATAAAAAGAACACGAGTACCGCTACGGAAATTCCGGCAGGTACCATCCATACATTCTTCCAGTGAACAATGCTATCAACGGTGTAATTGTCTTTTACAAAGCCGCTAAGCTTAGTACCTATCCACATACCAATGCCATAAGTTGCTACGGTTATCATCCCCTGCGCCTGGCTTTGAATTTTTAAACCTGCTTTGCTATCGGTATAAATTTGCCCGGTAACAAAGAAGAAATCGAAACAAACACCGTGAAGAATAATGCCGGCATAAAGCATCCACAAATTATCGGCAGCGTCTCCATAACCAAAACAAAGAAAGCGCAGTCCCCACGCAATCATACCTAAGGCGATCATCCATTTTACACCAAGCCTTCTAAAGAAAAAAGGAATTAATAAAATAAAAAATGCTTCAGAGAACTGGCCAAAGGTCATACTGCTGGTAACGTCTTTCATACCTGCCTCAACCAGATATAAATTGGTAAGGCTATAATAAAACGAAAGTGGTATGCATATAAGTACAGATGCAATAAAGAATACAACAAACGACCTGTCTTTAAATAAAACAAATGCATCGCTGCCGAGAATTTGCCCGAAGGTTGCTGTGGTACCTTTTGCTTTAGGCGGTGTTTTAGGCAACACAAAACTGAGCAACCCTAAAATGGCTGAAGCTATTGCTGCTATTTTAAAAGTAAAAACCAAATCTTCTGTTGGTATTTTAAAAACTTTATCAATCATCCAGCCAACTGCAATCCAACCGATGGTGCCTAGCACCCGTATAGAAGGAAACTCTTTACTGGGGTCTTTCATCTGGCGGAATGCAACCGAGTTTGCCAATGCTAATGTTGGTGCATACATAAGTGAGTACAACAAAACAATCCAGTAAAACATTCCGGGATCAGTAACAGTAGTGATGTAGTAAAGCAGTGCTGCACCAACTAAATGCATAACACCTAAAAGTTTTTCTGCATTAAAAAACCTGTCTGCAATCATACCCACAAAAAAAGGAGAAAAAATTGTTGCAATGGCCATTGCGCTGTAAGCGTTACCAACATCGGTGCCGCTTGCATGCAAAACCTTGTCTAAGTAAGTGCCCATTGTTACATACCATGCTCCCCAAATAAAAAATTCGAGGAACATCATTGCCGAGAGCTGAACACGTGTTGTTGATTTCATGAATTGCTTGTTTGATATTTTATTAACCAGGCACTGTGACTATGAATTGAGCTTTACTTGCGTCGCACTCTTCAACTGCTGAAGCTTTATTGAGCAAAGCGAAGATTGAAGCGAAGTGCATGTCTTGTACTTTCAGAACCATAAGCAGCAAGGTTGTTATGCTGTTGCCACTTCTTTTCCCAACCTGTTTTTTTATGCAGGATTTTTTTCTTTCTTAAAAAAACCTGTGCCTGCTTTTGCACTGCGGGAAATTACGAACAAATCGTGAGCACGAAAAAGATAAAAAATGAAATTTTTATTTGCAATAAATTTTCCGCTCTATAAGAGTGCAATACCGAAATAAATTTGCGACAAGCTGCAAACCTGGAACAATTTCGGGGCAGGCTGTTTGCATGATGCCATGAAACAGGAACCCTGAACCGAGCGTGGCAAGAGGCGATGCCATAAAAAATAAAAGCCCGGCCAATAATTGTATTAAAACTGCAGCAGGAATGCGGTGCCTTCACCTTCGATACTTTGTACCTGTATGTTGCCTTTATGCAGCATCATAATTTGCTTGCATAAACTTAATCCAATACCGCTCCCGGTTTTCTTTGTAGTGAAGAAAGGAATAAAAATTTTATCGATCAATTCTTCCTGCATGCCAATGCCATTGTCTGCAATCTTTATTACAATACGTTTTGTTGCGGTTACATAAGCGGAAAGAATGATCTGCGGTTCGTCTCTTTCTTTTACGGCCTCGATAGCATTTACAATAAGGTTGATGAGCACCTGTTCAATTAAATTGGTATCGGCTTCAAGTGTAAGGTCGGGGTCTTTCAGAATGATCTCCATTTCTATATTCTTCTGCTCAAGCGTTGGCTGCATAAGGGTATGCAGGTTTTCGAATAAATCGCGGGCATATATTTTTTGCAGGTTGAGTGTAGTAATCTTGTTTAGGTTTCGGTACGTTTCTGCAAACTTTAATAACCCTTCACTCCTGCTTTTAATGGTATTGATTCCGAGTTCAAGGTCTTCGAAATTACCACGGTTTTCTACCGATACATTCTCTCTCGAAATTTCAAGTATATTTTTTAGCGTGCTTGATAATGATGAAATAGGCGCAACGGAATTCATGATCTCATGCGTCATTACACTCAGCAATCTCTGCCAGGCTTTGCTTTCTGTTTCGTCCAGGGCCTCGTTAACATTCTGAAATGCGATGAGCTTGTATTTTTTTCCTTCGGTTTGAAAGGCAGTAGCTGACAATAAAACCTTAAAAGCATTTTTATCAAGATGCGCTGTGGCAATATGAGTTTCACCCAGTGGCAAAGCCATAATTTCGTGATATAAACTCCAGTCGCGTTTGGAAAGAGAATGAATGGTTTTCAAATATGGGACCTGTAATAATTTTTTCAGTGATTCATTCATCCATACTACTTCGCCGCTTTCCATTTCGTAAGAGAGTATGCCGGTATCTACCAGTTCCAGTATTTTTTGCAGGTACTGGTACTGTGTTTCTTTTTCTTTACTGATTACCTTGAGTGTAGTATTGATATCGTTAAACCCTTTTCGCAAAGTTTGCAATTCAAGTGGTGCATGCTTTACATCGAAATGGCGGCTGAAGTCGCGGTAGTGTACGCTTTCTACAAACTGGTTTACTTCGTTTTGTGCTTTCTCGTGAAAACGGAAAAAATCGATCAGTTGAAAAATGATTACGGGTACTGCCAGCAGTTCGTATTGGTACCAGCCGTTTACCAGTAAAAATGAGGCAATGGTGATGCTGGCAAACATCAGCACTACTTTTATTAAAATACTCCACTCGTATTGTTTAAACATGTGCAGTTGTAGTTTATCTTTTGTGGTTTGCAGTTGCCTGGCGCATTTTTCTTCTTATACCCGGTTAAATATCATACTTACTTAGTCTCCTGTACAATGCCGTTCTTGTTAACCCCAGTTCCTTGGCCGCTTTGGTAATATTGCCGCCATGTTTTTCTATAACACGAAGTATGGTGTTTTTTTCCATGGTGCTTAACTTCATATCATCAATTTCGGCGGAAACTGCAGGGGCAGATTCAATCGGAGAAAAGATCAGGTCTTTCTGCTGCAACACTTCACCATCGCTCATAATGATAGCCCTTTCGATGGTGTACTGCAACTCCCTTACATTACCCGGGTAATGGTATTGCAATAGTTTCTGTAAAGCGCCGTCATCAAAACCAATTGATGAACGCATATATTTATTAGCGTACTGTTTTGCAAAATGTTTGGCAAGTACTATAATATCATCACCCCTCTTACGCAGCGGGGGAACTGTAATTTCTACAGTGTTTATGCGGTAAACAAGATCTTTCCTGAAACGGTTTTCATTTGCCAGTTCGGTCAATGGTAAATTGGTGGCACAGATCAGCCGTATATCAACCGGTACAGGTTGATTGGCACCAAGCCTGGTAACCTGCCTGTTCTGTAATACGGTAAGCAGTTTAGCCTGCTGTGTTAAACTAATGTTGCCGATCTCATCTAAAAATAATGTGCCGCCATTGGCACTTTCAAAGCGCCCTACTCTGTCTTCCTTGGCATCGGTGTAGGCTCCTTTTTTATGACCAAACAATTCACTCTCAAACAGTGTTTCGGTAAGTGCACCCACATCTACTTTTACAAAAGGCATGTTTGCACGCAATGAACGTTCATGAATTGCTTTTGCAATAAGGTCTTTACCAGTGCCGTTTTCACCCATTACCAAAACATTTGCATCTGTTGGCGCTATCTTCGAAACTTTATAAAAAATATCTTCCATTACCTCACTGCCACCAAGCATTTCTTTTCCCAGAATAGAATCGCCTCCCCCCGCTGCAACTTTTGCTTTAAGACCCTTGCCGCGTATCGCATCTTCAATGGTGCTCATCAGTTTTTCGTTATGCCAGGGCTTTACAATAAAATCTGCGGCACCCTCTTTTAATGAACGTACAGCAAGATCTATGTCGCCATAGGCAGTAATCATAATCACTGCTATTTCGGGCCGCAAATCTTTTATCCGTTTCAGCCAGAAAATGCCTTCGTTTCCTGTGTTTATCGATGATTTAAAATTCATATCAAGTAACACAAGGTCAAAATGTTGCTTCGTTAAGATGGCATGAATATTTTCCGGATTTTTCTCTGTAAGAATTTCTTTTACTTCAGGCTTTAATAACAGGCGTACTGCAGTAAGTACATCCGGATCGTCGTCAACGGCGAGTATCGAAAACTTTTTGAGGTTCATAAACTGTTGGTCATTTAATCAATCGTGAATAGTAATATTTATTTTCAGTTGTATTTTCATGAATTATGAGCCGGGCTTTGATATGTTATACCGGGCTGTTCTTGCGTCGCACTCTTCAAAGTTCTTCTTTCATGGTAACAAAAGGTTTTGCATGTAAACTCCCAAACTGTTTGGCAACCCGTTTTAAGCGCAAACTTACTACACCATAAATATACCAATCACGTTAAAATGGTGAAGCTTAATTATTTATCTAAAACGTGTTGTGCACCTGTGTCACAATTGCGTACACAAAGTGTATCGAAAGCGTACACACCGATTATTGCAATTTTCATAAATGCCTGTTTTTCAACAGAAAAAATTCTGGCACTACTATTTGTTTATATGTCGCAGGCAGCAATAAGATTGGTAAAGTGCAGTATCGGCTAAATTGAAAGAGGAACCCTGAAGGGTGCGACGCAAAAGGTGATGAGAAAAAAATCAATTGCCGGGTAAAAAAAGGAAAGGTTGTAAGTAACGATAAAATTGTTTCTCATGTGCAATACAAACCTGTGTTTCTACACTGGGTTTTTTAAAAGCGCTTCGTATAAAAATAAAGCGCATAAAAAAGAAAATTGTAAATCAATATTATAAAATACAAACTGTGGACAGAGTAATTGAAAAAAAGACGTGGACAAAAAAAAGAATTCTAACTATTGCGGGAATTGTAGCATTGGCTGGATTAATTCTGGCAAGTTATTATTATACTTCGGGCCCAAGCAAATTAGCAGTAGAAACTGACCGGATTACCGTAAGCGAAGTGAAGAAAGGCGTTTTCCAGGAAAACATTCCTGTAAATGGAGTAGTGCTTCCCGAAACAACTATTTATCTTGACGCTGTAGAAGGTGGCCGGGTTGAAGAAAAATACGTAGAAGATGGCGCTGTAATGACAAAAGGCCAACCCATTTTAAGATTGAGCAATACCGATCTTGAGTTGAGCCTTGTTAACCAGGAAACATCAGTATATAACCTGCTTACGCAAATGCAGATTGCACGCAACGCAGCCCAGCAAAATACCACCACCAAACTGAACCAGATGACCGACGTGGACAATTCTTTAAAAGAAGCGGAACGTATTTATAATCTTGACAAACATTTGTACGAGCAAAAAGTAATAGGCTCCCAGGAATTTAAACAGGCAGAAAATACTTATAACTATCAACTGGCAAAAAAGAAATTAACAGCACAGATACTGAGCCAGGATTCCCTTTCTACCAATCAGCAATTAAACCAGGCAAAACAATCCTACGAAGGTTCACAAAATGCACTTGCCGTAATGCGTAAAAAAGTGGGCGACCTTATTGTTCGTGCACCGGTAGATGGCCAGTTAACCTCGCTTGATGCAGAAGTTGGGCAAAATAAAAATAAAGGAGAACGCCTGGGGCAGATAGATGTATTGAGCGGCTTTAAAGTACGCGTAGATGTTGATGAGCATTACCTTTCCCGTATTTATACCGGATTAAAAGGCACGTTCACATTTGCCGATACCAGCTACCAACTTGAAATAAAAAAGGTTTATACGCAGGTTACCAATGGGCGTTTCCAGGTTGATATGCAGTTTGCTGGTAAAGTACCAAAAGGAATACGCCGCGGGCAAACACTGCAGATACTGCTGGCACTGAGCGATGAAAGGCAGTCTGTACTTTTGGCAAAGGGCGGGTTCTATCAGCAAACAGGAGGCAACTGGATATTTAAAGTAAGTGCCGATGGCAGCAAAGCCTATAAAGTGGATATACAGCTAGGAAATCAGAACGTAGATTATTATGAAGTACTGCAGGGGCTTCAGCCGGGAGACAAAGTGGTAACCAGCAGCTATGAAAATTATGGAACCATGCAGGAATTAATTTTAAAAAAGCCGTAACAAAATAACATCTCAACCGTAACATATATTCTAAATAATAAATCTAAACAGAACATGATCAAGATAACTGAACTCGAAAAAGTATACCGCACAGAAGAAGTAGAAACTGTTGCATTGAATAAGCTTTCCATTGAAGTAAAAGAAGGTGAATTTGTTGCAGTAATGGGGCCGTCCGGTTGTGGCAAATCTACCTTGCTGAACATACTCGGTTTACTTGACGATCCCGATGCAGGAAGTTTTGTTTTTAATGGTATTGAAGTAGCAAAATTCAACGAACGTAAACGTGCCGACCTGCGCAAACATAATATCGGTTTCGTGTTTCAGAGTTTTAACCTGATTGATGAGTTAACCGTTTTCGAAAATGTAGAACTGCCTTTAATATATACCGGCATGAAAGCCCCCGAACGTAAGAAGCGTGTAGAAGAAGTGTTGGATAAAGTACAGATCATGCACCGCCGCAACCATTACCCACAGCAGCTTTCAGGTGGCCAGCAGCAACGCGTTGCCGTAGCAAGGGCCGTGGTAAACAAACCAAAATTGATTCTGGCGGATGAGCCTACCGGTAACCTCGACAGCCATAATGGTAACGAGGTAATGGAGCTGCTAACAGAGCTTAACGAACAGGGAACAACCATTGTAATGGTAACACACAGCGAACACGATTCTCGTTACAGCCACCGCATCATCCGTATGCTGGATGGCCAGTCAGTCACGGAAAATATATTGATCTAATTTAAACCACGGTTACACAAATAACCCTATAATTATGAAAAAGACCGTAGCCAAAAATATAAAACTCGTTATTGTTTTTACCTTAACAATGGCCGTATTTGCAACAGCTTATTTTGGCATAAGCCGGCATCGTTCTAATGATGCCGCTGTTTCACTGAAACAGCGCGACAGGACCAGTTGCACTGAGAACCGTTTAGAAGAAACAGCACCCACCCAGTTTGTTGCTTTCAGAATTATGCAACTGTTATAAAATAATTTTAATAACAGCCCAGGAAAAATTATTGACCGGGCCCAGGTACAGGAATGAAGCTTCCGTTGCGTCGCACACTTGTACTGCAGGATAACTGTAAGCCATCAGTTCAAAATTGTTCAGAACGTACCAGTGTGCGACGCAAGAAAAGATGACCAAAGAATCCAATTGCAGGGTTCATAAAATATAATATTCA
Source organism: Chitinophagaceae bacterium UBA4407 (assembly GCA_002390845.1). Taxonomy (GTDB): domain Bacteria; phylum Bacteroidota; class Bacteroidia; order Chitinophagales; family Chitinophagaceae; genus Limnovirga. Next base: position 32,105 of record DGQT01000052.1, on the reverse strand, counting down.
TGATAAAGAATTATTTAAAAATTGCCTTTCGCAACCTGTTACGGAATAAAGGCTTTTCTATCATCAATATTGCAGGCTTGGCTGTTGGCATGGCCAGCGCCATTCTTATTCTTTTGTGGATACAAAGCGAAGTTAGTTACGACCAGTTTCACGAAAAAAAAGACTGCATTTATGAAGCCTGGAACCGTGCAGAATTCAGCGGCGAACTACAATGCTGGAATACCACACCAAAAGTACTGGCCCGTACACTGGAACGCGATATGCCCGAAGTAGAACAGGCGGTAAGGGTAGACTGGGCAAATAGTCACCTTTTCAGTATTGGTGAAAAGAGATTAACTGTGAATGGCAGTACTGTTGATTCTAACTTTTTGCAGGTATTTTCTTTTCCTTTACTAAAAGGCAATGCAACAACGGTTTTAAAAGATATGCACTCTGTTGTGCTCACTGAAACGCTGGCTAAAAAGCTATACGGCAGCGAAGACCCGATGGGTAAAATTATTAAAATTGATAATAAAGAAAATTTTACTGTTACGGGCATATTAAAAGATCTGCCGCTAAATACGAGGTTCAATTTTGAATACCTTTTGCCATGGTCTTATAAACGTTTTCTTGGTGATGATGATGAGTACTGGGGAAACAACAGCACACGCACTTATGTATTGCTTAAACCCAATGCATCAGAAGCATCTGTAAATGCAAAAATGAAAGTGCTGAAACCCAAATACGAAAAAGATGAACCTAAATGGGAAATGTTTATCTATCCAATGAGTAAATGGCGTTTGTATTCAAGCTTTAGTAATGGCAAAGAAGATGGTGGCGGCAGAATTGTGTTTGTAAAATTATTCGGCATTATTGCAGCGTTTATTTTGCTAATCGCCTGTATAAACTTTATGAACCTAAGCACTGCACGCAGCGAAAAAAGAGCAAAAGAAGTTGGCATACGCAAAGTAGTTGGTGCAAAAAAAGGCTCATTGATCGGACAGTTTATCGGCGAGTCTATCTTAATCTCATTTTTAGCCGGAATCCTGGCAGTAATACTTGTTCAATTAAGTTTACCACCTTTTAATAGTCTTACGGATAAACAATTATCTATTGACTTTGGCAGCATTTATTTTTGGCTTTCAGGTATAGGTTTTGTGATATTTACCGGTGTACTTGCAGGAAGTTATCCCGCATTTTTCCTTTCTTCTTTTAAGCCGGTTAAAGTATTGAAAGGAACATTTAAAAAAGCGAATGCACTGGTTACGCCACGCAAGGTATTGGTAGTACTACAATTTACGTTTGCAATTATTCTTATCATCTGCACCATTATTGTAAAACAACAAATTGATTATGCCCAGAACAGGGAAACCGGTTATAATAAAAACAATCTTATTTATCACCTTTTCACAGGCGATATTGAAAAAAATTATCCGCTTATAAAAAACGAATTATTGTCTTCGGGTGTTGCTACTTCGGTTACAAAAACCAGTGCACCCCTTACCCAAAGCTGGAGTGATGGGTGGGGCCAGGAATGGGAGGGCAAAGATCCTAACGACAAAACAGACTTTTTTCGCTACAATGAAGACGAAGGGTTGGGTGCCACAGCAGGGTTAACTTTTGTACAAGGCCGCGATTTTGATCTTAAAAAATTCCCAACAGATTCAACGGGTATGATCATTAATGAGTCTGCATTGAAAGTAATGAAGTTTAAAGATCCCATTGGAAAAATTGTAAAAGACAATGGCACCGAATGGCATATCGTTGGTGTTATAAAAGATTTCATTCTTACTTCGCCATACGAGCCAACAAAGCCTATGCTGATAGCAGGTGCCAAAGCCTGGTTTCAAACCATGCTTGTAAAATTCAACAGTAAAAATTCAACAGCACAAAATTTAAATAAAGCCGAAGCAATATTTAAAAAGTACAATACAGAGTACCCTTTCGAATATAAATTTGTTGATGATGAATATGCCCAAAAATTTGACAATGAACAGCGCCAGGGCACCTTGGCCACATTGTTTGCAGGGCTAACCATTTTTATTTCCTGCCTTGGCTTGTTTGGCCTTGCCACTTATATGGCCGAGAACCGTATTAAAGAAATAGGTGTACGCAAAGTATTGGGTGCGTCTGTAGCAGGCCTGGCCACATTGCTTTCAAAAGATTTTCTTAAGCTGGTAATTGTATCATTTGCAATTGCAGCTCCTATTGCATGGTGGCTTATGAATGCATGGCTGATAGACTATAAATACCGTATAACTATAGAATGGTGGGTGTTTGCAATTGCAGGCCTGCTATCATTGCTCATTGCCATTATTACTGTTAGCTTCCAGGCTATAAAGGCAGCGGTTGCAAACCCGGTAAAAAGTTTAAGAACAGAATAGTTGATTTGATAATGTATTGAATCAGCAAATCATCATTTTTTATGAAGCCGGCATAGAATAATCATTCAGCATCGTTGTGTCACTCACTTGTACGTTCTGATTATTATTCAGCTTATCAAATACAGAAACAGCGTTCGGAGATTATAATAATTTTTTTAAAGACACCTGTAACATTTTTACAAAGTACCCGTTACACTTTCAATCAATCGCTTATTGCCCAATAAAGTTCCGGATGTACAAGTGAGTGACACAAGGAACGATGATAAGCGATACAATGCACGAACCAAAAAAATGATTTCAAACAAACAAAATTTTAAAAGCACAAACATGAAAAAGTACATTTTATTTCTATCGCTGCTCAGCGTAACTGCAGTAACAAATGCACAGTCTGGCGATAATAAAGAACCTTACATTACAAAATCTTTAAGCAGCGAAAATATTCAGCAGGCAGAAGTAAAAACCAGTGGCGGCAGTATTACTGTTACAGGTGGAACAGGCGAGTCAAAAATTGAAGTATATGTATCAGGTAACAATGGCCTTGGCATGTTGTCGAAAGATGAAATCAAAAGCCGTCTCGAAGAATATTATACCCTTGAAGTTTCTGTAAGCAACAATAAACTTGTTGCAATTGCAAAGCAGAAACAAAATAATATGAACTGGAAAAAATCGCTGAGTATTTCTTTTAAAATTTACATTCCGGGTAATGTATCTACAGACCTAAGCACCAGTGGCGGCAGCATAAAGCTAACTGGTTTAAAAGGCAATCAAAATTTTAGAACCAGTGGCGGCAGTTTGCATATAGATAACGTTAGCGGCAAAATAAACGGCAGAACCAGTGGTGGCAGCATCCATGTTTCAAACACCACAGATGATGTTGATCTTTCAACCAGCGGCGGCAGTATAGAAGCTTCAAAATGTAAAGGCAACCTTCAACTTTCAACGTCAGGCGGTTCGCTTAATCTTACAGATCTGGAAGGCACTATTGATGCCAGTACCAGCGGTGGCAGAATTGAAGGCAGCAATATTACAGGCGAACTTTCTGCAAGTACCAGTGGCGGTAGTGTAAAACTCAGTAATATTTCCGGATCGGTAGACGCGAGTACCAGCGGCGGCAGTATGGATGTTGCGCTAACTACACTTGGCAAATATGTAAAACTGCACAATTCCGGTGGCAATATTGATTTGCAGTTACCAAAAGGCCAGGGCCTTGATCTTGATTTAAGCGGCAATAAAGTAAAAGTTAGTTCACTCAATAATTTCAGCGGTAACACTGAAGAAGATAATATTACAGGTAAATTAAACGGTGGCGGCACACCTATAAAAGTAAGGGCCAGCAGTGGTACAGTGAGACTTAGTTTTAACTGATTACATCGTAATAAAAATTGTACAACAAAGCCTTTGAGTAATCAATGGCTTTGTTGTTTTAAATACCCGCCAGCGCACTTTATAAAACACTTTTTTTTGAGCCGGGCATTCTGAACACAGATTGATCTTCTCTTGCCACGCTCGGTTCACAGTTCCGTTTTCATGGCGACATTTAAGCGAGGCGTGGCAGCCAGTCCCGAATTTATTTCGGGATCGCACACTGCACCTGCAACAATGCTATTCAGCAACCAGTGCAGCGTTGTTGCAGCGTTGCCTGCATCGAAAAGGAACAATTATTGTATCGGAATCGTACACGGTTTAAGAACCGCATTTTTTAAACAATTGAAAACCAGCGGATCTGTATGTGGCACATTATTTACATTATTTCTACAAGTTCTTTTTATACAACTCTTGACTGCTGCAATAAGGCGATTTACAATTGTAAAGCCACTTGCATTGTGCCCAGATACATTCAATATGTACAAGTGTGCGACGCAACAGAAGCTTCATAGCAGTAATAAAGCCTGGCTAAAAAGAATTGCTTAAAAAAGCAATAAATTTATTCAATTATAATGTACACATATGCTGAGGAATTACATTAAAACCGCCTGGAGAAATCTGCTTCGAAATAAAACTTATACTGCTATCAACATCGCAAGTATTGCAATTGGCCTTGCTGCTTTTTGGATGATTGCTTTATATGTTGCCGATGAGTTTAGCTACGACCGCAACCTGCCCGGTTCAGACCGTATTTACCGTGTTGCACAACATGCCACCTGGGATGGCGGTAAACTTGACCTACCTTTAACTTCGCCACCATTTGCGCCTGCGATGAAAGCTGAATTTCCTGAAATTGAAACCGCTACCCGTATTGATATGGAAGGTGGCGGCGTTATTACCTACGCAGGAAAAACATTAAAAGCAAACGATATTATTTTTGCTGATGAAAGTTTTTTCAATGTATTCGGCTACGGTTTTCTTTATGGCAATGCCGCTGGTGCATTAGCAAAACCACAGTCCATTGTAATTACTGAAAGCCTCGCCAGGAAAGTATTTGGCGATGCATCGAAAGCGTTGAACCAAACCATTTATTTTGGAAGCGATGATGGCAATCTTATAACAGGTGTTATAAAAGACCTTTCTGAAAACACGCACCTGCATTTTAGCGGAGTACGTTCTGTTTCATCAAACTTTAATACAAATGAGTGGCAGAATTTTTATTTATACACTTATATAAAGCTTACCAAAACAGCAAATGTAGCGCTGCTAGAAAAGAAGCTGCCACAGTTTACGGCTGCAAACATTCAGAAAGAAATGAAGGTTACACAGTACAGAATGGAGCTGCAGCCGGTAACATCCATTCACCTGTATTCAAACCTCGATTACGAGTTAGGCAGTAACGGAAGCATTAGTCGTGTATATATGTTTATCGCAATCGCAGTTTTAATTTTATTGATTGCCCTGATCAATTATATGAACCTTTCAACAGCACGTTCTTCTGTACGCGTAAAAGAAGTGGGCATTCGTAAAGTAATTGGTTCGGGCAACCTTAGGCTTGCGGCTATGTTTATTACAGAATCATTGCTTACAACTTTTATAGCGGCTTTCATTGCTTTTTTTGTAGTAACTGCCGCACTGCCTTTATTCAATAACCTTGCCGGTAAGCAGCTAACCATCTGGCGTTTTGGTGCCACCGAAACGTTGATTGCACTGGCTTTATTTGTAGTGGTTACAGGTTTTATAAACGGCAGCTACCCTGCATGGTTCCTTTCACGCTTTAAAACCATACCTGCATTAAAAGGGCAGTTGGGAAACATGAATGCAAGCATCTTATTTCGTAAATCATTGGTGGTTTTCCAGTTTGTAATAACTGTGGTAATGATAACAGGTTCGTTTATTATTTATCAGCAAATGCAATATGCCCTGCACAAAGACCTCGGCTTTAATAAAGAACAAACACTCAGTTTTCATATTGATGATATGAATGTGCGCACGCAAATACCGGCCCTTAAAACAACGTTACTTAAAAGCCCTTTTATTGAATCTGTAGCGGCAGCAGGCAACCCCATCGGTAATAATGATCTTGGCGGGCATTCTTATTCTTTTGAACAAAACGGGGTTATTTCATCTACAGAACAAATGGCGCAGGAATTAATGGTGGATGAGGATTTTCTAAAAACTACAGATGTAAAATTAATTGCAGGCAGAAATTTCTCCCCATCAATGGCCACAGATAAAACCGGTGCTATACTCATTAACGAAACCTTGATGAAAACCCTTGGCTGGAGCGATGCAATTGGAAAGAGAATGGAATTTCAAAGAAACAAATTCAGCCCTAAACAAACAAGAACGGTAATTGGTGTAGTAAAAGATTTTCATACCTATTCTTTACAGCACAAGATAGAACCACTGGTAATAATGATGCCTGAAAATGAAGCTGCCGAAGATAATTTATATGTAAAAATCACGAAGGATAAAACCGCAGAAGGTCTTGCTTATCTTAAACAGGTCTATACAAAATTCGACAAAACCAACACTGCAGAATTTCATTTTCTTGATGAAAATTTTTCAAAGCAATACGCTGCAGAACAAAAGCAGGAGCAGGTTTCCATGATCTTTACCATACTGGCCGTTATTATTGCATGCCTTGGTTTATTTGGCCTTGCAACATTTACCGCAGCGCAGCGCATTAAAGAAATTGGTATAAGAAAAGTATTGGGGGCCAGTGTAACTTCAGTTACCATTATGCTGAGCAAAGATTTTATAAAACTTGTTTGTATAGCCGTAATAATTGCTGTGCCTGTTGCATTGTTTGCAATGAATAAATGGCTGCAGGAATTTGCTTACCGCATCAATATAGAGTGGTGGGTGTTTTTAGTGTCGGGATCTTTGGCTGTATTAATTGCGCTGCTCACAATAAGTTTCCAGGCAATTAAAGCAGCAGTTGCAAATCCGGTAAAGAGTTTAAGAACGGAATAATGACGTGCAAATGTGCGAACAGGTAAATGTGAAATGAAGAAAAGAATTTTTATGAACCAAACAACAGAATAACAATGAAGCATTCTTGCGTCGCACACTTATACTTTTGATTCTTTGGTCGACCGTTGACTGTCGACGGTCGACCGCTGTTCAGAACGTACAAGTGAGTGACACAACAAAAGTTGAGTAAAGCTAAAATGCCCGTTACAAAAAATCTTACCTGCACACCTTTTTATCTTGAAACATACCGCCTGAAATATGTATCAATACTGAACAAACACTGTATCGGAAACGTACACTGTTCGCGCCGGTAACTTTATAAACTGTTGAGAATAATGCCATTCATAATTGGCATATAATTAATACACTATTCAAATAAGGAAATTGTTCTTTTGTTCAAGACCCGGTTAAACAAAATTTTTTTAAAATGTTCAGTAACTACTTGAAAACAGCCTGGCGTAACCTTTTGCGTAATAAAGCCCATTCCGTAATAAATATCAGCGGGCTTGCAGTGGGCATAGCTGCATGCCTTTTAATTTTTATCGTAGTACATTTTGAATTGAGTTACGACACTTTTCAAAAAAATTACAGCAATATCTACCGCATAGTTACCACAGAGAATCATAGAGATGGAAGCGTAGACCGCAACCCCGGTATTCCATGCCCTGCTTATGATGCGCTGAAAGCAGACTTTCCGCAGTTTGAAAAAGTTGTACCTGTTGCAAGTTCATCAGACAATCTTATTACTGTTTTGGGCACAGACCCCAATACTGATGTTGCTGCCAGTAAAAAATTTGTTGAAGAAAACAATATCATATTTACTGTACCCGCATACTTTGATATGTTCAATGCAACATGGTTAAGTGGTAATGCCACTTCATTAAAAGATCCGGGGAATGTTGTATTGAATAAAAAATCTGCAGAAAAATATTTTGGCTCATGGAAAAATGCAGAAGGCAGGTTTATTAAACTGGACAATACCGTTTTATTAAAGGTAAGTGGGATATTAGAAGATGCGCCGTTAAACAGCGATATGAACATGGCGATGTTTATATCCTACGAGTCTTTCAAAACGAACCCGGATAATTTTGGATACTCAACAGAATGGGGCAGCCTCAGCAGCAATCACCAGATTTTTGTACTGCTGCCTGCCAATGTTAGCGCTGCCAATATTCAATCGCAAATGCCTGCCTTTGTAAAAAAATATTACAAACAGGATGATGGAAGAAAAGTGCAGGTATTACAGCCATTCCGCGATATACATTTCGATGCGGGTTATGGCAGCCTTGGCGATCACAGTACAGATAAAAATGTATTGTGGACGCTTGCATTTATTGGGGGGCTTATTATTGTTATGGCATCAATTAATTTTATCAACCTTTCTACAGCGCAGGCAGTGGGCCGTAGTAAAGAAGTTGGTATAAGAAAGGTGCTGGGTAGTAAACGTGGGCAATTGATTATGCAGGTAATGGGCGAAACATTTCTTATTGTTTTGTTTTCTCTGGTACTTGCAGTAACGCTTGCAAAGATTACTATGCCGTATCTCTCTAATGTGGCCAGTGTGCCTGAAAACATACCGCTTATTTCTGCGGATGCTGTAATTTTTCTGGTAATTATTTTATTAACGGTAACAGTTCTTTCGGGCATTTATCCCGCAATGATCGTGTCTGGATTTAAGCCGGTGATGGCTTTAAAAAGTAAAATCACTTCTGCCAATATTGGCGGCATTTCGTTAAGAAGAATATTGGTGATAACACAGTTTGCTATATCACAAATATTGATCATTGGTACTATCGTTGCTGTAAGCCAGATGAATCATGTGCGCAATGCAGATCTTGGTTTTAATAAAGAAGCATTGTTAATATTGCCCGCCCAAACGGATAGTATAAACCTTGCCCGTATGGAACCATTGCGGCAGCAATTACTGCAAAACCCGGGCGTACTCAATGTTTCCTTTGGCAGCGATGAAGTTTCTTCCAACAATAACTGGGCGTCAAATTTTGCATTCGACAACAAAAAAGATGAAGACTTTCCGGTATTCCACAAATTTGGAGATGCCGAATATCTTAAGACCTACGGTGTTAAACTAATAGCCGGAAGAAATTATGTTGCAAGCGATACAATGAATGAGTTTGTTATCAATGAAACACTTTTGCATAAACTGGGCATCACAGATCCGCAAAAAGTAATCGGTAAAAATATTCGGATTGGTAGTGGGCAGTGGCTGCCAGTAGTAGGTGTGGTTAAAGATTTTAAAACCAATTCACTTAAAGATGGTACAAAACCTTTAACCATAGCCGCAAGAAAACAATTCTATTTTACAATTGCGGTTAAAATAAATACAGCAAACCTTGGCGCTACCAAGGCGCAAATACAAAAGCTTTGGGAAAAAACGTATCCCGAATATGCATTTACCAGCCACTTTGCCGATGATACCATAGAAAATTTTTACAGGCAGGAAAACCAGTTGTCGCTTCTTTATAAAATTTTTGCAGGCATTGCTATATTTATTTCCTGTCTTGGTTTATACGGGCTTGTTTCTTTTATGGCTGCACAAAAAACAAAAGAGGTAGGCATAAGAAAAGTATTGGGCGCAAGTGTAGGTAACATTGTTGTAATGTTCTCTAAAGAATTTACTGTGCTTATCGGTATTGCATTTATAATAGCAGTGCCCGTTGCATGGTATTATATGAATAGCTGGTTACAGAACTTTGAAGGGCCAAACCGCATTAATATTGGTATCGGCGTATTCCTGCTGGCCATTTTTGTATCACTTATCATTGCATGGATCACTGTTGGCTATAAGGCAGTTAGGTCAGCATTGGCCAATCCTGTAAAAAGTTTAAGAAGCGAATAATTTTATGATGTGCCGTTATATGATAATGTTCTTTATCATCAAACAGTCAAATCATCAATTGCATTTTAAACCAGACAGAAAAATATGAAGCAGGTATTCTTGCAAAGTTTGCCTGAACTTGTTTTGGAATACTCTTCTACCCCTATGATATATTATTTGCCAGATGTTTTAAAACAGCGAAATAAAAGCTGAATAATATAAATAGTGTTACATGAGAAAAGCAGGATCGTATTATGTATAGTTAAAAACTTATGTTATGTTCAAGAACTATTTTAAAATCGCTTTCAGGAATTTATGGAAGAACAAAGGATATTCTGCCATAAATATTTTTGGCCTTGCCTGCGGCCTTGCAGTATGCATGCTCATCACGCTTTATGTAATAGACGAGTTAAGTTACGACCGTTATAATACTGCAGCAGAAAATATCTACCGTGTTGATTCAGATATTAAATTTGGCGGCAGCGAATTAAAGCTGGCAGTTTGTTCAGATCCTATGGGTGCCACGCTAAAAAAAGATTATCCGCAGGTTGAGGAATACACACGGATTTATGCATCAAGCGGGTCAAAGCTTATTAAGAAAGGAACTGAATTTATTACAGAACAGAATGTAGCAAATGTAGATTCAACTTTCTTTAATGTATTTACACTGCCGGCACTCTCCGGCGATACAAAGACTGCATTAAACGCACCCAATACGGTAGTAATAACTGAAACTGCCGCAAAAAAATATTTTGGTACCGCCAATGCTTTGGGTAAAATTGTTGAAGCAGACAACACTCCTTATAAAGTAACAGCCGTAATAAAAGATATCCCCCACAACTCGCATTTTCATTTCGATTTTTTGTTTTCTATGGGTAACGTAGATTATCCATTTGGCACCTACCTGAGCCATAATTTTCAGACTTATATAAAACTAAGGCCAGGTACAGATTACAAGGCTTTTGAAAAGAATTTTACACAGGTTATTGATAAATATATTTTACCCGAGGCAAAGCAGTTTATGCAAATCAACAGCATGGATGATTTTAGTAAAGCCGGTAATAAACTGGAATATACTTTAATGCCTTTACTTAATATTCATTTGTACTCAGATCGTTTTCCTGAGCTCGATGCCAATGGCAACATTCAATATGTTTATATTTTCAGTGCTGTGGCATTATTCGTATTGCTGATTGCCTGTATTAACTTTATGAACCTTTCTACAGCACGCTCTGCCAACCGGGCCAAAGAAGTAGGTATCAGAAAAGTGCTCGGTACGGGCCGGAAAACACTGATTACTCAGTTTCTTGTAGAATCTACGGTTACGGTAATGATCTCTATGATTATTGCAATTGGTGTAGCTTACCTGGTGCTGCCTTTGTTTAATGATATTGCTGCCAAATCATTATCTGTAAATGATTTGCTGAGTGCAAAAATATTACCATTCATTATTGCACTACCTTTTGTTGTAGGTATTTTGGCCGGCAGTTATCCTGCATTGTTCCTCTCGAAGTTTAAACCTATTACTGTTTTAAAAGGTAATGCCGGTAAGGGCTTAAAGAAAAGCAACCTGCGTAGTACACTGGTGGTTATTCAGTTTGCAACATCTATCATACTTATTATTGGAACCATTGTAGTATACAATCAACTGAATTATATACAAACAAAAAAACTTGGCTTTAATAAAGATCAGGTACTGGTTATTAATGGCACCGGCGCGCTTGATAAAAATATTGATGCATTTAAGAACAGCGTACTGGGTATAAAAGGCGTTAACGTTGGTACCATAAGTTCGTACCTGCCCGTTTCTGCTTCTTCACGAAGTGACAATACTTTTTCTAAAGAAGCCGTAATGACGCCACAGAATGGCTTCAATATGCAAAACTGGCGCATTGATTACGACTATATTAAAACCCTGGGTATGGAAATTATAAAGGGGCGTAATTTCTCTAAAGAATACGGCGCAGATTCTACCGCTATTATTATTAATGAAACTGCTGCATCACTTCTTGGGTTTAAAGATCCCATTGGGCAAAAATTATATTGGTCACCTGACAATAATAGTGCATCACGCACACAGGGGTATACAATTATTGGTGTTGTTAGAAATTTTAATTACGAATCATTGCGGCAAAACATAGGGCCATTGTGCTTTAACCTTTCGCGCAGCACAGGCATTGCTTCTTTCAGAGTTGGTACGGCAGATATAAAATCATTGGTAACGCAGGTAGAAGATATATGGAAAACAATGGCTCCCGGCATGCCTTTCAGCTACAACTTCCTTGATGATTCTTTTGATAATATGTATCGGAGCGAGCAACGCATCGGCACTTTAACGCTGATCTTCGCTGTGCTCGCCATTTTTATTGCCAGTCTAGGTTTGTTTGGCCTGGCAACTTTTATGGCAGAGCAACGCACCAAAGAAATCGGTATAAGAAAAGTATTGGGTGCAAGTGTGCAGGGCATTGTACAAATGCTTTCAAAAGACTTTATAAAACTTGTTGCAATCGCATTCGTTTTTGCTGCACCGGTTGCATGGTATTTTATGCATACCTGGCTGCAGGATTTTGCATACCGCACAGATATAAGCTGGTGGATATTTGCCTTAGCGGGCAGCGGCGCGCTGGCAATAGCATTGCTAACAGTAAGCTTTCAGGCAATAAGAGCAGCACTAATGAACCCAACGAAGAGCTTGAGAACAGAGTGATGAGTTTTTTCCTGAAGCGTTAAATATTGAAATTTTTTTATGAACCCAGCTAAAGAATATAAATGAAGCATCGTTGCGTCGCACACTTGTGCTGCAGGATCGTTGGCAGCAAAATGCACCCGGATGCAAAAGATGAATCATATTCTGAACGTATAAGAGAGTGACACAACAGGCGATGAGTAAAGAACAAAAAGTTAAGTACATAAAAACTTAAAACATATTACTTACAACTTATAACTTCTTCTATGTTTAAAAATTATTTCAAACTGGCGTGGCGCAATCTGATGAAGTATAAATTTATTTCGTTCATCAATTTATTTGGCCTTACCGTTGGGCTTACCTGTTGCCTGCTGATCACCACTTATATTCTTAATGAATTAAGCTACGACAGGTACAATAAAAATGCTAATGATATTTACCGCGTAACAAGAACTTTTTATAATCAACAAGGGGCTGTGTCACTTAATCTAAGTACGGTTTCGCCACCGTTTGGTTATTATTTGCCCAATGATTTTCCTGAGATTCAAAAGATGACGCGGCTGCTGGATAACGGTATTACACCACTTCGCTATAAAGACAAACTGATTAATGAACAAAATGTTTTTTTTGCTGATGAAAATTTGTGCGATGTATTTTCTGTTGATGTTTTAAAAGGAAATCCAAAGACGGCTTTAGCTGAACCATTCTCGGCAATGATGACTGAAGAAACAGCGAAAAAATATTTTGGCAATGATGACCCTATGAATAAAGTGATAAGGGCAAACAACCAGTTTGATGTTAAAATAACAGGCATTTACAAAGCGTTTCCATCCAATGCACACATGCATCCGGGAATGCTGGTTTCGTTTAATACACTGAAGGATTCTGCCGTGTATGGCGCAGAAAATTTGCGTACCAACTGGGGCAACAATTCATTCTTCACTTATTTGCTGCTGCCAAAAAATTATGATCCGCAGAAGATGGTTGCACGGTTTCCGGCATTTATTGATGCACACATGGATAAAAGCGATTACAATGGTCAGCAGGTTTCTAAGTTTACAACGTTGAGCCTGCAAAAATTAACAGACATTCATCTTTATTCTCATACCGATTATGAGGCGGAACCGAACGGAGATATAAACAGGGTATGGATTTTCGCAGCTATCGGCTTTTTTATTTTATTAATTGCGTGTATTAATTATATGAACCTTTCTACAGCACGTTCTGCATTGCGGGCAAAAGAAATCGGTATACGCAAAGTAATTGGTGCAAGAAAAAAAGAGCTGATATTTCAGTTCCTGAGTGAATCTGTTTTAATATCCTGGGTTGCCATCATTATTGCTTTAGGTTTTCTATATTTTACATTGCCCTGGCTTAATGAAATTTCAGGGCAGGGATTAAGTGTTGACATTCTTATGAAATGGCAGGTGCTTGTTCCATTGTTTCTTACGCCTTTTGTTGTAGGAATAATATCTGGTATTTACCCTGCACTTTTTATGTCTTCTTTCCAACCTGTAAAAACGTTGAAAGGGTTATTTAAAGTAAAGGGAGCGAATGTTTCTTTTAGAAAGGTATTGGTAATAACACAATTTTCTATTTCCATTATTCTCATTATTGCAACTGCAATTGTATTTCAGCAACTGCATTATATGCAGCAAAAATCACTTGGTTTTGATAAAGATCATGTTGCAGTATTGCCATACAATAATGCACTCAGCGATAAGTTCGAATCATTCCGCACTGAACTTCTTTCAAATAGTAATTTCAAAGATGTTGCACGTTCTTCACGCATCCCTACAGGAAGGTTACTTGATGATCAGGGTGCTTACACTTTATCGGGAGATTCAATGGCACCAACGAACACCGATATAAAATATGTTTCGGTAGATTATGATTTTGTTCCCGCTTATGGCATCACTATGGCAGCGGGCAGAAATTTTTCAAGAGACTACGGAACCGATACTTCAGGCTTTATCATCAACGAATCTGCAGTAAAAGCGCTTGGGTGGAAATCTGCGCAAAACGCAGTTGGAAAAGATTTTAAATATGGCAATACAAAGGGGCATATTATTGGTGTGGTTAAAGATTTTAATTTTGAAAGTATGCACCAGCAGATTGTTCCTATGGTGTTGGTTATGTTTCCTCCGTCTGTTAATTATTTCAATAATCTTTCTGTAAAATTATCCGGTAATAATATTACGGCATCGCTTGATTATCTTGAAAAAACATGGAGAAAATTTCTTCCCGAAATTCCATACCAATATGCTTTTCTCGATGATAATTTTGACAAGCTTTATGAATCGGAACAAAAGCAGGGAACCATCTTTACCGTTTTTGCATGTATCGCTATTTTTATTGCATGCCTTGGCTTGTTTGGTTTGTCAGCCTTTGCCATTACCCAACGCGTAAAAGAAATTGGTGTGCGTAAAGTACTTGGCGCAGATGTAGGCAGCATTGTGTTTCTACTTTCAAAAGAATTCTTAAAGCTTATCATTTTCGCTTCAGTCATTGCCTGTATTGTTGCAGCGATAACAATGAATAACTGGCTTAAAGATTTCGCTTACCGCATCGATCTGATATCACATTGGTGGGTGTTTCTTGTAGCTATAGTTGCTGCCACTATTGTAGCATTGCTTACTGTGAGTTTGCAGGCAATTAAAGCTGCACTAGCTAATCCTGTAAAGAGTTTGAGAGCAGAATGATTTGATAATGCTTTTTCATCAACGAATTACCAAATAATCAATTCCCCAAATTCGTTTTTCTGAACCGGGCTAAACAATAATTATTAAGCTTTTCTTGCGTCGCACACTTGTACGTTCAGCAAATAATTCAGCTTTTGCATCCGGGTGCACGCTGCTGCCAAACGTTCCAACCGCACAAGTGTGCGACGCAAGAGCCGATGCCATGAAATACAAATGCCCGGCCCAAAAAAGTGAGCCTGAAATAACAGTTATACAGGTGTATGTATATTTGCTGCCTTATGCAAACAAAACCATTTCTGCACACGATATTGTCGCCCGGCCTTTTAAACCTTTATGAAGTTAGTAATAGCATTGTTGTGATCATTGATGTTTTTCGTGCTACATCTACAATGGCCACGGCTTTATACAACGGTGCTGAAAAAATTATTCCGGTAGCCCAGGTAGAAGACTGTATTAATATTGGCAAAAAACTTAACGCAATTACAGCCGGGGAAAGGGACGGTAAAATAATTGAAGGCCTTCAGCATGGCAACTCACCGGCAGAATACCCCCGTGAATTTATTAACGGCAAAACCCTGGTACTTACTACTACAAATGGAACCAAGCTATTGCATATGGCTTTAGAGAAAGGTGCATCGGAAGTTCTTACGGGTTCATTTCCCAACCTGTCTGCTGTGTGCAACCATCTTTTAAAAACAAACAGAAATGTAATTCTTGGATGCTCGGCATGGAAAAACCGTTTTAACCTGGAAGATACTTTGTTTGCCGGGGCAGTGATTAACCGCATTAAAGAAAACTTTACCATTCATTGCGACAGCAGTTTAATGGCCGAAGACATGTATAATCTGCATAAAAACGATATGTATAGTTTTATAAGAAGAACCACACATTGGCACCGGCTTTCTGCCTTTGGGTTGGAAAAGGATCTGGAATATTGTGTAACACCCGATGTAGCAAACATACTGCCTGTTTATGAAGCCGGGGCGCTGATTGCAGCAAGTGGAAATTAATAAAGTACTTCCCTTTTTATGGAACGTTGCAAATACTGAATCTGAGCGTTATGCTGCGGTTTGCTATAAAAATTATCTCTGTATTGGTGCTGCTTACAATATTTGTAACCGTTTTTTATTTTGGCTATCCAATATCTTTCAAAGATCATTCACCCGCTCTCAAAACCTTCGGGCAGCAACCTGGAGAACTAAAAAAACTCCAAAGCTTTGGCAGCAAAGCAAACGCATATTGCCATCAGCACGGGTTTAATACATCGGTATGTTTTTTTGCAGACATGAGCCTGCCTGCAGGTAAAAACAGGTTTTTTGTTTATAGCCTACAACAGGATTTAATACTCAGTTCGGGGCTTGTGGCGCATGGCTCCTGCAATAGTTCGTTTCTAGAGAATCCAAGATTTTCCAACACGCCAGGTTCAGGATGTTCGTCGCTTGGCCGGTACAAAGTGGGGCTTAAATACAACGGAAGGTTTGGCACAGCATATAAACTATATGGCCTGGATAGCAGCAACAGCAATGCTTTCAAAAGAAACATCGTACTGCATAGCTACTATCTGGTGCCAGATAATGAAGTAGACCCATTGCCTGTTTGCAACAGCCTCGGTTGTGCAATGGTATCTGGTAACTTTCTTAAAACCCTTTCAAAAACAATCGATTCATCCCGCAAGCCAATTCTTTTATGGATGTTTAAACAGCAATAATGCAGGTCTTTTAATTTTCATGTGTGGATTTCATGGCTGTTTATGCTCACCATAGTTATACAGATAAAGTGATTGCGACGCAACAGGCGATGCCATGATAAACTTAAGCTGGTATCATCATTGTATTTTGTGCAACTTACGGGGGTGCCATTAATCACAAAATAATTCATGCTTTATCAAAACGATTAATTTCGTTATTCATTAAATAATTTTATGAAAACAGCATCATTTTTAATCTTGTTTACTGCTTGCTTTTTTTGTTCTTGTGCACAACAACCTGAAAGCGGCTATAAAAAAATAGAGCGCATGGTGCCTATGCGTGATGGTACAAAACTTTTTACATCAATTTATATTCCTTTAAGCAACGCCGAAAAGCATGCTTTTATGATTGAACGCACACCTTACTCCTGTGCGCCATACGGGGAGCAGAATTTTAAAAGAAACCTGGGTCCAAACCCTCTGTTTGAAAAAGAAAATTACATTTTTGTGTACCAGGATGTACGTGGCAGGCATATGAGTGAAGGGCAGTTTAAGGAAATGACACCAGCCATTGACCATAAAGAAAATAATAAAGATGTAGATGAAAGCAGTGATGCTTACGACACCATTGACTGGCTGCTGAAAAACATTGACAACAATAATGGTAAGGTGGGTATTTATGGTATTTCTTACCCCGGGTTTTATGCAACCGCATCGCTACCAAATGCACACCCGGCTATTAAAGCAGTATCACCTCAAGCCCCTGTTACCGATGAGTTTGAAGGCGATGATGCTTACCACCGTGGTGCTTTTTACCTGATGGATAATTTTAGTTTCCTTAATTTCTTCGACCATCCAAGGGATGCTCCCCGCGAAGAAAACCCCGAAGTAAACGGCGACATTAAAATTGAAGATGCATATAGCTTTTACCTTAAGGCAGGAGCAATAAAAAACCTTAACAACCTTTATTTTCACAACCAGAGTAAGATATGGAACGAGTATCTTGAACATAGCACAAACGATGCTTACTGGCAGGCGCGCAACATTCGCAAACATCTTACCAATATTAAACCTGCAACACTGGTGGTTGGTGGTTGGTTCGATGCAGAAGACATGTTTGGTGCATTGAGCACTTACGAGGCTATTGAAAAGCAAAACCCGGTTAACGATAACAAAATTATCATGGGCCCGTGGACGCATGGTGGCTGGGAACGTAAAGACTGGAGCAGTTTTGAAACGTACAACTTTGGCAGCAATACCAACGCTTATTTTCAACAGATAGAACTGGATTTTTTCAACCACTACTTAAAAGATAAAGGTGAATTTAAAACAGGCGAAGCAACTGTTTTTGTAACCGGAAGTAATGAGTGGAAGTCTTTTACACAATGGCCGCCAAAAGAAACCACGACATCAAAATGGCTGCTGAATAACAACCATACATTATTGTTACAAAATGGTACGGTAAAAGGGCTTGATGAGTATGTTTCAGATCCGGCAAACCCGGTGCCTTATCTCAACAGAAAATCAAGCGACAGGTTGAGTGAATATTTGAGCGCAGACCAAAGTTTTGCCTCGCAGCGTTCAGATGTATTGTATTTTGAAAGTAATATTTTAGACAATGATATTACCATTTGCGGCCCGATAACCGCCGACCTTTTTGTAAGTACCAGTGGTACCGATGCCGATTTTATTGTAAAAGTTATTGATGTGCTACCCAACGAAAAGCATACACAACAACTTGTGCGTGCCGAAGTGCTCCGTGGTAAGTTTCGCAATAGTTTTGAGAAGCCCGAACCTCTTATTCCCAACCAGGTTACGCCAATAAAACTTGAATTAAATTCAACTGCTCATACTTTTTTAAAGGGGCATAGAATTATGATCCAGGTGCAAAGCAGTTGGTTTCCGCTTGTTGACAGGAATCCGCAGCAATTCTTAAACATTCCCACGGCAAACGATAGCGATTTTAAAAAAGCAACAATTAAAATTTATCACGATGAAGTGCATCCGTCGTCTATACAAATATTGCAGTTAAATAAATAAAGGGTGTTTTTTGAGCCGGGCAATTGAATATCTATGAGGCTTTACTTGCCACGCTCGTTTCACAGTTCCACTTTCATGGCAACATTTACGCGAAGCGTGGCATACTGCCTTGAATTCATTTTTGAGATATTGTACTGTAAAAAATAATTTCATCAAGTAGCTTTAGAGCAATCTCATTAAAAAATAAGTGCTGATATGTTCAATTCTTCCAAGAAAATATTCATTAGGGAAAATTCAATTATAGCAAGAATTGCAGCAAAAATACTTCGGTCAGAAAAAATGGCTATTGTAGTTGGCAGCACGATTCACTTATGGGGATCAGGAAAAAATGAACTGATTGAAAATAAGCGCTGGCTGCGGCATGAACTCACGCATATCATGCAGTTCAGGCATTATGGCTTTATAAAGTTTATTTTATTCTATGTTTGGGAAACAATAAAAAACGGATATCACAATAACCGCTTTGAAATTGAAGCTAGGGAGAAAGAAAGTAATAAAGAGTCACTAGCCTGTATTAACATCAGTTAAATACCCACTCTACTTCACCCGTATTAAAGCTTTCCTCCAGATTGCGGACAACCAGTAATTTGCCAAAAATATCTACGCCCTTAAGTATGCATTCAAAAACGGCGTTATCTTTTTTTAGTTTAATTTGATTACCCCTTTTATACAAAACGCCATTGTAGTCCTCAAGTATAGAAGGTGCTCCTGAACTTAATAGTTGATTGTACCTGTATTCAAGGCTTTTGCACAATTCTTTTGCAAGCAAAACCGGGTTATGCTCTTTTCCGGTAATTTGCTTTAACGATACAGGGTTAGTTAGCGTTGTATCGAACAATGTTTGATTCACGTTGATTCCAATTCCAGCCACCGCCCACTGCCATTCTTTGCCACGTATGATGTTTTCGATCAAAATACCCCCTGCCTTTCTGTCACGCCAATATAAATCATTTGGCCATTTTATAAAAGTATCACCTGCTGTATAAATTCGTAAAAAATCGCAAACACCCAGTGCGATTGTCATATTAAAAGCAAATTGAGTGGAAACCTGTAAGCTATTGGTATTAAACACAACAGAGATTGTAATGTTTTCACCGGCTTGCGCGTGCCACGCTTTTCCACGTTGCCCTTTTCCGGCAGTTTGCTCGTATGCATAGCATGCAGCACCATGCCCGGCGAAGCCCTCCTGCACAAGTTGCATGGCATAGTTGTTGGTACTTTCAACGGAAAATATTTCTATAAATGGTATTCCAAGCGAATGATTTGTAGATGTAGCAGGCAAAAGAATTACTATTTTTGCGCAAATTAAACAGTTCTTGGTTTATTATTTGGGTTTAGCAACTTCAGTTATTTTTCAGGATTAAGAAAACTAAAGTTAAACGATGCAAAGTATTCAATTGTACAAGAGTGCGACGCAAGAAAAGCCCATTAAAGAATAGACGCCCGGCCCATAAAAAAAATTAATTCATTTAAATCTTATAGATTATTGGAAACTTTATCGCTTTTGGCCAACCGAAAAAATACAAACGCAGGAAAGCTTGCAAAAAATTCTAAATTTTTTAAAACTGTAATAAAAGCCATCCAGGAAAAAAAGGGCGAAAACATTGTATCGCTCGATTTGCGTAAGATTCCGGAGGCAATGGCAGATTTTTTTGTTATATGTCAGGCAACCAGTACCACACAGGTTAAAGCTATCGCAGATTTTGTTGAACACAAAGTAAAAGAAGATTGTGGTGAAACGCCCTACCGACATGAAGGCCACCAGGCAATGCAATGGGTATTGGTAGATTATGTAAACATTGTTATACACGTAATGCAGCCTGAAATTCGAAAATTTTATGAACTGGAAGAATTATGGAGTGACGCTGCTTTAACAGAGCATAATGATATTTAATAATTTATTTTGTCCCGGCAGAGAACATTTCTTATAAAAAAGCATTAATACACAGCGAGAAGCAAGAAAAATATGGCACAAGAAGATAATAAAATAAAGCCCGAGATTACAAATAGGAGCGGCGACGATAAGGGGAGCAAAAAACCTCCGCGTTTCAGCATTTACTGGATTTATGGTTTGATCGCAATTATACTGATAGGGTATCAATTTCTGAATTTAGGTAATGCAGATTCAAGAACGATTACCTCGCAGGAATTTCAGCAGAACATGCTGGCTAAAGGAGATGTAAGGAAGTTAGACCTGATTATGAACAAGCTGGCGGTTCGGGTTTACATTTACAAAGACAGTCTCAGTAAAGGCTATTATGCCGAAAATTTTAAAGACATCACTGTAAATTTTGATTCAACCCATCCTGTATTTGAGTTTAAAGTTACAGACTGGGAGAGCTATCACAGGAGCATGGATGAATTTAAAAAACAAAACCCGGGATTACCCCCTGTTGACGAGAAGGTGGTAAGTGAAGTTGAGTGGCTGGGGCCTGTTGCACAAACAGTATTAACTATACTTTTATTTGTGGGGTTGTGGGTTTTATTGATGCGTAAGATGGGTGGCCCTGCAGGTGGTGGCGGGCCTGGTGGCATTTTTAGTATTGGTAAGTCAAAAGCACAGTTGTTTGATAAAGGCGCAAAAGTAAATGTAACTTTTGCAGATGTTGCTGGTTTGGACGAAGCTAAAGTAGAGGTAATGGAGATCGTTGATTTTCTGAAGAACCCTAAAAAGTATACGGCTTTGGGTGGTAAAATACCAAAAGGTGCTTTGTTGATAGGCCCTCCCGGAACTGGTAAAACCCTGTTGGCGAAGGCAGTTGCAGGCGAAGCTCAGGTTCCCTTCTTTAGCTTAAGCGGAAGTGATTTCGTAGAAATGTTCGTGGGGGTAGGGGCAAGCAGGGTGCGTGATTTATTTAAAACTGCCCGTGAAAAAGCGCCCTGTATTATTTTCATAGATGAAATTGATGCAATTGGCCGTGCCCGTGGCCGTAATGCCATTATGAGCAACGATGAGAGGGAAAACACACTGAATCAGTTGCTTGTTGAAATGGATGGATTTGCCGGCGACGTTGGTATTATCATCCTTGCTGCAACCAACAGGCCTGATGTACTGGATACCGCACTGCTGCGTCCGGGCCGTTTCGACAGGCAGATCTCTATTGATAAACCGGATGTAAAAGGAAGAGAAACTATATTCCTTGTGCACCTGAAACCAATTAAGATTTCACAAACTTTAGATATTCACAAGCTGGCCGAACAAACTCCCGGTTTTGCGGGTGCCGATATTGCCAACGTTTGTAACGAGGCTGCTTTAATTGCGGCCAGAAAAGGTAAAGACGCTGTAGATATGGCCGATTTTCAGGATGCCATCGACAGGGTTATCGGCGGTCTTGAAAAGAAAAATAAAATTATTTTACCTGAAGAAAAAGAAATCATCGCCTACCACGAAGCAGGACATGCCATCTGCGGCTGGTTTTTAGAACACGCTTACCCTTTATTAAAAGTTACCATTGTACCAAGAGGTACAGCAGCCTTGGGCTATGCACAATACACGCCAAAGGAACAATATCTTTACAATACCGACCAGTTGATGGATCAGATTTGTATGACATTGGGTGGAAGAGCAAGTGAGGAAATCTTCTTTGGAAAAATTTCTACCGGCGCTTCCAACGACCTTCAGCAAATAACAAGGATTGCCTATTCAATGATCACTGTTTACGGTATGAGTGAGAAAATAGGAAATGTAAGTTTTTACGATCCTACACAGGAAAATACCTTTACAAAACCTTACAGCGAAGAAACAGGAAAACTGATTGACGAAGAGGTAAGAAGAATTATTGACGCAGCTTACGTAATAACAAAAAAACTGTTGACCGAACATAAGGAAGATGTTTCCAAACTTGCCAAAGAACTCTTAACAAAAGAAGTGCTGTTTAAGAGCGATGTGGAAGCACTGATCGGCAAAAGGCCTTATGAAGAAAAAAAGCTTTTAGATGTTGATCCCAATGGCACCGAAGAACACCATTCAGGTAGTGGCCCGGTAAGCGACGGGGTACCGCCTTATGACAGCGGGGTACATGTACCTTCCCTGAAAATTGGAGAATCATGAAAGTATCTAATTCAAAAGAAATTATTTTAAAAAAGATAAGACAGGCACTGAGTACACCAGTGCCTGTTCCGTTTCCACAAAGCGAAGGAGCTGAAAGTGTTTTTCTTCCCGCATCGCAGGATGCAGAAATAGAATTCGCAGAAAACTTTACCAAACTACAGGGTAGGTTTTCCTTTTGTTTCGATGAAAAAGAAATGGTACAACAACTGCAGGTACTTTTTGAAACACGCAAATGGGAAAAAATTTATTGCCGCGAAGATGTGCTTAAGTCAACCCTTGTAAACGCCGGTTTAAACCAACATTTTACAAACGATCTTTATAACTGCGATGTTTCGCTAACCGGTTGCGAATGCCTGGTTGCAAGAACAGCCAGTATTGTGCTTAGCAGCGCCCAGCAGAGTGGCCGCACGGTAAGCGTGTATGCACCGGTACACATCTGCATTGCATACACACACCAATTGGTGTACGATATTAAAGACGCCCTTTTGCTAACAAAAGATAAATACCAGCAAAACATTCCCTCTCTTATTACATTCGCTTCAGGCCCCAGCAGAACTGCCGATATCGAGAAAACACTGGTTGTTGGCGTACACGGCCCCAAAGAAGTTTTTTGCTTTTTGGTAGAACAATAATTCATTTATTTATTTATTTAGAAGTGGGGATTTTTATGAGCCAGGCTAAAGAATAAGCATGAAGCTTTTGTTGCGTCGCACACTTTTACGTTCAGATTATATATTGAGCTTTTACCATAGCGAATGTTAACGGTAACAACACATCAATCGCCCACCTCTTCCACTATTTTTATTTCATCTGCTGTTAAGCAATGCAAAGTATATACATGATGGTTTATG
The DNA here is from genome assembly GCA_002390845.1 of Chitinophagaceae bacterium UBA4407. GTDB lineage: Bacteria > Bacteroidota > Bacteroidia > Chitinophagales > Chitinophagaceae > Limnovirga. The sequence goes on along the minus strand of DGQT01000052.1, from coordinate 8,545 downwards.
GCATTATCGGTGTATTGTATGCGTTGGGTTAATTGTTCCTGTTTTGGGGCAAGTGTGGCGTTTTACCTTTTCTTGCGAATATTTATATGTATCCGGCACCAGAATTATTATGAAGCTTTCGTTGGGCCGCAAGCTTGTACAGTTTAACTGGCCTTGGCTTTTATATAAGCGTAGGATTAAAATGCTTTTAATACTATAATTTAAAACTTTTAAAAGTCAATTTTTTTGAAATCTGGCATTTCCATTGTTTATTGCGTCATCAAAATCGAACGCCAATTTATCTTAAAATGTATTCATTAAGCCGCAAATTATTTCTGCTTTCTATTGTATTATTCCTTGGCTTAGGAAGTTTTTGCCAACAGAAGGCGGGGGTGCAGCCATACCCGAAAATAGTAGGCTATGCAAGTGTTGTTCACCCTATTGTTTCTATTGACAAGAATAAGACCACCTTCAATTTTACAAATAGTTATACGGTGGGTTTTCCGTTTGGTTTAAACCTGCTGAAAAGTGACAGATACGGTTTTAGTTTTGAACTTGTACCATTTATAAAAGCAGAAAATGGCACGAGCAGGGTTTACAATTTTTTGTTTCATCCCGGTCTTATGTGCCGTTATAAAAATGGCTTTACTATTATTTCAAGGGTAGCACTGGAAACCGGTGGCCGCTATGGTTTCACTGAAAACTTTAGTAAAGTTTTTTTTAAAAAAGACAATGTATCTTATTTTGTTGCAATGCCTCTTCTATTGCGTTTTGGAAACAATTTGCCGCCTTCAGTTGGCACAGCATTGCAAATTGGCATTAGTTTTTAAAGTTCAATTGTTTTCAATGATGCTCATTTTTTGCACTTACGGCTCCCCTCAATATAAGTGTAATTTTTTTTCGAAAATATAATACTTACAGTTCCATAGATGTTTCGGAGCACAAGTGTGCGACGCAAGTAAAGCCTTATATATGTCCTGCAGCCTGGCTCTTAAAATTGTATTTGTATTACACCCCTTCTATTATTTTTATTTCATCTGATGTTAAGCCATACAAGGTATATACATGCTGGTTTATGGCGTTATATGTGTTTGGTAAATTGTCTTTTATCAGTCTGACGCCTCGAAGGCGTCTGACCTGTTCGGTGATTTTAGCACTGCCCAATCCCCAATCCAACCGTACAAGTGTGCGACGAAAGAATGCTGATAGCATTGCTTGTGCCGGGTTCATAAGCCCAATAGCTCCGTCTTGAACCGGGATGACGGGGTTATGAACCCCGATGATGGGGTCTTGAACCGGGATGATGGGGTTGTGAACCCCGATGACACTACTTTATTTTATTTACAATTTCAAGGTCTCCCTGTGATAAGGCTTCCCACCATTCGTCGGTAACATCTTCCAGCCGGTATTCGCTGTCAACTATATAATCACCATCCTCATCAATATCGTAAAAGCAATTATTCAAAGTATCCAAAACACTGTTCACTGATTTTAATTCAACAAATAACAACCGGCTTATTAATTTCTTATTTATTTTTTGTTCAAGGTATGTAACACGTTGCTGAAGGTCTAATATTTTATCGTCTTTACGGGCTAAAAAGTAGCAGGCTATAAAAATGCAAAAAATAAAAATGATAAACAATGCAGTTGACATCCGTAATTTTTTAGTTCGGCTGGTAAATTTAGAGCGTTTTTTATGTTGTATTACTGTAATTTTTTCGATGCTTACAAGTTATGATTTTTGTTTAAAACAGGAAGGCATAAAGAAGGGTATTACTTTTAAACAAAAATTTAAAACTTACCCTTCATCTTCTTCTATAATCTGCACCGAAACTACAGGTAATTTGAAAACTTTTTTTGGCCTGGGTATAAGTTCTGTTGGTGTTTTTAATTTGGTTAGATAAATAAAGCCTGCAAGGCTGGATACTACTGATGCACAAATAACACAAACTTTTGAAATTACCTGTAGCGCATCTGAACTATAAGCCAGTGTAGAAGTGAAAATAGACATAGTAAAACCGATACCCCCCAGCATACCAATGCCTAAAAGCTGTTTGTAAGTAGTACCCCCTGGTAAGGCTGCAATACCTGTTTTGGTAGCAAAGAATGAAAAAATAAAAATGCCAATAGGCTTGCCTGCAACTAAGCCCAGCATTACGCCGAAACTGATAGTAGAAGTAAAGATGTTGCCAACCTGGGTTGGTAATACAATTGCAGTATTTGCCAAAGCAAAAAGCGGCATAATAAAAAAGTTAACAGGATAATGTAAATAACGTTCCAATTTTTCTAATTGCGATAATGGCATGGCAAACGCCACTACCACACCGGATATTGTAGGGTGTATACCTGAATTAAAAAGGCAGTACCACAATATTGCACCGGGTATAATGTAAAAGATGGTACTCGTTACTTTTAACCGGTTAAGTGCAATGAGCACGCCTACCAGCCCCAATGCTACAAATAAATAAATGAGTTGTAAACCCGATGTGTAGAATATAGCTATTGTAATAATAGCACCCAGGTCGTCTATGATAGCTAAAGCCGCTAAAAATATTTTTAATTGTACGGGTACTTTTTTTCCAAGCAACGATAATACACCCAGCGAAAAAGCAATATCTGTAGCCATTGGTATGCCCCAGCCATGTTTAAAATCGGTATCGTTATTAAACACGGCGAAAATAATTGCAGGACAAACCATGCCGCCCAATGCGGCCAGTACCGGAAGCAGCGATTTTTTTATGGAAGCCAGTTCGCCAATGGTAAGTTCGCGTTTAATTTCCATGGCTACCAGGAAAAAAAAGAACGTCATCAGCACATCGTTTATCCAGCCCAATGGTGTATCGGGTACATGCACCAACCAGGCAGAAACGGACAGTTTAAGTTGAAAAAAACTGGTAAACCCTGCCTGAGTGGCATCCATATTTGAAAGCATAAGCGAAATGATGGTACAGGAAATAAGTATAACACCAATAGCCCGGCTATCGTTCAAAAAAGCCCTTATGGGTGTAAGAATGTGGTGACGCACATTTTTAATTCTATTGAAGGCATTGGTCATTTCGCGAATGGTAAATTTTTAGTAATTGATTTGTAACTGTAACAGGAAAATATTCTTCTTTTTATGTACCAATCTGCATTACTGCTATTGGGCCAGGTTGCGTCGCACACTTATGCTTTTGTATCATTATTCTGCATATAGCGATCGGGTTTACCATTTTGCAAAACTCCTGGTGAAAGTGCTGAGCGTGTTTGCTATTGCCCAATCATATTTTACAGTATAAGTGTGCGACGCAAGTAAAGCTTAATGTATAAGTACAGCCTGGCTCAAAAAGCTCCTTAAAATATAATCAGATGCTGCATTTAATTCCGGGTGAAATTTAAATAGCCCCGGCGTTTTATGCCAGGGCTATTTAACCATAAAACTTAAGTGTTCTTCATAGATCGTTTTTATTAATCTACATAACCATGAACGCCCATTTCAGGTATATCAAGGCCTGCAATTTCATCTTCTGCTTTCACCCTTATTGGTGTAATCTTATTTGATAATTTAAAGAAGAAGTACATAACAGGGAATACAAAAACAAAGCAGGTAACCACGCCGATAAGCTCGGCAAAAAACTGGCTGCTGTCGCCATAGAAAAGCCCTTTCACAGGACCTGCAACACCATTCCATCCATCGCCATAAGATCCATCGGCAAAAAGACCAAGTGCGAGGCAACCCCATGCACCATTGGCGCCGTGTACCGCAAAAGCACCCACAGGATCGTCTATTTTAAGTTTCCTGTCAAGGAAATTATACACCACAAGAACCAGCACACCTGCAACAGCACCAATAATAACAGATGAGAGTGAGTTTACAAAGGCGCAGGGAGCAGTTATTGCTACCAGGCCAGCCAGTAAACCATTGCAAAGCATCCCTGGGTCTGGTTTCATTCCTTTTGCATACATATAAATTAGTGCAGATAAAGTACCCGCCGTGCCAGCCATCATGGTGTTAACTGCAACGATGCTGATGCGGAAATCGCCGCCTGCCAGTGTAGAACCGGGGTTAAAACCGAACCAACCTAATGCAAGGATGAATGTACCCAAAATAGCCATCGGTATGTTATGGCCAGGTATAGTATTTACCGTACCATCTTTACCATACTTACCAATACGTGGCCCGATTACGATTGCACCTGCCAAAGCTGCAATGCCGCCTACAAGATGCACTACGGAAGAACCTGCAAAGTCAACATGGCCGTGGCCTAAACCAAAATTGGAGCCCAAAGTAGCCAGCCATCCGCCACCCCATACCCAGTTTCCGTAAATTGGGTATACAAACATGGAGATAAAGAAGCCGAAGATCATAAAAGATTTAAAAGACCATCGTTCTGCCATTGAACCAGTGGGGATTGTGGCAGTAGTATCCATAAACACCATTTGAAAAAGGAATAAGGTAAATACACCTACATCATAAACCTGGCTGTTTAGGAAGAAGCCTACACTGCCAATAATACCAAAATCATGACCAAACATGGTAACCACATATTCGTGTGGGATTACACCGGGTGCACCGCCTAGCGTTGCTGCGTTTAATGCACCACCAAACATAAAAGCAAACCCGCAAATCCAGAAACCAAACATACCAATAGCGTAAACCATAAAGTTCATGCCCATTGTGTGTGCTACGTTTTTCTTTTGGGTAAAGCCGGTTTCAACCAAAGCAAAACCAGCCTGCATAAACATTACAAGGAAACCGGCAAGCAATGTCCACATAATATTAATTGCAATTTTGTTGTGGCCTGCCTGTGCGGCAATTTCCTCGGTAGTAGGCTTGCCTGGTGTAGCTGCTGCAACATCATTGATGGTTCCTGTGTTTGCACCAGTTGCATCTTGCGCAAACGATGGTACAACACTTATTATAAGCACAAGTACAAGTACTGCTGCCAGTAAATACGGGAACTTTGTTTTCAGTAGTTTCATGATGAGAGGGAATTTTAATAATGAAAAATTTAAGAAAGTGCGAAGTAGCAGATATTAAAATGAATATACTACAGCCAATATACCGGTAGCGGTACTTTTGGTAGTGCCATCTTTCTTCTCAAAAATTTCCTGCGATGCATTGTCAAGCCTTAATTCTGGGATGATTAGGAGGTTGCCCACTTTGAAATTTGCTGAAAGTGTAGTTTGAAATATATTGGCACCGGTTTTTAAGGCGTATTTCTCATCCCCAAAATATTCTGTTCTTAAGCAAAGGGTAAATTTGTCTGTAGGCATATAATTGAAATACAATGCAGACCCCCACCAGCTTTTCGATTTGTCGGCTTCTTCATCTTTTACAGATTGAACAGTGCCATCATAACCTATGCTGAATTTGTCGCTTACAGTAGCCGTCATTGTAAGACCGAACTGGCTCAGGTTCGATGCGTTAGGAATTGTAGTTTTTGCACCAAAATATCCCAAATAATTTAAGTAAGCAGAGAATTTACTACCAACATAACTATACTGTGCAAGTAAAGTTTTGGTTGGTGCGGATGGTGGTGCAGTTACATCAATGGGGTTTGCGATGCCTACCATTAAACCGGAGCCTTTTCCTAGAGTGAAATCAGCTTTAATACCAGTGTGGCTAAAAGGGCCGTAAGAAAACATATAAGACATGCTGTAATTCTTATTCAGGGCCGGGTCCAATAATTCGTAGCCTACATGTGTACCCCATTTGCCCATAGTAAATTTTACTTTATCTGAAGGTGCATAGGTCACATACGCTTGTTTTACGGGAACAAGATAATCTGCATCGGCATAAGAAAATTCTTTTGCCCTTGTGCCAAAGCCGAGATCAGCCACTACGCCTACTTTTCCAAAACTGTGTTCCACTTTTAATGAGGCCATTCCGAGTTGAAACGAATTTTGGGAGTTTGTGAAGCTGGTACCACCGGTATTAAAACTCTCTTGAGGGTTATTAAAATTATAGCGGTAATAAGCGTCTACGTAGCCTGAGATTTTAGTAGCAGGGGCTGGTGTAGTTGAGTCTGTTTGTGAAATAGCGCAAATAGAAGAAATTAATAAAGCGCTTGACGTAACAACTTTTTTAAGCATGAGACTTTTGATTTAAGCGTTAAACAATAATGGTTTAAAAAAATCCTGTTGCAATTTTTCATATCGTTCAGGCACACAGCGTTATGCTGTTTTTATTGTAACCCTAAATCAAGCGAATCGTTATTTGGTGTATATTTTTTGGTTAATTATGTAAGATCGATTGTTTTGCAAGATGTTTTGTGATACCAGCTTTTGTTTTTTATGGTATCGTCCCTTGCGTCGCAATCCATTCATCTATAAATCTTTGGCATCGTGTATATGCAGTTCCATCAGCAAAACAAAATGTATCAGCGGCAGTTTAAAAGCCAAAAGGGCTTTACATTTTATGCCCTTTTGGCTTTTAATATAGTTTTAAATTTCTGTATTTTCTTTTTCCTTTATTTGCCCATTCACGGCTACCAAAAGTGTGCCCTGCATATATTTCTCGTTGTGCTGTGATGCATCAAGGCCCAAATCCTCTTCCTCCTCACTAACACGGATCGGCAGGATAAAGTTGATAAATTTAAATATGCCATAAGACATTATAAAGCTGTACGGAACAACTATTGCTAAAGCTTTAAGTTGCGTAAAGAAAAATTCAGGATTCCCGTATAATAAGCCATCTGCTCCTGCACCATTTACTGATTTGGTAGCAAATATTCCGGTCATAATAACACCCACTATCCCACCTAAGCCATGGCAGGGAAATACATCAAGCGTATCATCAAGTGTTGTTTTTGATTTATAATATACTGCCATATTAGAAATGACAGCAGCAACAACACCGATAAATATACTTTGTGGGATCGCTACAAATCCAGCCGCCGGGGTTATTGCCACAAGGCCTACAACGGCACCTATACAAAAACCTAATACTGATGGCTTTTTGCCTTTTAATACATCAAAAAACATCCAGGATAAACCAGCCGCCGCAGCGGCTGTATTTGTTGTAGCAAATGCAGAAACTGAAAGGGCATTAGCCGCACCAGCTGAACCTGCATTAAAGCCAAACCAACCAAACCATAGTAACCCCGTACCGATTAGTACATAAGGAACATTTGCTGGTGGTATTTCAGTATGTGCAATGTGCGATTTTCTTCTTTTTAAAACAAGTGCGCCAGCTAAAGCGGCACAACCGGCAGAAATGTGTACTACTGTACCTCCGGCAAAGTCGAGTACGCCCATTTTGAATAAAAACCCTTCAGGGTTCCAGGTCCAGTGTGCTATTGGGGCATAAACAAGAAGACTAAACAAAACAATGAAGAGAACGTATGATGTAAAACGGATCCTTTCAGCAACAGCACCAACAACAAGGCCTGGAGTTATTATTGCAAACATCAATTGAAATAGAGCAAAAAGGGTTAAAGGAATGGTTGGAGCAAGACTCCAAGGGGCACCTGAAGCAACGTCTTTAAAAAATAAATGTGTGCTTGGGCTACCAATAAATCCACCAATACTGGTTCCAAAGCAAAGACTATAGCCTACTACCACCCATAAAACACTTACAATACCAGCTGCAACCACACTTTTCATCATTGTTGAAATAACATTCTTTCTGTGAACCATTCCTCCATAAAAGAATGCCAGTCCTGGTGTCATTAAAAAAACCAAAGCCGTGGCAACAATAATCCAGGCAATATCAGCACCGCTATATTTTCCTGCGTCATCAAATGACGGAAGGGAGGGAATAAATACAGCAGCAACAGCTACAGCCAATAGAATCAGAAAAGGAGCAATTTGCTTTGTGGTTATTTTACTCATAATACAAATTTTAACATTAAATAATTATTTAATATATTATATATCGAAACAAAAATAATGATTTTGTGTAATTTATTTGAAATTAATTCAACATATAATTATTCATAATGTGAATTATTTAATTTTTTACCTCATTATCAATGAAATCTCAAAATCATATTTTTTATTATTTGTTAGACCGTTCTAAATGTATAAAATGTTCTTCGGCGGGTTTCCCCACACTTATAAATTTAAAAATGAGGTGAAAGTTTTAGTTGGGAAAATGACAGGTGGTTGAAAGCCTATTTTTATTAGTTTCGCTAAAAAAATGAAATCAATTTTTTTAAAGTTTTTACCTGCAGTATTAATGTCTATAATTTCCTTTATTCTTTTAATCATGCCGGGATCAGATATTCCGAAATCAAGCCTTTTTGATATACTTTATTTTGATAAATGGGTGCATATTGGAATGTTTGGCTTGCTTACTATTTTCTGGGGTTATCCGTTTTTAAAGACGACAAAAGGTTCTGTAAAGCTTTTTTGTAAAATATCTGTACTAGTTATTCTTTATGGAATAGCTATGGAATTTGTTCAAAAATATTGGACCGTGGGCAGAAGCTTTGACATTTTTGATATACTTGCAGATTCTTTTGGATCAATAGTCGCTTGCTTTTTTCTAATTGCAAAACTTAAGAAGAGTAAATTGCTTATATAAAAAATTAGCCCCTGTAGAAACAGGGGCCGCAACCAAAACTAACTGCTTATGAGAAAA
>DGQT01000010.1 GCA_002390845.1 Chitinophagaceae bacterium UBA4407 | reverse complement strand
TTGCGTCGCAATCACTTCATCTTTCTGTTATTAATTTATCTGTGGACGAAACAAGATTCGAACTTGTACTCACGGTGCTTCAAACCGCCGCTCTACCGTTGGAGCTATTCGTCCTAATTATCTGAACCATGATTTTAGCCTGATTATTTTGATTAACCTGATTTAAGAAAAATATCATGCAAATCAGTTAAATCACATAAATCGTGGTTCAGATAATTTTTTCGCGGATGAAGAAAGATTCGAACTTTCAGCCTGGTGCTTAACAAACACCTGCTCTGCCGTTGAGCTATTCATCCTTAGTTGGCCCGCAGGGATTCGAACCCTGAACTCCCGGTGTAAAAGACCGGTACTCTTTTCCATTGAGTTACGAACCAATGCTGTTACGACTTTTGGAGTTGAACCAAAATCGTCTGCCTTATGAGAGCAGTGTGTTTCCAATTACACCAAATCGCAATTTTTGTAATGACTATTGAACTCAAACCATTAACCTTTACGGTATAAGCGTACTTCCCAATTTCAATCGGACTAAGTCATTCTTTTTTGTTGGCTTAGAAAGATTCGAACTTTCATCACTGCGTTCGAAGCGCAGCATTCTTCCATTAAACTATAAGCCAAACGTTCCCGCATTATTGGTTGACTCCGGGGCTCGAACCCTGTTCTTCCGTTGCACAGACGGATGCTTTACCAAATAAGCTAAAGCCAACATTTGCCGTTGAGATTGGACTCGAACCAATATCATCAGAATCAAAGTCTGATATGCTTACCATTGCACCACTCAACAATATGCGGTTCGTATGAGAATCGAACTCATTGCTTCAGATCGACAATCTGAGATGTTAGCCGTTACACCAACGAACCTTGTAATCTGTACGGGATTCGAACCCGTATTGCAGGAATGAAAATCCTGTGTCCTTAGCCGTTTAGACGAACAGATCATGTATAGCAGGCAGGGCTCGAACCTGCATCCTCTCCGTTCCAGGCGGAGTATCCAACCTATTGGAATGCTGCTATATTTTTTGTACCAAACTTTTAATCCTTTATTGAGCGTTCCTTGCGTCGCACTCTTGTACATTCTGATTACAATTCAGCTGTGGGAAATACATAAAAAAAGCCCGGTCAATTTTATATGACCGGGCTATATACCTCCTCCGCTGATTCATCAGCAAAGATCTTTATACCTCGGTCGCTTATGTTTATGCAGTTCTCTTCCATCAAAGCAATAATTATTTATATGCTCACTATTGCCGCCATTTAAAATGGGCAGCGATGCTTTACTGCGTTTGCTCAATACTGTATTTATTTTTACTGTTACCAATTGAAACATTTTTTATTTTGTTATCAGATGCAATTATTTTTTTATTGCATAAGATGGGTTATAAAATATTTTTTCTTCTTTGTCGCTATTCGATTTATTCCTTCGCTTTGCTCAATATATAGTCCAACCGTACAAGTGAGTGACACAACGATGCTTCATAGATAATCAAATGCAGGCTCAAAAAAACTTACCACTTATTACTTACAACTCACTACACTTGTACCATTTTCCACTTACCTCTTTTAAAGAACAGATACGCTGCAATGGCCATTGCTGTTTCTGCTACCGGTATTGCGATGAACACACCGGTTGGCCCCATGCTGAAATAATCTGCCAGCAAATAGGCCAGCGGTATTTGAAATAACCAGAAGCCAAAAAAGTTGATCCATGTAGGTGTCCAGGAATCGCCGGCACCGTTAAAAGAACTTGTCATTACCATGCCGATGCCATAAAAAATGTAACCCAGTGTTATGATGCGCAATGCCTGTGCTGCTATTTCCTGTACCGCTGCATCGTTGGTAAAAATACTGATGATGGGTTCTGCGCCTATCAAAAATATCAATGAAACAATACCCATAAATACCGCACTGTACTTTGCTGTTTTTAATACAGATTCCTGCGCACGTTCCGGTTGCTTGGCACCAAGGTTTTGACCCACCAATGTTGCCGCCGCATTACTTAAACCCCATGCAGGCAATATGAAAAATATTACAACACGTATAGCAGTTTGGTAACCCGCAGATGCAGTGCTGTGGCCTGTTTCAGCTACCAGCCTTGCTAATAAAATCCAACTGCAGCTACCAATAATAAACTGCAATGTTGCCGGTGATGCAATATTGATAATCGATTTGATAATGGGCAATTCAAGCTTAATGTTTTTCCTGTGAATTTTTATAATACCCTTACCATCAAACAAATGATACAACTGAAAACATACACCTATTCCCCTGCCGATTGTTGTTGCCATTGCCGCACCATTTAAACCGAATGCAGGTATTGGCCCAAGTCCATTAATCAACAACGGACATAAAATAATATTACACACATTCGCAAGCATTAAACTTTTCATTGCCATAGATGCGTCGCCTGCACCGCGAAAAATTCCATTGATCAAAAACAATAACATGATCACCAAACTTCCACCCATCATAATGCGTGTGTATGTTACGCCAATTGTAATGGTTTCATCTTCTGCACCCATAACGCGTAAAATATTTTCTGCATAAACAAAACCTAAGATGCTGATGACAGCCGTTAACCCAAGTGACAACCATATTGCCTGAACACCTGCTGTTGCAGCAGCTTCAGGATTTTTTTCGCCAATACGCCTGGCAACCACTGCTGTTGCTGCCATGCTTATACCAATAGCAAGCGAATAAATAATGGAGAGCACACTCTCTGTTAAACTCACTGTTTGCAAGGTGTGCTGGCTGTTATGCAAATGCCCCACGAAAAAAAGATCAACGAGCGCAAACACGCTCTCCATGCTCATTTCAAGGATCATGGGGATGGCCAGCATAAACACTGCTTTGCGTATGCTGCCGGTTGTATAATCCATTTGCTCATCGCCTTTGAGCGCTTGTTTTATAAAAGAAAAAATATTCTTTGTTGTATATGTTTGTTGCGACATTGTTGCCGGATTTATTGATTGTGAAATTTAATTGTTGTACCCAACCTTTTTACGGTTATTTCTCTTTAGCCACCACATAAAAAACCCGGTCAGTGTTTATATTGACCGGGCTTTTTACATTTACGCTGCACTTTTAACAGCATAAGTTTGTATTAAACCACGGTCGTTTATCCGGAAATATATTGATGAAACCAAAGCTAAAAAAAACAATTCCAGCACCCGATAAAACACAATTACCATATGTGTTTTTCTTTGCGAAAGAAACCAGTATCAGGTTTTGTTTTGTCAATTTCATTTTGGGATTTATTGTTTTATTGATGGCAACAAAAAACCCCGCTTTTGTGCGGGGCTTCGTATGGTCAGTTAGTTTTAGTTTTGGCTAACTTACAGCACTTGATGCCCCGCTGATGAAATAATCCACACTGGGATTAAAACATTTTTTTGATTCTGTATGTTGTAATGCGCGTTTCATCTTACTGTAAATTTTATATTTTATTTGTGTCACAAAATTGTAATTATTTTTTCAATTCTGCCAAATTTATTTTTACTTATTTTTTTACAAGGTATCGTGACTCCTCTGTAATACCTGTAAACAGTAGCTTTCAGCGTAAAATAAAATTTTTAAAAAGAGATTCCTTTTATCTCAACTTCAACAATATCCCAATACCCAAGCTCATCATCAAAATTAAATACTACTGTAAATTCGTTGTTCCATTCTACACTATCGTTATCTATTATTCCTTCGGCAACATATTTTCCTTTTATTGTACAAATCGTTTCTTTGATAAAGCAACCTGTTGCTTCAATTGAATGCAATAAGATATCATCGAATGCATTTTTAAACTGGTTGATGATTGTTTTGTAAGAGTCCTGTGTTATGTTTTTATGATTATTGAGCGTCACCTTTTTTGCAAGATGCGGCATTTGATCAACTGCCTCTTTATTAAAAATAATTTTTATGCAATCGTCAATAGCATAGTTTGTATTCTCGTATTCATAATCCGGGTAAAACTCATCATAAATAAAACCACTGATGATTCCGGGCATATCAATATCATCCGTCTCATGTTCAAATAATTCTTCGGTAGTAAAACGATAAAGTTCCCTTGCCGTAATTTTCGGGCTGATCGCAGAAAGCTCTATGCCATATTCCAGCATATAAGCATGCAGTTCTTCCCAGGCATTTTCTATACCCCCATCATCAATTTCGTTAGACGGTTTAAATTGTTGTGGCTGCCCCAGTTTATCATACACAGTAGTAATCTTATGCTTGTCAAACTGCTTTTCAAATTCCATAATGTTGCGCAGAAACTGATTCTCCACATCGGCAGGTAGCGCATCTTCTTTGTCTGTTTTTGCAAATTCAGCACCACGCTCCAACATCATTTTCATTTTGAGAAAATCGTTTTCTGCTTTTAGTTTCTCATCATCATTAAGATTCTTAAATTCATCCATAGCAACATTTTGTTACACAATATAAAAAAACCAATCCATAAATTTATTTTTTGCTGAACAGAATTGGTGGTGTACAAGACATGCCTTCGCTTTTATTTTCGCTTTGCCCAATAAAGCTATGGCAGCCGAAGAGTGCGACGCAAGGATGTTTAATAGCAGTACCTGGCCTGGTTCAAAAAATGTCTCTTAGCTTAATAAAATTACCGTAACAGTGTGGCAGTTCCCTTTTTGAAGATTGTTTTGCCTTCCGGATCTTTTGCTTTTAACAACCAGATATACACACCTGTATCCTGTGCTGTGCCGCTTACAGTTCCATCCCACCCTGCACCCGATAAGCTAGTTGTAAAAACTTTTTTACCCCAACGGTTATAAAGGCTAAACTCTTCCAGGGTAAAACGCGTTCCAATGTAGGGCCTTAAAACATCATTGCGTCCATCACTGTTTGGTGTAAATGCTGTAGGCACAAAAATATCGTCGAAGGAATTTACTTTTATAAAAATTGAATCGCTTGCCGTACAACCACTGGCTGTTGAAACTTTTACCGTATAAGTTATGTCTTTAAACGGAGTGGCTATTGGATTATAAATGGTAGAATCGCTTAACCAGGTTGTTGGCGACCACTGAAAGCTGGTACCACCGCTGGTTACAGTTAAAGCAATGCCCGTACCTGCAGCAATTTCCTGGTTGGGGGGCAATTGTATTTTTAATTGTTCAAAAGTTACAGGCTTTGTAAGTGAATCCTGCACACAGGGTTTGCCGGTTTCTATTCTCAACTTTACATTGAAAGTATTAAACGATGAAAAAGTATGTATTGGATTCAATAAAGAGGAGCTGGTGCCGTCGCCGAAGTCCCAGGTATATTGAACATTTGTTGTAGCAGGAACAATTATGGAATGATTAATAAAACGAACATAACCCGAATCGCATTTTACCACAACGTCATATGCTGCCTGTACTGAAGTACCCGTAGGCGTTATGGTTTTTGCATTGGTAAAATAACCACACGCCGTTGAAGGTTTTGCTTTAAATTTTACGGTGTAACTGCGGCCAGGTTGCTGGTAAGTATGTTCGGGATTTTGAAGCGTTGAGGTAGTACCATCACCAAAGTCCCAAAGAAAGTCTATGGCACCGCCAAGATTGGTGGTTCCTTCGAATTGAATAATGCCCTGGCAACTGTCTAAAACCTTATAGGTAAAATCGCTGTGAAAATTAAAGTACAGATCATTGATTACAGAAGGCAAACCAAGATTGCCTTTTCTGCCCGCAAGATCTATTTTATCCTGCTCAAAATTACACGCAACGCCTTTCGCATTGGGGTTACTGATCACACTCAAACTTGTGGTTCCCCTGTTCAGGTATAATTTTTTATCAGGGCCTGTTTGCAACGCATAAATATTTAGGGCGGCGGGGATACCTGTGCGTGATGCTATAATAGCAGGCTCAGAACCAAGGGTTGCTTCGAACTGGTCTATCTCTGCAACTTTTGCCTTTGCCCCGTAAAGCAATTTTGAATCAGGCGAAAATTCAGCAGAATAGTAGCTGCTGCCTGTTACATCAATTGCCCTTGCATTGGATATTACACCTGTTAAATTATCAAAATCGAACAGTTGTATAAATGTTTGAAGATCGGTATTTTCAATGTCGGGGAAATGCGTTTGGCACAATAGCTTTCCATCGGGGCTTACTTTCATACTGCCACTGTTAAATGCATCGTATTGGTTGAGTACGGCACCGCTTGTTGATACTACCGCATCTGGAAGTACACCGCTGCAGCTAACCAGCCAGGCCCTGAAAACATTGGAGCTGTAATCGTTTGTAATTACCCAAACATCACTGCCATTGGCATGGCGAGCAGCGGTAAGCCTTTCGGTGCCCGGTGCATAAAGGGGCACGTTCTTTATTGTTACGGCGCCATCTCCATTAGCCAGGTTCATATTTACAACAGTATAGTTGTAACCGTTTACAAATTTCTTTTCAAAGCTATCGCCTGTAAACACAAAATAAATACTGTCGTTACCCGGCTGCGGAACAATTAGTGCAGACTGCGCAGATGAAACATGACCCTTTAAACCCGAGCCATTGGCCATTACTTTATGATTTCTGTTATAAATAGTTTCGCCATTGGTATAAAACAACAATGCACCATTGGCATCGCAGATTGATGCACAACCTTCCAATGCAACCATTGCCCCATCGGAAACGGCATAAGGTATTGCTGATCCTGCGGAATTAAAACTGATACCGGCTTTCTCGCCAAAATACCAGATATTATTTTGCTGAGCTGCGGTGCGCTGTATTAAAAACAATGAAAAAAAGAATACTGTAAGTGTTGTGAAGCGCATGTATTTTTCATTTGCCGCTGTAAGTAAATAGCCTCACAGATATTTGTGTGAACAACGAATTTGACGATTTTTTGCGAAATAACAAGATTCACTACAAAGTGAATGGTTAGAATTATTATGAGCCCGGCAAAAGAATATGAATGAAGCTTACGTTGCGTCGCACTCGTGTACTTTTAGTCCGGAAGTCGGCAAGACCGAAAGTCCGAAAGATGTTTGCATTAAATGAGAGTCTTTCTGACTTACAGACTTTGTGACTTTGCTGACTTGTATTCAACAGTACAAGTGAGTGACACAACCGGCGATGCCTGAAGATATGCTGCCGGTATCAAAATTATTTGTTTGTATTTAGCGGTATATCTGCACTTGACTGCTTTACGGTTACATCGGTACTTGCCGCTGCCAGTTCAATGTTATTTTCGCTCAGCAGTTCAATAACTTTAAAGTTGATCTCTTCCCTAAAACTATTGAATTCATTGATGTCTTGATGCATGCCCGTAAAATACTCAACGGTAATGATGTGGGCATTCTTACCTGTATCGCTTAAGAAAACAGTGCTGCTTAAAACGTCATCTTGCTGTAATAAACTTTTTATTGCAGGGATAATTTTTTTCAATTGCGCTGCTGTTGCAGATAAACCGATCTCTAATTTTATTTCGGCCCGGCGCTGTGTGCGCTGAGTTATATTGTCGAGAATGGTATCTACCATTTGTTTATTGGGAACCGTAATATATGTTTTATGATCGGTGCGAATGCGGGTACTGCGCAAGCCAATTCTTTCCACATTACCGGTAAAGCCTTGAACCTTTACCATATCGCCGGTGGTAAATGGTTTATCGAAGAAAATAATGAAAGATGCAATCAGGTTTTCAAGGCTTTCTTTTGTAGCCAAAGCTATAGCTGCACCAACAATGCTAAGACCGGTAATAAGATTGCCGATATCGTAATTAAATGTAAAACGCAGCACCAGTAATACGCCAATAATATATATAATTACTTTAAAGAAATCGCGGAAGAAAACAACCAGTTGGTTATCGCTTTGGTCAGTTGTAAGATTTGCCTTTTCTTCAAAAATAATTGCAAGGAATTTTACAATGCGCACACAAAGGCGGATAAACGAAAAGATGAGTGCAGTATGCACCACTGCATCCAATACATCTTTTATAGTTGCTTTATAAATACTCAGATTTAAAATCGCCGGCATAGTGAGTTTATCCATTGCGATGATGATGATGAGTACAAAAAGAAAAGTATCGAGCGGGCCAACGATTAATTCGATGAATTCTTTTTTCCTGAACTTTTTATCTGATTTTGAAAAAACGAGGAAGAGTAACCCAGCCAGGTATTTTGAAAGGATGCGTTTAATAATGAACGCAATTAATATTACACCAAAAACTTCAAGGTAAAGTTGTACGGTATTATTTAAAAACTGTGTTTGAAGTATTTCTCTCATTACTGCTTTTTTAAAGAATGCGATAAACAGATAAGCCATCAACCGTAAGCACAAACAGTTTATTCAGGCGGCGTTGTATTTTAACCGCCGATGCAAAGTTTATATTGGGTAATGCTTTTGTATCGCTGAATGTTTTTCGATTGGTATTGTAGAAATATGCCGAATCGCGGCCAGAGAGGTTGCCCTCCAATACCTGAACATCCCTCCAGTTTACCACATCAATATGTTGTTTATAAGTACCGTAATAATCGAATACAAGCCAGCCTCTTTTTACATCGTACAAATACAGCAAACCATCTGCATCTATAATAGCACTGGGGTTATAAGGCTCTGAAAACAAGATGCGGAAATCGGGTGATTGCAGCAGCACATTTCCATTGTCATCAATTTTTTTTATAGCATTATCCAGTTCATCAAATACCCAATAATTATTATCGTAACTCTGAGCAATGGCCTTTGCCTGCAGTATGCCTGCAGTTCGCAGATCAACCGTACTGCGAACATTAAGAAACCGGTCTAATACCAGCAGCGAAGTAAAATCTTTATAATAAATAATGATTTTTAAAGGGTTGCTTACATCAAGAAGCGAAATATCGCCGTAACGTCTCGTGTCGTTAAACACAGCAACAGAATCAAAGTTTTGATCGAGTTTCTTTACCTGGTTGTTTTTATTAACAAGAAAAATATTGCCAAGGTTATCTGTATAAAAGCCTGAGTAAACTCCAGGAATTATCTTTTCTTCACGAAGCTGCAAAAGCGTATCGCTCGCAGCATTTGCAATGAATGCCTGGCATGTAATGAAAACCAATATGGCAATTATTCTTCCCATTTTTTTAGTTGCATATCATTACCATCGAATACTGCATAAGTAAAATCCCGCATCCAGTCGCCCAGGTTTATATAACGGCTTGTACTGTTTAACGTAAAATCCAGCGGTAAATGCCTGTGGCCAAAAATAAAATAATCGTAATGTTGTTTGGCCAGTACCTGCCTGCAGAAAATGATCAGGAATTCTTTATCCTCACCCAGGAACTTTTTATCCGTCTTCATGGTTTGAACACGGCTCTTCTTACTGAAATAATTTGCCAGGCCCATTCCCATGGCCGGGTGCATCACCCCGAAAAGCCATTGGCAAAATTTACTCCGGAAAATCTTTTTCAGGAATTTATACTTATGATCTCCAGGCCCCAACCCATCACCATGGCCAACATAAAATTGTTTACCATTCCACTCAAATATTTTTGGTTCCGGATAAACTTTAATGTTCAGCTCTTTTTCAAAATATCCATTCATCCACATATCATGGTTGCCTAAAAAAAAGTGCACCGGAATACCACTGTCGGTTATTTCTGCAAGTTTGCCAAGTAACCGCACAAAACCCTTTGGTACAACGGTTTTATACTCGTACCAGAAATCAAAAATATCGCCCACAATAAATATTTCTACTGCGTCGTGCCGTATACTTTCCAAAAAAGCAACCACTTTTTTTTCGCGCACCAAACTACTGCTGTAATCCGGCATACCCAGGTGAAAGTCTGAAAGAAAATAAATTTTTTTGCCGGGTGCAATGTCCATTACTTACTGTTTAATTTTCCCTTTAAAATATTCAAGTACATCGCCACTGGAAATTACAGGTTTGCCTGTTGTATCGCCATTGTACCAGTACACCCATGCCTGAAAAACTTCATTATTATGGGTGTGCACATCGGTTAATTCGCGCCGGAACAAAGGCGCTTCATCTTCTTCAGCATTAACACCTTCATAATCGTCAAGCTGACCAATGGCCCAGGAAAATTCATCCTCGTTATTAATCCGGTACAACTCACCTTTTATAAATAATGGTTCTGAAGTTGGTGTAGCGGCAGGATATTCACCCATATCGGTTAACACACCTTTTATAGTTCCGTTACATACAAAGGTGAAATAATGACTAATGTACTTGTAAGCGGGGTGGTGAAACCCGCTGCGCAATGAGCCATATACAAATAGCCGGTAGCTGATCTGTTTCATAATGATGTAAAGATTGGTTAAGCCACAGAATTCTGAAAATATTTTTTTGTAACCAGGCTGTAGATCGTTTTATTAAGCTTCCTTGCGTCGCTCACTTGTACGTTCGGAAACTTTATGAAGCTTTTACCGCAGCGAATATTGACAGCAAGAACACCGTCCACTGCAAAAGCTTTACCGAAGTGCAATAATAATAATTTGTTTGTTATGATAGGGGGAGGCCAATAGCAACCCGAATTTTCTATTACTTTTTTATTTCGTAACACAGTTCCACCATACCGTTTTTGTAGGCTATTACATTTTTCAGATGCAATGCTTGCTCTTTTCCTATCTGGTCAAAAAACGGTGTTCCTTCGCCTAACAAAATGGGCAGAATTGACTGTCTTATTTCATCTGCCAAGTCTAAACGAATAAAATCCCTTGCAAGCTTAGCCCCGCCAACAAGCCAAACATTTTTGTAATGGGGCTTTAGTCGTTCATCCACCAGTTTATTAAGGTCTCCCGAATAAGTTTCTATATTCCCCCGCTCAATCAGCAGCGTTCTGTTCGTTAATACAATAGTTGGTACGTCTCCATAAGCCCATCCATAAGATTTCGAAAGCTCAAAGGCGTGTTCATATGTGCAGGAACCCATTACATAGCAATCTATTGTTTTAAGAAATGCTTCCTGGTCTTGTTCAGAAACAGCAATGCCGTTCCCGTAGTTGTCAGCAGTCTCAAACCATGAAACGCTGTTGTCTTTTTTGGCGATATAGCCATCAAGGCTCGATACCATGTGTATGGTTATTTTAAATTCTTCTGGCACCATCTATATGTGGTTTAAAAATATAAGTAAAGTGTTTAATTGTTGTTGGCTTTTTAATAAAGTTAAATATTAACCTCTAAAGCCAGCCTTACTTGTCAGGCCCCGAACCAATCTATATTTTAAAGTATGTATGTTGAATACTATTTTTTGCCCTGCTGCCATTTATTAATGAAGCATCCTTGCGTCGCACACTTTTACTGCAGAATATACCTGAGCTTTTAACAGCCAATACACCCAACTGCAAAATCCCGGTTTAAAACGCATTACCATGCTTTTGTGTGTAATCAACAATTGCCCGCCATAGAAATATGGAAACAGAACAAAAGCGGGGCGATGCAGAAAACAGGATAAAAGAACTAAAAGAAGACTTTGGCGTTCAGAGGTTTTGCATGGATGATTTTTGAACCAAAGAGATGGCCATGCGGTTTGTAATGAAAGTCCGTAATCTGATGGGGGTATTCTGCATGTTAACACTGCAAAAGCAACCCAGTCCTGCACTCGCTACACTAAGCTTAAACTTGCTTTCCAGTTGGTTCCTGGATAGAAGGTAAGATACTTAAAATGTCTGTTCCGCTAAAAAAGGCAATAGTATAATAGCCTTTTCTCGTTTATCGAAAATACAAAACTGCGATTAAATCTTACAGGATAATCCTACTGTAAAATTTGAGTTAAAGCAGGTCTTTGGAATGACCGAAACCTGACCGCACTATGCTGAATGAAGTTACAGAATGTATAAGTGTGCGACGCAAGAAAAGCTTAATAGTATTACCGGCTTTTGGTCAATAAAAAACATCCTACATTTTTATATTGCATAAAATACAACAGGAATTTTTTATTGTTGCAATCAGACTTCCGGAAAATAAAACAACCCGCTTTGCAGCGGGTTGTTTAGTATAACAATACTTATAACTTTATTTAGATTTCTGCAGATTGGGGAACGGAGCCGGAACTGTATTTGGTCCGCTTTCTGTTGTACCCATCATATCTACTGTATTAACATCGCCACCACCGCTTAGATTGAAGATCAAACGGCTTTCTGAAATACCTTGTTTTTCAACCAGATATTTAATAACAGTATTAACCCTGTCCCAGCTTAGCTGCTGTGAACGTTTGTTAGAAGCGTCATAATATCCATTTACTCTAACATTACATGCTGGGTTAGCATTCATTTGCTGGGCAACACTATTTAAAATTGCAGTTGCAGTTGCAGTTAAACTTAAACTACCACTCTTAAACTGTGCACTTGGCAATGATCCGATTGCACAAACTGGCGCTGGCGGGCGCATATTACGAATTTCAGCGCAGCAAGGTGGCTCGGGGCATTTACCAATACCATCAGCATCTACAGGGAAACAATCCCGTGCAGTAAGTGGCTCTTTATCTCTTGCATCAGGAACACCATCACCATCAGTATCGCGGCTTACACCGTGGCTATCAACAGGGCTTCCCGAAGGAGTGTTAGGCTCCATATCAAATTGATCAGTAACACCATCCCCATCAGCATCGGGCAATACCACAGGTGGCAGCTTCATGTGCTTGGGTTGATTAACCTCGTTATAAATATAGTTGTTTCCGTTAAGCCACCATAAAGGCAAAACATTTTTCGAAGAACTTCCCATGTTTAAGTTAATCCTGAATTGAGTAGTGCTCCATATATCCCTTGAGATACCGGCTGCTTTACCATCAAGCTCATCACCAAACGGAAGTACGAATTTCTGCTCAACACCAATATTAATTCTATCTGTTACCCTGAAAGAAACGCCACCACCAAGATCCAATGCATGATGAAGCAACTGGTTTCCACTTAACCTTGATGTGGTTCCAGTATTTGCATCGCCAAAGGATGCATTGTTTTCATAGCTTTTATCAAGAAGATCTTTAAGATCTTTCTTCACATCTTTTTTACTCTGATTGTAATTGATGCTGCCAAAATTATATTTAGTGTTGCCATTAAGCGCATTTACGTCAACGTCAAAGCTGTTATAACTGTAACCTGCCAAAACATAATAATCAACTTTAGGATTACCTCTATAGCCACTAAAGGCGTTTAAAGACGTAATAACATCAGCATATAACTGATGGGCCTGTGTACGATAATTATATACAAATTTGTCTCCTGCAGATGTATAAATGTCTTTCCATGGATTATGGCCGGGGCCGCTGAATCCTGCTGAGGAGAGGCCAGTGGATGTACGAGAGTCTAATCCATAATTAAAAGCACCCTGCCATCCCAATCTTACTGAGAAAACATGGCTCAATGCTTTTCTAAAAGACAATCCTCCGCCATAACCCAGCTTACTGGAAACATCTCCCTTTATATATGAAACTCCACCACTTACACCCAATTCCCACATACTCCTGGGTTTTGAAGGATAAGGATATTGGTTGTTCATAAACTCATTCTGCTGTGGCATATTCTTCACTGATCTCTTTGAAGAATCCAAAACCCAGCCATAACCCGCATCGCTTTTCTGAGCGAATGTAGCGGTCGCAATTAGTCCTGAAAGGACTAAAAGTGCAAAGTACTTTCTGCTTACCATAGGTGAAATTTAATGTTTTTGTAAAATTCCCATAAATATATTAAGGCAAAATTAACCATTGGTTATGAATTACCAAATTTTTGCAGTTTATTTTAAATGTTATTCCCAAGCATTTAAATAAGATGGAAAAAAGTTACAATTGAAAAAAATATTATTTGCGGTTATCTTGCAGCTAACTTCTACGAATGGATAAATCAACCTTGATCATTGCAAAAGAAATCACCGCTTTTGAAAATTACTTTAAAGAGGCGGTAAAAAGCAGGGTACCGTTGCTTGACAGGATCATGCGCTATATCGTTAACAGGAAAGGCAAACAAATGCGGCCTAAATTCGTTTTACTCTGCGCAAAACTTGGAGGAGAGATTAATGATTCAACCTTGAGGGCCGCCTCACTTGTAGAATTACTACATACTGCTACGCTTGTTCATGATGATGTAGTAGACGATTCAGCAAAAAGGCGTGGCTTCTTTTCTGTAAATGCACTTTGGAAAAACAAGATTGCTGTACTGGTTGGTGATTACCTTTTATCGAAAGGTTTGATCCTTTCTCTTGAAAACAACGATTTCGAAGTTTTAAAAATCCTGTCAGAAGCAGTTAAAATGATGAGCGAAGGCGAATTACTTCAAATGGAAAAGGCCAGGAATTTAAACATTGATGAAAACATCTATTACGAAATAATAAAAGGCAAAACAGCTTCTCTGCTTGCTTCTGCATGTGGCGCAGGTGCCAGTACTACTTTTAAAGATCCAATTAAAGTTGAACAATTAAAATTATTTGGCGAAAAAACCGGCATGGCATTTCAAATCAAAGACGATCTTTTTGACTATGGAAATGAAAATATCGGAAAACCAACCGGCAACGATATAAAAGAAAAAAAACTTACACTCCCACTTATTTATACACTTAATAATTGCGACAAGGCACTTAAAAAAAAGATCATTTATATCGTAAAGAATGAAAGCTCAAAAAAAGAGAAAATCAAATTTGTAATCGATGCGGTAGATAACAGCGGCGGCATTGCCTATGCATATAAAAAAATGTTTGAGTACAGGGATGAGGCGCTTGCAATTCTGAACCAGTTTCCTGATGGAGAAGTGAAAGAAGCGTTAGAGCAACTGGTACGATACACAACCGACCGTAAATATTAATGAAAAAAAGGTGGACCATATTAAACCCTCCGGAAACTGATGTTGCGTCATTGTTTACTTCTTTGCGCATACACAAAGCAATTTGTAAAATACTTGTACAGAGAGGTATAGATACTTTCGAAAAAGCCAAATCCTGGTTCAGGCCGCAGTTATCAGATTTGCACAGTCCCTGGCTTATGAAAGATATGCAGGCTGCAGTTTCGCGTATTAAAACTGCAATGGCATTAAACGAAAAGATTTTAGTATTTGGCGATTATGATGTTGATGGAACAACTTCGGTTGCCTGTATGTATCGGTTTTTAATAAGTCTTTATCCGAATGTAGATTTTTATATCCCCCACCGTTACAGGGAAGGATATGGCGTTTCCAAACTGGGCATAGACCATGCAAAGGCAAATAATTTTTCACTCATCATTTCCCTCGACTGCGGCATTAAATCTACCGACCTTATCACTTATGCAAAAACACTTAACATAGATTTTATTGTTTGCGATCATCATTTGCCCGATGCACAATTGCCTCCTGCAATAGCCATACTTAATCCCAAACAAAATGACTGCAACTACCCCTACAAAGAATTATGCGGGTGCGGCGTAGGTTTAAAACTCATCCAGGCATTATGCGAAACATGGGAATTGCCTGATAAAGCCTGGATGGAATTCCTCGATCTCACTGCAACAGCTATAGCTGCCGATATAGTTCCTGTTACCGGCGAAAACAGGATACTGGCTTTTCATGGCCTTAAGAAAGTAAACGAAAACCCCTGCAAGGGTATTAAGGCACTAATGCAGCTTGCGGGTTTGCAAAAAGAAATACGCATTACGAATCTTGTATTTGTAATTGCTCCGCGTATTAACGCCGCAGGCCGTATGGATGATGCAAAAAAAGCGGTACAGTTATTTATTGAAACAGATTATAACAATGCACTCGCATTTGCCGAAATGCTTCACGATGACAATACTGACCGCCGTGAAGCAGACAGCAGTATTACAGAAGAAGCCTTAGCAATCATCAACGGCAATGCTGAATTCACCAACCGCAAAACAACAGTGGTGTACCGCGATCACTGGCATAAAGGCGTTGTTGGAATTGTAGCATCGAGGCTAATTGAAACTTTTTACAGACCAACCGTAGTACTTACCAAAAGTGGCGATATTGTTGCAGGCAGTGCCCGTAGTGTTCCGGGTTTTAATTTGTACGAAGCCATTCACGCATGCAGGGAAAGTTTGTTGGGCTATGGCGGCCATTTTGCAGCAGCAGGAATGACACTGCTTGAAACCAATGTTCAGCAATTTGCAGATCAGTTTGAAGCCGTTGTTGCAGCCACCATTAAACCCGAATTGCTGATACCCGAAATGCTGATTGATGCCGAAATAGATTTTAAAGATATTACCCCATCTTTCTTTAGCATTATCCAACAAATGGAGCCCTACGGCCCCGAAAATATGCGCCCCGTTTTTATTACAAGAAATGTTACAGAAACCGGTTACTCACGCATTGTAAAAGAAAAACATGTGCGCTTTGTTTTAAAGCAAACCAACAGCACTATTACCGGTATTGGTTTTAATCTCGCAGAAAAATTTTCTTTGCTCCAGCAGCAGGCGCCCATCGATGTTGTTTATACAATAGACCTTAATGAATGGAACGGCGAAGAAAACCTTCAGTTAAAAGTTATTGATTTTGATCTCTCGAAAAATGTAACGATTTAAATACATTTTTTGTAGCCCGGCTGTAGTTGTATTATTTAGCTTTCGTTGCGTCGCACTCTTGTACTGTTGGATTGTCTATTGAGCTTTTACCGAAGAGTAGATTTAAAAGAAGAACGAAGCAAATGCTGTTGGTCAGCGACCAACAGCGGCACAATATGGTTGTGCAACAGTGACCTATGTTGTAGGCCGTTTTGTATTAGTAGGCTACCTCAATTTGTTTGCGGATTTTATCTTTAATCTCAGCATTAGCAAATGAATGGTTGATGGCTTCTATGTTACACTTTTTAAAATGAGCTTTGTCCCAATGAAACACCTTTTCCATAAGTCTGTACTCGTCTCCAAGTGTAACATTTGAAATTGTTCTTGCGTCTGTATTTATGCTCATTGAAACTCCTGCATTGTAAATTTTGTCAGCAGTATGGTCTTCTATTTTATTGAAAACATTTGTCTGAACATTACTTGTAGGGCAAACTTCTAAATGAATGTTATTTGCTTTTAGAAATGTCAATAATGATGTGTCTTCTGCACTACGAACGCCGTGCCCAATTCTTGAAGGGTGAAAATTTTTCAAGGTTTCCCAAACACTTTCTGCTCCTTTTGCTTCACCTGCATGGGCTGTGCACGGTAATTTGTTTGCATTGGCAAATTCAAATGCCTTTATGTGAGTGGTAACAGGGAAACCTGCTTCATCCGCTGCAATGTCAAACCCAACTATGTGAGTTTCTTTAAATTGGTTTACAAGTTGAACCGTTTCCATACTCTGTGCTTCTGAATAGTGTCTCAAAGTACAAAGAATAATTCCTGCCTCAACACCATAGGTTTTAATTCCTTCATCTGTTGCGGCATTGACGGTTTCAACAACTTCTGTCGGTGTTAAACCTTGCATTATATGTTGCAACGGAGCAAAACGAATTTCCGCATACAGTACTTTGTCTGCTTTCAGTTGTTTAAATAAATCTAAGGTTACAAGTCGTAATTGTTCTTTAGTCTGCATTAATTCAAAACCTTTAATTGCTCTCTTAATGTAATCTGCAAGGTCTGTGCACTTAGCAGGCGCAATGAATGATTCTTTATACTCTTCCAATGTTACAGAAGGTTTCAGTTGTTTCACCACCTCATAACTTAAAGAGCAGTCTAAATGTAAGTGAAGTTCAATTTTGGGTAGTTTATTGTAGTCCATTTTTTGTATTGCAGGCTTGCAAAGCCAATAAAATTGTCAGCGTTAAAAATAGTTTAAGTCTTGGCAAAATTAAAAGTTGATTGGTTATAGTAAGGTCGTTTAAAATGGCACACAACACGAATGTAGGCGTACTAAATCCCCAATCCAAAGAAATGCGTCTTTGGTTTTCAATACTTTTATAGTACGTTGTTGGATAGAAGTAGGCCAATACTTTTTTCTATCAATCTGTTTCTCACTGTTGCTGTAATTATTGTAAGTAGTGTTAGTTTCAATTTTCGCTCTGGTAAAAGCCCCATTCATAATCCAACCGTACAAGTGTGCGACGCAACAAAGCTTCATAGTAATTCTTTGCCTGGCTAATAATTTATGTATTGGCTGTTGGGCGTTTTTTCATACTTCTTCTGAACAGAATCAATACAACCGCCAGCCCCAACGCAATGAACAAATTAACATAATTAAACCCAGGCTTTTTTGGTGCAGGAATTTCTGTAATGGTTAATAGCTGGTTGGCTTTTATATTAGTAATTGTTTGTTTATTTCCGCCAGTCCAGTAAACTGTTATTGAATCAATCTTTTGCGAATTGCCCAAACCAAAATGTGCAATAACAGAGCTTTGAGAAAGATGGCTAGAAGCGCCGCCATCTATTTCGCGGATCATTTTTTTACCACCAGCTTCCACTTCAATTTTTGATCCTATACCGTGGCTTTCTGCCTGTATGCCTTTAAGTGCAATCTTAATCCAGTTGCCTTTAGTGGAATCGTTCCGGTACAGTTTTGTAGTGGAGGGCACCGGGTAATTTGGAAGCACAGGTTCCTGGTTTACCACAAGCAGATCAAGATCGCCATCGTTATCATAATCAAATACAACGGAGCCACGGCCAATGCCATAATCAGCCAAACCATAAGCACTTGCATTATCCTGAAATTTGTTTCCAAGATTTTCGTAATAAAAGTTAGCCATGGGCACACAGTTGGGGTTAAGATCGCCGTTTGAAACGAACAGATCCACATCGCCATCCTGGTCGAAATCTGCAAAGTTGGCGCCCCAGCTTATTGCGAAAAACCCAAGGCCCAATTCTGTTGCTTTATCTACAAATGGTTTGCCCGGCCCTTGGTTTACCATAAAATAATTGAACTTAATGTTGGTCATATAATAATCCATAAGCCCATCGTTATTATAATCGCCAACTGCTGTGCCCATGGAATTGATCTTGAGATCCATTCCCTTTTCTTTTGCTACATCTGTAAACTTTTCGCTGGGATATTTATTTTCCAGCAACATATCCGGCGTACGTTTATAGCCGAAATCGTGATTGATAAATAAGTCCTGATCGCCGTCATTATCAAAGTCTGTAAACACCCCACCAAAACCAAAGCCGCGAAAATCAAGACCGTAATCATCAGATACATCTTTAAATTTTTTGCCACCTTCGTTCAGCAACAAATAACCCTTAGCAATTTGATTGGCCTGCACAACAGTGGCATCATTAATAACGCTCAGTTTGCCGGTAAATTCATTGAAATAATTACCTACATAAAGATCGGGCCAGCCATCGGCATTAATATCGCCAAAGCTTGGGCTGGTGCTGAAAGAGTACATTTGATCGAGTCCATATTCTTTTGTTGCATCACGAAAAGTTCCGTTGCCATTGTTGAGGAACAAGAGATTTATTTCTCTTGGTATGGTTTGTTTTTTATCCCTGCTGGTAATGGTGGTAACAAAGAGATCAACAAAGCCATCACGGTTTACATCGGCACTGGTTACACCTTGTGTTACATATTTTTTTGTAAGGGTTAAACCAGCATTTTCAAACACGTTGGTAAACGTTCCGTTGCCATTGTTTTTATACAGCACATCATCGTTCATGCCGCCGGTTATATACACATCTTCAAAACCGTCTTTGTTATAATCAATCACACAGGCGCCGCCGCCAAACATACCTTCGTACACTTTAAATACATGTTTGATTCCTGCTGAATCGGTTACATCTTTAAAACGTGTTTGAGAAAAACTTTTACCTGTAAAAAACACTGAACAGAAAAAAAGTGAGTATAAAAAGTATCGCATGGCTTTTTAAATGATGTTTTGAGGAATAATTTTTTTTGAGCCCAACTGTATTGCGGCTATTGAGCTTTACTTGCGTCGCACTCTTGTGCTGAAGGATAGCTATTAGCCACTGGCTTTTAGCTAATAGCTTAAGGCTAACTGCTAAAAGCCTTTGCTGCTTTTTGTTCCGAACGTACAAGAGTGCGACGCAACGGATGCTTCATTGAAATACCATAGTTCGGCTCTGCTCACTACCCGGCTCACAAAAATAGTATCGGCACTTATCATTTTATTTTTTCCACTTCAGTTGGTTAACATTTTCGCCGATTACTTTGCCTTTCTCCAACCCTCTTGCATTATCCTGTGGTGTGTGTATACCACCATAAAATCTTGAGTTGGCAGTCTCTTCGGCGGCCTGCCAGAACGATGTAAAATGACGCGCTTTAAAATCTGTGTTCCTGATCTCATCTCTTGGCCTGCCAACATGAGCGCTATCGGTAAACTCAAAATGATCTCCGTACAAATCGGTAAGCACCGTGGCCGCTGCAGCTGCCTGAATTGCATGCCCCGAAGGAAATGCCGGGAATGGCGGATCGGGCCAGAAAGATTCCCAATACTGATCGATATGCTGCGGAATAAATGTGTTTGCACGTTCTGTAAAAAACTGGTACTTCCACTTCCAGCAATTGCGGAAAGCATCTGCTACGGCCATACCAATTCTTGCATAAGTTTCGGCACATTTAATTAAATCAGGATGTGTTTTTTTGATGGCTAGCGTTGCAAAATAATACGAGTGGCCTGGAGGAGTAAAGGTTGCATCAGGATCATCGGCCCACCAAATGGCGGCTTCTTTTTCATCCTGCGTTAATACTTTTTCTTTTTCATACACCTGCATGAATTGCTGGTAGTAAGCTGAGCCGGGAGTAGAATCGTAAGGAATAAATTCTGGTGCTGCAATTGTTGAATCAACTGATAAAAACGTACGGTTTTGCCCCCAATGCGGGTGCAAAGGAAAGTGCGTGAATGATTGCGCATATAGCGGTGGTTGCCAGCATCCGGGCTTTTGGGGGAACACCAGTTTCTTATCAAAATTGTTTAAGTAACCACGATGGCCACCATCGGTTTTTGACCATTCAAAAATTTGTTGCGCTATTGCTTTTCCGTATGCGATTGACCTGTTTGTTATGGAGTCATTGGCAATTGTTTCTTTGAAGATTGATAGGAAGTGTTGTTCGAGTGAATCAATCTTCGTTTTATTCTGATCGGAAGTTTGAATATAAATATTGCGGAGTATCTCTGCCTGGCCTGCATTTAAAACCAACGGCCAATTATAGGCTGCGCCTTTTTCGGGTAACGGCAAACTATCCAATCCATTTAATTGACCAGCCATTGATTGATATTCGGGATAACCATTTACAACAGACTCGAACATGGTAAGGCCAATATATCCAAAACAACGTGAGGCAAATGTTGGTGAATTGGATGGGGTATTTTTGCTAATATAATTTGTCATGTCTGCCCATGCAGCAGCAAGTTCATAATCCTGGGGCGGTTTTGGTTTTTCGGGTGTACATGATGAAAGAAAAAAAGAAAAAAACAAAGTGCAAACTAAAAGCTGTTTGAATATTCTCTGCATGTTTGACCATGAGACTGCAGATGCCATTGGTACAGGTGATGAAGTGATTGCGACCCCGAGTTCCGCTTCGCTCGTCGGGGTAAACCGCCACGCCTTTTGAAGATACCATGAATGAGGAACTTCGAACCGAGCGTGGCAACGAAGATGCCATGAAAAATTATGGCTGGTATTAAAATAAATTCTTTGTAATAAATTTCTTACCGGTTTCATTTTTTTTGTTTCAACAATTCATAAGAAATTAAACCCTTGCCGTTGATACCAAAATAAATTTTATCGTTGATCTGAATACAACTTCTTACATCGCCCCAGATATTAAAACCAGATTCGCTTTGGCGGATGTATGTAAAATTTCCTTTGCCATCCCCGGCCATCAATGTTCCGTAATTCGCGTCAAATTTACCAAGCCTGATCTTACTATGACTGTTATTGCCGCATAGCAAAAGATCGGTGTAACCATCATGATTAAAGTCTAGCGTATCGATTGTATAAACCTGTGAATATTGCGCCTGAATGGGTAATTGAGCGATTGCAAACTTGCCTGTTTGTGTACTTAAGAAACAGGTTGTAGCCATGTGGTTTGCCGCAAGGTGACCAGCATCTTTCAACTCATTGTTTTGAAAAAGATCATCCATTGTTATATCGGCGTAGCTTTTAAAATCAGCAAACCTTTTACGCATCATTGGCAATTGACCAACCAATTCATCCCTGGTCAAATAAGGATATTTTTTGCCCTGTATATAAAAACTAAAGATGGGATCTACCGAACCATTTTTATCAAAGTCCTTGTAATACATTTCGAGTGGCTCTTCTTCTGAGGCTTTGAATTGTGTGTTCAATCCTGTATTGCCAATAATAAGGTCTGGGCGTTTATCTCCGTTAAAATCTCCAACGGCTATAGTATTCCACCAACCTGAATAAGGCTTGTCAAAATACCGGGTTGTAGTGTTTACCAATTTGCCGTTTTCTATACTAAAAACAGTTACAGGCATCCATTCGCCTGCTATCACCAGCTCATTCTTTTGATCAAGATCAAGGTCAACCCAAACCGCATCTGTTACCATTCCTATTTTAGAAATTTCGGGACAGATGTTTTGCGTTTGGTCTGTAAAGTTTCCTTTGCCATCATTAATGAGAATATAGCTTTTGGGTGTTTCAGGATAACGGCCGGGAACCACTCTGCCGCCGACAAAAATATCTGGTGACCCATCGCCGTTTATATCCTGCACGCTTACACAGGATTTACTGCCATTGATCGCAGGCAAGCTTTTGCTTTTAGTGAAGTTATTATTGCCGTCGTTAACATACAACCGGTCGTTAAGCAAAGAGTCAGATTCATTAAGGTTGTTATAACCGCCGCTTGCAATATAGATATCAGGGTAACCATCTTTATTGGCATCGAATACAGCAATAGCTGCATCTGCATAAGCTTTGTCCTGTTCAAATGCGGGAATACTTTTTGTTAGAAATATTCCATTTTTCTGCTGGATAAAAATACCGGTGGCCTGACCCGCGTTACCACTAATAATTACATCTTCAAGACCATCTCTATTCAGGTCGTATTTTGTCATGCAGGGCCCTTGAAAAGACAATTGACTCAGCAGTAAAAGCTGCCTGTTAAAATCATTGGTGCTTGTATCTGGATTGTCTTTATATTTTATGGCGGGCTGCACCGCTGCAAACCATTTTATTGAAGATTTTACAGATGATGCTTTATCATGTGCATCCTTTTCAAAGAGCTTCAAAACCTGGTTTGCTTTCACATCTTCAAGCTTTTGCGTTTTACCACTGTTCCAGGTAATGATCAGTGAGTCGACTTTTTCTGATCTACCCAATCCAAAATGCAGTACCGAAGAAACATTAGAAAGATAGCCTCTTGCCGGATTTTGTTCAAGCTTTTGAACTTGCCCATCGTTGAAAATTTCTACTGCAGCTCCCAGCCCTTGTGTATTTCCCGAATCACCTGTAAGCAGTACCTGTAAAAAATGACTGTCCTTTTGCTTTTGCGATTCATTTCTGTAAATAAATGCAGCCTGATTGATATTATTTACAATAAGATCAAGATCGCCGTCATTGTCCAGGTCTGCATAAACAGCACCATTGCTGTTTGAAGGTTGGGTAATACCCCAATCTTTTTGTTTGTTTTCAAAATTAAAACCCTGCTTGTTTTGAAAAATATAATTCACCACGTTTGATGAAGGCATTTTCTTTATTATTTCCATAACATCATCCCGCTGCAGCCTGCCTTTTGCCGCAACATATTCATTCATGTAGTTGATAAAATCCAGGTTGGTATAATCTCTGAAATAACCGTTTGAAATATAAAGGTCTTTCCAGCCGTCATTATCAAAATCAGCAAATAGCGGAGCCCAGCTCCAGTCTGTATTTGAAATTCCTTCTATCTGTCCTGTTTCACTGAAAGTATTGTTGCCATTGCTAATCTGCAACATGTTTCGCATATATTGGTAATAAAAACCACTGCGGATATTTACATTAAATTTATCAAGGTTATCAGGAGCCAATAATAATTTTTGCCGGTGATTGTCTTCCGGCAGCATGTCAAGGGTAAAAATATCCGTAAGGCCATCATTGTTCATATCAGCCATATCATTACCCATAGAAAACTGGCTGGTATGCCCAATGCATTCTGCAAGCCTATTGGTGAACGTTCCGTTTTTATTATTGATGTAGAGATAATCAGGCACTGCATAATCGTTCGATACATAAAAGTCGGGCCAGCCGTCTTCATTAAAGTCTGATATTCCAAGTCCTAATCCGTAACTCAATTCAGAGCCATTAATACCGGAACTTTTGGTAACATCTTCAAACTTTCCCTTGGTTTGTTTAAACAAACGAAGCCCTTTTTCAGGATCATCTTTTTTCAGAAGTTCAACAGTGGCTTCAACATTCAGTATTGGTAAATTTTTAGGATTGTGGTTCAGCAATAACATATCCAGGTCGCCATCTTTATCATAGTCAAAAAAGTAAGATTGATTACTATAACCTGTACTGGCAAGTCCAAATTTTTCCGCCATCTCCTGAAACATCGGTACGCCTCTGCTGTTATTCCCCATGTTTATAAAAAGCTGATTTGCCCTTTTCGCTGGTGGTAATGCACCCGAATAACATAAATAAATATCCAGCTTTCCATCGCCATTTATATCTACTGCATTTACGCCCGTTTTCCAGGGACCAGCTCTGCCACCTGCACCGCAAAATGATGTGATATCCTGGAACTGCATATTGCCATTGTTGAGGTAGAATTTATTTCCCCCCATATTACTGGTAAAATAGAGATCAACAAGGCCATCGTTATTAAAATCACCGGCAGCAACACCGCCGCCATTGTAGAAATATTCGTACATCAGAATGTTTGTATTTAAACCTTCTGAGAGTGTATTTTGAAAGTCTACATTGGTTTCTTTGGGGCTAAGCAACGTAAACAATTCATTTCCTGTTGCAGTGTTTGCATTTGCATCTTTGCCTTTTTCATTTTGGGTATTACAGGCGTTTAAAAAATAAAGGCAAAGAAATAATGAGCAGTAAGATACCCGGCTAGCTTTCATTGAAATGGGCTGTGTTAATGGAAATGGCATTTAAATGCAACTTTTATTATGAACCAAACGCTAAAGCTACTATTAAACTTTCTTGCGTCGCACTCTTGTGCTTTTAGAATCTGCTTTGGCTTATGCCACCGGCAAAAAAAACAATGGCGGGTTTTATTGCAGCAGCCCGGCTGTTAATTGCTGATAATTGTTCGGAACGTACAAGTGAGTGACACAACGAAAGTACAATAGCAGTGCTTGTGCTGGTAACCCAATATTCTTGCCAATCAAAATAACCTGCAATTAAAGCCATGTTTTAATTAAAAAAATCTACCCCGGTTATGGGGTAGATTTTTTTAAAATAAAGCAGTATTATTTATTGATATCCTGGGTTTTGAATCAATTTATCATTTTTACTAATTTCATCACGGTTGATTGGCCTGAAGTACATTTTATCTTTCCAAACCCTTGTTTCGTTTTCCGTATTATCCTGAACGGTGTAGGTATAATCATACACTGTTTCATCATGTTGGTAAGGAACAAGCGGGGATTTTCCGGGTTTTAAAGTAGCCTGTACATTTATCGCTTTTATTCCCCTGCCTACTGTTTGTGCAGCAATCATCCATCTTCTTGCATCGTGGTAGCGGTGCTCTTCATATACCAGTTCTATCCGGCGTTCGTTGCGGTAACGATCCCGTAGCGCAGTACCTGCGTCAGTTACAGCAGGCATACCAGCTCTGAACCTGATCTTGTTTAGCCAGGTTCTTGCAACATCTTCCTGGCCCAATTCAATACTTGCTTCCACATAATTTAATA
Source organism: Chitinophagaceae bacterium UBA4407 (assembly GCA_002390845.1). Taxonomy (GTDB): domain Bacteria; phylum Bacteroidota; class Bacteroidia; order Chitinophagales; family Chitinophagaceae; genus Limnovirga. The sequence goes on along the minus strand of DGQT01000010.1, from coordinate 50,960 downwards.
CCATTTCTGTGTAGCGTATGAATGGCCATGGCACAATCTGGCCGTTTGACTGATTATCCGGCAATGCAGGATTGGCGTCAATGAATTTCCTTGTATAGTAGTGCGTACGGCTGCCGTTCCAGTTTTCTACGGGAGATTCGCGTGTATCTATACCATTGATAAAACCACCGGAACCATCGGAATAGTAACCGGTTTGAAGCTGATTGGCAGGATCTCTGCCTACAACATCGTTTGGTCTTGGCTTCCAGCCTGCACCATCATAAAGTATCGTGGCATACAAGCGTGGGTCACGGTTGGTATATGGATGCGCTTTTTCTTCTGGCTTGTTCCAGTCAAATTTACTGCCATCCATCATTTCGTAATCATCCACCAGCAGTTGTATCGGGGTATTACCGGCCCAGTTGTGGTAGCCATTGGGCCCATTATTGATGCCGTAATGGATACCGCCTAGTGGCCAGTTGTCTTCCTGGGTGTATAAAGTGGTAGATGTTCTCTGAAAAATAAGCTCAACAGCAGCAGCAGCATCGCCGGTTGCACTTTTACCCCCCATGGCAATAGACTGGTAATTCATCTTGCCCTCTTCGGCACTTGCAGGCGCAGAAAGATCTAATTTATACCCCTGCGCTACATCTAGTACAGCTTTTGCTGCAGTCTGAGCAGCCTGCCATCTTGCCTGCTGGTCGCCAGATGTGTAAGCAAGCAATTCTATATTACCAAAACCTGATAATACACTTGAATTTGCTTTGGCTTTAGTAGCATCATGTAAATCGCTGGCTGCATACAAAAGCACCCTTGCTTTTAAAGCCATTGCAGCAATTTTAGAAGCACGTCCGTCAACAGTTGATTTACCATCAAGTAACTGTGCTGCCTGATCTAAATCAGCTACAATAAAGTTTACACACTCTTCGTAAGTATTTCTGGGTAATGAATAATCTTCATTCAGACCGTAGGTACGGTCAACAAGAGGCACACCCCCATAAAACCTTACTAATTGCTGATAATAATACGCCCGTAGAAAATGAGCTTCACCGAGAAGCTGATCTTTAAGTGCAGCATCATCGAATGTAGCTGTTGGAAGGTTCTCTAAAGCAACGTTTGCATTTCTTATTGCAGAATACATATTGTCCCAATAGTAAGTGGCACTCATCCAGGCGAGAGCTCCTGGTTCTTCGTTGCCTTCGGTAAAAGTATTGATGTTTCTGCCTGCGTGTGTAAACATGGCCTCATCGGTATAGGCAGCAAGGGCCTGTTCTTCAAAACCTCCATAACCGAGAAAGGAATAAACATTCAATACAAAGGCGGTGGATAAAGCCCCATCGCTCCAGGTTGCACTGCTGGATATCCTGTCCTGTGGCTTTGTATTCAGATAATCCCTGTTGCAAGAATTGATGAATACCACTCCAATTAAAAAGCAGGTAATAATTGATATTTTTTTCATAAATAAATTTTTAAAAAGTTAAACTTAAACCGGCATTAAGCACCCTTGATTGTGGGTAGTAAACACCACTACCAGTAGTTGCTTCAGGATCAAAGATCTTCATCTTTGAGATTGTAAACAAGTTAAGCGCATTAACGAAGATTCTGAAATTACTAACTTTGGCTTTCTCTAACAAACGAGCGGGTAAAGTATAGCCAATTTCAACATTTTTTAACCTGATGTAATTTTTGTTAAACAGATAATAAGTATTATTTCCATAAGATCCACCTGTGTAATAAGTATCACCACGACTTGCCAATCTTGGATCTGTACTGCTCGGGTGATCGATTGACCAGCGGTGATCATAAGAATATTTTAGGAAATTACCAATATCCCCTGATTCTGTTTGAACACGTATCATAGCCCCAGCCGCACCCTGAAAAAGGACATTCAGATCAAAAGATTTATATCTTGCTTCAATTGTAGAACCGAAGTTAAAGTTAGGAAAATCACTTTTGTCTAACCTTACTGCATCATCAGAAGTTATTTTTCCATCGCCGTTTACATCTTCAAATTTCATATCACCAGGCAATAACTTTCCTGTAATTCCGCTATAGTCAATGGAATTTTTATCAATATCGGCCTGATCCAGGAAAGCTCCCGCCGATTTATAAACTACAAATGCATTGTAGGGCTTGCCTTCCTGCCACTGATACTCGGGGGTTGAATGGTTTTCGGCAATGTATTTTACGGTATTTTTTGCATACCCACCATTAACGCCAAACCTGAATGAAAAGTCTTTATTGATATTCCCCTTATAAGCAACGGTGAATTCAAAACCTTTGTTATCGATACGCCCGTTATTTACCGGGGGCAGTATATTTGCAATTCCCGATGATGCGGGCACAATACCTGTGTTCTGAATCAAAAGAGCACTCCTTTTATTAAAGAAATACTCTAACGTTAAATCAACGTGATTGTTCAAAACAGTAGCATCAAGTCCAAGGTTATAGTTATTGGCAACCTCCCATGTAAAATCTGGATTTGCCAAAACTATTTCATTCAGGGTTGTTGCTACCTGTCCATTAATAGGATAAGATCCAAATCCGTAGGTAGATAGAAACGCATATTCCTGTAAATTTCCATTTCTATATACCTGGTCATTACCAAGTTGCCCGTAAGAACCCCTGATTTTTAAATAATTTATACCGGGCACTTTAAAGAATTTCTCGTTACTTAAATTCCATCCAACAAGTAATCCAGGGAAAAATCCAAAGCGCTTATTTTCAGGGAATATGTAAGAACCATCGTATCTCCCGAGTAATTCTACAAGATACTTTTCCTTGTAATTGTACTGAACCCTGCCATAGTAACCAAGTTTGGCCCTGCTATATGCACCACCGCCAGTATTTTGCGCAAGCGAACCCCCAGCAAATAGCTGGTCTAAAGCAGGAGAAATAAAATTTCTTCTGAATGCAAAGAAATTTTCTCCTTTAAAAGTTTCTTTAGTAACACCAGCAAGGATATTGATGGTGTGCGCACTCCCTATTTTGGTGTCATAGTTCAGGAATGCAGTAAGATTGGTATTAAGAACCGAACTATAACTCTGCGTTAAACGTGGGTCAGTAAAGTTCGAGCGGATAGCACCCACTAATTTTGGAGTTACACCGTCATCTTCATATGTTATTTTATCCCAATAATATAATTTCCATGGTGTTTGCCAGTATTTGTCGGTAGCACTATTTTTATCCACTGCGGCTGACAGTGTAAGTTTTAAACCTTTAATCCAGGGGTTGGTGATTTCCACTGAACCATTTCCCTGTACAAAATCCTTTGGATTGTCTTCATACCCTGTGGCATTTGTGGTAATTACATATGGATTTTGCCCGTTTTCAATATCAGGACCGGGTAATCCATTGGGCCATACTTCAGGTTCAGTAGGGCGGCCACGCATTAGCATACGAAAAATAGAACCTGCACTTTCAGTTGGGAATCTTCTTTGTTCCCTGCGCGCTAAAATACCAACAGTGGTGGTGATATAGCTATTAATCTTGGCTGTAAGGTTGGTCCTGAAGTTATATTGCTGATAGCGGGTTGCCGAATTGTTATAAATAGCATCCTGGTTTACATAACCGAGTGAAGTAAAATACCTGAAATTTTCTGTACCACCGCTTATTTGCAGGTTATGCCGGGATTGAGGTGCCCATGTTTTAAACGCATCCCCAAACCAATCTGTATTTGGATAGCCCCAAGGGTCACTTCCGTCTGCATATTTTTTTACAGCATCGGGGCTAAAGTTTGCATTTAAAGTAGCTATACCTTCAGTTGGTGAATCGTAACTACCTGTGGTTTGGATCGCTGTCCAGGCAGCCTGCCATTCATTTACCGGAATACTTTTGTAAATGGGGATTTGATTCATAATGTTTGCATACTCTACCGCATTCGACATTTTAGGAACCGTACCCGGCTGTGAATAGCCCTGGTTAAAATCATAGGTAATCTTTGGTTTACCAACATTGCCTTTTTTGGTTGTAATAAGTATTACACCATTTGCTGCACGTGAACCATAGATAGCTGCGGAGGCATCTTTTAATACTGAAATGTTTTCAATATCTCTCGGATTTAAGCGGCCTAAACCACCATCTCTTTCAGGAACACCATCAATAACGATTAAAGGTGTATTATTACCAATAGTATTGATACCCCGAATATTTAATGATGCTCCATCATAACCCGGCTCACCGCTTGTTTGTACTACAACAAGGCCGGGTAACCTGCCGGCCAAAGAGTTTGACAAATCAACAGCAGGAGATTTTACCAAAGCCTCTCCCCTTACTGAACTAACTGCCCCGGTTACTGTTACTTTTTTTTGTGTGCCGTAACCTACCACCACCACATCGGTTAAATTCTCAGAAGCCGAGGTTAATGATACACTTAAATCTGTTTGACTACCAACGGGTATTTCTTGTGTTTTATACCCAACGTACGAAATAATCAATACCGCATTATCACCAGGAACCGAAATAGAAAAAACTCCATTTAAGTCTGTTGTTACACCTTTTTTTGTTCCTTTCAACAATACAGATACATTGGAAAGAGGAGCGCCCTTATCATCGGTAATTTTACCCGTAATCTTTTTATCGGCTGCTGGGCTGTAAAATCCCCTGGCCTGAATGTCCTTTAAAGAAAACAGTAAAAGAAAAATACAGCAAAATGCTGCATACAAAGATTTCCTTAATTTTTTTAGATAGTAATTTTCTCTCATAACAAGCAAATTGGAAGTGGTTAATAATTTGTATTAATCTGAATTTTGTATAGCTCAAAATTGCAGTCAGGTGTCATTCCATGGGATTATATTCATATAACTTTATTTTTAAAGTTTAAAAAATATTTAAGAATTCGTCTCAACCAAAACATCTTTTAAAACATTGATTTTTCCTGCCGATGATTCCCTGAAACATAAAACAGGCTCAAGTACAATTTGCTCATTTAAAACAACATTCAGCTTGCCCTCCTTTATCTTTATCATATTCATTAAAAGGCTGAATGCTTCTTTGCCCATTTGAACAGTTTGCTGATCAACTGACGATAAAGCTGGTGTTATATATTCATCAAAACTCTCATTGGCAAAACCTATAACACCAAATGCCGCTGGTATTTTAATTTTTCTTTCTTTCAACCCCTTTATCACACCAAGCGCAGTAAAGTCTTCTACTGCAAACACCGCATCAGGCACTTCCATCAAATTAAAAAAATATTCTGTAGCGGCTTTTCCTGCCTCTATAGATATATCACCTGCATAAATAAATTGCTTATTAACCTTCATTTTATAATGCTTCAGTGCATCTGTATAACCGCGAAACCTTTCCCTGAAACCTTTTAAATGCTGCGGACCCGAAACATGCGCAATTCGTTTATAGCCTTTTTTTATCAGATGTTCCGTAGCCAGAAACCCCCCTTTGTAATCATCAATCACCACCGATGGTATATTCAGGGTATCATTGGTACGGTCGAAAAAAACTAAAGGAATATTTCTCTTTTTCAGGTCTTCGTAATGCGCAAAATCTATAGTCTCCTTTGCAATAGATGCCAGTATTCCATCTACCCGGGCACTTAAGAAAGTCTCAATAGCCTTCTTCTCTAGTAAAGAACTTTCTTCAGACTGGTATAATATAATACTGTATCCATTACTGCTTGCCATATTTTCAATACCATGCACTACTGAGCCAAAAAAATTCATTTGTGCACTGGGAATAATTACGCCAATTGTATGCGATTTACCCGATCTTAACGACGATGCAATTTTGTTTCGCTGGTACTTTAACTGCTCTGCCTTTGCCTGAACAAGCCGCTTTGTTTCTGCACTTATACGGGGATGATCATTCAAAGCTCTTGAAACCGTAGCCGATGTAAGGTTCAATTGTTTTGCTATATCGTGTATGGTTGTTCTGTGCGACAATTTGTGCAATCGTGTGCACAATTTACAGAATTCTAATTTACACTACCAAATTTCAGAGCATTTTTTTTAACAAAAAAACTGCAATTCCCTTTTTAAACTGTAAACCAACAATAATTAACTGGTTATACAATTCATCATTGTACGTCTTTTTTAATGGAAAAAAATAAGCCCGGCTGCGTTGCTACTATATAACTTTGGTTGTGTCACTCACTTGAGCGGCTAATACATGGGCCGGCAATATGCAGTCAGCTTTATAGATATGGTACAATCTTATAAAGCGAACTGCACAAAGATTTTTGCAACGGGCAGCACAACTTTTCTAAGATATGCTTACACATATTATTACTAAAGTGTATGATTTCGTAAACCAATTTGCACATTGGAAAAAAAGAACAAAGTATTAAACAGTGCAATGCTAGTAAAGCCTCATAGAATTATAACTGCCGGGCTAATACAGAATTACCCCTCCTCATCTGCAACCATTATATTTTCTCACTTTATACTCAAATATTCAGCGAGCCAGTTGCTGGGTTGTGCGGCTTATAAATATTTTATATTGCCGCCAATGCCTCGATGCTTGGTAAGGTGTAGTAATAGATAATATTTTGTTTGTCTTTCTGCTCAATAAAATTACGGAACGTACAAGTGAGTGACACAACGAAAGCTTCATAGCACTGCAAAAGCCTGTATCAAAAACAACGTTATAAAAAGAGCGGGACTATTTTGCCGCCTGTATTTTCTTGCGCCTCCATATAAATAACAACATTGCAGAGACCAAAGCAAGTATTGCTGGTGTTATAAATGCATAAATAAAATTTGAAGATTTATTGTCGTAGATCTTTGCTGATATAAATGCGCCGATGCCAATGCCGGCTTCTAATGCAATGTACATCGATGCTACAGCCCGTCCGCGGTTTTCTGGTGCACACAAATCTACCGTCCATGCAGTAAGTGTTGGGCCGTTCATTCCCCAGCTTAAACCGAAGATAGCAGCACTTATTAAAAACATTACCGGTGTATGAACAAACGATAAAAACATCATTGATATGGCCAATGCAAGCGAAGAAAAAATCAGCACAATTACCCGCCCGTGTTTATCGGAAGATTTATTTGCCAGCAACCTTATTAATAATGAACTGGCGGTATAAGTTGCAAAAAATATTCCCCGGTTTTGCAGGCCAACCCAATCACTCAGATCGGGAACAATGGTTAAGGTGCACCCACTGGAAAAAGCCAGCAGCAACATGATTAATGCAGGCTTTACAGATGTTTTTTCAAACACTTCGTGCCGTTGAATTTTTATTAATTCTATTGAGAATTTCTGCGGGTTGGCAAGTGTTTCTTTTATGTTATTCAGGATGATTACAGAACCCAATGCAAATGCAGCAGAAACATAAAACATAGTGTTGTAAGAAAAATGATTTACAAGGTAACTGCCTATTACGGGGCCGAGTGACATGCCAACAGTATAGCCAACAGACAATGCGCCCAAAGCCTCGCCGCGCCTGCTTTCGTGCACTACATCGGCTCCATAAGCCGAAGTTGCCGTTGGTTTAAAGCCTGTAGAAAATCCATGCAAAAAACGAAGGAATAAAAAGCCTGCAACAGTTGTAAGTAAGGGATAAAGTAAACTGCAAACCACACAAACCAGGGAACCAAAGATCATTACAGGAACACGCCCAACCGTATCTGTTAACTTGCCGCTGAACGGTCTGGATATACCCGCCATTAAAGTAAACAATGCAATAATAAATCCTTTATAATCTGCTCCGCCAAGTTTGGTAAGATAACCCGGAAGTTCGGGCAGCATCATGGAGAAACTTCCAGAGAATAAAAAGTTGCTTACACAAAGCAATGCAAATTGAAAAGTAAAATATTTATCGGTAGCCTTGGGTGAAAGCGTTGTGGCCATGCGGCAAAAGTAACTTTAGCAATGGTAATACATCTCTCCTTTATCAATAAGTTTTTTGAGGGCCAGCAAAAGTATTTCATGGGGTCTCCTGTTGTGTCACTCACTTGTGCATTTGGAACTTTATTCAACTTTTCTCAAGACGAAGATCGAAGCGGAGATTGTAGCGAAAGTGTTTAAAGTGTAAACACACTACTACAAAGGGAGTTCTATTTCTTTTCTTAAAAAAAATTTGCCGCGGTTCGTGTAACAGGGCTGCGCAGTTAAATTCGCTTCAATCTTCGCTTTGGTAAAGCCCAATAATAATCTGAAAGTACAAGTGTGCGACGCAACAGACGACTCATCAGGGAACTTATGCCAGGCTCAAAAAAATTCCATTGCCCTAATCGTATATTTGCAGATATGCAATTGCCATCCTCACTGTTAGAAAATGCGGTAAATGAATTTACAAAGCTTCCGGGCATTGGTAAAAAAACGGCACTTCGTATGGTATTGCACCTGCTAAAACAGGATGCCGCGATAGTAGAAAATTTTAGCGAAACCATTGCCAGAATGCGCAGGGATATTAAGTTTTGCCAACGCTGCCACAATATAAGCGACGGCGATATTTGTGCCATTTGCGCCAACTCTATGCGTAACCAGCACATGATCTGCGTGGTGGAAAATTTACGCGATGTAATAGCCATAGAAAATACACAGCAGTTTAATGGAACGTATCACATACTCGGGGGCATTATTTCGCCGCTGGATGGCATTGGCCCGGATCAGCTAAATATAGAATCGCTTGTTAGCCGTATAGAAAAAGAACAGGTTGAAGAATTGGTTTTTGCGTTAAGCCCAAACATACAGGGCGATACAACCATTTACTATATTCAAAAGAAATTACAGCACCTTGGTTGCCGTATTACCACCATTGCCCGTGGTATTGCATTTGGCGGAGAACTGGAATATGCCGATGAAATGACATTGGCGCGAAGCCTTGCCAACCGCCTGCCGGTGCAGCAGTATGTAAAATCCTAATGGTTAAACACTTGATTTTTCCTGTTCAGCAGTAAAATTTACCCTATCGGTTTAATGTGTTTGCAGACTAGTTTTTTGTCGTATTATTTTGCAATACTGTATAACTATGAAATCTAAAAAGAAAATAGCACTGGTTGTTTTGGGAGCAGTAGCTCTTTTTGGTTTCACTTACGGGTACTATATGTGGAACAAACCGGCCAGGGATGTAACAGAAGAGAAGGGAATGGAAATTACTGCCATGGCTATTTTTGATTCATTTACGGTAAATGAAACCCGGGCAAATAAACTTTACCTGGATAAAGCAATACAAGTTACCGGAGAGGTGACCGATATAAAAAAAAATCAGGCGGGTGAAACCGTTGTTTATTTAAAATCAAATGATCCTGTATTTGGAGTGAACTGTACTTTTAAAGAAAACCCAGGAGCCCTTGTAAAGGGCAGTAACATTACTTTTAAAGGTGTTTGTACCGGTTTTTTAAGTGATGTTATAATTAACCAGGGTGTTATTATTAAGTAACCCGTTTTAAAAGTCAAACTATGAAAAACACCATTTTGCTCTTTGCAGCAATTGCAGGATTATTTGTTTCGTGTGTACACCAGGTTGCTACACCTGAAAATCCCGGTAGTGGAGGAAATACTGACAGTACCGGTAATGGGGGTGGCAGCAATAATGCAGATTCTTTAGTTTGTTTTGAAGGGGAGATACTCCCCATTTTTGTGAACAGTTGCGCGTATGCTGGCTGCCATGATAGTAAGAGTAAGCAGGAAGGCTATGTTCTCGATAATTTTCAGAACATAACAAAAAGAGGGATTAAACCCGGTGATCCTGGCAGCAGTGAAATTTACAGGCAAATTGCTTCAGGAGAAATGCCCCCGGGTGGTAGCTTAAGTAGTGACCAGTTAAACCTGATAAGCAGGTGGATTAAGGAAGGAGCAAAAAATACCACAAATTGTAATAGTTGCGATAGTGCGGTCTTTGACTACAAAACAGCAATATCCGCGATTATGACTACCAACTGTACAGGTTGCCACTCAGGCAGCAATGCCAGCGGTGGTATAGACCTTTCAACCTATACCGGTTTAAGTACAGTGGCACTTAATGGCCGCTTGGTTGGTGCAGTTACCCAGGCCCCGGGATTTATTGCAATGCCACCTGGAGGTATGTTAAGCGACTGTGAAGTGAAACAGATTGAAAAATGGGTAGCTGCCGGAGCCATTAATAATTAAGAAACCCGGGTATGAGCAATATATTTTTTAGAGCCCGGCTTAAATTACAATAATTCAAGCTTTCATTGCGTCGCACTCTTGTACTTTTGTAATATTGTTCAACATAGAACAGCTCTGGAAGTATGGCAGCACAACTAAGGTTTGTAATGCCAGAACGTACTACAAAATATTAACTATGAAAATGAAGGAACTTGGTTTTATTATGTGTTTTTTTCTTGCTACAGGTTTTATGGGCTGTTATTACGATAAAGCGGATATTGCATATCCTGCGCCACCTGCCTGCGATACAACTACAGTTCGCCTGAGTGTTGAACTAAACGATATTATGAAAAAAAGTTGTTTTAGTTGTCATGGAGGTGCCGCAGACCTTGGTGCAGGTATACAACTGGAAGATTATGCAACTATAAAAGATTATGCAGATTTTGGCCTTTTAATTTCGTCATTAATACAAGACGGCACAACTTCTGCAATGCCAAAGGATGCCGCTAAACTCTCCGATTGCGACATTAATAAGTTTAAAGCCTGGGTAAACCGTGGTTCTCCCCAGAATTAATTAATTACAAATCAGATTTAAAATGAAAACATTATCAGTTGTTATATTAATCCTTGCAGCATTTAATGTAAATGCGCAAGACTATCTAACCAGGAATGGGAACATCAGTATTTATTCTCATACAGATCTTGAAGATGTAAAAGGCAATAATAACGAAGTTGTAAGCCTGCTTAACTCTGCCACAGGAAGTTTCGATTTTAAGGTGGCAATTAAAAGTTTTCATTTTGCAAAAGCCGCAATGGAAGACCATTTTAATGATGAGAATTATATGGAAACCGATAAATACCCCAAAGCTGGTTTTTCCGGAAAGATCACCAATATGGCCGATATAAATTTTTCAAAAGATGGGGTTTATACAGTTACTGTATCAGGCAACCTTAGCGTCAAGGACGTAACCAAACCTGTTACCGCAAAGGGAACAATAACTGTAAAAAACGGCAAGGTATCTATACAATCAACGTTTACAGTAAAGCGTAAAGACTATCATGTTATGGGTCAGTCTTTTGTGCAAAGCAAACTTTCAGACGACATACAGATAACGGTGAATTGTGATTATGATAAAAGGTAGTTATTATTATAAATTTCTTTTATGTTCAAAAAAAGGATATTGTTAATTGTTGTTTCATCTTTGCTGGCGTTGTACAATTTTGCCCAGGATGTAAATCTTGATTCACTGCTTGATGCAGAAATGGATAAAAAAATCAAAAGTGAAACCCAATTAACCGAAGCTACTTTTAAAACCGGGAGATTAATCAATAGCCACACTGTAGAAACAGCGCAAAAAGGTGTGCTTGATTTTAAATTATCGCACCGTTTCAGTACTGCAGATGATGGTTTCTATGATATGCTCGGTTTGGATAATGCCATATCGATAAGGGTTGGTGGAGATTATGGGTTAACCAACAGGCTTACAATTGGTGGGGGCAGAAGTTCATATGAAAAAGAATATGACGCTTTTTTAAAGTACAGATTATTATGGCAATCCAGCGGGAAAACAAATATGCCTGTGTCGCTCACGCTGGTATCTTCTGCTATGTTGCGAACCTTAAAACCGGTAAACGACTCTATAAAAATAAGCACAGGCGACAAGTTTTCTTATGCTTTTCAGGCACTCCTTGCAAGGAAGTTTAACAGCAACTTTTCAATGCAGTTAATGCCTACCATGGTTATTAATAACCCTAGTATTTTAAAAGATAATTCTGCTCCTTCAAAACTGCTTTCGATTGGTATTGGCGCAAGGCTTAAACTGTCAAAACGTACTGGTATTATTGCTGAATATTATTACCAGTTACCTGATTATAAGCTGCCAGGTTCTTACAATCCTTTATCAATAGGGTATGAAATAGAAACAGGAGGGCATGTTTTCCAGTTTAATATCAGTAATTCTACCGGTATAACAGAGCGCACTGCTGTTACAGAAACAAAAAATCCGTTTAACCTTGATAACCTGCATTTAGGATTTAATATATCAAGGGTTTTTTCGATTAAAAAACCAAAAGATTATTCAAGGCTTAGCAATAATAATGTTCACGCAGCACCTGTTTATGATACAGCCCAGGTTGCAGTTGCAAAAGAGAAAGAACCCATACAATATACGCAGGCAACTTTTACCACAACCAGGCTTATTAATGGTCATACTGTTGAAACTACACAAAAAGGCGTACTGGATTTAAAGGTGACGCACCGGTTTGGTAAACTTAATACAGGTTTTTACAATGTATTTGGATTAGACCAGGCATCTATGAGAATTGGTGCGGATTATGGTATTACCAACAGGCTTACAATAGGGGGTGGCAGAAGTGCCGGTGGCCTTGTAAATCCTTCACTTAAAGAATATGACGGATTTATAAAGTATAAAATTATACAACAGTCTTCAGGTGAAAAAACTGTGCCTTTTACACTTACAGCTTTATCTTCGGTAATGTATAATTCATTACGGGAAACAAAGGATATAGGTGTGAAAGATCCTGTGAACGGAGGGTATTACACCGATTCTTCACAAACTGTAAAAATTAATAATTCTGACAGATTTCATTTTGCATATGAACTTTTATTGGCGCGCAAGTTTGGTGATGCTCTTTCTGTACAGTTAATGCCCACGATGGTACATTATAATATTGTTCCAAATAGTTCTGTGCCGAACGATTTGTTTACTATCGGCGCTGGTATCAGAGTTAGATTAACGCCCCGTTCAAATCTTAATCTCGAATATTATTACCAGTTGCCCGGTTATAAACTTCCGGGTACCTACAATTCTTTTGCAGTGGGTTACGAGCTGGAAACAGGGGGCCATGTATTCCAATTTCAGCTTACCAATTCTTATGGCACAACGGAGCGAACATTTTTGCATGAAACCAGTGGTAGTTGGGGGAACGGAGACATACACTTTGGGTTTAATATCGCAAGGGTATTTACTATTGTAAAGCCAAAGAACGTAGAATAATTGCATATACTTAAATAGAATTTTTTGCGGGGCTTTCTATTCGCTTTGGGAAGATGACTATAGATATAAAGATAAAGTGATTGCGACGCAACCTGGATGCCATAAGAATTAAAGCTGGTATTAAAAAAATAAATAAAAATGATTGCTGGTTTGCCGTAAATATGTGAGCACGTTTTAAATTAAATACCCATTGAATAAATATTTTCTGTAGTTTAATGATGCATTTATTGGTAAGTTTGAATATTACTTTTTTGACCCAATGGTAAAATTCAAACCTGTTATAATTACAACGTTCAGTCTTGTTACATGTATCTTTTCTTTGGCTGGATTTACGCAAACTGGTGCTGTTTTTCAAACCAGTAATGGTAAAACTTCTTTTCGTTCAGATGCTCCGCTGGAATTGATCAGGGCATCTTCTACAGATCTTGTGGGTATAATTGACGATGAAAAAAGGACTTTTGGTTTTGTAATTAACATTCGTTCTTTTGATGGTTTCAACACTGCATTGCAAAAACAGCACTTTCATGAAAACTATATGGAATCGGATAAATATCCTACGGCCAGGTTTAATGGAAAAATAATTGAAGACCAGGATTTGACAGTGGACGGAGTGTATGAAGTTAGGGCAAAAGGTAATTTTACTATTCATGGGGTAACCCATGAAAGAATTATAAAATCGAAACTAACCGTAAGCAACCATAAGATTTTAGTTACATCAAATTTTACTTTACTGTTGAGTGATTATGATATTCCGATACCAAGGGTAGTTTATCAAAAACTTGCAAATGAAATTAAAGTTGAGGTAACCGCCACACTGTTACCACGCTGATGCATAGAATATTACAAAATATTATTTTACTTTTTTTCTGTTGTATCGTCGGAAGTTCTTTTGCACAAATGCCCGGCACCAGAATTTACACGCTTACAGATGAGTACCAGGAGCAGCCACGTATTAATACGCTTTTTCAGGTAAAGCAGGGATATATTCTGGTTGGTACAACAAAAGGGTTGTATCGTTTTGATGGTATAAATTTTAAGAAACTGGATAAAGAAAAAGATGTTACGGATAATGTAACAGCTATTTGTGCGATTTCAGGAAATGAAATATTAGTTGGGTTTAATAATGGCAATATTGGCAAACTACAAAATAACCAGATTGCATTATTATCATTAAAAGAAGGGTTTCCAAAAGTTGCCATTTCAAAAATACTTTCAGATCAGGACGGTGTTATATGGATTGCTACAGCAGGAGAAGGTTTGTATTATTTAAAAAACAATAATCTTTATAATATTAATACCGATGATGGCCTTACTGATAATTTTGTTTATGATATAACTGTAACACAGTTTAGCAATGTTATTGCAGCAACAGATCACGGTATTAATATTTGCAGTGCCAATGAAAAAAATAAAGTAGTAAAGTCGTTTACTACAAAAGATGGTTTGCCCGATAATATTGTGCGGTGCCTTTTTACTGCAGATGCGCTGCATGTATGGTTGGGTATGCAGGATGGCGGTGTTCAATATTATAATACAAAGTTACCTGATAGTTTGCCATCAGAACCCTGGCAATATGGCCAGGTTAATGCAGTAATGGCAATATCTTCCAATGTTTTTATTGCTACGGAAGACAGGGGCCTGCTGGTATTTAACAGTAATGCAGACAATAAAATCACCACACTTCAGTATAAAGATGAGAGGTTGAGAAAAGTGTCTTGCCTGTTAAGGGACCGGGAAGGGAATGTATGGGCAGCAGGTAATAACCAGTTGATGCGTACTGTTGGCAGCGAGCTTCAGCCTGTTTACGCATTTAAGTCAGACAGTTATGATGATCTGCATGCATTGCTGTACGCAAAAAACGGCGACCTGTGGTTTAATAAGAAACAAAAGCTTGTTCATTTATCTAAATTACCCGATGGCAGCCTGAAAGAAAATGAATTTACAATCAATTCTATTGCGCCACAATCTGATATCACCTCTTTATTTCAGGATGAAAAAGGAAATATATGGATTGGTACCATGGGCAGTGGCCTGATTATCCTTGATCCGTTAACCGGCAAACACCGGTCTATTATAGAAGACCCCTTACTAATAAATGGGAGCATACTTTCTATATCAGGCAAAAACAATTTAATATGGATCGCAAGCCTGGAGGGAGCTGTTTCCTGCAAAGGGTCTGATACAGATAAGAGTATTAACCAAACATTCAAATGCAGCAATTATGCTGATGATAAAAACCTGGGCAGTAAATATGTTTATGATATACTTACCGATTCAAAAAACAGGACATGGTTTGCTACTGATGGTAAAGGTGTTATCCTTTTAGATAATAACACATTTACACATTTTAATAAGCCGGGGCAGATAAACAATGAAGTAGTATATAAAATTGTAGAAGATAATCAGGGTAATTTGTGGTTCAGTACTTTTAATAATGGCATAATTAAATTTAACGGGAAAAATTTTACAAGTTTTGGCATAGCTCAGGGATTAAGCGACCTTAATATTACTTCTCTTGCAATCTCTGGTAATTACCTGCTAGCTGCCAATAAGGATGGTATAGATTTGGTGAACACAAACACTGGCAATATCAGTTACCTGAATGAAGAACAGGGCCTTAACAATATTAACCAGGACCTTAATACTTTTACCAAAGACGAACTGGGAAATATTTATTTTGCAAATGGCTATACCATCTATAAATACCAGACTCCTTTTCAGCTTCAGCAAAAACCATCCATTGTAATAGATAAAATTCAGTTGTTTTTAACAGACACAACAATACAAAGCGGCTGTTCATTTGCATCCGATGAAAACAATATCAGTTTTTTTTATACCGGGCTGTTTTACTCTCAGCCAGATAAGATACAGTACCAGTATAAACTTGAAGGATATGAAAAAGAATGGGTAAGTACAAATGATCACGTTCAAAATTTCCCCCAGCTTCCACCAGGTGTCTATACTTTCAGGGTTCGGGTTTCATTGAACCAGGATTTTTCATTGGCCTCCGAAGCTGGTTTTACCTTTACCATTAAAGAACCATTCTGGCAGCAGCTTTGGTTTATTATATTATCAGTAATAATACTCGCTGCTATAATCTTTTTTATTATTAAACAGCGAGAATCTGCTATAGAAAAATACAATAACCTCGAAAGAGAAAAAATACAATCTCAGTTAGAAACACTGCGTAACCAGATAAACCCTCATTTTCTTTTTAACAGCTTTAATACACTTATCTCAGAAATAGAAGACAACCCCGACAAAGCGGTTATTTATGTAGAACATCTGTCAGACTTTTACCGCAGTATTGTAATGCATAAAGAAAAAGATTTCATAAGCCTTGAGGAAGAAATTAATATCTTAAACGATTATTTTTTTATTCAACAGAAGCGATATGGTAATGCGCTGCAGATTGCCATGTCCATCAGCCTGCAACAACAGAAAACCTATTTTGTAGTACCCCTTGCACTTCAACTTCTTTTCGAGAATGCTGTTAAACATAATGTTGTATCAGCAGAAAATCCATTACAAATAGAGCTTTTTATCAACGATACCGAGCAACTGGTGGTACGTAACAATATCATGGCAAAATTTCAACCGGAAAAAGGTAGCAGTATGGGTTTGCAGAACATACAAAAAAGGTATGAACTACTTTGTGGAAGAACAGTAACAGTAGATAACGATAACCATTTTTTTACAGTTAAATTACCCCTCATAAAACAATGAACCGAATAAGAATTCTTATTATTGAAGACGAGGCAGCCGCTGCCAAAAGGTTATACAAAATGGTGGAAGAGCTTATGCCCGAAGCAGACATAATAGAAGCTGTTGCAAGTATTACGGCTGCGGTAAAATGGTTTAATTCAAATCCATTACCCAATCTTATTTTCGCAGATATCCATCTTGCAGATGGATCAAGCTTCGAGATCTTTAAACAGGTAAAAATAGATTGCCCCATTATTTTTATAACTGCTTACGACCAGTATGCCCTCGAAGCTTTTAAGTTAAACAGTATTCACTACCTGCTAAAACCAGTAAAAAAAGAAGAACTCAGCCAGGCCATAGAAAGGTTTAGAAAACACAGTGCCGCACACCATTTCCCGGTAGGAAATTTCGAAAAGATGTTGTCAGCATTAACCAAGCCCTCGGGCAAGTATAAAGAACGGTTTGTAATTCGTTTTGGAGAGCATATAAAAACCATCGAATCGCACGATATAGCTTATTTCTATACAGAGAACAAAGCCAACTTTGCAGTAATGAAAGATGCAAAACGCTACCCAATCGATAACAATCTCGATGAACTGGAACATCTTATCAATCCTAAAAATTTCTTTCGAATTAACCGCCAGTTTATCGTAAGCTACCAGGCCATTGCCGAAATGGTGAGTTATTCAAAAGCAAGAGTGCTCATAAAATTAAACCCGCCAACAAAATACGAAACCATTGTTAGTACAGAACGTTCTGCAAGTTTTAAACAATGGCTTGCAGGTGAGTAATTTTTATTAATAGCTGCTCAGAAAAATACAAAGATCTTTTTTGTTACAGGCTGCATTACTACTATCATGCATTCTTGCGTCGCACACTTGTACGGCAGTAAATGCATGAGCACTGAGCTACCAGCCTTTGTATTTTGCTTACAGCCCTAAGTGCATACCCCTAGCCTGTTAATCATTAATCTGCATGTACAAACATACCTACGCTAATCTACGCACAGCTCCGTATAGGTTCGCCAGCCGAAGAGTGCGACGCAAGAAAAGCTAAATCAAGGCTTCCCGCGCCGGGCCAAAAAAATCAGTTGTAATATTTTTCAACAAACCTGTAAAGGTTAAAAGGGCCGGTTTGCTGCTCAATTTCTTTTTTAAGATCTTCTTTTTTTATTGCTTTCATTTTATGCTGCTGCACCAGGTGATAGGCCTTATCGGCAAGCAACCACGATTTTTTTTCATTGGTTTGGTTTTGCAACTGGTGCGTGGTTATGGCTTCGCACAATTCTTTTATGCCCTGCTTTTGCAATGCAATGGTTTTTAAGATGGCAACTGTATTCGGTGTACGGTTAAATGCGGGTGCCAGCATCTGCCGCAGGTTTTTTATATAAGCATCGGCCCCGGGGCGGTCAGCTTTATTTACAACAAATATATCTGCAATCTCCATCAGCCCGGCTTTCATGGTTTGTACTTCATCTCCGCCTTCGGGTACTACTACAACAACAGTTGTATCTGCAAGTCCTGCAATTTCTACTTCGCTTTGGCCTACGCCTACCGTTTCAACAATAATATGATCGAACGGTGCAGCTTTCATTACATCGGTAATCTCAATGATCTTGGGGTGCAGCCCCCCCAAACTGCCTCGTGCAGAAAGAGAGCGTATAAATACATTTGGGTGGTTGTACCATCCACTCATCCTTATCCTGTCGCCTAATAACGCACCCAGGTTAAAAGGTGAAGAAGGATCTACACAGAGTACGCCAATTTTTTTTCCCTGTGCAACGTATGCACCAATCAGGCTGTCCACTAAAGTGCTTTTGCCAGCACCTGGTGGTCCCGTAATTCCGGTAATCTTTGTACCACAAGCGGGCAACTGTTTAAGTATATCGTAATAAGCACCTGCCTCATTTTCTACAAGCGAAATAATGCGGGACAAAACTTTTATATTACCTTGTTGCAGTTGTTGTAAAAGTTCCATAGTTAAAATTGTAAAACAATATTGTGCTATAAATGTAGTTTATCAATAATTGCCGTGGCTGGTAATTTTGTAATAAGGCCAAACAGAAATGATCCGCCCGTGTCTTCAGCTATTGAACCCCCTGTGATGAATATAAACCCGGCAATTTAATAACTGTAACAGATGAACGGTTTTTTGCATAAAAAAATCATATTTAATATAGCAAATTTGGGTTACTCGATAGCAGGTATCATATTTGCACACGTTATAACTTTTTTGAATAAATGCTGGTATCAGTGGTTATCATAGCGAAAAATGAGGCAGGCAATATTGCCGCCTGTATTAAGAGTGCCGAACTCCTGAGCAATGATATTATTGTTGTTGATTCCGGCAGTAAGGATGGTACCCAGGAAATTGCGGCACAGGCAAAAGCATCATTACATTTTATTGATTGGCAGGGGTATGGCAATGCACGCAATGCGGGAGCAGTACAAGCAAAGCACGAATGGATTTTTGCTTTAGATGCCGATGAAAGAATTTCAAAGAAGCTGGCTGAAACAATTAAAAAACTGGCTGAACCTGAAGCAAAAGTAATATACGGCTGCAGGCGTAGAAATTATTTGGGCAGCACCCTTTTGCGTTTCGGCGAATGGGGCTCCGATACCACTTATCGTATTTACAACAAAAATTTTGCTGCATGGGATGATGCTATGGTCCACGAAAGCCTTTCTGCCGATGGCAACGAAAAAGAAGTGCTACCAGGTTTTCTTGAGCATTATACCATAAACAGCCTGCCCGAATTCCGGCTTAAACTACAGCAGTATGCGCGGCTTCAGGCGCAGCATTTTTTTGAGCAGGGTAAAAGAGCCAATTTCTTTAAACGTTTTCTGTCTCCGCTGGCAGGTTTTATTTCGGGCTATATTTTTAAGCTGGGGTTTTTAGATGGTTACACAGGTTTGCAGGTTGCCAAAATGAACGCTTATTACACCTGGCTTAAATACAACCTGCTTTACAAAATGTATAAAAGTGAAAACAGTTAAGCAATATTTTTTATCTTAGGCCATGACGAATTTTATTCCAATATTTCCATTAAGCATTGTTGTTTACCCGGGCGAATCAATTAACCTGCACATATTTGAAGAGCGTTACAAACAGCTTATAACTGAGTGCTACGCCGAAAAAAAATTCTTTGGCGTGCCGCCCGTAATTAACAGCCATATTGGCGAACTGGGTACTTTGCTTGGCATAACCGAAATTGTGGAAGTGTACGAAGATGGAAAGATGGATATACGTGTGGAAGGTACCGGTATTTTCAGGATACTTGAAATCATTAAACAGGTACCGGATAAATTGTTCAGTGGAGCAATTGTAAAACATCTTGCCAACGAAATGAATCCGCCGGAAAACCTCTTACGCTATGTACTTGCATCAGTTCGCGAATTGCACCAGCTGCTTAAAGTAAGTAAAGACTTAAAAAAAGCGGATGCACAATTATTAAGTTACGATATGGCACATCATGCCGGGCTATCACTTCAGGAAGAATACGAGTTGCTGGGCCTTTTTCGTGAAGACCAACGGCTCGAATACCTGAAAAGGCATTTACAGAAAACTTTAACTGTGGCGGCAGGCATAGAATCGCTGAAAGAAAGAATACAGCTCAACGGCCATTTCAGGGAACTAAAAGGTTTTAACCTGGATTTGTAGCTATTTTTTTGAGCCGGCAGTGGCATTTCATGGAATCATATCTTTCCAGAAAACTTTCGCATAAGCATCAAGCAAATTTTATTTATGTATCGTTCAAATTCAAGGTTTGTATGCACATTGCCGCATGGCATTGTACCTGCAACGGCAGTATAAACCGACCCATAATGGTAGCATTTTAGCATAGTAACGCGGTCTACCCTTTAATTCATTTCGTGGTTAAACTGTTCATCAATAAATAAGTTAATACGCCAATTCGCAAATCCGCTAATTGGTTCACTCATCCCCCGAACGTACAAGTGTGCGACGCAACAAAAGCCTCAACAAGGTTTCTTAGCCGGGCTCATAAAAAACATATCTCCCAATCTCGTAAGGTAATGGTATAAGCAGCGGTTACTTTTGCAGGCTAAACAAGTTTCTTGTCAGCACTACCATTACAAATAGCATTAGTAGGCAACCCGAACAGCGGAAAAAGTTCGCTATTCAATTCGCTTACCGGGCTAAACCAGAAAGTGGGCAATTTTCCGGGTGTTACTGTTGATAAAAAAACAGGCCGTTGCCAACTGAATGAAAAGACAGATGCTACCATTATTGACCTTCCCGGTACATATAGTTTATATCCGCGCCGCTCAGATGAATGGGTGGCCTACCGGGTAATGATGGATGCAGATAAAGATGTAAACCCCGATATAATATTACTGGTGGTTGATGCCAGCAACCTGCGGCGCAACCTGTTGTTCTGCAGCCAGATTATTGACCTGAAACGCCCGATAGTTGTGGCTTTGACAATGATGGACCTTGCCGCAAAAAATGGAATTGAAATTGATGTGGAAGGGCTTGAACGCGACCTTGGCGTACCGGTAGTTCCTGTAAACCCACGGAAAAATAAAGGCATTTTACAGCTAAAAAAAATACTGGCGCAAACAGCAAAACAACAATTTATTGCAGCACTGCGGGATTTTATTCCCAACAAAGAGTTGGCAGAAAATGCCATTACAGATACCCAGAAATTATTGCCGCACCTGAGCGACTATGCATGTATTCATTACCTGATCAACCACGAAAATTTTCCGCTTGACGCAGGTGTACAAAACGCCATTGAACAAATAGAAGCGGATCATAAATTCAATCCTACCAAAACCCAGGCAGAAGAAATTACGCAGCGCTATACCCGTATTAAACAGATTATGAAGCAGCACGTAATGGAACCCGATCCGCTGCACAGGAAATTGTTTACAGAAAAATTAGACAATCTTTTGCTCGACCGTGTTTGGGGTTATGCCATACTGCTTGCAGTGTTATTCCTGTTGTTTCAAAGTGTGTTTTGGGTAGCGCAATACCCTATGGATGCTATTGACTGGAGTTTCTCGCAATTAACCGGCTGGCTTAACAGTGTTTTGCCTGAAGTGTGGTGGAGCAATTTATTGGTGAATGGTTTGGTTGCCGGTGCGAATGGTATCCTGGTTTTTGTGCCACAGATCATGATCTTATTCGGGCTTATTACCATACTGGAAGACACCGGTTACATGGCTCGCATCAGTTTCCTTAGCGATAAACTCATGCGCAAAGTGGGGCTTAACGGTAAGAGTGTAATGCCCATGATCAGTGGGTTTGCTTGCGCTGTACCTGCCATTATGAGTGCCAGGAATATTGAGAATAAAAAAGAAAGGTTGCTTACCATACTGGTAACGCCGTTAATGAGCTGCAGCGCAAGGCTGCCCGTTTATACAATCCTTATTGCATTGGTAATACCCAACGAATATTATTTTGGCTTTTTAAGTATTCAGGGCCTGGTAATGATGGGACTTTATTTGCTGGGTACTGTAATGGCACTTGTGGTGAGTTACGTTCTTAAGTTTATGATTAAGCTCCAGGAAAAAAGTTTTTTTATTCTCGAACTGCCGCTGTACCGTGCGCCACGCTGGAAGAATGTAGGCGTTACCATGATAGAAAAAGCAAAAATATTTGTGACCGATGCGGGTAAGGTTATTATTATGATCAGCCTGTTACTGTGGTTCCTCAGCAGCTACGGCCCTTCAGGCAAAATGGATACGGTAGAAAAAAAATATGCCGCGTTACAACAACAGGCAATAACGCCGCAAGCGAAAGCTTTGGTAAGCAAACAATACAACTCAGAGAAATTACAGAACTCTTATGCAGGCATATTGGGCAAGTCAATTGAGCCTGCCATTGCTCCACTTGGGTACGACTGGAAGATTGGTATTGCACTCGTTACCTCTTTTGCCGCAAGAGAAGTTTTTGTGGGTACCATGGCCACACTCTACAGCGTAGAAGAAAAAGACAACAGCACCCTAAAAGAAAAAATGCAGGGCGCGGTACGCGAAGATGGCACCAAAGTATATACACTGCCTGCAGCCATTTCGCTGATGGTTTTTTATGTACTGGCCATGCAGTGTATGAGCACATTAGCTGTTGTAAAGAGAGAAACCCGTAGCTGGAAATGGCCTGTAATACAATTCATTTATATGACGGGGCTCGCCTACCTTATGAGCCTTCTTGCATACAATATTTTCTAACTTTTTTGAGCCAAACAATATAACCTGTTGAGGCTTTTGTTGCGTCGCACACTTGTGCGTTGAGAACATTTTTCTGCATCATGCAACAGGTTTAAAATTCAAAACAACTTTAAGGTGCAAATGGTAATGGTTTTATTTAAGCACAATTACATATAAATTTTAGGCTTCGCTTAAATGCTCCCATGAAAACAGAACCTTGAACCGAGCGTGGCAAGTAAAGCCTCATTCATATTCTTAAGCCGGGCTACAAATAAAAATTTTATTGATCCTCTTCTTCCGTTTCTTCAAGCTGATCGGTTTCGCTGCCCTTACGCATTTTAACGATGGGTGCGTCTTGTGTGCCGGTGATGGTCATGGGAATACCAAAAATACCAAACGGCGGCAGGCCGAGCCGGAACTTAAGATTGAGCTTTCCATCGAAACTTACCTGGCCCTCAAACCTTGGCCTGAAGCCGAATACACGCATTTTGGTGCGCTCGATATTGATGATATTATTGGCGATGGTAGATTTGATATTTACACCTTCAAGCGAAGGATTATTGATACTGTCTTTATTGGTTGCTTTGCTTACGGCACTGAACAATTTAAGTCCGCTGAGTTTTACATTTTTTATAGCCAGTACACCGCCGCCTTTAAGCGATGGATACAAGGGATGCATGCCGCCATCGAGCTTACCAGAAAGCTGGTAATCCAGCGAAACAATACCTTCGGCTTTTGATGCAGCCGTTGCCATATCGTGAAAGAGCTTTATTTCGTTGTATGCTTTTTTAACGTCGAAATCTGTTGCGTTAATGTGGTAATCAAAACCTGCTTTTAGCGGCGTAATGCTGCTGTAAGTTGCATCCATTGTTACAGGCGCACCAATGAGATTGAAGCCGGTTTGCTTCAACATTATTTTGCCATTGTTGATATTCATCTGCCCTTTAAAATCTTTAAGTGTAAGACCGTTGTATAAAACATTTTTAGCAGCGGCAGTAAAATTAATGTCGAGGTTTTGAGGAACAACAATTACACCTGTAGCTGTATCGGTTGCCGGTGTGGCTGAAGCCGATGAATCTGCAAAAGCCATAAATTCATCGGTAATAATGGTGTTACTTTTAAGATCAAATTTTCCTTTCAATGGCTCATGATCTTTTAATGCGTAGTTGATGACGTTGCTTAGATAACCATTGAGTGAAAAATCGGAGCCACCATAATTTGCACTGAATTCATCGAACCACATTTTATCCTGGTTAAACCTGAATACGCCTGTGTTTATCAGAAATGGTTTTGGAAAAAGATCAGTAGAAACCGTTACCTCTTTTACTTTTACAGTGCCTGAATTAAAGAGTTTATTATAGCGGCCTGCGGTGGCATCGCTTTGCAAGCCGCGTAAGGATAAGTTGGTTTCGAGATAGCCTTTTACATCGTACCCTTTCACTGCAAAAACTTTATAGATTTTGCCAATATCAATCACGCCATTTGATGCGATATTGTAATTAAGATTATCAAAATCTTTAAAGTCGGCTTTAACCTGGAATGGCTGCCCTTCAAACTCAAATGAAACCGGTTGTATGTTTATGGCAAGGTCTTTCACAGATCCGTTGGTGCTGAGTACGTTTGCAATAACCTGTATTTTTTCAATCGGGTGCGGATAATATTTTGTTTGCAGGCTGCCATTCTGCAGACTAATGTTTGCCTTTGTTACAGGAAACATTTTTTTACCGGGATTGTAATTTCCTTTTGACTGAAGATCGACATTCAAATCGCCTTTGAGATCAATACTGTCCAGCGGATAGAATTGTTTGATGTCTGCGAGATGAAAAACAGTTTGCAGGTTTGCATCCACCGGGAAATCGTTAGCAGCGCTTATTTTAATGTAACCTTTAATAAAATTACTGAGCGCTTTAGCATTAATATTTTCAAGCGCAACATTTGCATGATGATAATTACTATCGGGGCAGGAAGCATTTACATTAAAACTGATTCCACTTACTGCCTGTGGCAGTGAAGCATATTTAAAATAGCCGCCGCTAAGTGATGATTGCAGTTTAAAAAGCGGAACGCTTGCAATAACGGTATCTGTTGTTCTAACACCACGTTGCACAATGGTGGTGGCATATTTTCCATCCATCGTCATCTGTAACTTATAATTTCCTTTTACATCAAAAGGCTCTAAACCAAAAGCTTTATCCCATTTTTCAAGATCCAGTTGTGTATTGATCTTAGCATGTATATCTGCAGGATCCACGCCCTTTATGTGCAATACGGAACTGAAATAATCTTTATCGATATTGAAGTAAACAGAATCAATATTTACAGCCAAACTGTCAACATTTAAACCGGGTAATTTTATATCAAAATCCAGGAATAAATTGCTTACCGGCGATGGCGCTTTTTCGTACGAAAGATAGCCGTCGCGTATCTTCATATCGAAATTTAAATCGGGCATCGTGTTGGTTTCTGCAATGTATTTACCCGATAAAGATGCCACTACATTGGCAGAGCCTTTTACATCGGTTTTTGTAAGCCAGGTTAAATACTGTGGCGGCAATGCGGTGAACAAATCATATAGCCGCGTTTCTTTTGAATTGATCTTAAAATCCATATTGTAACCGCTCTTCAGAAACTCGAAACGACCATTGAATTGCACAGGTAGCTTATTAATTTTAAGATCATTCTTTTCAAATTCCAGTAACAGCGAATTTGTATTGATCCTTGTTATAAGATCTGCATTTAATTTTTTTGATCTCACATAATCCTGCCCATCAAAAGAGAAGTCGAGCGAATCTACCTGCGCATGTGTGTACAGATCAAAAATGGCTTTGCTTAAATCGCCTTTACCTGAATAATTAAAACCCTTTGCATTAATAAACATCGGCAGCGATCGGTCGTTATAAACAAGATGACTGTTTTCTACAATAATACTTTCAATACGCAGGGAAGCGCTGCTTGTATCTGCTGCCGCCTGTGTTGCAGGAGTAGATTTATATACGTTGTAATTCGCCTGCCCTGCCTGATCTACCTGTACATTGATGAACGCACGGGTTAAAAAAAACTGGTTAATGGTAATTTGCTTTTCAAATATTGAACCCAGGCCAATACCCAGCGAAAGTTCATCAGCCGCAATCAACGTATCTTTTTCAAACGGCGCAGAGCCTTTTAAAACAATATCATGTAGTGTAAGTGTAAGCGCTGGAAAGTGTTTGAAGAAAGAAAGGTCTGCTTTTGAAAAATCAAGTTTGCCATTGATACT
This sequence comes from Chitinophagaceae bacterium UBA4407, assembly GCA_002390845.1. GTDB lineage: Bacteria > Bacteroidota > Bacteroidia > Chitinophagales > Chitinophagaceae > Limnovirga. Next base: position 24,798 of record DGQT01000010.1, on the reverse strand, counting down.
GCTGTTGGCAAATTCTTTTATTTTTTGCGAAATAGTATCCGGGAAAAAATAAGGCAGCAAGAATAGCAATAGCAGTAAACTGCCCAAACTGATACCGGTGATTTTTAATATTTTTATTAAGATCTTCTTTGCCTGTTGCTTCATGTAAGGGAAATATTTAACGCAGTGGTCTGTTTATTTCAGCGAATGTATGCAAATACGTAAAAATTGATTGCATACGCAACTTGTTAGAACCTGTTATACTTCAGGCAACATAAAAATTTGAAATGCATTTTTATGTACCAAACAGCATTACTACTATTTTTCGTTCCTTGCGTCGCACACTTGAACGCTCAGAACTATATTCTACATCGTGCAACCTGTATTATTGTCGCACTGCCTGTTGTGTTGGTATAAATCAATTTCGAAAAATATAACTGCATTACTGCCAGGCAGCATGTTTACAGCAGAACCGCATTAGTGTGTTCAATAGAATTGTTGGCGATGCAGTGTGCGACGCAAGGAAGGCCTCATAGCAATTCTTCTGCCCGGTCCATAAAAAACTACGCTACGGTTAGCCAATTTTATTTCTTGCATAAAAAATTGGAACGGTGTTTGTTTTACCAGTGGCAAATTGAAAATTATGAAAAAGACATTCTTATTTTTATTTGCTTCGCTTGTAGCTGTAAGTGTAGTTACAGCACAGAAAGTTGAAGTTATTACGAGCAACAAACCCGGTTGGCATAAGATAGGCGAAACCAACGTTATGTTTAAAACCGACAGGGATGTACTGGTGGTATTGGGTGCCGATAAATTTAAAGCAATTCAGATTAAAGTTACCGATGCGCCTATTCGGGTAGAAGACCTGGAAGTGTATTATGAAAACGATACAAAGGAAGACATACAGGTTCGCGCTGTATTTAAGAAAGGCGAAAAATCACGAATAATTGATTTAAAAGGCGGAGACCGCAATCTTAAGAAAGTAGTATTCGTTTACCACAGTATTCCAAACTGGAAGGGCGAAAGGGCGCATGTAGAATTGTATGGACTTAAATAAAAACGTGTAGTTTTTTATACACAGTTAATTTATAAGCGGGGCTAACTTTAGTCCCGCTTTTTTGTTGCAAAGGGGTTAAAAACATTTTAATCATCACTAATGTGTAAAATTTAATACTTTACAGTATAAACCCTGATCTTAATACCATGAATTCGCCTTTCGAAAATAACCTGTATGAAGTAATACTTGATGCAATAAATGCAGGAGTATGGGTTTGGGATATTGAGAGCGGCAACGAATGGTGGAGCGATAAATACTACACACTTCTTGGTTATGCGCCCGGCGAAATAAAAGCTTCTTACAGCGCATTTATATACGAGCTTGTACATCCTGATGACAGGCACTATTTAATTGATGAGAACTACAACCCCATTCTTACCGGCGTTACAGACCCTATTGAAATAAGACTAAAAGTAAAAAACGGAAGCTACAAATGGTTTGAGGCCACGGGCAAAATTCTTTTAAATGAAAACGGTAAACCGGTAAAAATGACCGGCTCTATTATAGATCGTGATGCCAGTAAAAACCTGCAGATAAAACTGGAAGATTCTGTAGAGGTGATCAGTGAACAGAATAAACGGCTGAACAATTTTGCACATATTGTTTCGCACAACCTGCGTGCCCACGCAGCCAATATACAGGCCATTTTACCGGTGATTGAAGATTCGGCAACAAACAATACACCGGTGCATGAAAGCCTTGTATATCTTAAAAATATTTCTTCAGGCCTGAACGAAACCATTAACCACCTGGATGAAGTGGTTAAAGTTCAAACGGCCATTAATCTTTTAAAAGCACCTATAAAATTTAAAGAAATTTTTGATGCAGTTATCACGGTGTTAACGCCTGCAATAAGGCAATCGAATGCAATAATAACAACAGATTTTTCCGGGTGCCCGCAGGTAAATTATGTTTACGCTTACCTGGAAAGTATTGTATTTAATCTTTTGTCAAATGCCATTAAATACAGGCATCCTGAACGCAGCCCGCTGATCAATATTAAAACCTTTACAAAAAACGAAAAGTGTTTTCTTGAAATTGCTGACAATGGCCTGGGCATTGATCTTAAGCAAAACAAGGATAAGCTTTTCGGAATGTACAAAGTCTTTCACAAGCACGCAGATGCAAAAGGTATGGGGCTGTTCATTACAAAAAATCAAATAGAATCTTTGGGTGGAAAGATCACTGTACAAAGTGAACCTGAAAAAGGGAGTACCTTCTTAATCCAGTTTTAAACCGCCAATACAAATATTTTTGAACCGGGCAATAGTTCTTTACGCATCGTTCCTTGCGTCGCACTCTTGTACTGCAGTAATTTTCTTGATCTTTGGCTCCAGTGTTTTCAGACAGGTTTTATTGCATCAGAAGATCAGCAATTGCTTTATGATATGTTTCAAAATCAAAACTGCTCATTACATTTTTCATTATGGCAGTAATCTTATCATTGCATAAATTTCCAATGCTGCCTTCATGGGTATGCTGCACGGTAGCTGAATACGTAAATTCGCCAGCTTCAATGGCAAGCCCAACCTGCTTGTATGCATCGCGGAATGGAACGCCCTTCAGCACAAGTTTATTTACTTCCTCCACGCTGAAGAGGAATTTATATTTTTCATCTTCAAGTATGTTTTCCTTTACTTCCATATTGCTGAGCATAAGCCCTGCCATATCGATGCAACTACGCAGTGTTTCAAATGCAGGAAACAAATGTTCTTTCAACAATTGCAGATCGCGGTGATAACCTGAAGGCAGGTTTGTCGTCATCAGCATGATCTCGCTTGGCAATGCTTTAATTTGATTACACTTAGAACGGATGAGTTCAAATACATCAGGATTTTTTTTGTGCGGCATAATGCTGCTGCCCGTTGTAAGCTCCGCCGGAAAACTGATAAAGCCAAAGTTTTGATTAAGGTATAAACAGGCATCCATAGAAAGCTTTGCCAGTGTATCGGCAACATTTGCCAAGGCCATGGCCACAATACGCTCAGCTTTGCCACGACCCATTTGTGCGTACACTACATTGTAATTCAACTCGGCAAAACCAAGCAGTTGCGTGGTCAGGGTTCTGTTGATAGGGAAGGAAGATCCATAGCCTGCTGCAGAACCCAGCGGATTTTTATTTACTACTTCGTAAGCGGCTTTTAAAGTAATGGTATCATCAACTAAACTTTCTGCATAAGCACCTAACCACAATCCAAATGAAGATGGCATAGCCAATTGTAAATGTGTGTAGCCCGGTAATAAATGATCTTTAAACTGTTCGCTTTTGGCAATTAATAATTCGAAGAATGATTGTACAGAGACAACAGTTTTTTCTATCTCGCTTCTTAAAAATAATTTCACATCAACCAAAACCTGGTCGTTCCGGCTGCGGGCCGAGTGGATTTTTTTACCAATATCCCCAAGCTTTTCTGTGAGCAAAAATTCTACCTGTGAATGAACGTCTTCAACATCATCGTGAATCGTGAATCGTGAATCGTGAATGGTTTGAGTTGTTTTATAGATGGCTTTTAATTCTGTAACTAAAAGATCAACTTCTTCATTGGTTAGTAAACCAACTGTGGCGAGCATTTTTGCATGGGCAATATTGCCTAATACATCGAATGGTGCGAGGAGTAAATCAAATTCACGGTCATTACCAACAGTGAATTGTTCTACTTCTTTTAGCGATGCTGTATTTTTCTGCCACAGTTTCATGATATGAATTTTTTAATGCCTGATTTTGTGATGCCAAAGCTCAGAAAAATTACTAATGTACAAGTGTGCGACGCAAGTAAAGATCAATTGAAATACTTATGCCGGGTACAAAGATCTCTTACAATATTTTTTCGATCATCTTTATATAAGTCGCGATGCCATCTTTTATTTCATCAACATAAATATACTCATCTGCAGTGTGGCTTCTTGCACTATCACCAGGACCGCATTTGAGTGCGGGGAAAGGCATCAATGCTTTATCGGAACAGGTTGGTGAACCATACATTTTTTTGCCCAACTCAAGCCCAGCCTGAACTACAGGATGATCCGTATCAATTCTTGTAGAACGCATTCGCAGGCTGCGGGGCTTTACTTCGCTGGCAATATATTGCTTTATGGTTTGCAAAATTTCTTCGTGGGCATACACATCGGTGACACGAACATCAACCACAAAAGTGCACTGCGCAGGTACTACATTGTGCGCCTTATTTTCTGTATTAAATACCGTTACACTCATCTTTACTTTGCCCAGCCATTCGGATACTTTGGGGAATTGGAAACTGCTGATCCATTCAATATCTTTCATGGCTTTATAGATCGCGTTCTCGCCTTCTTCTCTTGCTGCATGGCCGGCTTTGCCGTGTGCCAAACAATCAAGCACCATCAGGCCTTTTTCTGCGATGGCTAAATTCATTTGTGTTGGTTCGCCAACTATGGCAAAATTGATTTCGGGCATAACAGGAATCAATGCTTCAATGCCATTGAAACCGGAGATTTCTTCTTCGGATGAAGCGCCCAAAACAACATTATATTTCAGGTTTTCTTTATTGTAGAAATAAACAAATACTGCAATCAATGAAACTAAGCAACCTCCTGCATCGTTACTGCCAAGGCCATATAATTTGCCATCTTCAATAATGGGATCATAAGGATTTTTTGTGTACTGCGGATTTGGTTTAACCGTATCGTGATGCGAGTTTAAAAGAATGCTAGGTTTATTTTTATCGAAGTATTTATTCACTGCCCATACATTGTTCATGTGCCGGTTTGCAGTAATTCCTTTTGACTGTAAAAAGGTTTCAATAAGAGCAGCGCTTTTATCTTCGTCTTTCGAAAAAGACTGGGTTGAAATCAATTGTTTTAATAATTCTAATGCGTCGTTATATAACTGTTCAACTGCCATTGTTATTTTATAAGCGTTCCCAATGTTTGTTCTGTTGAGTTTTGCAAAAGGTTTTTTGCATCGCCAATCAATACTTCTTTTACACCAGCATCAATTGCTGCAAATGCATTATCAATTTTTGGAATAATGCCAGCGAATAATTTTTCTTCCGAAAGCAATTGTTTGTACTTTTCTTTAGTAATAAGATTGATCACCGAGTTTGCATCGTCTACACTTTCCAGTACACCTTTTCTTTCGAAACAATAGATCAGCCGTACATCATAAACTGCTGAAAGCGCTACTGCGATTGACGATGCGATGGTATCTGCATTTGTATTGAGTATATGCCCGTACCCATCATGTGTTAATGGTGCAAATACCGGAACCATACTATTCTCAAGAAATAATTGGAAACTGGAAACCAAAAACCGACCGCTATCTACATCTCCCACCCAACCATAATCAATATCTTTTACCGGTCTTTTTGTTGCAGGGATTAAGTTGGCATCTGCGCCTGTTAGTCCAATTGCATTGCAATTTTTTGATTGCAGTTGCGCAACAATTTTTTTATTTACCAATCCTCCATATACCATGGTCACAATATCAATTGTATCATCATCCGTAATTCTTCTGCCGTTAATATATTTCGATTCTACGCCAAGCTTGTCGCCAATTTTCGTTGCAATTTTTCCGCCGCCATGCACGAGGATTTTGGGGGATTTTATGGATGCAAAAGATTCGAGAAATGATGAAAGGCTAGTTTCATCATCAATCACATTACCGCCAATCTTTATAACAAATAAACGATCCATACTTACTACTTATAACTTATTACTTAAAACTTAAAATCTCTGCGATCACTGCCTGTGCTGCCCATACCCTGTTTGAAGCCTGTTGTGTAACAATACTGTTTGCACTGTCCAGTACTTCATCGCTTAACTCAACATTTCTCCTTACAGGAAGGCAGTGCATCACTTTGGCGTTGTTAGTCAGTTTTATCTTTTCATTCGTCAGCATCCACTTAGGATCGTTCTCGTAAATTTTTCCATAGTCATTATAAGTACTCCAGTTTTTTACATACACAAAGTCGGCATCTTTCAATGCTTCATCCTGGTTATGTGTAATGGTTGCTCCTTTGGTAAACGATTCATTCAATTCATAATCTTCCGGATGTGTAATTACAAAATCAGCTTCGCCCCATGCATTGATCCATTGTGCAAAACTGTTGACCACACATTGCGGCAATGGTTTTACATGTGGTGCCCATGTAAGAACGATTTTCGGTCGACTGTGGACTGTCGACTGTCGACGGATTTCCTGTATCGTAATAATATCTGTTAAAGATTGTAACGGATGCAGTGTTGAACTTTCTAAACTTATCACAGGCACGCTGCAGTATTTTATAAACTGCGAAATATATAATTCACTGTAATCGTCTTCACGGTTTTTGAGCGAGGGGAAAGTCCTTATGCAGAGAATATCAAAATAATTTCCAAGTATGGGTGCGGCATCTTTTATGTGTTCAACCGTATTGCCGCTCATAATAGCGCCTTCTTCAAACTCCAGTGCCCAGCCTTCTTTATCAACATTAAAAACAATCGCTTCCATACCAAGATTGGCTGCAGCTACCTGCGTGCTCAAACGCGTACGCAGACTGGGATTCAGAAATAATAAGCCTATCCTTTTATTAGTACCAAGATCCTTATCTTTAAAAGGATCGGCTTTGTATATCAATGCTTGTTCAACAAGGGTATTGATATTGCTTACATCTTTAACAGAAATAAATTGTTTCATAAAACGCTGAATGCTTAAGGCAGAACGCTTAACGCTTTGCCGTTTATTTTCTAATTGACTTTATGAGATTAATAAGTTTTGCTTTTACAATATTTACTTTCTCATACAGACTTTCAAAGCTTTTAGTATCAATATAACTTAAATCTTTAGCCAGTAAACTGCAATATTCAATTTCGTGTAATGAACCTAAAGACATATCTAAAAAATGAACAAAATCATTATGAGTATTTCTTCCGCATCCTTCGGCTATATTCATAGGAACAGAATAAGCAGCTCTCTTTATTTGAGAAACAAGTTCGTATTTTTCACTTGCAGGAAATAGCGGTATTATCTCTTTGTAAACATAAAGCGTCAGCTCGTGAGCCTTTTGCCATACTTCATATTTATGATAATCTCTCAATATTATTACTTTGCTGAATTATAATCAAACCGATGAAAGGATTGCGACGCAACGAAGATGCCATGTAAATCTAAAGCCGGTATCAAAATGTCTTTAAGCGTTTTGCGTTGCGCTTTTTGCTTTAAGCTCTCCTATTGCCTCTTTCAGTGTATCTAAAAATTCGTCAACCTGCTTTCTTGTTATGGTAAGTGCGGGCAACAAACGGATTGTATTTGGTTTGGCTTCGCCTGTGAAAATGAAAAAGTCGTTTAGTAGTTTTTTGCGCAAATCTTTTAGTTCATTGGGTACATCAAAACCAATCATCAATCCGCGGCCACGAACATTTTCAATGCCATCAATTGCCTTAAGGCGATTGAGCAAATACATGCCGCGTTGCTTTGCAATATCAATGAGTTTTTCTTCTTCAATAACTTCCAGCACTGCAAGCGCAGCAGCACATGCAAGATGGTTGCCGCCAAATGTTGTACCCAGCATTCCGTGCTTTGGTTTTATATGCGGCGCAATTAAAATTGCACCAACGGGAAAGCCGTTGCCCATGCCCTTTGCCATGGTATATATGTCGGCATTAACGCCTGCATAATCATGTGCGAAAAACATACCGCTGCGGCCATAACCACACTGAACACTGTCTGCAATAAAAACGGCATCGTGTTGATCGCATAAACGACGGATTAACTGAAGAAAACTTTCTGTTGCAAGGTTGATTCCTCCAACGCCCTGTATGCCTTCGATGATAACCGCAGCTACATGTTTTCCTTTAGTTTGGAAGTAAGCTTTTAAAGCAGCCTCATCATTGAACGGAAGAAAATCTACATTATCTGTTTCATTTACCGGCGCAATAATCTTTGGGTTGTCTGTTGCGGCAACAGCCAAAGAAGTTCTGCCATGAAAGCCTTTTGTAAAAGCAACGATCTTCTTTCTGCCGGTGTGAAATGATGCCAGCTTTAGAGCGTTTTCATTAGCTTCAGCGCCGCTGTTTACCAGGAACAACTGATAATCTTCTTTGCCTGAAACTTTTGCTAATTTATCAGCAAGTTGTTGCTGAAGCGGGATGTGAACAGAGTTGGAATAGAATGCAATTTTCTCTAATTGCTCTTCAATTCTTTTAACCCAATGCGGATGTGTATGCCCAATACTGATCACAGCGTGGCCGCCATACATGTCGAGGTACTGAACACCATTGTCGTCCCATACATAAGATCCCTGAGCTTTCGTAATAGTGATGTCGTTGAGTGGATAAACGTCGAATAATTTCATGTTGAAAATTTGCCGCTGAACGTTGAGCCACAAAATAATTCTCTGCGGCTTTGCATCTCTGCGATTGGTATTTAAAAATAATTTGCTTTCAATTTTAATCCTGCTGTTTCATCAATTCCAAACATTAAGTTCATGTTTTGAACAGCCTGTCCGGATGCGCCTTTCAAAAGATTATCTATTGCAGAATGAACCACTAATTTGGTTCCTGCTTTTTCTAATTGTATTACACATTTATTGGTATTAACTACTTGTTTTAAAAAGATAGCATCGTCGCTAATCATCGTAAAGTGATGCCCGGAATAGAAATCCTTATAAATATTTTTTATTTCTTCTAATGGCAGTTCGCAATGTAATGTTGAGCTGATGAAAATTCCTCTTGTAAAATCTCCGCGCCACGGCACAAAGCTTAAGTCAATATTACCTTCGGTTTGTAACTGCAATAATGACTGACCAATCTCGCCCAGATGTTGATGCGTTAATGTTTTATATGCCTGAATATTATTTGCACGCCAGCTAAAATGAGAAGTAGTGGACAAACTTTGCCCGGCCCCGGTTGAACCTGTAATACCGGTTGTATAAATTTCATTTAGCAATCCTGCTTTTGCGAGTGGCAATAAGCCAAGTTGTATAGCGGTTGCAAAACAGCCCGGGTTCGCAATATTTTGTGCAGATTGAATTTGTGCTTTATTCAATTCAGGAAGGCCGTAAACAAAATATCTTGTAACAACATCTGCGGCATTTTCTTTCATTGAGCTATGATAAAATGCATTGGCGGTAAGTCTGAAATCGTTGGAGAGATCAATGATTTTTATGTGTGCAGGAATATCATTAGTTTCTAAAAATTTTCTTGCTTCACCATGACCCGTACAAAGAAATAATACATCAATATCATCGCTTAATTTGTTTGTAAAAAGAATACCTGTTTCGCCAATAAGATCCTGGTGTACTTTATGCAACGGATTGCCGCTATTGCTTTTGCTGTGCACAAAACTTATTTCCACATTGGGATGATGAATGAGTAAGCGGATTAATTCACCGCCGGTATACCCTGCACCACCCACAATACCTGTTCTAATCTTTTTCATCAGCATCAGTTTTTACTAAATGATACATGGCAGTTTGATTACCAAATATTTTTGAGAAGCCCCGCACATCTTCTCCGCTCCAGCCATTATTCATTTCGCCGTACTTGCCAAACTTGCTGTTCATTAAATCATACTTGCTTTCTATGCCGATGATTTGAAAACGGTAAGGCAACAATTGTACAAAAACATCGCCGGTTACATTCTCCTGGGCGCTTTGGAGGAATGCTTCCATGTCCCGCATTACCGGGTCAAGGATTTGCCCTTCGTGCATCCAGTTACCATAGAAATTGGCAATAGTATCTTTCCAGCTTAACTGCCATTTGGTAAGCACATGCTTTTCCAATGCATGATGCGCTTTTAAAATAACCATTGGTGCAGCGGCTTCAAAACCTACACGACCTTTGATACCAATGATTGTATCGCCAACATGTATATCCCTGCCAATTCCGAAAGGTCCGGCAAGTGTTTGTAAATATTGAATCGCTTCAGATGGATGCGCAAATGTTTTATCATTTACTGTTACCAGTTCGCCTTTATTAAAATGGAGTTTTACTTCTTCGCTTTCGTGTTTGGTTACCTGTGTTGGCCAGGCTTCTTCTGGTAGTAACCCTTTTGAGTTCAATGTTTCTTTACCGCCGACACTGGTGCCCCATAAACCTTTGTTGATAGAGTATGCAGCCTTCTCAAAATTCATTACAACACCTTTTTCTTTCAGGTAGTTGATCTCTTCTTCGCGGCTTAATTTTAAATCTCTTATCGGGGTAATAATTTCAACGCCGGGAATCATAATATTAAAAATCATGTCGAAACGAACCTGGTCGTTACCGGCACCGGTGCTGCCATGTGCAACGGCAACAGCATCCATTTTTTTTACATACTCAGCGATATGCAAAGCCTGTATCAATCTTTCTGCGCTTACACTTAACGGGTAAGTATTATTCTTTAAAACATTTCCAAACACCAGGTATTTTATAATGCGGTCGTAATAACCTTTTACCGCATCAACAGTTGTGTGCGTTTTTGCACCAAGCGCATAAGCGTGGGCTTCTGCTTTTTGTAATTCTTCTTCGCTGAAACCACCTGTGTTTACAATTACTGTGTGAACTTCGTAACCTCTTACTTCAGTTAAATATTTTACACAATATGTTGTATCTAAACCACCGCTAAAACCAAGAACTAATTTCTTCATTGCAGAATTTATATTTAATAATGTCTGATCTTTTGTTTTCCAGCTGCAGTTCTTCGTTGGTCTTCCGTTGTGTCACTCACTTGTACGTTCTGATCAAATATCAGCGGCTTACATTCGCAGTGCTCAATAAAATTTCAACTGTTCAAGAGTGCGACGCAACAGAAGCCTCATGCTTATTCTTTGCTTCGGCTCCTAAAAAACTATCATGTAAAGAACATGCTGAAGAATGAAGCGAAAGATTTTTTTCTTTCTGCTTTTGCTTCAATTTTTTGTTTGTCTTTTCGAAGAAATGCCTGTATAAAACGGCTTTGTTTTATCTTCATAAAACGCTCGTAAACTTTGCTATGCTGCTCAAAAAATTCTTTTGTTTCCTTTGGCTCGTAATGGTCTGCGGGATCGAATAACATCGCTGTACACATGCAATTTTTTCTTTCCTTGCTCATGAGGATGTCGTAATTCACGCAACTTTTACAACCCGCCCAAAAGGCTTCGTCTTGTGTAAGCTCGCTGTAAGTAACAGGCTCGTAACCGAGTTCGCTGTTGATCTTCATTACAGCAAGGCCGGTGGTAAGGCCGAATATTTTTGCTTCTGGATATTTTTCCCTGCTTAATTCAAAAATTCTTTTCTTGATGTTTTTTGCCACGCCGCTTTTTCTGAATGCAGGCGCAACAATAAGGCCGCTGTTGGCCACATAACTGCCGTGGCTCCAGGTTTCTATATAGCAAAAACCAACCCATATGCCATCGGCTGTGTAAGCGATAACAGACTTTCCTTCTTCCATTTTTTTGGCTATATAATCGGGGCTGCGTTTGGCAATACCTGTGCCTCTTGCCATGGCCGAAGCTTCCATTTCTGTAGTAATGGTGGTTGCGTAATGTTTATCGCCACTATGGGCCACACGAACGATAATATGTTGTTCCAATTTTGTAAATTCTAAATGCTGATGAATGAAAATAAGATACCCTGATGCAGCACAATGGCTACAGATTTTTTGAAGAGAACTATTCCGGAATTTTAGTGGAATATCAAATCCTCGGTCGTCGCACAGGGCGAGGGTAGTAAGGGTTGGGTAATGCAACAACACCCATCAATGAATGATGGAAGGCAGATACATAATAATGTGTTGTGTTCGTTTTCAACTTCGGTTCTTAATAAAGTGGTGATCCAAAATTTTTATTACGGAGTAAAAATAATGCATGTTTATAAAATGTGCAGATATTTTTTATGAAGCTTACGTTAAGGCTACAAACAAATGAGTGTTAGTGAAAGTACTGATTCATTTTCTGAACCAGGCAGAAGTACTTTTATGAAGCTTGGGTTGCGTCGCACACTTGTGCTTTAAATCATTATGCTGCCAGGTTCCTTTATTGCAGAACCTTTTACATAGATCAGTCATTATTAATCTTGCACTTTAATCTGTATATGCAAATAATGTTACAATTGCTATTGCTGCAAAACCCTTAAAGCCCTGAAGTGTGCGACGCAAGGATGCTGAATTATTAAACTGTAGTTTGGTTCAAAAAAATAACGCCAATGCAGCAATAGCATTTGAATTTATTTTGTTGTGGGCAATTCGTTGTATTCAATCTCGTGGTTAGAATAGAAGTTTTTCTTATACCTGGCAAAGCAAATAAAAGAAGCCTGAATAAATTCATACTATTGCTACTCTTTCATTAAATAGCCAAAGGTTTTTAATATCTCACTCTTATTTTAATCAATAATTAATTCACAAAGAACAGAAGCGCATAGTTTTTGCTTTTTTTAAATGAATACTAAAAAAATATTGGATTAATTGAATACTGCTGCTTATTAATTTATTCTAAAAGCGTTTAACTGACATATAATTTGATAATAGTTCAGAAACAGCAACCTTTGTTTTGCTAATAATCATATCCAATATCTAATATCTAAGATCATGAAAAACTATCAACTCATTTTGGTAATTGGCCTTTTGTATTTATGCCCCATTTACTCATCTGCACAATCCACAGACTCGATTTTAAAATTTGGTGTTTGGCAGTTTGGTGCAGAACCTTTAACCGCTAAATTTTATCCTGAAATTTCAGGCAGGTTTTCCAACCTCGGTTGGAAAGATTTAGAAATTGCCCCAGACGTTTGGGACTGGAGTATTTTTGACGCCGAAATTAATGCCCGTGCTGAAGGGGGGCTTCTTGTAATGTATAAGATATATGTAAAAGATGAGTGCCCCGACTGGCTTTTTACAACGGGTGGTGTGCCTAAAGTAAACGAAAAAAATGCTGCCGGGGCAGTAACCGGCTTTTCACCCTATTACTTAGACCCTGATTATGGCGTTTACTTTAAGCGAATGGTTACCAAAGTGCGTCAGCATGTAGAAGCTTTTGCGCCTAATATCCGTAACAAAATCATTGCTGTACAGGCTTGTTTTGGAAACACCGGAGACTACATTGGCTATAAAGGAGATGTTGCAACGCAGTATGCAATAACAAACAATCAGTTTGATTCACTATTTTATGATTTCTCCAAATATTTTTATAATGAATACAAGAACACCAATCCTAAAATTACATTGATTAGCAATCCTGGTAATCTGGGTAACGAACAGATGGCATGGCTACTTCAAAACTGCCCGAACGGATGGATCAAAACAGGATCACTTGGAAAAGGATACCAGCTAAATGATGAAAGAAACAAAGCAGCCTGGCTTTATGATGTACTTAATCTTCCTCAAAGCGGTTCTTATGTAAGAGCCCGGGCTGAAATTTCAGCTGATAATCTGACTTATGCGTGGTGGACAAACGCGCCATACAAAAACATGTTTGCCGTTTATAATTACAGTATTTATTGGGGACTGGATTGGAGTAATCAAAAATCTGAGTACTTAATGGACAAAAATTTTGATCCACCATTCTTGCACTTCAATAAATATGCAGGTCAAAAAAATGCAACTACGGCCACAAATGCCATGTGTGCACTAAAAGATGCTTTGGATGCTTCAGATGCGGTGCGCTTTCCCGCCGGCACTTATGGAACGGTGAGCAGGACAAATACCCTGCGATACATAAATATTGCAAATAAATATCTGCTTTATGGTGCAAAACTCGAAGATGTAAATACCGCGACAATGCTTGAAACAGACAATCTTGATGCCACAGGCACAAATGATGTTGGCTGGAATATTTTCCCGGGAAACTACGAAAGATGGATTAACCAGATAGACGCCAACACAACCAGTGCCGGTTATTGGAATGTTGCCGCAATTGCTGAACCCAACTCAATGCACGGAAGGTTTGCAAGGGGGTTCGATCTTACCAACGGAAAAAATGCATTGTACTTTGATGTTGCCAGTGCATTTCTGAGATATGCACCACTAAACGGGGCTTACCCGGTAACAATTGATATCACATACCTTGATAATGGCACCGGAAGTTTTCGTTTATATTACGACTCAAAAACAGGCGGAACAGATAAATCATCTACCCAGGTTACCTGCACGAATACCGGTAAATGGAAGAAGCTTTCTGTTACCTTAAATGACGCTTATTTTGGCAACCGTGCTACACGTGCTTCAGACTTTTATATAAAAAGTACCAATAGCCAGAATGTAATTTTTAGCCTGGTAGAACTTTCAAGGCCCGACACAAGCCTTTCAAACATTGGTTTATTTGCTTCGCCACTTCCATCTTTTGATACAATTTGCATTAATTCAACCAGTACCGCCAACTCATTTTTATTACAAGGGCAGTTTTTAAATGGAACCGATATTACGATTGGTCCTTTATCCGGTTACAGTTTTTCAACTTCAGCCACAGGTACTTTTAAAGACACTATAATTTTTAGTGGTTATGGCACTACCATAAATAACAATATTTATGTAAAACTTACAACTGCAACAGCTGGCTCATATAGCGGAACCATACCAGTAACAGGTGGCGGCACAACTTCTTTAAGCATTGCAGCATCGGGTATTGCAGTAAACAGCAGCCCAACCTTAAATGCAGCAGTATCAGACATAACCTGCAATAACGATAAAGATGGTGCCATCAACCTGGCGCCAACGGGTGGTACCGGCCCTTTTACTTATCTGTGGGAAAGCACACTAAGTACTTTCGATGCAACCACTTCCCAGAATATAGCCAGTTTAAAAGAAGCAAATTATACGGTAACAGTAACATCCCAGGGTGCCTGTAAAATATCCCAAACTTTTGCAATTACAAACCCCGATGTTATTGCGGTAACTATAACATCAGACAGTTCGATTTATTGCAAGGGTGGCAGCACAACTATAAAAATCTCTGCTACCGGTGGCACCATCCCTTATTCGGGTACCGGTACATTTAGCCAGGCTTCGGGTTTCAAAAGTTATACTGTAACCGATGCCCACGGATGTACAAAAAATGGCAATATTAATCTCGATAACGGTGTAAACAACACGCCTTCAAAACCAACGAGTATGAACAGCGATGCCGCAGATGAAAAAGGCATTTGCGAAGGAGGATCATTTGTTTTTTCTACAAGCACCATTTCTGGCGCCACTTCATATATGTGGACGCTTCCCGCAGGCAGTTCTATTACTTCGCCAGATAAAAACAGCAACAGCATTACGGTAAACATGCCATCCTATAGTTCAAGCAAAACAATATCCGTTGCAGCGGCAGCGCGATGCGGTGTAAGCAGTTATTACGATCGTACTATAAACCCCATCGCCGACAAACCAGCCAATATAAATGGCCCCACTTCTGTAAAAAAACAACAGAAAGGAATAAAGTATAGCGTAACCCCGGCAGTTGCAGGAATAACCTACACCTGGACTATTCCAAACGATGCAAATATTACAGCAGGCAACAATACATCATCTATTACAGTTACCTGGGGCAATAATTCTGGCAATGTGGTGGCGAAAGCAAAAAATAATTGCGGAACATCCTCGGGTTATTCTCTGTATGTCAGGCCAAATGCTGCTTTTGCAGGTGGTGTTAGTACAACCGTATCTGATGCTTCTGCATCAACTGCAGGCGAAACAGATCAAACGCAGCAACTGGCAAATAAAGCTGCATACATTATGCCCAACCCAGCCAAAGACCAGGCAGTATTTTCGTTCACTACTGCATCATCATACAATTACCTGATGCAGGTTACCGATTTAACGGGAAAAATACTGCTACGAAAACAAGGCGTAACAGTTGCAGGAGCAAACAGGCTGCCTTTGGATATTCACAATTTCTCAAACGGAATGTACATTGTAACCCTTACCGGCGCCAATGGTGAAAAGCAAATGGCTAAACTTGTAAAGCAATAAGTACAGCATTATTGTAAAATAAAAATCACCTGTCAATAAAAGGCAGGTGATTTTATTTTGTACCCGGCCAAAGAATAAGCACCAAGCTTTTCTTGCGCATGCCCCAACGAGCGCATGAGCATCAAGCTAAAATTCAGTACTATAAGCTGAAACATTTTGCTGTACAGGGTTTCAAAGATTTTACAGTGTCATTTCCATCGTGCGTTCTAATACCCGTCCTTGCATAAGGTGCCTCAGCCGGTTCGGTTCCGGCAAAGCCGGAATTGCTGCGATGGCGTAGCCATATCGCAGCAAAGAAGCGGGTGCAGCGCCGCTGCAAGGACAATGCAATGCGGCAATGAGCATGCCGGCATTGAATTTGAACAATGTATAAATAAAATAGCTTGACGCCTATGCGAAGAGCGGCGCGGAACCCGGGGCGCACAATTGTACGTTCAATATATTATTCAACTTTCTTACCGAACCGTAGCCTTCAACACTTTCTTCTTTGGTTCATTTGCTTTTATTTTTCCGAAATTCTGTATCCACCATTTCGACTCCATTAAAGGCGGCCTTGTTGCATAGCATGCAACATGCGTCCATTTTGCGTCAAGCAAATTATAACGATGGCCGTAGCCATCAATATTTGCATCATTTAATAGTTGCATAACAATAATTCGCACAGGGGCGTTACCATTCATAGCAAGGTTTTCATTACCCTCTTCCATCCTGGGCGAATATTTCAAAATCCTGTCCCACGGCCAGGTTCCGTCTGTGTCTATATGATCAAAACTCCCCGCAGCCGCCCTGTTCTTTGCATGTTTTATGCAGGCTTTATAAATGCCTTCATCCGGTTGTAAAATTGAAAGTGGTTTCAAATGCATCAGCGTATCATACAATGTTTGCAATGCATGCAACTCTTCTTCGTTTGAAAAATGCCAGTTGGTGTCAACACTGCTGATTTTATTGTCCTGGTAAGATGTAGTAATGGAATAACTGCTGTCGCCACGCCCGTCTTCCTTATAAACTTCTAATGCGTTCTTAAGCTGAATGGTAACAAAGAGTTTTGCATAACGTGGCGGATCAGAGCGCAACCTGTTTATTTCATAGATCATCTCTCTTTCATCCTGCTTCATGTAAACAGCGTTTTTCGCCGTGTTAAGTTTTGCATCTTCCCAGGTTACTTCTTGTGCTGTTACCGAAAAAAAATTACAGATAATAATAAGTAAAAGGAGTATACTTTTCAGGGGCATCTTTGGGGAATTGTATGCGTAATAACGCCCGCCACCGCAAAAAAAGTATTTTGTAATTATTCCGGAGAAAAAAGACAGGGAATTTTTAGCCCGGCAAAATAACAGATGGCAACTTTTCTTGCGTCGCACACTTGTACGTTTGTAATTCTATTCAGCATAGCGCAGGCTGGCTTACTGTTTTTTGAATTCAAAAAAAATCAGAACGTATGAAATGCCTGGGTAAAAATAATCAGCAGCGGTGTTAAAGCTCAAAAGATAATCCGAACGCACAAGAGTGCGACGCAAGGATGCCTCATGCATGTTCAAATGCCCGGCTCAAAAAAATTACTTTATAAATCGAATGCTGAACGGGTACCTGTAAAGTTTGCCTTCACTTGCCCTTATGGTTGCAATAATAACCAGTATGATTGCCAGTATACCTACAACCCATACCAGTAGAATACCAATAATGGTAATGCAAAGCCCGATGATTACGATAAAAATAGTGATCTGAAAATTGAGTGATTCTTTGGCGTGTGCCGAAATGAATTTTGATTCATCTTTCTTAATAAGATATATGATCAATGGTGCTAAAAAACCGGCCACGAATGTTAACACGTGCGATAAAATAGCCATTGTTTTTTCATCGCTTGTAGGTGTAATGTCGGGAAGCGTTTCGGTTCCCAGGAAAGTATTGTCTGCCATGTTTTGGTTGTTTCAGTGAAGTTAGAAAAACCAAATGAATTGCCAAACATTTATACAGCAAGTTCTTTCGCAGGCTTTATAACGCCTTTGTGCATCTGTTTGAGAAAGCGATGCATGGCTTCCATATTTTTAATATCATCCACCACCAGTAAAAAGTTTTTGGCAACCTGTTTTAAACGGGCTTTGTTGGTACTCGTTTGCAGATATTCCAAAGTGTTTTTAAATATGGAAGATTCGAAATAAGGGGAATCATTTTTATTGATGAAATAGCAGCGCAGTATTTCCTGCTTTAAACTCATTTTCTCGAAACCCAGCGCCACAGCTAGTTTTCGGCAGCGAACCGTGGTAAACAAGTCTTCCACCGGTTTTGGTATGGGGCCAAAACGGTCAACCATTTCTGTGTGAAAAGCAACGAGGTCTTCTTCAGTTTCGCAACTGTCTAACCTTGTGTAAAGCGATAAACGTTCGGTAATACTTTCCACGTATTCATCGGGTATCAGTATTTCCAGGTCGGTATCAATGGTGCAGTCGCTTACAAAATCATCCTGCTTGCTGATCTCGTCTTTAAACAAATCTTTAAACGATGTGCGTTTTAATTCGCGGATGGCTTCGTCAAGAATTTTCTGGTACATTTCAAAACCGATCTCGGCCATAAAACCACTTTGTTCGCCGCCCAGCATATTACCTGCGCCGCGAATATCAAGGTCACGCATGGCAATCTGGAAACCACTGCCCAAATCGCTGAACTGCTCTAATGTTTGCAACCGTTTTCTTGAATCGCTGGGCAACGTACTCATGGGTGGTGCCAGCAAATAACAGAAAGCTTTACGGTTGCTGCGACCAACACGTCCACGCAATTGATGCAGGTCGCTTAACCCAAAATGATGTGCATTGTTTATGATGATGGTGTTTACATTGGCAATGTCCACACCGCTTTCCACGATGTTGGTGCAAACCAGTACATCGTATTTCTTTTCTATAAAATCGAGTATGCGTTCTTCCAGTTCGTGGCCTTCTAACTGACCATGAGCAAAGCCGATGCTCAGGTCGGGACAAAGGCCTTGTATTAACCCGGCCATTTCTGCCAAACCCAACACACGGTTGTGAATAAAGAATACCTGGCCACCGCGTTCTGTTTCAAAGTAAATGGCATCGCGAATAAAATCATCGTTGAACACATGCACTTCCGTTTGTATCGGCTGGCGGTTGGGTGGCGGTGTATTCATGATGCTCAAATCCCTTGCACCCATTAAACTAAACTGAAGTGTACGTGGTATAGGTGTAGCGGTGAGTGTTAAGCAATCCACATTAGTCTTCAATGTTTTCAGTTTCTCTTTATGGCCCACACCAAATTTTTGTTCCTCATCAATGATCATAATGCCAAGGTCTTTGAACTTAACTTCCTTGCCAAGCAAACCATGAGTGCCAATGATGATATCTACTTTCCCTTCTTCTACTCTTTGCAGCGTTTCCTTTTTTTCTTTGGCTGATTTAAACCTGTTGATATAATCTACCGTAACAGGAAAACCTTTCAATCTTTCCTGGAAAGTTTTATAATGCTGAAATGCAAGAATGGTTGTTGGTACAAGAATGGCAGCCTGTTTACCATCAACACAACTTTTAAATGCAGCGCGTATAGCAACTTCTGTTTTGCCAAAACCCACATCGCCGCAAACCAGCCTGTCCATGGGGCTGGGGCTTTCCATATCCCTTTTTACATCGGCTGTGGCGGTACTTTGATCTGGTGTGTCTTCGTAAATAAAAGAGGCTTCCAGTTCCGTTTGCATGTAAGTATCGGCAGAATGTGCAAAGCCATGCTGGGCCTTACGTTGGGCGTATAATTTTATCAGGTCGAAGGCAATCTCTTTTACTTTTACCTTGGTCTTTTCTTTCAGCTTGTTCCATACATCGCTGCCCAGTTTATTGATCTTAGGAATCGTTCCTTCTTTGCCCGTGAACTTGGAAATCTTATGGAGCGAGTTAATGTTCACATACAGAATATCGCTGTCGCGGTAAATGATGCGCACCGCTTCCTGTATTTTTCCGTTTACATCCAGTTTCTGCAAACCACTGTAAGTACCCACGCCATGATCTATATGTGTAACATAATCTCCCGGCTGCAGGTCGCGGAGTGTTTTTAAAGTAAGTGCTTTGTTTTTATTGTATGCCTGCTTTACGCGGTATTTATGATAGCGTTGAAATATCTGGTGATCGGTATAACAAACCACTTTCATATCTTCATCAATAAAGCCTTCATGTATAGAAGTGGCAACCGGAACAAACTGTATTTCTGTATGCAGGTCAGTAAAAATACTGTTCAGCCTTTCTAATTGTTTGGCCTGTTCTGCAAAAATGAAAATGCTGTATTTCGCAGCTTCATAAGCTTTTAAGTCTTTGATCAGTAAATCAAACTGACGGTTGAAAGACGGCTGTGCTTTTGTTTTAAATTCAATTTCAAAATTGGAGAGTTGCGGCTTATAACCAAACTCCACAATATGTCTTAACGCAAATAATTTTTCTATGGCAATGCCATTTACAAAATCATCACGCCTCACATTTTTTACTACTTGCGTATCATCATCTTCCTCGCTGTTCTGCATTCGGAAACCATCGTCGAGCATACCCAGAAACCCTTCCAGGTCTTCTTCCTGCACAACGATTTTTTCTTTAATTACATCCCAGTCTTTCAGCCACACAATCGTATTCTCTGGTAAAAATTCCAGCAGCGAAACTTTCTCACCGCTGTCGAATTGCGTTTCCACATTCGGAATAATATTTACCTGCATCAGCTTCCTTTCGCTCAACTGCGTTTCGGGGTCAAAGATCCTGATGCTGTCCACTTCATTGCCAAACAACTCCACACGGTAAGGCTTTTCATTACCGAAAGAATAAATATCCAATATACCGCCACGCAAAGCAAACTGCCCCGGCTCGTATACAAAATCGGTGCGCACAAAACCATACATTACAAAGAGCTCCATCAAATTATCCGGGCTGATGGTTTCATTTACTTTTATGCTGATGATATTGGCGCTCAGTGTTTTTGGCAACACCACTTTTTCAAATAAAGCTTCGGGATAAGTAACAATTATTTTACGGTTGCCGCCTGCAGATAACTTGGTCAGCATTTCTGTGCGCAGCATTACATGGCTCGAATTAAGCAACTTAAAGTTCTTGCGGTTCTTGAACGAAGAAGGAAAATAAAACAGGTCAAGCGCATTGGTAAGATTCTCCAAAGTGTTGTGGAAATACGCCGCTTCCTCCGCATCGTTCAATACCACCAAATGGTTAAGCTCCTGACAATGCTTGTGCATAAACACACTGCTCACTACAAACTCCGCGCTGCTGCCCAATAAATTTTTAAGGAATATTTTCTGCGTATCGGCAAATGTCAGCCTGTCCGCCAATTGAAAAAGGCGGGGCGAATTCTGATACTGCTCCATCAACACACTTAAGTTCATAATCTGCGGCGCAAAGATAACTGCTAAATTCCGTTCCCCGTTTTTTGTTGAGTTTTTATGAGCCAGGCTGAAGATACTTTGGGCATCGCCTCTTGCCACGCTCGGTTCATAGTTCCTCTTTCATGGCGACATTTAAGCGAAGCGTGGCAGCCTGTTTTGAACTTGTTTTTCGGGATCGCATTCTTATACAGTAGATAATTTTATGGGAGCTTTTAATGAAGCTAAAATTGTTGTAGACAACTCCGACGACGGGAAGAACTTATTTCTTTATTTTTTTCTCAAGCTCATCGATCACTAATTTCCATTGTGTATCCTTTAAAGGCTCCCCGATAGTAATAACACCCTTGTTGTCAGAAAGAGGACCAGTAGTTTGTTGAAAACGTGATAAAACGGTTCTATTCCAGCTACAAGATTGTAGTTCAACAAAAAATAATTTTGAATTATCGCTTTCCATTTGCTTAATAGCCTGCGGAATTTCAAATTCAAAAATATAACTCGTTGCAATAAAATCTGGACTCAAGAGAAATACTATAATATCGGCTGTACCCATTTCTTGTTTAATAGAATCATCCCATTTCGTACCTGGCTCTATCATACGGTCATGCCACAATTCAATCATACCATTTCTTTTAAGTGGTTCCAAATGCGTTTCAAAACGGCGCATAAATTCCGTGTTTTTTGAGGAATAAGAAATGAATAACTTATTTGGCTTTTTTTGTTCACTGGTTTTAAAACTCTTTACTTCATTATAAGGGAGAAAATAAGGAGCAAACATTTTTCGTAACACCATATTACCATCCTCCGCTGTACAATAATCGTTATCTGGGTTATTTCTATAGCTATTCCACAACTCTACCCAATTCACAAATATTTTATCGTCAATTGAAACTAAAATGTTGTTGCTTGCTGCATTAGTGATTTCATTGTCACTTTCAATGACATTATCGGGAACAATTTTAGAATCAGTAATGGTAATAGGTTCACTTATATTTTGAGTTATCCCAAGTACTTTAATAATGTTTGCAAAAACATCTCGAATGAATATGGCATGTTTAGCATCTGTATAAACATAAATTTTCTTATTCCCGTAATCTGCGTCAATTAGCAATATGTTTTTATTAGCTTGAGTTTTTACACCATACTTATAAAAATCTGCAGTATCATCATTAACAGCATACTTAGCAATAATATTATTAATCACTGATTTTGGCAAAAAGCCATCAATCTTTATAACCAACTGTGGGAGGAACAATAATTTTTTTACCTCTGAAAAATGGATTGTAGGTACTTCGGGTAAATATTGTGGTGCCACATATTGACTTTTAATAGCATTATAAAAAACAATATTGTATTGTATCATTAGGTCAATGATCTGCCTTAAAATTTGATTGTTTTCGATTGTTTTATTGGCCACGAGTGTCTGTAAATTTTGTTCATCAAAAAAACCATTACGTTGCAACACTGCATCATTTAGTATTTTATAAATTTTTTCGCTTAGCCATTGAGGATCAGTAAAAATTACTTTTCCCGGATCTAAGTTGTG
Organism: Chitinophagaceae bacterium UBA4407; assembly: GCA_002390845.1. Classification (GTDB taxonomy): domain Bacteria; phylum Bacteroidota; class Bacteroidia; order Chitinophagales; family Chitinophagaceae; genus Limnovirga. The sequence continues at coordinate 1,979 of DGQT01000010.1, read as the reverse complement.
AGTTAACGGAAATAAAACTTTACCCTGTCTACAAAAATGTTCTATAACCAGTTTATTGTCAATGTCCTTAGCCTTTAAACTCAATGATTTCTTTTTTAAGTCATCAATGAATATTTCGAAATCTTCTGCTTTCCAATAATTTTCTTTTTTTCTTTTTTCGATTTCTTTACGGACTTGATTATAAATATTCCCTTCCTTATTTTTCGATACAAAGTTTTTTAATTCACTGAAAATTACATATTTCAATTTTTCAAAATCATACCAATAATTGAGGTTTTTAGCTGCGGACTTACTAATACTAATATGATATTGATTTCCGCATTTATATTGCTTTACAGTTTCATAAGGCAGCCATTCAAATGGTTCTTTGTTTTGCTGATAGTTATCTACTTTGTTTTGTACAACGATAATAGTTGCATCTTCTGCAAAGTGGCGAATGTTACTAAGCCAATAAGAAGCGTCAAAATGTTCAAGAACTCGGTTTATTACATTCCCGCCATTAATATCTTTAGAAATTTCTGTCAACACCGGTTGGTTTTTATTGGTGTCTTTTTCCCATAAAAAAATATATACTGCAGACTGATTAAAGAAAAGTTGATGTGTATTATGAAAATACTCCTGACCTCCAAAATCCCAGATGTATATCTTAGTATCGTCAGTAAAATCATATTGCCGTTTTATCGACTTACTTAACTTCAAAGAATGTACTTTTAATCCATGTGTAGAACTTCTTTGGGTGTTATACTCCCCTTTGATAAGATAGGTACAGAATTTTGTTTTGCCAACATCACTGTTACCAGTGAGGATAAGTTTTACTTCCGGCACATTTACTTCGACATCTTCAGCAAAAAAGTTCTTTAAATCATTTAAACAGTTATAATCATTAATACTTCCAAATACTGTTTTATTGATATTTTCAATTGGATTATCATATAAAAAGAGGGTAGTAAGAGATAAAGGAAATAATTCAAATGATTCAATTTTAAGAATTTTGTTGCTTGATAAATTAAGATCGTAAAGTTTTGTGAGTGACTGTAAACTTTCAATATTACTTATTTCATTACGAGATAGATTAAGTTTGGTTAAAGATTTTTGATGCTCTAAGCCTTCAATTTTTTTAATTGTGTTGTATGACAAACTAAGTTCACTTAATTGAGTTAGATTTTCAAGGTTTTCAATTTTAGTAATCTCATTGTCGTATAAATCAAGTGTATTGAGCATTTTCAAATTTTCTAGCCCATTTATTTCAGTTATCCGATTACTATACAGGTAAAGTGCATTTAATTTTTCTTGCTTACCAAAACCAGTTAGTAAAGTTATTTGGTTACTAAATAAATCTATTCGATTCAATTCTTTCAATTCATCCAAACCTTCAATTGAACCAATCGTGTTATTATTTAAAAAAAGTTTATTTAGGTTTTTTAAATTTTCGAGGCCAGTTATCTCGCTGATTTTATTATAAGAAAGTTGTAACGAATTTAGTACTGACAAATTTTCAAGTCCATTTATTTTTTGAATTTGATTATGTGAGAGATCAAGAATTCGTAGTGCAGTCAATTTCTCTAAACCTTTTATTTCCTTAATTTGGTTGGAAGACAGGTCTAAGTATTCTAATTCTTTACATTCGGCTATTATTGGTATACTGATAAGGTTTAATTTACTAAGGGATAATTGCTTTAATTGTCTCAAATTGTTTACAACAGAACTTATATTGTTGGTATCAATAAAATTTTCACTGTATTGATTTTCAGTCTTGACTTCTGCATACTCGTTATTCCCTAAAATCAATATTTTCAGCCAAGACATACTTTTTACTTGTTCGGGGATTTCTTTAAGTCCGCACTGACCCAAGTCAAGTTTGCCCGTTTGCTCTATTAATTCTTTGTCGATAATATCTATCCAAATAAATCTAGCCATGAGAATGGTTTATTATTAAAGCTATTACTTTTTATAATCTTCGCTTCTATACAACTCCTAAG